>JBEBXA010000001.1:0-199260 GCA_040391825.1 Pigmentiphaga sp.
ACCAGGCTCCAGATAATGACTGCCGACAGCGATACGACTACCCATACCAGCATAGTTTGGGAAGTGTCGGTTTGCGTGCGATAGGCCCGGGCCTGCAGCACCATGCCGTTACCGGGGGGATCGAGCGGGACTTCGTAGGCGTGGATGGATCCCTTGTCGGGCCGGGCGGACGACGCCACCAGGGTGAACGAGTTTCCATCGAGGATGGAAACTTTGTACTTGCGGCCGGTTTCCTGGGGAATCAACTGCTGCATGATGCTGTCGACCGAATACACCGTGGCCAGCGTGCCCAGGAAGCGCTCATTCTGGTAGAGCGGCACGTAAAGGTCGAGGTAAACCTCGTTGTATTGACCTTGGTAAGGCGCGGAGTAAACGGGCCGGTGTTCGTTGCGGGCGATATCGAAGGTGGTGAAGTTGCTCAGCTTGTCCGCGCCGGGCGCGCTCATGCGGAAGGTCTGGCCTGCGCGTCGATCAGGGGTTGCCAGCCAAATCGCCTTGCGATCGGCATCCAGCCAAGCAACGTGGATGATTTCGGGGTGTTCAACCAGTAATTCGCGAGCGTCGTCCCGGAACCGGCTTTCGGTCATGTCGTTGCGCACCATTTCTCGCCCCAGGGCGCCGATGCGGTCCCGTGCGGCAAGCATGCGCAGGCGCATGGATTGCTGAGCCCAATCGACGTCGCGCACTAGGGTGCCATAGCGCTGCGCGTCGTCGCGTGCGTCCAGCCACCACAATATAGAGCCCATCACGCAAACGAATAGGCCCAGCGCGATGGCAGGGGTCAACCAGTACCAGTTGCGGCGCCGCAAGCGGGTAAGCTCCTTGAATGGAGCAGGGATGTGGGATTGATGAACATTCGACATGGGAGAAGTTTACGCAGACATGCGAAGATTGGAGGGCTATTGAGAGACTAAATCAGAAAATTGATGATGTTTTAGAGCGCAAGCATTTCATATTATGGTAAAACGTATCGTAAGACGAAATTTCTATTGCGCTAAAGGCCGTCCGCCTTCTAGAATCGCGCCGAAGTTGCCCCGACCTTGTACAGGATCGAAACTGTACATACACAAGTAAGGGGTTGGATAACCCGGCTGGCTACAAGCCGTCCGGAATGCTCACAGAGACTCAGGAGACAGATATGTCCGCTCTTCCTCAGGTCGGGGCTGGCGTGAATGCCGCCAACGATGAAGACACGCAGGAAACCCAGGAATGGCTTGACGCGCTTGAAACAGTGCTTGACCGCGAAGGGCCGGAGCGCGCGCATTATCTGCTCGAACGCTTGATCGATCTGGCGCGCCGCTCTGGTGCGTATATCCCGTTTTCCCCGAACACCGCGTACGTCAATACCATTCCGACGCACATGGAGCCTCGCCATCCGGGCCGCCTGGATCTGGAAGAGCGCATTCGTTCCTATGTGCGCTGGAACGCCATGGCCATGGTTGTGAAGGCCAATAGCCTGCATCCGGCCGACGGCGGCGACCTGGGTGGTCATATTGCGTCGTTCGCTTCGTTGGCCACCATGATAGGCTGCGGCCAGAACCACTTCTGGCACGCTGAAAGCGAAGGCCATGGCGGCGATCTGGTGTACTTCCAGGGGCATTCCTCGCCCGGCATCTATGGCCGCGCCTATCTTGAAGGCCGCTTGAACGAAGACCAGCTCAATCACTTCCGCCAGGAAGTCGATGGCAAGGGACTGTCTTCGTATCCGCATCCGAAGCTGATGCCGGAGTTCTGGCAATTCCCCACGGTGTCGATGGGCTTGGGTCCCTTGATGGCCATCTACCAAGCTCGTTTCCTGAAGTATCTGCATGCGCGCGGCATTGCCGACACCAGCAATCGCAAGGTATGGGTGTTCTGCGGCGACGGCGAAATGGACGAACCGGAATCGCTGGGCGCGATCAGCATGGCTTCGCGCGAAAACCTCGATAACCTGGTGTTCGTGATCAACTGCAACCTGCAGCGCCTGGACGGCCCGGTGCGCGGTAATGGCAAGATCATCCAAGAACTCGAAGGCGAATTCCGCGGTAGCGGTTGGAACGTCATCAAGCTGATTTGGGGCGGTTACTGGGATCCGCTGCTTGCGCGCGACAAGGAAGGTATCTTGCGCAAGATCATGGAAGAAACCGTCGACGGTGAATACCAGACCTATAAAGCCAATGACGGCGCTTTCGTGCGCGAGAATTTCTTCGGCAAGCATCCCGCGCTGTTGGAAATGGTCAGCCGCATGAGCGACGAAGATGTCTGGCGCCTGAACCGTGGCGGCCATGACCCCCACAAAGTGTTTGCCGCCTTTGACAAGGCTTCCAAGAGCGTAGGCCGTCCTGCCGTCATCCTGGCCAAGACCATCAAGGGCTACGGCATGGGCGCGGCTGGTGAATCGCGCAACCCGGCCCACCAGCAGAAAAAGCTGGATGCGGACATCATCCGCGCCTACCGCGACCGTTTCAATATTCCGGTGCCGGACGATCAACTGGAAGCGCTGCCGTTTTACAAACCGGCTGAAGATTCTCCGGAAATGCAGTACCTGCATGAGCGTCGCCAGGCCTTGGGTGGCTACCTGCCCAAGCGTCGCACGAAGGCCGATGAAACCATCAAAGCACCCGAGCTGTCGGTATTCCAGTCGGTGCTCGACCCCACGGCAGAAGGCCGTGAAATCTCGACCACGCAAGCATTTGTGCGCATCTTGACGCAACTGCTGCGCGACAAGACCATCGGCCCGCGCGTCGTGCCTATCGTTCCCGATGAGTCGCGCACCTTCGGCATGGAAGGCTTGTTCCGCCAGATCGGCATCTATGCCCACGAAGGGCAGAAGTATGTGCCGGTGGACAAGGCGCAGGTCATGTACTACCGCGAAGTCGAAGACGGCCAGATCCTGGAAGAGGGCATCAACGAAGCAGGCGCCTTCAGTTCCTGGATTGCGGCGTCGACGTCTTACTCGACCAATAACCGCATCATGGTGCCGTTCTACATCTATTACTCGATGTTCGGCTTCCAGCGCATCGGCGACTTGGCGTGGGCCGCAGGCGATATGCAGGCACGCGGATTCTTGCTGGGTGGCACCGCCGGGCGTACGACGCTTAACGGCGAGGGCTTGCAGCACGAAGATGGCCATAGTCATCTGCTGTCGGCCACGATTCCCAACTGTGTTTCGTATGACCCGACATTCGCGCATGAACTGGCCGTGATCATCCAGGACGGCATGAAGCGGATGATCGAAAACCAGGAAAACGTGTTCTATTACCTGACGGTAATGAACGAAAACTACGCTCAACCTGGCTTGAAGACAGGCGACGAGACCGGCATCATCCGCGGTATGTACGCACTCAAGCCGAGCGAATCCAAGGCTGCGCTGAAGGTGCAACTGCTGGGTTCAGGCACTATCTTGCGCGAAGTGATCGCTGCCCAGGAATTGCTTGAAGCGGATTGGGGCATTGCCGCCGACGTCTGGAGCGTGACCAGCTTTACCGAGCTGCGTCGCAACGGTTTGGATGCTGATCGCCACAATTTGCTGCATCCCACGGACAAAACCCCGCTGGTGCCGTATGTGACGGAAATGCTGGCAAAGACCGAGGGTCCGATCATTGCTTCGACCGACTACATGAAGGCGTTTGCTGACCAGATTCGTCAGTTCGTACCCAAGGGACGCGACTACCGTGTACTGGGCACCGATGGTTTCGGCCGGTCCGACTTCCGGACCAAGCTGCGCGAACACTTCGAGGTCGATCGTCACTTCGTTACACTGTCTGCGCTTAAGGCCTTGGCCGATGAGGGCAAGATTCCTGTCAAGAAGGTAGCCGAAGCGATTAAGAAGTACGGGATCAATCCCGAAAAAGCCAATCCTCATTACGCCTGATTGATGCCGGGAGACAACACAATGAGCAATGTGAACGAGCTGAAAGTTCCTGATATCGGGGACTTCAGCGAAGTCGAGGTTATCGAGATCCTGGTGGCGGTGGGGGATAAGATTCAGGCTGAACAAAGCCTGATCACGGTCGAGTCCGACAAGTCGTCGATGGAGATTCCGGCGGAAGCAGCCGGAATCGTCAAGGCCATCAAGGTCAAAATCGGCGATAAGGTCAAAGAGGGCAGCCCTTTGGTAGACGTCGAGGTCGACGCTGGCGAAGCCCCCGCGCCGCAGGCTGCTCCCAAGGCCGAGAGCAAAGCCGAGGCTGCGCCCGTTGCGGCTACCGCAGCACCGGTTGCGGCCAAGCAAGCTCCGGTTGAGGCCGCAGAAAGCACTGGTGCCGAACAGGTCGTAACCGTGCCCGATATTGGTGACTTCAAGGAAGTCGAAGTCATCGAGCTGCTGGTGAAGGTTGGCGATAAGGTCAGCGCTGAACAAAGCCTGATCACGGTCGAGTCCGACAAGTCTTCGATGGAAATTCCCACGGCAGTTGCCGGGGAAGTTACCGCGGTGCTGGTGAAGATCGGCGACAAAGTGTCCAAGGGCAGCGATCTGATCAAGCTCAAGGCGGGCGCAGCAAGCGCCGCACCCGCCGAGGCGCCCAAGGCCGAGGCTGCTGCTCCGGCGAGCCCGGCGTCTGAACAGCCTCAAGCTGAATCCAAGCCCGCTGCCGCGAGCCGGCCTGCGCCGACAGCTTCGGTTCCGGCCGTAGCGCAAGATGGGCCCAAACCACACGCATCACCTTCCGTGCGCAAATTTGCACGTGAACTGGGTGTGGACTTGGCCAAGGTTGCCGCTACCGGCTCCAAAGGACGTATTACGCAGGACGACGTGCGCAATCACGTCAAGCAGGCTTTGGCCCAGGGTAGTGGCGCGGCGTCGACTGCAGGTGGCGCCAATGTCGGTGGTCTGGAAGTGCTGGCCTGGCCCAAGGTCGACTTTTCGAAGTTTGGCGAAGTCGAGGCCAAGGCCTTGTCGCGCATCAAGAAAATTTCGGGCGCCAATCTGCATCGCAACTGGGTCATGATTCCGCACGTCACCAATAATGACGATGCCGACATCACCGATCTGGAAGCCTTTCGCGTTACCTTGAATAAGGAAAACGAGAAGAGCGGCGTCAAGATCACTATGCTGGCCTTCCTGATCAAAGCGGTGGTTTCCGCTTTGAAGAAATTCCCGGAATTCAATGCTTCGCTGGAAGGCGATAACCTGATTCTGAAGAAGTATTTCCATATCGGTTTTGCCGCCGATACGCCCAATGGCCTGGTGGTGCCGGTGATTCGCGATGCTGATAAAAAAGGCATCATGGAAATCGCTAAAGAAACCGCGGAACTGGCCAAGAAAGCGCGTGACGGCAAGATGTCGCCGTCTGACATGCAGGGCGGGTGCTTCTCGATTTCGTCGCTGGGCGGTATTGGGGGCACATCGTTCACACCCATCATCAATGCACCTGAAGTGGCGATTCTCGGCGTTAGCCGTTCTGCCCACAAGCCGGTCTGGGATGGTAAGCAATTCGTGCCTCAATTGACCCTGCCGCTGTCCTTGTCGTACGACCATCGCGTGATCGATGGCGCATCGGCTGCGCGTTTCAATGCGCATCTGGCCGCAGTGCTGGCGGATTTCCGCCGCATCTTGCTGTAAGGAGCCGGCGATGGCTATCGAACTGAAAATTCCGGATATTGGTGACTTCAAAGAAGTTGAGGTGATTGAAATTCTGGTCGCAGTCGGTGACACGATTCAGGCTGAGCAAAGCCTGGTCACTGTCGAGTCCGACAAGTCCTCGATGGAAATCCCAGCCGAACAGGCGGGCGTGATTACTGCGATCAAAGTAAAGATCGGCGACAAGGTTGCAGAAGGCTCGGTGCTGCTCGAAATCGAAGCCGCGGCCGCCGCACCGGCCCAGAAGCCCGATCAGGCCTTCATGTCCAACAGGGGAGGCAGCGCCAAGTTGGAGCGAGCGCCCGCTGCGATGGGAGAGTTAGGAGAGCCGGTGTCCGACAGGCCCGATCCCGATCCGGTGGCCATCCCGGCACCGGTGGCGGCTCAGGCCTTCTCAGGTAAGGCTGACCTGACTTGCGACCTCGTCGTGCTGGGTGCCGGCCCTGGCGGCTATTCAGCAGCGTTTCGCGCGGCTGACCTGGGTTTGAAAGTGGTATTGGTCGAACGCTATTCCACCCTTGGCGGGGTCTGCCTGAACGTGGGCTGCATCCCCTCGAAAGCATTGCTGCACACCGCTGCGGTGGTTGACGAAGCCGCTGCCCTGGCTGATCACGGCATCAGTTTCGGGCCGGTCAAGATCGATCTCGAAAAGCTGCGCGGGTTCAAGGATGGCGTGATCGGCAAGCTGACCGGCGGTTTGGCGGGTATGGCCAAGGCACGCAAGGTTACTGTGCTGCACGGTACCGGCAGTTTCATCGATGACCATCATTTGGCGGTTGAAGGCGCTGATGGCAAGCAGATCGTGCAGTTTACGAGTGCCGTCATCGCGGCTGGCAGCCAGTCCGTCAAGCTGCCGTTCGCACCCGATGACGAACGTATCGTCGATTCGACCGGCGCCTTGCTGCTGAAGAGTATTCCGCAAAAGATGCTTGTCATCGGCGGCGGCATTATCGGCCTGGAAATGGGCACGGTGTACTCTACCCTGGGTGCTCGCCTGGATGTGGTCGAGATGATGGACGGCTTGATGCAGGGCGCTGATCGCGACTTGGTCAAGGTGTGGCAGAAATTCAATGCCCATCGTTTTGACAACATCATGTTGAAAACCAAGACGGTGGGTATAGAAGCCAAGGAAGACGGCATCTGGGTGAGCTTTGAGGGAGAGGGCGCACCCAAAGAGGCACAGCGTTACGATTTGGTGTTGCAGGCAGTGGGGCGCAGCCCGAACGGCAAGAAAATTGGTGCGGAAAATGCCGGCGTCGCGGTTAGCGATCGTGGCTTCATCTCGGTGGATTCGCAAATGCGCACCAATGTGGCCAACATCTTTGCAATTGGGGATTTGGTCGGCCAGCCCATGCTGGCGCACAAAGCCGTGCATGAAGGCCATGTGGCGGCGGAAGTCGCCGCCGGCCAGAAAAGCCATTTCGATGCGAGCGTCATTCCCTCGGTTGCTTACACCGATCCAGAAGTGGCTTGGGTGGGCTTGACGGAAGACGAAGCAAAGAAACAGGGCGTGAAGTTTACCAAGGGCGTCTTCCCCTGGGCAGCTTCAGGCCGGGCGATCGCCAATGGCCGCGATGAAGGCTTCACCAAGCTGCTGTTCGACGAGCAAACTCATCGTGTTATTGGTGGCGGGATAGTCGGTACCCATGCGGGTGATTTGATCAGCGAAGTGGCCTTGGCCATTGAAATGGGCGCAGACATGGTGGATATAGGCAAGACCATCCATCCCCATCCCACCTTGGGTGAATCGGTAGGCATGAGCGCCGAAATCGCCGAAGGAACCTGCACGGATGTGCCGCCTGCGAAGAAGAGATAACTGATTTCTTCAAGCCGTATCAGCCCCTAAGTGCTTTTGTGCTTGGGGGCTTTTGTTTTTGAAGATCGGCCGCAGCTTATAGGAATGTGATCCGGAGTCTGCCTTGTGATGGGGCCGTGCCCGCAGAAGAGGGCCATTGCTTCCGAAGCATTTTTTCATAGAAAGGAGTTCTCATGGAAATCTCTTGCCCCCACTGCGGCCAACGAAATCGCGCGCCCGCCAGCCGCTTCGCCCAGGAGGTGAGCTGCGGGAAATGCCATCAAGCCTTGCTGGCTGGCCCGATTGATGTCGACCAGGCCGGGCTGACCGAGTTGATAGAGCAGAGCGCTGTGCCTGTGTTGGTGGATTTCTGGGCGCCCTGGTGTGGTCCGTGCCGTTCGTTTGCACCTACCTTTAAGGCGGCTGCGAGCCAGTTTGGCGGGCAAGTAGTCTTCGCAAAACTGGATACTGAAGCGAATCAGGCTGTCGGGCAGCAGTTCAATATCCGTTCGATCCCGACTTTGGCGGCGTTTTTTCAAGGCAAGGAGTTGAGCCGGGTAAGTGGAGCTTTGCCGGCGGCCGACTTGGAACGATTGATCAAAGGCTTGATTGCTGAGGCGAGCCAGGCCTGAACGCCAATGCCGCCAGCCGTGCAGGTTGGTCGTAAACGGATGGATGAAGTGCTGCTACGGACGAGGACACGGGGCAAATAAAAAACCGCCCGCAAGCATGATGCCGGCGGGCGGTCAGATGCAGCACTTTGAGAAGTAAAAGGGCTGCTAGTGAAAGTTTGGCTTAATACGTTGCGTCGATACCGAATTCGCCGCGAATTTCGCCGCCGTCATCGATGACGACACGGATGGTTTTCGGCAAGCCATCCTTGGTGCCGCGGAAGGTAACGACGTATCCGCCAGCGGCGACTTCTGCGATGGGAAGGTCGATCAGATTGAAGGTTCCGAGACCATAAGGAACGAAGCTGCCGCCTGTACCGGCTGCACCTGTAAATACCTTCATATCGGTATAAGGGCTAGCATTGACTAGCTCTGGCGATACAACGTGTACAGTCATTTTTCCTTTGAGCTTGGCAAGCAAATCAGCTTCGCTCGGCGGAATCCAGCGGCCTGCGATGCTGTCCTCTGTATAGGTGCTGGCATTGTGCGAATAAACGTCGGTGATAAGAATGACGATACGCTGCGCGCCTTCGCGCCAAGTCATGGAATCGTAGGCATATTGCAAGGCGCCTACGGCATTTTCGGGCGTATTGTTCCCATCTTCCGGCGTCTCGTTTCCAATAAATGTCTTGAATCGCTCCGTATCCGCGGTAAGCGGGAATACCTGACGGTCGTAGGGATCGAAGCTGGGCGGCACTGTGCTGCCCGTGCCGATTTGCGTAGAGGCTTCCGAGCGAACGTCGAACGCATCGCCAAAGGTAACGGCGCCAAGGTTCACGTCCAAGCCAGAGGAATCAAGGAAGTCGGCGAATTCAATGATGGAGTTTTTGACGCTAGTCAGTCCGGAACCCATGCTGCCGGTGGTATCAAAAACGAATACCACGTCAGCCTTGGCGCGTGTCTCACCCTCGCCAATGCGCTTTACCGTAATGCCCTTGACGGTGCCGAGCTCAACAACGGTGAAGTCATCTTCGGTCAAATCGGGTACGGCAGCACCAGTGATATTGGCGCGCGGCGCAGCCGCTTTATTGATCGACGAGCGCATGGACAGCTGGCGCGCCGAAAGCCGGGCCGCTGTCGGCGCGGCGAAGCCCGCTATATTGATTTCGAACAGATCGTCGGATCCGGCCTTGGGGGCGATAGCGCCTGAAGCGCTGATGGTGGGGTTGACGATGGTGGCAGGAGGGGCTTCGCTGCTGTCGGCGTAAACGTCGACGGGTGGTGGCGTTCCACCGCCCCCTCCGCCGCCGCCACCCCCTCCGGCGCTAGACGAATCGCCATCACCGCCACAAGCTGCCAGGAAGCAAGCCGTGGTAACGGCAAGCAGCCAATTTCTGGAAAATATAGCCATTATCTGTTCCCTCTCATCCCGCGCAGGGATTCTTATTGACGACTGCGTAGGCCCGTTTTAAAGGGACGACACAAGAGACAAGGCGAAAGAAGCGGGTTCAACCCTTTTCATGCCTTGGCGCTATCGTAGAAACGAAAGAAACTTCCGGGAATATTGCTTAAGCGCTGTTGGTGTATCGCTAAGGGATAGACCATTAGACAGATGCTCTTGCCATTGATTTTGTGATACAAGCAACTGGCTGTGCTGTGTGCGCAATGATCTTATCGGGCGGCTATGCCAGAATGGGTGGTCTTGGAACCATCTGGATTTGTCCATGGAATGGATACAACGCCTGCGGGTCCGGCAGCTATACGTGTTGCTTGCACTGCATGAAACTTGCAATCTGAGCCAGACTGCTGCGCGCCTGCATATAACCCAGCCAGCTCTATCCAAGTGGCTGCGCGAACTGGAAACCGATCTGGCCGTTGAACTGTTCGAACGGCATTCGAAGGGGCTGATTCCCACCCGCTTTTGCGACACTCTGGTTTTGCATGCGAGGGTAGTGCTTGGAGAGTTGGAGCGCACCGACGAAACCCTGCGGGCGATGAGCGACGGCTCGGTCGGCCAGATCATCGTCGGCAGCACGCCCATTGGCGTAAGCGGATTGCTGCCTGAAAGTATTTCGAGCTTTCGCAAGCTGCACGGCGGCGTGTGCGTCACGGTTCATGAGAACTCACTTGAGAAGCTGTTGCCCTTGTTGAACGAAGGGCGACTCGATTTCGTTATTGCGCGTATCGAGGAAAAACTCGATCCGTCTCTCGCGTGCGAGGTGCTTTATAGCGAGAGTATCTGTCTGGTGGCGAGCAGCCGCCATCCCTTGGCGCGCAAGAAAAAGGTGTCGTGGGAACAGACCCGTGATTTTCCCTGGATAGTCCCGCCTGCGCAGACGCCCTTGCGGCACGAATTGGATCTGGCTTTGGCTGCGGCGGGCGAAGGCCGGCCCAGAGCATGCGTTGAAGCGTCATCGACGATGTTGATTGTTTCCCTGTTGCAGGGCAACGAATTGCTGGCGCTGATGTCGGGCGAAGTGCAGCGTTATTTTTCCCAGTTGGGGCAGTTGAAGGTGCTGCCTTTGCATCTGGCGCGGCAGGCAACGGTAGGTGTGCTGTGGCGGCCCGGCGCTCCGCGCACGCGGGCCAAGGACGATTTCCTGGCTTGCCTGAAGGCAGCTACGCCGTCCTGACATGACGACCCAGCGCTTTTCGGCAAGAACACCCGGCGATAACGAAAATTCATGGCAAAGGGCCGATTAGTCATTATGCAAGGGTCTGGCGTGCATCGATACTTGTGCGCATAGATCTCAGGAGACGTCCATGAAGCTGTTTCGCCTGTCTTGCCTGCTTGTGGCAACCTTTGCCACAAGCAACGTCGTCAGCGCGCCGCCAACCTTTGGGTCCAGGCCGGTACGCATCATCGTTCCTTTTGCACCAGGCGGCGCAGTCGATGTGCTTGCGCGCCAGACCGCACGCAAAATGTCGGAACAAGGCGGCTACACCGTCATCGTCGAGAACAAGCCCGGCGCGGCCGGCCTGCTGGCGGCGGAAAACGTCGCCAAGGCGGCGCCTGACGGTTTGACCTTGTTGATGGCGACCTCCAGCACGCATGGCGTGAATAGCGCTTTGTACAAGAAAATCCCCTACGACCCCATCAAGGATTTCGCTCCGGTGGCGATGGTGGCCGATAACGTCGTGGTGTTTCTTGCGCACAAGTCGTTTCCCGCTTCGACCTTGAAAGAGGCGGTTGAGTTGATACGGAAGTCTCCGGATAAGTACGCCTATGCGTCGCCCGGTTCGGGCTCGGTGCACCATCTGGCGATGGAGCTGTTCAAGACCTCGTTGAAGCTGGATATGGTTCACGTCGGCTATAAAGGTGCGGGCCCGGCGATGTCCGACCTGGCGGCCGGGCACGTACCGTTGATGATGGGCGGTATCGCTCCGGCGGCACCCTTTATCAAGTCGGGCACGGTCAAGGTACTTGGCATCGCCAATAGCGAACCCTTTGCGGCTTTGCCCGGAGTTCCCTTGTTCAAGGACATGGCGCCTGGGGTAGAGGTAAGTTCCTGGATAGGCTTGGTTGCTCCGGCCGGAACGCCTGCCGCAATCGTGGACAAACTCAATGGCGACGTCGCCAAGGTGCTCCAAGACCAGGATTTCAAGCAATCTTTGGCAACACTGGGCCTGGTTCCACAGCCTATGACGCCGGCGGCAATGGGCAAGAAGATTGCGGATGACCTGCCACGCTGGAAGCGCGCGGTCGAGGTCTCTGGTGCAACGGTAGAGTAAGGATAGCTACGATGTCCAAGCGACCCAATTTCATACTCTTTATTACCGATCAGCATCGCGCGGACCATCTGGGCGCTTATGGCAACAAGGTCGTCGCCACGCCTACGCTGGATCAACTTGCCCAGCAGGGCTGGCGATCGGATGAAATGCACGTGGCCACGCCCATTTGCATGCCTAACCGCGCCAGCCTGTTGACGGGGCGTTACCCGTCGGCGCATGGCGCCAGGCACAACGGCATCCCGCTTGATCTCCAGTCGACGACCTTTGTCGAGATGCTGAGTCAGGCCGGCTACCGTACCGGTTTAGTGGGCAAGGCGCACTTCCAGAACATGACGGATATTGCGCCGCGCTGGCCCGAACGGCCGGAAGATCGCTTGCCTACGGAAGCGGTGCGGGGCAGAGAAGGGCGCTACGACCAGGAAAATCGCAAAAAGTGGCTAGAGCAGGAAGACTACGACCTGGACTATCCTTTCTATGGTTTCGAACATGTCGATTTGGTGGATGATCATAGCGATTCGGTGCATGGCCACTATCGCCAATGGTTACGCCGCCAGCACCCGGACATTGAAGAAAAAATCGGCCCGGATGCCGCGATTCCAGCCCCCGAGTACATGCTGACCAAAATTGGGCAAGCATGGAGAACGTCCGTACCTGAAGCGTTTTATCCAACTACCTATATTGCGGATAGAACCATAGATTTCATCGAACAGGCGCAGTCGGACGATAAGCCGTTTTTCGTGCAATGTTCATTTCCCGATCCGCATCACCCCTTCACCCCGCCAGGGCAGTATTGGGATATGTACGATCCGGACGAGATCGAGTTGCCTGAGTCCTTCTACAGCGACAAGCGTGTGCCTGCGCATATGGAGTGGCTGCGCAAGCAACGCGATGAAGGCAGTGCAGTCAAGCATACTGCCGCTATTTTCGCCTGCAACGAGCGCGAGGCAAAAGAGGCCATTGCGCTGAACTATGGGTCTATCACCTACATTGACGCGCAAATCGGCCGGGTGCTTGATGCTGTGCGCCGCTTGGGGCTGGAAGGCGATACCGTAGTCATGTTTACTAGCGACCATGGCGATTACCTGGGCGATCACCAGTTGATGTTGAAGGGTCCTATCCATTATCGAGGCTTGATCCGGGTTCCCTTCATCTGGCACGACCCAGCCAAGCCGATCCGTGGCCAGGCAAGCTCCGCCTTGACCAGCACGATAGACATCGGACCGACCATTCTGGCGCGTGCCGGTGTGCAGGGCTTCAATGGTATCCAGGGCAAAAGTCTGTTGGAGGTAATCGCTGGCGAGCAGTCAGCCGTACGCGAATATCTGATGATCGAAGAAGAAGGCCAGCGGGTCATCCTGGGGTTCGACGCGCGGATACGCTGCCGCACCCTGCGTTCCGCAAGCCATCGCCTGACGATCTATGATGATGCCGATTGGGGCGAGCTCTACGACTTGTCTGCAGACCCGTCAGAGTCCGATAATCTTTGGGACCAGCCCGCCCACGCGGAGCAACAAGCATTGATGATGCAGGCACTGGCGCGCGCCATGCTGCATCATATCGATACCAGCCCTTATCCTGATGCGCTAGCTTGATGAGGTTTGGACGGAGCCATTAAAAAATACGGGCGGCATATTTTGCCGCCCGTGCTTATTGAGGCCTTGCTCGTATCCAGTGCTGTTTCTTGAACGCGATTTCAGTCCAGCGTTATTTTCAAATCGCGTATCAGTTTTTGCCACAATGCTGTTTCACTCTTGATGAGTGCGGCATATTCCTGGGGCGTGCTGCCCACCGGTTCGATACCGAATTCCACCAGTTTCTTATTGACGGCCGGCGTATTGATGGCGGTGGCGACATTTTTCTGCAAGGTGGCAATTACTGCGGGAGGCGTTCCGGCTGGCGCGACCATGCCCACTTGGGCAGAAGCTTCGACTCCGCTGATACCGAGTTCGGCGAATGTGGGCACATCGGGTAACTGGGCCAGTCGGCTTGCATTGGCGACCGCCAGAGGACGCACCTTGCCGCCTTTGATAAAGGCGTTGCCAGCGGCAAGGTCGGTCATCATGGCCGACAATTGGCCGCCCGCCACATCGACCAAAGCTGGGGCAGCCCCCCGATAGGCGATATGGAGCATATGCATGCCCGTACGTTGCTTCAGCATTTCCATGGCCAGATGGTGAGGGCTACCCGCCCCCGCCGATGCGTAGCTGAGCTTGCCCGGCTGTGCCTTGACCTTGGCGATGAAGTCTTTGGCGTCCTTGGCATCGAAATTCGGCGTCACCACCAGAATCATGGGGAAACGCCCCATCAAGGAGACTGGCGTGAATTCACGCAAGGGATCGTAAGTGAGTTTTTTGTATAGCGCAGGGTTGAAAATGAGGGTGCCGTTGTCGGCAGACAAGACGGTATAGCCGTCTGGCGCGGCGCGTGCGGTTTCGACTGCGCCGATGGCGGTGTTGCCGCCAGGCTTGTTATCGACCAACACTTGCTGATGGCTGACCTCGGCCAATTGGTGTCCGATGGTACGGGCAAGAAAATCCGAGCCGCCACCCGCTGCGTAAGGAACGATCCAACGCAATGGTTTGTTCGGATAGTTCTGCGCTGCGGCACTGCCTGCCCAGTTCAGGGCAGACGCCGAAAGCGCCAAGATCAACAGCTTCTTCATGATGTCTCCTTCACTGCGTTATGCGGCATAGCTCTTCGGCTTTTGCCCCGATACTTGCGCGCCGCTTTACCCTGGGCAAGCGGCGCGCTTGGACCTTATCAGTCTATGGAACGGGCCGGGAGGATCTTGCCCCGGCATGCGCCAAAGCCTACCCGGTAGCCATCACCCTGGCACCAGCCTGTCAGCGTAACTTCATCGCCGTCTTCCAGAAAACGCCGTGTGCTTCCGTTTGCCAACTCGATCGTGGTTTTGCCATTGGAAGTGATCTCAAGCAAGGAACCGTAAGAGTCCGGAGTCGGGCCGCTGATGGTGCCGGAGCCCATCAAGTCGCCGATTCGAGTGTTGCAGCCAGATATCGTGTGGTGGGCAAGTTGCTGCGCCATGGACCAGTACATGTACTTGAAGTTGGTGCTGGCGATGGTGCTGGCTTGCGGATCGCCGGCGGGTTGCAGGCTTACTTCCAGGTTGATGTCGAAAGCGTGCTCGCCCTGGTGACGCAGGTAGGGCAGAGGCTCCGGGGTCTGAGCTGGCTGTGCGGTGCGGAAAGGCTCAAGGGCCTCCATCGTGACCACCCAGGGCGAGATGGTGGTTGAGAAGCTCTTTGCGTTGAAGGGGCCCAGCGGCACGTATTCCCAGGCTTGGAGATCGCGCGCGCTCCAGTCATTGAGCAGCACCATGCCGAAAATATGGGATTCGGCCTGCTCGCAAGAAATCGGGTCATCGATTGCATTCGCTTTCCCGATGATAAAACCCGTTTCCAGTTCGATGTCGAGCTTGAGGCAAGGAGAAAAAACCGGACGCTCCTGGTCGGGCAACTTGATCTGCCCGTTCGGGCGGCGTACCGGCGTATCGCTGACCACGACAGATGAGGCGCGGCCGTTATAGCCGATGGGAATTTCGAACCAGTTGGGGAGCAGGGCGTTCTTAGGGTCGCGGAACAGCGAACCTACATTGGTGGCGTGCTCTTTCGACGAGTAGAAATCGGTATAACCCGGGATCTCGACCGGCAACAGCATCTTGGCCGAACTCTGTGCAACGAGCGCGCTCTGGCGCGCCGCAGCCTGGTCGCGCAGGGTAGGGGTGTCGCTGGCAAGCAAGGTGCTCAATTGGCGCCTGACGTCGCGCCAAGTGTCTCTGCCCGCCGCGATGAAGGGGTTCAGACTGGCGGCCGCAAACATGGGCTGAGGCGTTTTCAGGAAACCGTTTTGTTCCAGATAGGCTAGATCCAGAATGGAGTCGCCAATGGCGACGCCGACGCGGGGGGTGGGCTGGTCTGCCGTCGTAAACACGCCAAAGGGCAAGTTCTGGATAGAGAAGTCGCAATGTAAGGCATTGGCCGACTCCACCCAGCTTTTGAGGGTGGGCGCTACGGTTGGATCTTTGAAACTCATTGGGACTCCGGTGAAAAATGCTTCTTCAGGTTTTGCCAGCATTGGAAATAATCGCTTTGCAACTGCGAGCTTTCCAGCGCGAATTGGGTAGGTTTGATGACAGTGCGCGTTTCAAACATGAACGCCATCGTATCCTCGATTTTATGAGGCTTCGAAACATCGGCGCTGGATGCCTTTTCGAAGGTGCCTAGATCGGGACCGTGTCCAGACATGCAGTTATGCAGGCTGGAGCCGCCGGGCACGAAGCCTTCGGCCTTGGCATCATAACTGCCATGGATGAGTCCCATGAACTCGCTGGCCACATTGCGGTGAAACCAGGGGGGGCGGAAAGTGTTTTCCGCCGCCAGCCAACGAGGCGGGAAAATAACGAAATCGAGGGTGTCGACACCCGGTGTGTCGCTGGGAGCCTGTAGCACCAGGTAGATGGAAGGGTCTGGGTGATCGTAACTGATCGAGCCTATGGTGTTGAAACGGCGCAGGTCGTATTTGCAAGGCGCGTAGTTGCCGTGCCAGGCAACTACGTCCAGGGGCGAGTGATTGATGCTTGCCCGCCAAAGCGTGCCGCCGAATTTGGTCACTAGTTCGAACTCGCCTTCCAGGTCTTCATAGTGCGCGCAGGGGCTGAGGAAGTCCCGCGGATTGGCAAGCCCGTTGGAGCCGAGTACTCCGAGGTCGGGCAGGCGCAGCAAGGAGCCGAAGTTTTCGCAGATATAGCCGCGTGCTTGTCCATCGGGCAAGTCGACGCGGAACCTGCAGCCGCGAGGGATGATGGCTATTTCCTGTGGTTCGATATCGATGATGCCGAATTCGGTTGCGATATGCAGCCTGCCTTGCTGCGGCACGATCAATAATTCGCCATCGGAATTATAAAAATAGCGGCCGTTCATCGACTGGTTGGCGGCATAGAGATGGATTGCGCAACCATTCATGGATTCTGCCGAACCGTTACCGGCCATGGTGACCCAGCCATCGATGAAGTCGGTGGGCGCCTCGGGCATGGGTAGCGGGTCCCAGCGCAGTTGGTTGGGGGGCGTAGCCGGTACGCGGCTGAAATCGCCGATGATGCGCTTGCTTGCCAGCGGCTGGAAGGGCAGATGGACCGCAGCCGGACGAATGCGATAGAGCCAGGAGCGCCGATTGTGGCTGCGCGGGGCGGTAAAGGCTGTGCCCGATAATTGCTCGGCATACAGGCCGTAAGGCGCGCGCTGAGGCGAGTTGCAGCCTAGGGGCAAGGCCCCGGGCAAGGCTTCGGTCGCGAACTCGTTGGCGAAACCCGACATATACGAGCCCTGTGCCGAGATGCCTGCCTGCGTGTTCGGCGCAGGAGAGGCTGTTTGAGTAGAAACTTCCATTTTCTGATCCATGGCTAAGAGTTCAAGAAGTAAGAGTGTGATCGGTCAGGATGGGACAGCGAGGCATCAGGTGAGCTGGGCCGCTACTTTCAGGAAGCCGCGAAAGCGCGCACGGCCGCCCCGCACAGGCGCTGCGCTGAGGGTGTAGTCGGGAAAGCGGTCAAGAAAACGGGAGATGGCTACCGCACCCTCTAGCCGCGCAAGATTCATCCCCACGCATTGATGGATGCCGCTGCCGAAAGCCAGGTGCCGGTTGGGGGTGCGGCTGACATCAAAGCGGTCGGGGTTGGGAAATTGCTCAGGGTCGCGATTGGCTGCGCCCATGCATAAAGTGACCGAGGTTTGCGCCGGCAGCAATACCCCGCCGATTTCCACCGCTTCGGTGGTGATGCGATTGCCCAACTGGTTCGAGCTTTCGTAGCGCAGTATCTCTTCGATGGCCGGTTTGATGAGTTCGGGTTGTTCGATCAGCCGGCGTTTCTCGTCCGAGAACTGGTGTAGAGCCACCAGGCCATTGCCGATCAGATTGGTAGTGGTTTCATGACCGGCGTTCAGCAGAAATACGCAGTTGTGCAGCAGTTCCTTGGCAGTCAAGCGTTCGCCATCGCTTTCGCCCTGAAGCAGCCTGGTCAGGACATCGTGCTCCGGGTTGCCGGGCGTTGCTCGGCGCTGATCGACCAGATCTTCCAGGTAGGCAAGAAAGTTTTCCAAGGCGGAGTTGCCGGTTTTGAAAGCTTGTGGCGAAACAACCGGCTCGAGCGCGCCCAGGATGGCCAGTGACCAGTCGCGCAAAGGTTCGCGTTCATCGTGAGGTACGCCAAGCAGGTTGCCGATGATCTCGACCGGTATGGCCGAAGCGAAATCTTCAATCAGATCGACTTCGCTTTTCTTGGCCATACGATCAAGCAGGCTATCGACCAGCAGGACAAGGCCGGGTTCCATGTCGGCAATGGCGCGAGGCGTGAGTGCGCCGTTGATGAGCCGACGCACGCGGGTATGTAGGGGAGGATCGTTGAAGACCAGGCTGGTGGTGTGATGCTCGTAGAGCAGCGAGTCGCCGAATTTGGGTTTGAATTCGACTTTTTTATCCGAGCTGAAGGACTTTGGTGTCTTGTAGACCGCGAGCAGATCGCGATAACGGGTCAGGAAATATCCCCCGCTTTGCATTTTTTTGACGGGCGCATATTGGCGCAAGGCGTGATAGTACGGAAATGGATTTTCGTAAAAAGCGTCAGATAACTGCGTGATGTCGAATTGCGCAGCCATGTCGCGAAAGGAGAGCGCGGAAGTACTCATATCTTTTCCTGTGAGGCGACCTTGCCGCAGAATACGAAAACGCAGTAATTACGTTCAGAGTAATTGCTTTACGTGAAGCGTAATTTCACGGCTCAGTTAAGTCAAGTGAAATTACGTTCAGCGTGCTAGAGTTACGCAATACGTAATTTTCCCCAGCAAGACTGGGAGCCGCTTAGGAATAAAACCATGACAGATGGAAATACGGAAGCCCGAGCGGCAGGGGTTCAGGCACTGGAAACAGGCTTATCGGTGTTGGACGTTTTCGTGAGCGCCGTGCGTCCGATGATGCTGAAAGATATTGCGCAAGAGGCCGACATGCATCCGGCCAAAGTGCATCGCTACCTGGCAAGCTTCATTAAGCGGGGGTATATCGAGCAAGACATCCAGGGACGTTACAGTCTGGGCCGCAATGCCTTGCGCATTGGCTTGGCCAGCTTGGCGGCGCTGGACGCTGTCAGACTGGCGGCCCCGCTCCTGGATGAGTTGAGCAATTCTTTAGGCGAAACAGTGTTGATCGCGGTTTGGGGCAATCGTGGGCCGACCGTGGTCCAGTGGCGCGATTCGCCTCGACCGGTCATGGTCAACGTCCGACCGGGTTCGGTGCTGCCATTGCTGTCCTCGGCAACGGGGCGCGTATTTGCCGCTTTTATGGAGACAAGGCTGACCTCTTCACTGCTCGCGGAAGAGTTGCAGGTGCGCGGCGCGGCGCGGCGCTTTCCGGCCACCGCGCAAGAGGTCGATGAGTTGTTGGCCAGTGTTCGCGCCGCTCATCTTGGCAGGGTGGCGGGTGATTTGTTGCCAGGGGTCAACTCGGTGAGCGCCCCGGTGTTCGACCATGAAGGCAAGCTGGTGTTGGCGATTTCAGCTTTGGGTAATGATGCGTCCTTCGACGCGGATCCGGCGGGGCCGATTGCTCAAGCGATCCGGCATGCCGCCGATGTCTTGTCTGATCGCCTGGGGTCGGGGGCGTTTCCCGCCGCTACTTGATTTTGCCGGACTAGACTTCGTAATCGACCATGCAACCCGCACTCAGGTACGGGTCGACCTTGGCGCGTGTTTCCAGGTGAGCGGGGTGCTGATGATAAGCCTGGAGAGCTGCGCGGTCGGCAAAAACGGTGTAGACCGCGACATCGAGCGCCTTGCTTGATGTGCTGAAGTTCAAGCCGGCTTCCGACTCCAGCAAGCCCGGAATGCGGCCGCACTGCGCGGCCATGGCAGCCTTGATGATAGGGAAAACGGATTCCGGGGTTTGGCCTTCAGCCAGTTTCAGGCGCCACATGGCAAGGTGTTTGATCATCAAGGTCTCCAGTAAATAAAGGTCAGCGACTAGCGAGCGCCCAGGCGCCATAAAGCGGTCAGCTCTGCCGAGCGTGCTACGTGCAGGGGGTCGCTGGTATCCATGGTTTTGGGATGGCGCGGGCGTACTTCCGTGCAATCGATGACTTTAAGCCCCGCCTGATCGATCAGCGACAACAATTCGGCGCGAGAACGCAGACCAAGGTGTTCGGCAAAGTCGGAAAGCACCAGCCAGCCTTCCCCGCCTTCGTCCAGGTGTTCAAGCAAGCCGTTTAGAAAACCGCGCAGCATGCGGCTATCGGGGTCGTAGATCGCGTGGTCCAGGCTGGAGTTTGCGGGCCCTGGCAGCCAGGGCGGATTGCAGACGATCAAGGGTGCGCGTCCGGGCGGAAACAGATCGGCCTGGATGACTTCTACTTGCTTGGCAAACCCAAGGCGGGCCATGTTTTCGCGCGCGCAATTCAGGGCGCGGGGGTCTTGGTCGGTTGCGATGATGTGCGCTACGCCTCGCTTGGCTAGTAAGGCGGCAAGTACGCCGGTTCCCGTACCGATATCGAAAGCCAGCGAGAGGGTTGGTAGGGGCGCTTGCGCGATCAGGTCGATATATTCTCCTCGTACGGGCGAAAACACGCCGTAATGAGGTTGAATGCGATCTTCCAGTGCGGGAATGGGCACGCCTTTCTTGCGCCATTCGTGGGCTCCTACGACGCCCAGCAGTTCACGCAATGAGACCACGGACCTGCTTGTGCCGGGACCGTAGGCTTCCAAGCACGCAGGCCCCAGGTCGGGAGCGCGGCGCAGAGCGATGTTGTAGTCGGCATCCAGTTCGATCAGTACCATGCCCAGGATCCGCGCCCGTTGTAATTGGCTTTGCCGGTGCAAGTGGAAGGCTGCCGTAATGGATGGCGCGGAGGATGCGCCCCCGGCCTTGCGCCGTGGTTTGCGTTCAAGGCGGCGCGTCATCGCCTGCAGTAGCTGCCTGGCGTTCTGAAAGTCGCCTTGCCATAGCAAGCCCGTGCCTTCGCAGGCCAGGCGATAGGCGGTATCGGCTGTCATCTGGTCGTCGGCGATTTGCAGGCGTTTGGGAGGTGGGTGCCCGGTGGCACTCAACCAGCGCGCGCTGTGGGTTTCCTCGCCCTGAATCCAGTTTAGGAAAGCTCCGGCTTCGGCCGTAGGGCGCCGCCAGACGCTGGCTAGCCAGGGTTGTTGTTCGCGCGGCAAGCCAGGGGGACGGTAATAATGCTCGAGCTCTTCGAAGCCTGCTTGCGTCATGTAGCGGCGCCAGTGCGCCAGGTCGTGGTAGACGCCATAGCGTCCGCGATTCCAGCCTTCTTCGTTGTTGCCGCGCGGGTTCGAGCAGAACAAGACACCCCCGGGTTTGAGCGTGTTTTTCAAGGAGGTTAAAACCTTGGGTAACTCCGCGCTCGGAACATGGAATAAAGAGGCATTGGCGAAAATGCCATCAAAGCGATTGGCGGGTAGGTCAAGCTGCAAGAAATCCTGCTGCCACACTTCGCAGCCGCTATGGCGACGGGCCATGGCGGCGAAGGCGGAGGAGCCCTCAAGCCCTACTGCCTGATGGCCCATATCGGTAAACACCTTGAGATCTCGCCCCGGGCCGCAGCCCACGTCCAGAATGGAGAACGGCGCCTTTGCCGTGATATGCCGCAGCAAGGCCGCTATGTTTTCCGACACGTCGTGGTCGCGCGTGCCCTCCCAGAAAGCTTCAGCGTTCTGCTCGTAGTGCTGCAGGGTTTGCTCGGAAGTGGGGGGCAGAGGGGTCGAAGAGGACATGTATATCTGATTGAGGTGTGGCGGCACGCGTATTGTGCCCGGTCTGCAAAGATTCGTAAGACGCTTGCCTTGGGGCTGCCGGGGAAATCGTGCGTGGCGGTATGATCGGTGCCAATCCCGTAGTTTATGACCTTGTTTGCGGAGAAGTATCCGATATGTCCGATTTCGACTTCGATCTGATTACTATTGGCGCCGGCTCAGGCGGCGTGGCTGGCTCGCGCCGCGCCGCTTCCTATGGTGCGCGCGTGGCTATTTGCGAAGATAGCCGGGTAGGGGGCACTTGCGTAATCCGCGGCTGTGTACCCAAGAAACTCTTGATGTACGGCTCGCAATTCTCTGAAGCTTTCGATGACGCAGCCGGCTTCGGGTGGACTCTCGACGCGCCCGTCTTCGATTGGAAGGCGTTGATCGGAGCCAAAGATCGTGAGATCGATCGCTTGGAAGGCATCTACCGCAACTTGCTGCAGAAGGCTGACGTGACCTTGCTGGAAGGACGAGGCACGGTTGTGGATGCGCATACCGTCGAAGTGGGAGGCAAGCGCTATAGCACCGAACGGATCATGATCGCCACCGGGGCCCACCCGGTCGTGCCGCAAATCCCCGGCGCGGAACTGGCGATTACCTCGAACGAAGCCTTGTCCTTGGCAGAACGGCCCGACCATATCCTGATTATCGGCGGCGGCTATATCGCGCTGGAGTTCGCAGGTATTTTCAATGGCGTAGGCGCCCAGGTCACGCTGGCGATTCGGCGTGACCAAGTGCTGGGGGGCTTCGATCACGATGTGCGCGCCGCCGTGGGCGAGGCCATGAAAAAGCGGGGTATCGACATACGCCCGCAGACGAAAATAACTTCATTGAGCCGCCAGGGAAATAAAATCGCGGCCTTAACCGAGGCGGGCGAAACGCTGCTGGTGGATCAGGTCATGATGGCAACAGGCCGTTCGCCCAACACCAAGGGTCTGGGGCTGGAGTCCTGCGGAGTTGCCTTAGGCAAGAATGGCGCTGTGCAGGTCGACGCGGGGTCACGTACCACTACTGCCGGTATTTACGCGGTAGGTGATGTTACCGATCGCTTGAACCTGACGCCGTGGGCGATTGCCGAAGGCAGAGCGCTGGCGGAAACGCTGTACAACAATAATCCGATTGAGGCCGATTCCGAAAATGTGCCCGCAGCGGTATTCAGTCAACCGCCGGTGGCGACGGTGGGCTTGTCCGAGGAGGCCGCCCGCAGCCGCTATGGCGAGGTAACGGTGTATCGATCGCGGTTTCGCCCGATGAAGAACACCTTGTCGGGGCGCGATGAGCAAACCATGATGAAGCTGGTGGTGGACACCGCCAGCGACCGCGTGGTGGGCTGCCATATGGTTGGACCCGATGGTCCGGAAATCATTCAGGGCCTGGCGATTGCGCTCAAGTGCGGTGCGACGAAAAAACAGTTCGACCAGACGATAGGCTTGCATCCAAGCGCGGCCGAAGAGTTCGTCACCATGCGCGACCCTGTGTCGGCCTGAGCGGAGCACCATGATGAGCGAATCCACGACGGCAGTTTCGATCGACTTCAATACGCCGCTGATCCTGACCGTGGCGCCCAACGGCGCTTACAAACGCAGCTCGGACCACGCCCAACTACCGGTGACACCGGGGCAATTGGCCGACACGGCCAAGCTTTGCCTGGATGCCGGAGCGGCGATGATGCACATGCATGTGCGTAAAGCCGACCAATCGCACAGCCTGGAACCCGAGGCTTATATCGAAGCCACCGAGGCGGTGCGGCGGGCGGTGGGCCAAGAACTGGTCGTGCAGATTACCAGCGAGGCCGCCGGCGTCTATGCACCTGACGAGCAAGTCGCTTCGATCAAGGCGGTAAGGCCTGAGGCCGTATCGGTGGGCTTGCGCGAAATCGCGCAGGGGCCTGAAGCGGATACACGGGTAGCTTCATTTTTCACCTGGTTGGCGCAGGCGGGCATCATGACGCAAGTCATACTTTACGATGTTGCCGATGTCGAGCGCTGGCAGGCCTACCGCAAGCGCGGTCTCGTGCCCGACGCTCCCTGGTTTCTGTTGTTTGTGCTTGGCCGCTATACCGCCGGCCAGACTTCGTCGCCTTCAGACTTGTTGCCTTTCCTGGCAGTTCATGATCAAGCTAGTCCGTGGGCAATGTGCGCGTTCGGGCGCTATGAAAACGCTTGCGCGGCTGCGGCAGCTTCTTTGGGAGGGCACGCGCGTATCGGCTTCGAAAACAATCTGTTTCTGAACGACGGCAGCGTGGCGCCCGACAACGCCGCCTTGGTCAGGCAGGTGGCTGATCTGGCGAATTTGATCGGGCGGCCTTTGTCGAACGCGCACCAGCTGAGAGACCGTTTCGCGGCGAGTTGAGCAAGGAGGGCGCCCAGAACTTAAGGCGCCTTTCCTTGATTCAAGCGCGGATGTCTTCAGTCCAGCTGAGTGCCGGATGCCTTGACGATTTTCCCCCACTTGATCGTTTCGGCATCGCGATATTTGGCGAAGTCGGCCGGTGAGCCACCCAGAGGGTCGGTGCCGGATTTGGCGAGTACTTTTTTGTATTCGTCGCTGGCCAGGATCTTGTTCACCGCCTGGTTCAAGATAGCCACTGTGGCGGCGGGCGTAGCCGCAGGCGCGACCAGGCCGAACCAGGCCTGAGACGAAAAGCCCGGTACGGTTTCAGACACGGCGGGAATGTTGTCCAGGCCGGGAACTCGTTTTTCCGAAGCGACCGCCAAAGCGCGCATTTTTCCTGCCTGAACAAAAGGCAGCGTGCTGGGCGAGTTATCGAACATGACCTGGATGGTGCCGCCTATCAGGTCAGTGGCGGCAGGCGCGCTGCCCCGATAAGGGATATGAACCAACTGGATGCCGGCTTGGGTCTTCAGCAGTTCCATGGTCAGGTGGCTGGTTGTGCCGTTACCCTGCGAACCATAGGAAATTTTTCCTGGATTGGCCTTGGCATAGGCAATCAGTTCTGCCGTGGTCTTGAAGGGTGCCGAGGGGTTGGCTACCAACATGATCGGAACGGCCGCGATCAGAGCAACGGGAGCAAAACTGCTGACTGGGTCGTAGCCCGGATTTTTGTACAGATGCTGATTGATGCTGAGCGGGCCCGCTGTCGATAGCAGCAGGGTGTAGCCGTCCGCCTGCGCGCGCGCCACGCTTTGGGCCCCAATATTGCCGCCCGCGCCAGGCCGGTTTTCCACCACCACGGTTTGCTTGAGTTCTTCTCCCAGCTTGGCTGCCAGTGTGCGGGCGATGATGTCGGTGGTGCCGCCGGGGGGGAAGGGCACTACGAAGGTAATCGGTTTTTCGGGAAAAGCGGCCAGTGCGCTGGCGCTTGTGGCGAGTAGGGCAGCTGCGAATGTGCCGAGGGCAAAGCTTTTGATCTGCATGGTGTCTCCTGTTTTTCTATAGGAATGATGTTCAACGGTCGAAGCCGTAAAGGACTTGCGGGTTGCTTACCAACATCTGTTGTCGCTGGCTTTCGTCCGGGACCCAGAGTGGGATCAGGTCGACCAGATCGCCATCGTTGGGCATGGCGCCCTCATGAATCGGGTGGGGCCAGTTGCTACCCCAGATCATGCGGTCGGGACGAGCTTGAACGACGCGGTGAATCATCGGCAGCATGTCGGGGTGGGGGTAGGGCGTGCTGGACAAACGGTACAGGCTGGCAAGCTTGATCCAGCAGCGGTCGGTGTCGAGCAGGGATAAAACGGTCTGGAATGCGCTGCAGTCCAAGCCCTCATCGGCTCTTATGCGCGCCAAATGATCAAGCACGTAGTGGCAGCGCAGGCCACGCAATCGCTCCGCCACGGCAAGCAGCTCTTCAGAACGATGGAAGTGCAAGAGCAAGTGCCAGCCCATTTCCTCAGCCTCTGCGGCGAGAGCTTCCAATTGATCGAATCCGACGCCTCCTGAAACCACCGTCGACATCCGGAACCCGCGTACGCCGCGCTGGTGGAGTTTTTGCCTTTCGTGCAGAGGTGTGCCGGGAGGCATGACCGCGATGCCGCGAACCCGCGGGCCAAGCCTGTCGAGCGCATCCAACATGGCCGCGTTGTCTGTGCCGTGGGCGCCGCCCTGCACCAGGACGCCGCGCTCGAAGCCCAGGGTGTTCAGCATGCGCTCGTAGTCTTCGGTGCTGCAATCCTCAGGGGTGTAGCTGCGGTGAGGCGAAAAGGGAAACCGTGCTTGTGGCCCGAAAATATGGGCGTGGCAGTCGCAGGCATCAGGCGGTGCGGTGAATGCTGGTTTACGCGTTGCGCGGTCTGGACCTTGGCAAGTTTGCATGATCTGTTTCCGTCGTAATGGCGTTCAGGCCAGTTCTTTTTCGCGCTCGGCGATACGGATCAGCATTTCAGCGCCTCGGTTGGCGGCTGAAACACCCCGGAAGACATAGGCCAGACTGATGACGGCTTGCAACTCGTGCCAGGTGGCGCCGGCCCGGCGGGCTGCTACCCCGTGGATAACGGCCGCATCGCTCAGTTCCGCGACCAGCATGGCGAAGATCAGCAATTGCACTTGTTTGGGATCGAAGTGTTCGGTCTCCAAGGCATGGGCACGTACCCGTTCTTGCATTTCCACCATGGCGGGATCCAAAGCACCGGTGACTTGCAGGCGCGCATCAACTCGGGGGGGAAGGAAGCCGGCCATTTCCCGGTAGCTTTCAGACAGCTCTTGCGCAGAGACGGGGGGTAACAGATTGGAGCCGAAGGTGTCCTGAATGAATTGTTGCTTAGGGTGGGAAGATGACATGCAGACTCCGTAGTCGCGGCCGGGCAGCCATTGTGATCGATTAAATAATAGTAATCGATTATTTTAATAAAAGTGAAGTTATAATTTTTATCGATTATTTACTGATTGTGGTGCGAAGACGCTAAAATGTGGATTCGTCGATGTCGATGCCCCGAGTGGTGCTTTTTGGATTTTTCGTATGACTGTTTCGATGTCGGATTCGCCCCCTACAGGCAATGCCACGCTCTCCACGACGTTGGTGGAAGCGCTGCGCGGATCTATCCTTGGCGGGGTGCTATTGCCCGACTCCAAACTGCGCCTGGAGCAATTGCGGGAGCAGTACGACGTAAGCCTCAGCCCATTGCGAGAAGCACTGACGCGGCTGGTTTCCGACGGCTTGGTGGTGACTACCGATAAGAAAGGCTATAGGGTCGCACCCGTATCAGCCGCCGATTTTCAGGAAGTGACGGCTTTGCGCATGAACCTGGAAGTCATGGCGCTGGCTGAATCGATTCGGCGTGGGGACGAACAGTGGGAAGACGCCTTGGTGGCCGCCTTCCACCGCCTGAGCAGGCTCGAAGCGGTTGATCGCAGTGGCGACAAGTTGGCTGCCTGGGAAAAAGCACACCGGACTTTCCACATCACCTTATTTTCAGCCTGTGGCATGCCATTGTTGCTGCGCTTCTGCAATACCTTGCATGATTTGAGCGATCGCTATCGGCGTTTGTTTTTGGCGCATCATTCGCCGGATCGCGATGTGCCGGCGGAGCATGAAGCTATTTTCAAGGCGGCTTTAGACCGCAATGCCGATTTGGCCTGCGACATTCTGCGCCAGCATTTAGCGCGTACCGGCACCAATTTGCTGGTGGCGCTGCCGGCCGTGCCCGATTAAAAAGCAAGGGGCAATGCCGTCGACGGTTAAGGGGAGGTCAAGCGATCTCGACCGTGCGCCGATTGCCTAACAGTGCGGATAGATCGAAAGCCGCTGCTTTGACTACCTGTTCTGCGCGCTCTTGTAGCTCAGGGGCTTGCTTGAAGCTGGTTTCGGGGCCGGCCACGCTGATGGCCGCCACGGCTTTGCCTTGAACGTCGAAGACGGGGGCGGCGCATGAGTTGATACCCAACTCGAATCCCGAAAAGCTCCAGGCGCAGCCACGGCGACGGTCTGCGTCCAGTATGGCCTCAAGGTTGGCGTATTTGTCGGGGCTTTTCGCGGTTGCGCTGGCCAGTGGCTCGGCCCCAAGCAGCTCGCGAAGGTCCGCGGGCGTGATCTGCGCAAGCAGAACGCGCCCTGGTGTGGTCAAGTGGGCGGGTACCCTGCTGCCTACCTTGACGCTGCTGACCAGCCCCGATTCCGGCATGTCACGCAACAGATAGACCACGTTCGGGCCATCCAAAGCAGCAAGGTAGGCCGACAGATTCAGTGCCTGACGGACTTCTGCCAGGACGCGTTGGCCCAGACCGAGCAGGTCGTCGGCGGCAACAGTGGCCGATGCAAGTTTGAGAAACTCCAGCCCGATCTGATGTCCGCCTTGAGGCAGCGCTTCGAGTATGCCCTCATGTTCGAGCGTGGCGATCAAGCGCATCACCGTGACGCGATTGACGTCGATGAGACGCCCGACCTCGCTCAGGTTTGAGGTGGCGCCCCCGTCTGCCACATACCGCAGCAGGCGAAAGGCCCGGACGACGGGAGAGACCAGCGGACTGGTTTTGCCGGTCGGATCGTCATCGGGCGTATCGGTAAGACGCAACATTAAGAAAGCTCAAGCCAGTGGCACATTCCAGGCATTGTATTCGTAGACCCAATCGGCATTGCTGCCGTCTTTCAGCCAGTTGTTGCCACGCGAACCAATCTGGATCTTGGCAGTGCGTTCACGACGGCTGCCTTCGTAACGCTGCAGGGCGCCGCTTGCGTCTTCAGGTGTTGCGGCCAGATGGCGTGCCAGCACGATAGCGTCTTCAATGGCCATGCCGGCGCCTTGTGCCATGAAGGGCATCATGGGGTGGCAGGCGTCGCCAAGCAGGCTGATGTTGTTGCGGGACCAGCGGGGCAGAGGGTCGCGCACATATAGCGCGGATTTCAACACTTCGTCGCAGGCGTCCAGCAGGGCACGCGCTTCCGGGTGGAAGCCGGCATAGGCTTCACGCAACTCAGTGACGCTGCCCGGAGTAGTCCATGATTCGTGCCGCCAGCTATCTTGAGGCGTGGTGGCGAAAATGAAGATATCGCGACCGCGGTTCAAGGGGAATGTGACGATTTGGGTTTCCGGGTTGGGGCCCCACCATTTGGTGAAGGCGCCAAGGTTGGGTACGGATAGTCGGGAAGCGGGCACCACTGCGCGATAGGCGACGACACCAGTGAATTCAGGGTATTCATCGCCCAGCAGGAACTTGCGCACGGTCGAGTGAATGCCGTCGGCGCCGATCAGTACGTCAACCCGTTGCGAAGTGCCGTCTTCAAAGCCGACGGTAATGCCGTCAGCGGCTTCGGTGATGGCTACCGTGCGTTTGCCCAAATGAACATTGGAAGCGGGAAATGCCTGCTCTAGGGCGCTAAGCAGATCGGCGCGATGCATGGTGAGCTGGGGCGCGCCGTAACGGGATTCCGCCGCTTGCGACATTTCGATGCGGGAGGTTTCCTCGCCGGTATCCCAAGTGCGGCTGATGCGATGAGTGGGGCGCGCCGCGCTTTCCCGCAATGCGTCGCCTATGCCGAGCCCATCCAGAGCCAGTACGGCATTCGGCGTAAGGTTGATGTCCGCACCTACGCGGGCAAATTTTGCAGCTTGCTCGAAAACGACTGATTCCAGTCCTAGCTTGCGCAGGGCAATGGCTGCCGCCAAGCCACCAATACCTGCCCCGCTGATACCAATAATTGGCGATGCCATGAATGCCTCCAAGCGATTAATTGTTCATAATTGAACTTAGTGTTCAAAATATTATTAAGCCTGAGCCTGAAAGTCAACATGCGTGTTGTGAGTTTTACGAGCGTTTGCCGGCAGGGAAGCAAGAAAGCCAAAAGTGGCGGAGATCCGCTGGCTGTGACGCGGAAACAACTTGCGACAGGCAAGGTCATGCTTCACGACGGCCGATGGTACAGTCCTGGCCAAAAGGACACCCTCATGCTTGGTATTGCTCGCTTCGTTGCGGACATCAAATTGTGCTGTGCTGCAGTTCCTGTTTGCCCTCTGCAAAGGAAATGGCGCCCGCGCGCGAGCGTAAGGTGTTCCACCGATTTCGCTGCATGACGGGCATTTCATGAAAAGCTGGTTTTTGCTGTTCTGTTGGGTTTTCGCATTTTGCAACCCGGCTTGGGCGGATGAGCGCATCCTTGAGTTCTTCAGCGACATCAAGGTTGAACGCGACGGCGATTTGCTGGTTACCGAGAACATTCGCGTGCGCTCTGAAGGCAAGCAGCTCAAGCACGGCGTAAGGCGAGATTTCCCGGATATCTACCGGCACCAGGACGGCCGCAGGCACCAAGCCTCTTTGACGGTCGTGTCCGTCAGGCGCGATGGCCGGGCGGAGCCGTTTGCCATGTCGCGTCTGACGGACGGGGTTCGTCTGGCTACCGGCCGCCCGGACGTCGTATTCAAGCCGGGGGAATATCAGTTCGAAATCACTTATCGCATTTCGCGCCAGATTACGCCCCTTGCACAGTCAGATACTTTGCGCTGGAACGTTACCGGCAACGCTTGGGAGTTTCCCATCGATCGGGTCCGTGCGCGCGTCATGCTGCCGGACGAGCTTGCGATTGCTCCGTTGACAGGCCTGGCCGCCAAGGGGGAGTGGGGCGGCAACGTCGAGCTTGCAGAGCAAGAGGACGGCCGGATAGTGCTCGTGTCCAGTCGCAAATTGGCGCCAGGGCAGGCCGCGACGATAGCGCTCGCTTGGCCCCAGGGCGCCGTCGCATCACCTGGGCCAGCCAAGGCCGCTTGGTATTGGTTGCTGGACAACGCCGCCATCTGTATCGCGGTGGCGGGGCTGTCTATTCTGTTCGTCTACTACCTCTGGGTATACCTGCTTACGCACAAGTGGCGCGCCAAGGCGGCGGCCTGCTTAGAGCCGCCAGCGGGAATGTCCGCGCTCGCCACGCGCTATGTGTATCGTAAAGTCTTCGATAGCCGGGGATTTGCATCGGGTGTGATGGAGCTGCTGGCGCGACGTTCGATTCGGATATGGCACAAGGAAGACGGCTGTTATCTGGAACGTTTGCCGAACCACACCGGGACAGACGGGCGCCATGATGCTTTGTTAAATAGCATACTGACCAGTTTTTTTGGAGGACAGCGAGAGCTCTTGCGGCTGGACGGCTTCTATCGCCGCTGTGTAGAGGACGCGCAACAGGATGTGAAGCAGGCGCTGGACGCAGGCTACGGAAGTACGCTGTTCGTGAACCATAGGGGCTTGGCCAAGCAAGGCCTATATCTTTGGATCGTCATGGTGGTGGCTTTGGCCGGCTTGTTCGTTGTCCATGCCGGAGGGTGGCGCGCACCGGCGGTGCTGGGTATGTTGCTGCCCTTGCCGGCAGTTCCTTTGCTATACACGGCCGTTGCGAAATGGCGTGGCGCCGCGTCCCGGCCGTTTGGGGTCGCGGTGCTTGTCGTGCTGGCTCTGGTTTTGCTGGGGGCGGGAGTCTGGGTGTTGTTCATCAGCGCGGAAACCATGCCGGACCTGTTGGCTGGACTGGCGCCCCTGGCTACTTTGCCCGTGGTTACGGGCGCTTTCGATTTCCTGCATTGCTACACGGCAAAGGGCCAGGAAGTTCGGAATGAAATCGATGGCTTTCGACGCTACTTGCGTCGACCCAAGTCGTTTGTACAGCCCCTTCCAATAGGCGAGGAAGCGGTCGAACACTACGAACGCTATCTGCCTTATGCATTGGCCTTGAACGTGCAGGACGAGTGGGCCGCTGCTTTCAGGCCGGGCATTCAGGCAGGGGCAGGGGCAACGGCGCTGCAAGAGATGAGTGAGCGTTATGGGGGCAAGTACGATGTGCTGACGCAGTCGCGCCGGATCATGGGTGGCTTGAAGTAATTTCCCCAGCGGTAAAATGCTCAAAACATGGAGTGCTACGTATGGCAATCACGATCAAGACCCCACAGCAAATTGAAGCGATGCGGGTTGCCGGCCAAATGGCCGCGGAAGTGCTCGAAATGATAGGCGAGTATGTACAGCCTGGTGTCTCGACCGAAGAACTCGATCAGCGCTGCTTCCAATACATTACACAAGTGCAGAAGGCGATTCCCGCCAACGTTGGTTATCACGGCTTTCCCAAGACTTTGTGCACCTCGGTCAACGGCGTGGTGTGCCACGGCATTCCCAACTCGCGCGAAATCTTGCGTGATGGCGACATCGTCAATATCGACGTGACGGTGATACAAGACGGCTGGCATGGCGACACCAGTCGCATGTACTACGCAGGCACGCCTAGCGCGCAGGCGGTGAAGCTGGTTGACGTTACGCTGGAGGCCATGCTGAAGGGCATCGAAGCGGTGGGGCCCGGCGCGCGTCTTGGCGATGTCGGCGCGGCCATTCAACAGCATGCTGAAGGTTCGGGGTTCTCGGTTGTGCGGGAATACTGCGGCCACGGTATCGGGCGCAAGTACCATGAGGATCCCCAGGTGCTGCACTATGGCCGGCCCGACACGGGCTTGAGGTTGAAAGAAGGCATGGTGTTCACTATCGAACCCATGCTCAATGCAGGTAAGGCAGACGTCAAAGTCTTGAATGATGGATGGACCGTCATCACCGAAGACGGGTCATTATCGGCCCAGTGGGAACATATGATCGCCGTCACGGCTAACGGCTACGACATCCTGACGCGCTGGCCCAAGCAGGCCTGAGTCCGGCCAAGGCCGGTTTGCGCCGATAGGCCAAACCTTGCCGCATACCGATCAGCTCAGCGCAAGCAGCGAGCAGCAAACCCCGGCACGTTCTATAGTTATGGTTTTCTCGCCCTGATTGCCTCATGTCGCCTTCTGCACCACCCCTTTCTCGTCCCGATGCTCAAAGCTCCCTGGCACATTGGCTGACATATCTGGAGTCCATCCACAGTCGGCCGATAGACATGGGCCTGGATCGCGTGCGTGCGGTGGCGGATCGTTTGTCCTTGCAAATCGACAGCGTGAAGATCGTGGTGGGCGGCACCAATGGAAAAGGCTCCACTTGCGCCATGCTGGAGTCCATCCTGCTCAGCGCAGGTTATACCGTCGGGCTGTATACCTCGCCGCACTTGCTCGATTTCAATGAGCGCGCCCGGATTAACGGGGACGCGGCTAGCGACTCGCAACTTGCCGAACACTTCGCCGCGGTCGATCAAGCGAGAGGCGACGTTTCGCTTACTTATTTCGAGCTTACGACGCTGGCCATTCTGCGTTTGTTTGCTCACGCAAAGCTGGACGTTCTCGTCCTGGAAATCGGGCTGGGCGGCCGCCTGGATGCCGTCAATATCATAGACGCTGATTGCTCCATCGTGACCAGCATTGACCTGGACCATACGGATTGGCTCGGAGACAACCGCGAGAAAATCGGGCTGGAAAAAGCGCATATTTATCGCGCCGGTCGCCCCGCCATCTGTGCCGACCCGCTGCCACCGGAATCTTTGCTCGACTATGCCGCCAGCATAGGCGCCGATCTTTGGCGTTTCGGCCGGGATTACAACTATTCCGGCGACAAGCAGCAATGGAACTACGGCGGACGGGGTCAGCGCCGCAATTCACTGGCGTATCCGGCTTTGCGCGGAGCCAACCAGTTGCTGAACGCGGCTGCCGCCCTGGCTGCGCTGGAGGCGTTGCGCGATCGTTTGCCTGTGCCGCAACAGGCGGTGCGTTTGGGCTTGCTGCAAGTCCAGCTTCCCGGGCGTTTTCAGATCCTGCCCGGCCAACCCACGGTGATTCTGGATGTTGCGCATAATCCACATGCGGTGGCCGTGCTGGCCGATAACCTCGCCAACATGGGTTTTTATCCGTATACGCACGCGGTATTCGGCATGCTGTCCGACAAGGATATAGACGGGGTCATCGCAAAAATGGGAGACCGCGTAGACCATTGGTATTGCGCGGGCCTGGCTGGTGATCGTGGCCTGGGCGGCGAGGAATTAGCCGCCCATTTGAAGGCCGCCGGAGTGAAGGAAGACAAGGATTCTTCCATCTCTACTTACAAAGACCCTGCCGCGGCATTTGCCGCAGCGCAAGAAAAAGCGGGCGAGGGTGATAGAATCCTGGTCTTCGGATCATTCCTTACCGTGGCCGGCGTGTTGTCAACTATGCGTGAGGCAAAGGCCGCACGCAGCGGCTGAATGCCAGCCGCTTGCCAGCTTCGCCGCTCGTTTTAGCCGGACGTATCAATGGGATTGCTTGAACGCAAAAAAAAGGCTGCTTCCAGCACGGCTAAGTCAGGTCGCGCCCAGGCAGGGGGAGACTCCTCGCAGGATCCCGCTCAGGAAGCCCGGCGCCGTGCGCGACGCCGCCTGGTCGGAGCTATTGCTCTAGTTCTCGCAGCGGTCATCGTGTTACCTATGGTGCTCGACTCCGAGCCTTCATTGCTGCCAGACGACATTCCTATCCAGATTCCCGACAAGAGTTCCTCATTCGAGCCCTTGGTCAAGCCCGCCGCACCCGAGCCGCCCGCTCCACCGGCAAGCGAAGGTAGTGCTCAGGCGGTAGCGCCGGGTACGCCCGAAGCGGTCAGGCCCAGGGTTGAAGAGCCCACGCGCACTGAACCGCAGAACGAAACACCTGCGGCAACGCGTCCGACTCCGCCCCCGGCGGCGACTGCGCCACCTCCCGCAGCGCGTCCGCCTGCGCCAGACAATGCCAAGGTCGAAGCCGACCGAGCCCGGGCCCTATTGGAAGGAAAGGCGCCTGTGGCCCGCGCTGAAACGCCAAAAGCGGTGTCGAAGGGCAGTTTTGCTGTACAGATCGCTGCGTTTTCCACCGAGGAGCGCGCCGAGGACATGCGTGATCGTTTGTCCGCCGCCGGCATCAAGAGCGCGATCGAGCGCGTCAAGACCGGCAAGGGTGACGTATTTCGTGTCAGGGTCGGCCCGTTTGCTTCCCGTGAAGCCGCCGATGCGGCCAGGAATCGCATCAACTCTTCGGGCTTTAGTAGTTCTATCGTACCGCTGTGACGAATTTCGACTACGGCGTCTTGCTTATTCTAGGGGCGTCTGTGGTGATCGGCCTGTTCCGGGGCTTGGTTAAGGAAGTGCTGTCGCTGATTGCTTACGTGGCCGCTTTCACCTGCGCCATACGATATGGGCCAGTCGTGTATGAATGGCTGGTTCCGTATCTGGAAAACTCGTTTTTGCGCCTGGCGATAGCCTACGCGGGCGTTTTCATTCTGGTCCTGTTGCTTGTCGGCATGGTCAACATGGCGCTGGGTATGCTGATGACGGCTACTGGCCTGACGCCGGTTGATCGTGGCATGGGTGCCTTGTTCGGGCTGGCGCGCGGCGTGGTCATTGTTTTAGTGTTGGTGGTGGCGGCAGGGTTCACTCCTTTGCCGAAGGAGCCGTGGTGGACGCAGGCTGCATTCTCTTCCTACGCGGAAGAGGGGGTCAGGATGGTCAAGCCACTGCTTCCTGAACAGTTTGCGGACTGGATCCGTTATTGATTTGTGCTGTTGAAAAGAGGCTCTCATGTGTGGAATCGTCGGTGTTGTCTCGCACGCGCCGGTTAATCAATTGCTCTACGATAGTTTGCTACTGTTGCAACATCGGGGGCAGGACGCGGCGGGCATTGCCACGTCGCAGAGCAGTATGTTCAATATGTATAAGGCGCATGGCCTGGTGCGAGACGTTTTTCGCACCCGCAACATGCGCTCCCTGCCCGGAAATACAGGGATCGGTCATGTGCGCTATCCCACCGCCGGTTCCAGTTCCAGCGCTGAAGAGGCCCAGCCTTTTTACGTCAATGCGCCTTTCGGCATCACCTTCGCCCATAACGGCAACCTGACCAACTGGGAAGCCCTGCGCGAAGAGCTCTTCCGCGTCGACCGCCGCCACATCAATACGAATTCCGATTCCGAAGTCCTGCTCAATGTATTGGCGCATGAATTGCAGCAGGCCTCTAACGGAGTCTCGCTGGATGAAGACGCGATCTTCAAGGCAGTTTCTGCCGTCCATCGCCGGGTTCGGGGCGCTTATGCGGTCGTGGCGCAGATTTCCGGCTATGGCATGTTGGCTTTCCGCGATCCCTATGGGATTCGTCCGCTGTGCATAGGCAGTGTGGAAACGGACAGCGGCACCGATTGGATGATCGCTTCGGAGTCTGTCACGCTTGAGGGCATGGGTTTCAAGATGTTGCGCGACGTGGCTCCCGGCGAAGCCATCTTCGTGGATCTGAACGGACGCATGACTGCGCGGCAATGCGCCGATAGCCCGCAGCTCAACCCGTGCATTTTTGAGTACGTGTATTTTGCGCGGCCCGATTCCCTGATGGACGGCGCATCGGTTTACGGCGCTCGCCTGCGCATGGGCGAATACCTTGCGGACAAAGTAGCCCGCAACCTGCGGCTGGGCGATGTGGACGTCGTGATGCCGATTCCCGATTCATCCCGGCCCGCCGCCATGCAATTGGCGGCCAGGCTCAATCTTAGCTACCGGGAAGGGTTTATCAAAAATCGCTACGTAGGCCGGACTTTCATCATGCCCGGGCAGGCCGTACGCAAGAAATCGGTGCGCCAGAAACTCAATGCGATGCGTGAAGAGTTCAAAGGCAAGAACGTTCTGATCGTCGACGATTCCATCGTCCGCGGCACTACCAGTGGTGAAATCGTCGATATGGCGCGTGCGGCGGGCGCCAATAAAGTGTATTTCGCGTCGGCGGCGCCTCCGGTGCGTTATCCCAACGTCTACGGCATCGACATGCCTACGCCTAGCGAACTGATCGCATATGGCCGCACCGATGAGGAAATCGCACAGGTCATAGGTGCCGATGCCTTGGTTTATCAAGACATCGATGATATGCAGCAAGCGGTTAGAGACATGAACCCGGCCTTGGCTAATTTCGATGTGTCATGTTTTAACGGCCAGTACGTGACCGGCGACATTACCAGTGAATATCTGGCGCATCTGGAACGCGCACGCAAGAATCGCGGTAATGCGGAAGCGGGTGGTTTGGGCGTGAATATGGGGCAGGCGGCACACGAAGCCTGAGCTTGATGCGAGATTGAGCAGGACATTCGGCCGCCGGCAAGATGGGCGGCCGAATCGTTTCAGAATATAAATAATCAGCAAGTAAAAAATCGCGTTTAAGACGATTTTTGATATATGCACATGACGAACCCTTCGTTCTAATCTGTAAGAGGTGTTTGTAAGCTTCAGGGCTTAGGCTGGCGAGCATTCTCTGTCTTGCATATCGCGCCAGTCCTCCTTAGAGGCTTGATGCATGTATCAGTACGATCCCATCGACCAGCGGCTGGTTGAACAACGCGCAGCGCAATTTCGCGACCAGACGCGGCGTTTTCTGAACGGCCAGCTAACCGAAGACGAGTTTCGCACGCTGCGTTTGCAGAACGGGCTCTACATTCAGCGACACGCACCCATGCTGCGTGTGGCAATTCCCTACGGCTTGCTGGCATCGCGCCAGTTGCGCACACTGGCCTTTATTGCTCGCCGCTGGGATCGCGGCTATGGCCATTTCAGTACTCGACAGAATATCCAGTTCAACTGGCCCAAGCTGGAAGATGTGCCCGATATCCTGGATGAGTTGGCCAAGGTACAGATGCACGCCATTCAAACCAGCGGCAACTGCATACGCAACACTACCACCGATCAGTTTGCCGGCATCGCGCCCGATGAGTTCGTCAACCCCTTGGTTTGGTGCGAACTGATCCGTGAATGGTCCACCTTGCATCCTGAATTTGCATTCCTGCCGCGCAAATTCAAGATTGCCATCAGCGGTGCGGTCTCCGACCGAGCCGCCGTCGGTGTGCACGACATTGGTTTGCAGGCGGTCGAACAGGACGGCGAAACCGGCTTCCGTGTGTGGGTGGGTGGCGGGTTGGGGCGCACGCCCCTGGTGGGGCAGTTGATCCGGCCATTCATTGCCTGGCAGCACGTGTTGACCTACTTGCAGGCCATCTTGCGGGTATACAACCTGTACGGTCGGCGGGACAACAAATACAAAGCCCGCATCAAGATCTTGGTCAAGGATCTGACTCCCCAGGTATTTGCCGAGCAGGTCGAGCAAGAGTGGGCTTTGATCAAGGATGGTCCCGAGACCTTGAATACCGACTTGGTCGAAACCATTGCCCTGCGGTTTACAAGCGTGCCCTATCTTGCGGATTCCGGCGTTGATACCTCGACGCAACATGCCGATAAAGACCCGCGTTTTGCGCGTTGGTTGCGCCAGAATACACATACCCACAAAGTGGCCGGCTATGCCGCCGTAAGCGCATCGCTCAAGCCGACGGGAGTCGCGCCGGGTGATATCACGGCGGACCAGATGGAAACCGTGGCGGATCTGGCCGATCAATACAGCTTTGGCGAAGTGCGCGTCTCGCACGAACAGAATCTGGTGTTTGCCGATGTGGCGCGGAGCCAGTTGCACGCTTTGTGGTTGGCACTTGATAAGGTCGGGTTGGCAACGCCCAATATCGGCTTGTTGACCAATATCATCGCCTGTCCCGGCGGTGACTTCTGCGCCTTGGCCAACGCGGTGTCGATTCCCGTCGCCGAATCCATCCAGCGCCGCTTCGATGATCTCGACTACCTGCACGAAATCGGCGAGCTCGATTTGAATATTTCAGGCTGCATCAACTCTTGCGGCCATCATCACGTGGGTCATATCGGGATTCTTGGTGTGGATAAAGCAGGTGAGGAGTGGTACCAGATCACAATAGGCGGACGCCAGAGCGGAGCGGCCAAACCGCTGCCCGATATCGAGTCCACGCGAGGAGCAGGCGCCGCCATCGGCCGGGTTATCGGGCCATCGTTCTCGCGCCACGAGGTGCCGGACGTCATCTCCAATCTGGTTGAAACCTATATCCAGTTGCGTGATAGCGAGGTTGAGCGTTTTATCGACGTGGTCGAGCGCTTGGGCATTGAGCCATTCAAGACGCGGGTCTATGCCGATCGCAAGAGCGTCAAACCGCTTGCAGAGGTAGCCCATGTCTGAATTCATTCAAGCATCACGAGCCGCCGCCGGGCCTACTTTGATTCGTGCTGGCGGAATCGCGGTCGATACCTGGCAGCGCTTCGAGGCCGAAGCGGATCAGGCCCTGCCTCCAGACGATGGCGATTGGCTGGTGTCGCTGGAGCTTTGGAAGACAGCGCATCATGAACTGCGTGCGCGTCAGCATGCTGTGGGAATCTTGCTTGAACCCGCGGACGATCCGCGCGAACTCGCACAGCAGGGCGCGTTGGATGCCAGTGGCTTGGCCCTGATCGCGGTGGACTTTCCTCTTTATACCGACGGCCGGGGTTACTCCATCGCGCAGATACTGCGTACGCATCTGCGCTGGAACGGCGAACTGCGAGCTGTCGGGGACGTCATGATCGACACCATTCACTATCAAGCGCGTTGCGGCTTTGACAGTTTCCTTTTGAAGGCAGGGCACGACCCGCAGGCAGCCTTGAAGTCATTCGAACTGTTCAGCGTGCACTATCAACAGACCTATCCCAAACCGATGGCGGCATAGCCATGGCGAAAATCTACCTAGTGGGAGCGGGCCCGGGCGCAGTCGATTTGCTCACGCTCAAGGCGGCCCGACTGTTGGCGCAAGCAGACATCGTCTTTCACGATGCATTGGTCAATCCCGATGTATTGGCGCTGGCGCCGCAGGCCAGAATGGTCGGCGTCGGCAAACGTTGCGGAAAACTGTCCACGGCTCAGCAATTCATCAATAGGCAACTGATCGATGCTGCGCGCCGCTATGAGTGCGTGGTGCGCCTGAAGGGCGGGGACCCCATGCTGTTCGGTCGCGCCCAGGAAGAGATCGCCGCACTCGAACAGGCAGGCATTCAGACTGAAGTCGTGCCCGGCATCAGCGCGGCATTCGGCGCCAGCGCTGCGCTGGGGCAATCCTTGACCCAAAGGGGGGTGAGCCGCAGCGTCGTATTTCTGACTCCCGCGGTCGGTAGGGGCGAAGTAGCGCATGAGTGGGCAAAATCGGCGCAGGGCGCCGATACCGTGGTCCTGTACATGGGGGGCCGTCAGGCCCAAGCTATCGCCGATGGCTTGATCACCTCCGGCATGTCGCCGGACCGGCCCGCTGTACTGGTAGAGAACGCCAGTTTGCCGAATCAGCGCGTGCTGCCCACTACCCTTGCCGATTTGCCGCTTGCAGCCCGTTTGCTGGGAGATGGACCCGCCTTGATCATGGTGGGAGAGGTCTATGCCGGCCTCAATCAGGGGATGGTCACTTCCGGTTGCCAGCGCGTCGCTGCAGCATAAGGACATTTCTCTTAAACTTCGGGGCATGCTTATCGAAGACTATGCTCTGTTGCTGGGGAAGAGTTTCCTGTTTTCTCTGGCAACCTTGCTGCCCATTCTGAATCCGACGGCGACGGCGCCCATCTTTCTGTCCCTGACCGAGGGTGCCTCCAATGCCACGCGTGAAATCCTGGCCGCCCGGATTTCACGCAGTGTATTGCTGCTTTTGTTCGCGGCCATGCTGGTAGGCTCGTTCGTGCTGGCCTTCTTTGGCATATCCTTGCCTATCGTCAGGGTGGGCGGGGGGCTGTTGGTGGTTTCCAGCGCCTGGCGCCTACTCAATTCCAACGATGGCGGGACCGAGCGCTCCGCGCGCATGGCCGAAGGCTTCACCGCGGAAATGGCGCGACGGAAAGCGTTTTACCCGCTGACATTTCCGATTGCATGTGGGCCGGGGTCCATTGCGGCGGCGATCACCGTGGGCGCCAGCCTGCGCGATACCTCGCTGGCCATGAGCGCGACTCGTGTTTCGGGTGCCGTGCTGGGGGTCGCGGTGGTGGCTTTATCCGTGTTTTTATGTTTTCGTTATGCCCAGCAATTGCTGCGTCCGCTGGGCGAAACGGGTACAGTCGTTTTTCTTCGCTTGTCAGCTTTTATCCTGCTCTGCCTGGGTGTGCAGATCGTTTGGGATGGTGTGAGCGAGCTGCTCGTCGATGTCTTGCAACGCGCGGCGCTGCCGCTATCCTCATTTCTTCTCGCACCACCTTGATTCCATGAAACCCTTTTCCGCCGACCGTCTGCTTGCCTTCATTACACTAGCCAGTCTTGCGGCGGTGGGCCTTGCCCTGGTTTCCCAGCACGTCTTTGATATGCAGCCATGCGCCTGGTGCGTATTTCAGCGCGTCATCTATCTGCTGATCGCAGCCGTCGGCATTCTGGGTTTGCTGTCGCGTAAAACGGTAGGGCGGCAGAAAGTGTTTTCTGCTGTGATCGCAATATTGAGCGTGGGGGGTATCGCCGCCGCGCTTTACCAACATAATGTGGCGTCGCAATCGCTGAGCTGTGCGCAAACCCTCGCCGACCAGTTCATGACCAAATCGGGGCTCGAGTCTGCGCTGCCTGCCGTGTTCGGGATCTACGCTGGTTGCGCCGACGCAGTGGTCGAAGTGCTGGGAATCAAGTACGAGATCTGGAGTTTGATCCTGTTCGCAGTGCTGGGATTGGCCGCGCTAGCCGCCATGCGAGCTCGACACTCTTACTGAAAACCCGGAAGGGCGGCTTAGTAGCCGTCACTGGCGGGTTTCTTTCCCTTGACTTTGCATTTTGCTATTGTTGTAAGTTGACTATGCTCATTGCGTGGCCGGCTTTTCTTTGAAGCGATGCAAAATGTCCATAACCCTACCCGTTCTCTTTCGTGAGCTGCCTGCCAGCAATGGCAAGTGCATAGGCCTTGCCTCTTTGAACGCACCGCGCACATTGAATGCGCTGTCGCTCGATATGGTGGACTTGCTGCACGCCCAATTCATCTCATGGTCTCGCAATCCCAGGGTAGCCATGGTCATGCTCGACAGCACCTCGGAACGGGCTTTTTGCGCGGGGGGAGACTTGCAGGGTTTATATCGCGAGATGCGAAGCTCTGCTGGCGAAGCCGAGGGGGAAAATCAGGGAGTCAGAACTTTCTTCGAGCGCGAGTATCGCCTGGATCATGCCATCCATACTTATCCGAAACCTTTGCTCTGCTGGGGAAACGGCTTGGTGATGGGCGGTGGCATGGGGTTGATGATAGGGGCCAGCCATCGCGTGCTGACGGAAACCTCTACTGTGTCCATGCCGGAAATCGCCATAGGATTATTCCCCGATGTGGGTATGTCCTGGATGCTGAACCGCATGCCGGGCAAGTCTGGCTTATTCATGGGTTTGACGGGATCCCAAATCGGCGCTCGCGATGCCTTGTATGCGGGCTGGGCCGATTACCAATTACCGCAGGCTGAAAAAGCATATGTCCTTGGGCAATTGAGTAGCCAGGATTGGTCGGGTAATAGAGCCATGGACGACGTCTTGCTGCATCGGGTTCTGAGACGGGTTCAAAGCCCTTCCGAAGCGGCTCCCGGCCCATTGCAGAGCAACCAAGGCCTGATCTCCGAGCTGTGTAGCGTGCCTCAACTGGACGAAATCGTGGAAGCGATCACTCAGATCCAATCCGAAGACCGTTGGCTGATGACCGCTGCGGCAAATCTGCGCCACGGCGCCCCAAGCACGGCCCGCCTGGTCTATGAATTACATCGCCGTACCCGGCATCGTTCGCTTGCTGAAGTATTCAAGCTGGAAACCGAAGTCGCGGTTTGGTGCAGTACTCGGGGCGATTTTGAGGAAGGCATACGCGCTTTGCTGATCGACAAGGACAAGACTCCTGTCTGGAAAGCGGAAAGTATTCAAGAGCTGGATGACGCTTGGGGTGAGCGTTTGTTCGGCTTGCTGGAAGGCTAGCCGAGGCAATCCAAACATAGCTAGGCAGTAATGTGCGTTCAGGAATGTTTACAGGCCTGGAAGCACCGATGTTTTTAAAAAAGAAGGTTGATTTATATAAACCAAACTTATATATTAAGGGGGTCCACACATTTTTGAGTAACGAGGAGACAAATCATGACTGCAAGTAACGCGACCCCCGAGCAAAAACCGGTCTTGGTCGATTTCGAAGACGGCATTGCCTGGGTCACGCTGAACCGCCCCGAAAAACGCAATGCCATCAATCCCGGCATTGTCTATGCCATGCTGCAAACGCTGGAAGACCTCGAATCCGACGAGCGCTGCAAGGTGCTGGTGCTGACTGGCGCCGGCGACTCGTTCTCGGCAGGTATGGATCTGCGCGAATATTTCCGCGGCACGGATAATGATCCGAAAGAACGCACCCGCTTGTACCGTGCCAATGGCCAATGGCAGTGGCGTCAATTGCGTTTCTATTCCAAGCCCACCATCGCCATGGTCAATGGATGGTGTTTTGGCGGTGCATTCACGCCGCTGGTTTCTTGCGACTTGGCCATTGCGGCGGAAGAGGCCACTTTCGGTTTGTCGGAAATTAACTGGGGCATCATCCCCGCGGGCGTGGTCAGCCGTGCGGTGGCTGCCTTGGTACGCGAACGCGAAGCCATGTATTACGTGATGACGGGCGAAAAATTCAATGGTCGCCGCGCGGCAGAGATCGGTCTGGTCAATGAGGCCGTTCCGCTTGAGCGCTTGCGTGATCGCACCCGTGAATTGGCCAAGGTGCTGATGGAAAAGAACCCGGTCGTGCTGCGCCAAGCCAAGGTTGCGCATCGCATCGCCTCGGAAATGACCTGGGAGCAGGCCGCCGACTACCTTATGGCCAAGGTCGATCAAGGCACTTTCCAGGATCCGGAAAATGGGCGCGACACGGCTATGTCGCAGTTCCTGGACGAGAAATCGTTCAAGCCTGGCCTGGGCGCTTATCGTCGTTAATTTGGTTCGAGGAATCGTTCAATGTCTTCAGTTGCTCTGGACCGCCTGCTGCGGCCCAAGTCTATCGCGGTAGTAGGTGCCTCATCGGATGCAAGCTCCGTCAGTGGTTTGCTCCTGGCCAATTTGCAACGCTTCGGTTACGAGGGTGATCTTCACCTGGTTAGCCGTAGCCGGGATGAGGTCAATGGTAAACGCTGTTTCAAGTCCATCGACGAGCTTCCTGAAGGCGTTGACGTGGCCGTGCTTATCGTGCCGCAAGTTGCGGTGTGCGAGTCGGTAGAAGCCTGCGGCCGCCGGGGTATCGGCGGCGCCGTAGTGTTTGCCTCGGGTTTTTCCGAGCTGGGTGAAGCAGGGCAAGCAGCGCAGGACGAGTTGTCGGCGATTGCCGAGCGCTACGGTATTGCCTTGCTCGGCCCGAACTGCCTGGGCTTCATCAATTTTTCAGATGGCGTGCCGCTTACCTTCGAACCTGTGCAGAATGCCAAGCCCGTAAGCGGGCCCAGAATCGGCATCATCGCGCAAAGCGGAGCCATGAGCGGAAACCTGCGCCAAGCGTTCCTGGGCAAAGGCCTGAGCGTGGCCTTTTCGATTTCCAGCGGCAACGAAGCGGCGCTTTGCACCGAAGACTTTCTCGCATCGTTGGTTGAAGCCAGCGACGTCGATGCCTTTGCTATTTTTGTCGAGATGTTGCGCAAACCCGCAGAGTTCCTGCGGGTAGCCGCCCGCGCCCGTCAACTGGGCAAGCCTATCGTCATGATGCACCCCGGTCGCAGCCAAAGGGCACGCGAAGCGGCCAAGTCTCATACGGGGGCCTTGGCGGGCGACTATCAGGTCATGCGCACGCTGGTGGAACGCGAAGGGGTGGTAGTGGTCGACACCATGGACGAACTGTTCGATGTCACCGCGATTCTGGCCCGCTATCCCACACCGATTCAAAGCGGCAAGGCGGCGGTGTCTTCGAACTCCGGCGCGCTGCGGGGGGTATCTCTCGATTTTTGCGAGGACGTCGGGCTTGAACTGGCCACCTTCCAGCCGGAAACGCTGACGGCTTTGGCGCAAGTCCTGCCGGATTTCATGGCGCCTGACAATCCGCTGGACCTGACTGCCCAAGGGATGCAGCGACCGGAAATATTCGGCCAATCGGCCCGGATGATCCTGGCCGATCCAGGTGTGGGCAGCCTGATCGTTCCGCTTATGGGCGGTTCGGCCCCGCAGCAGGTAGCTAAGGCCGTATCCGTGTTGCCGGTCATGGTTGAGTCCAAGAAGCCGGTGTGCTTCGTCATCATGGGGGATGCCTGGCCGCTGGCTCCGGAATTCATGTCCATGGTGACGGAAAGCGGTATGCCCTTTCTGCGCTCGCCAGATCGAGCCATACGCGCCATGGCCCATGTTCATCGCTACGGGCAATTGCACGCGGCCGCCGCCCAACGCAACAAGGCCAGTTCTGAACTGAAGCTGCCGAACCTGCGTAGTGGCCCGCTGGCCGAGCATCATGGCAAACGTTTATTGAATCAACTGGGTATTGCTACGCCTGCGGGTGAGCTGGCGGCGACGGCCGATGATGCCGCGCGGATCGCTGCAGGTATCGGCTATCCGGTGGTTATCAAGGCGCAAGCCGACCTACTCATGCACAAGAGCGATGTGGGTGGAGTGGCGGTTGGCCTGAAGGATGAAGCCGCCTTGCGCGCAGCCTGGGCAAAAATGAGCGCTGATGTCGCTCAGGCATGCCCTGATTTGAAGCTGGATGGCATTCTGGTCGAAGCGATGTCCAAGCCCGGTCTGGAAATGGTTATCGGGGGACGACGCGATCCCAACTGGGGTGTGGTGATGCTTGTCGGTCTGGGCGGTATCTGGATCGAGGCCTTGCACGACGTGCGTCTAGTGGCTCCTGATCTGACCGAACAGCAGATTGTCGAGGAAATCTTCAAATTGAAGGGTGCCAAGTTGCTGTCAGGTTTGCGTGGACGCAGCGCTGTTGATGTGGCTGCCGTGGCAAACGCTGTGCGACGCTTGGCCGAGCTTATGCTGGCAAATCCCGAAATCTCAGAAATCGATGTAAATCCGCTCGTGGCTTTGCCGCAAGGCGAAGGCGTGGTAGCGCTGGATGCCTTGTTTGTAATGTGAGGAAATCATAATCATGGCATCGGCATTCGATGAAGAAAGTTTTCCGCAACTGCTTGATGCGGTTGACCGGTTCATACGCAACCGTTTGATCCCGCTTGAAAGGCAGGTCGAGGAAAACGAAGAGGTTCCTGCCGAAGTCATTGAGGAAATGAAGGAGATGGGGCTGTTTGGCCTCGGTATTCCGCAGGAATTCAATGGCTTCGAACTGGATCTTTTTCAGGAAATCCAGGTACAGATCGCATTCAGCTATACCTCGCCGGCTTTTCGCCTGGTGTTCTGGCCCAATGTGGGTATCGGCAGCAAGGGTATCGTCCTGGCGGGCACTCAGGCGCAGAAAGAGAAGTATCTACCCGGTTTGGCAACAGGAGACCTACGGGCCTCGTTTTGCCTGACCGAACCCGATGCCGGATCTGACGCAGCTAGCCTGAAGACGACTGCGGTACGGGACGGCGACCACTGGGTGATCAATGGAACCAAGCGTTTCATTACCAACGCATCCCGAGCCCATGTTTTCACCGTCATGGCACGCACCGATGCATCCAAGAAGGGGGCGGCGGGTATCAGCGCTATCCTGGTCGACCGGGATACGCCGGGCCTGCATATTGGCAAGCCCGAGAAAAAAATGGGCCAGCGCGGTTCACCCATTTGCGATGTGATTTTCGAAAATGTGCGTGTGCCGGTCGAAAACATCATCGGCGGATTGCAGGCCGAAGGGCAGGGCTTCAAGATAGCCATGCAGGTACTGGATAGCGGCCGCATCAGCGTGGCCGCCTCGGGGCTGGGAATGGCCAAGCGCCTGATTGATGAGGCTGCGCGCTATGCTATGCAGCGCAAGCAGTTCGGCCAGCCGATTGCGCAATTCCAGCTCATTCAGGCCATGCTTGCCGATTCCGAGACCGACTACCTGGCGGGGCATGCCTTGGTGATGCGTGCCGCCGAGGCGCTTGCGGCGGGCGAAGACACCCGTAATCTGGCGGCCGCAGCCAAATATTTCTGTTCGGAAGCCTTGTCGCGCGTTGCGGACCGGGCGTTACAAATTTTTGGCGGGGCGGGTTATATCGCCGAATATCCGATCGAACGCCTCTATCGGGATGCCCGCGCATTACGAATTTACGAGGGTACTAGCCAGGTTCTGCAACTGGTTATTGCCAAAACCATGCTCAAACGCTACGAGGATTGAGGTGTCAATAGCTATGACTTATCGAATTTTATTGTGAGTCTATAGTTTTTATGCGCTTTAATTCGCGGCGCATTTCTTCTAGATTATCCAGCTGTCTGATATCGATGGCTGGCGAAGAGTAAGACGCCGGCGTCGAGCCAACGAATGGGATTACCGTGCACCCCTTAAGTTACGTTCGCCCGGTCTCTTTGCAGCAAGCGCTAGCCGTGCTGCAAAGTGAACCCGAGGCCAAGCCGCTGTCTGGTGGCATGACATTGGTACCAACGCTCAAGCAAAGACTGGCAGCGCCGTCCCACTTGGTCGATCTGGGTAGTTTGCCCGAGTTGAAGGGTATTTCCAGGGAAGGGTCCCTGCTGCGCATAGGGGCCGCCTCGCGTCACGCCGAAGTGGCCGCCTCCAGCGTGGTCGCCGGCGCAATACCAGGCTTGGCCACTCTGGCCGGGCTCATAGCCGACCCCCAGGTACGCAATCGTGGAACTATGGGCGGTTCGGTGGCCAATAATGATCCGTCGGCAGATTACCCCAGCGCGGTCCTCGGGCTGGCGGCAACCATAGTGACGGACCGCAGGCGCATCGCTGCCGACGATTTCTTTCTTGGCATGTTCGAGACCGCCCTGGAGCCGGACGAAATCATCGTCCAGTTCGAGTTTCCGATTCCTCGCCGATCTTCCTACGCCAAGTTGCGCCATCGTGCGACGGGCTATGCAGTTGCGGGCGTTTTCATTGCGGATACCGAAGACGGTGTGCGGGTTGCCGTGACCGGTGCGGGGCCGTCGGTGTTCCGCTGGCAGGAAGCCGAAATGGCTTTGAGCCAGTCGTGTGCCGAAGAAGCCCTGGCTACGGCGCAGATCGACGAATCCGAGCTGAATGACGATCTGGCCGGCAGCGCCGCATATCGCGCGAATCTGGTCAAGGTGCTGACGCGTCGCGCGCTTGCCGCGCTCATGCCTGGGGCCTGAACAGGCACACGCTCAAGTATCTCATCAATGAAAATGGCGTCGTCGACTGCTGACGCCCAATGTGTATCGGAGACAAAATGGAACTCAAAGGATCGCACCACATTGCCGTCCCGCGTGAACTGGTATGGGAATATCTGAACTCGCCCGAAGTGCTGCAAGCTTGTGTGCCGGGTTGCGAGTCGTTTACCGAAACGGGTACGGATGAGTACGCCGCGGTCGTCGTCGCGGCGATCGGACCGGTCAAGGCGAAGTTCAAAGGCAACCTCACCATAGGGGGGAAAGTTGCCCCGGAGCGCTACCAGATTATTGGTCAAGGTGATGGTGGCATCGCCGGTTTCGGAAAAATGACGGCCGACGTCGAATTGACCGAAGACGGGGAGGGCACGCTTCTTACCTACGTCGCGGAAGCCCAGGTTGGTGGCAAATTGGCGCAAATCGGCTCTCGCCTGGTGGGTTCGGTTGCCAATAAGCTGGCTACCGAATTTTTTCGACGCTTCAGCGCCAAAGTGTCGGAGGGAGCGCAGGCATGAGCAGGGTCGATTTGCGTATCAACGGAGTGCAGGTCAGCCGCGAGGTTGATGACCGTACGCTGCTGGTCGAGTTTCTAAGAAAAGAGTTGGGGATGACCGGTACGCACGTGGGTTGCGATACCAGCCAGTGTGGCGCTTGCACGGTCAAGCTTGATGGCGCGGCCGTCAAGTCGTGTTCGGTGCTTGCCGCGCAGGCCAGTGGCGGCGAAGTCGTGACGGTGGAAGGTTTGGCGAACAACGGCGTCCTGAACCCGGTACAGCAGGCATTCGTGGCCTGCCACGGATTGCAGTGCGGTTTTTGCACCCCGGGCATGATCATGGCGATCGAGTACTACCTGGATACCGATGGCTCTTTGAACGATGAAGACATCTGCCGAGGTTTGGAAGGCAATATCTGTCGCTGCACCGGCTATGTGAATATCATCGAGGCGGTCAAGCACGCAGCCAAGGCAAGGGCGGCGTCGGCGTGCATTCTAGGGGTAGAGGCACATCATGAATAAAATGATAGGGCAGCCCTTACCGCGTGTAGAAGACATCAGGCTGGTCAGCGGCAAAGGCCGCTACACCGACGACATCAATGTGCCGGAGCAGTTGTACGCGGCTTTCTTGCGTTCGCCTTATGCGCACGCGACATTGAGCTCGGTCAACATCGATGCGGCAGCGGCAGCGCCTGGCGTCATAGCGGTCTTGCAAGGTAAGGATTATCTGGCCGATGGCCACCAGGGAATGAACCATATTCCCAATCCGGCCGACGCCATTGATCATATGGCAAGAGCGTTTTCCAATTCCCTGACTGGCGATGTGTTCAATCAACGCCACTTGCCCTTGCCTATCGACCGGGTACGCCACGTAGGCGAAGCCATCGTCATGGTAGTGGCTCGTTCCCAGCGCGAAGCGCGCGATGCCTGCGAATTGATCGAGGTCGATTTCGAAGCCTTGGACGCCGTGGTCGACGTCGACAAAGCGATGCAAGAGGGTGCGCCGCTGTTGTGGGATGGCGCAGCCAATAATGTTTGTTTTCAGGTTCAATTGGGCGATGTGGAAGCAGTCAACCGCATCTTTGCCCAAGCGCATCATGTGGTGAGACGAGAGTTCCGCAATAGCCGCATCGTCAATTGCCAAATGGAGCCGCGTTCGGCTATCGGCAGCTTTGACGCCGAAGCGCAACAATATGTGCTGATTTCCGGCAGCCAGGGTGTAACCCGGCAACAGCTGTGCATTGCAGATGCGCTGAAAGTATCGCCGCAAAGCGTGCGAGTCATTTCTCCTGACGTGGGCGGAGGCTTCGGACCGCGCAGCTGCGTCAATCCAGAACCGCTTGCGGTCTTGTGGGCAGCCCGCCGCCTGGGGCGTGCCGTCAAATGGACGAGTGATCGCAACGAAGCATTCCTGTCGGACTATCAAGGCCGGGACCAAGTTGCCCGTGCGGCCATGGCGTTTTCCAAAGATGGGAAAATCCTGGCCATCAATAACGAGCTGATCGGCGATGTCGGCGCGCACACGGTGTCCTATGTGCCTTTGTCCAACGGCTCGCGCGTGATGACCACGGTCTATCACGTACCTCAAGCCGCGGCTCTGTTGACGGCGGTGCTGACCAACAGCGCTCCGACCGGCCCTTACCGAGGTGCGGGCCGTCCCGAGTCCACCCATGTGATGGAGCGCATGCTCGACATTGCGGCCCTCGAACTTGGCATCGACCGGGTCGAAATACGGCGTCGGAACATTATCCAACCTGCACAAATGCCTTATCGCAGTGTAATGGGCCTGAACTACGATAGCGGCCAGTTTGCCGCCAATATGGAAAGGGCATTGGTCGTATCTGAATGGGACCAAGTCGAACAGCGTCGCGCCAAAGCGCTCACCCGCGGCAAATGGCTGGGCATCGGTCTGGCCAATTATGTCGAGTCGCCAGTGGGCGCGCCGCGCGAGCGCATCGAAGTCACGGTGAAGGCGGATGGTTCAGTCGATCTCGTAGCCGGAACGCAAAGCACGGGGCAGGGGCATGAAACCACCTTTGCGCAAGTGCTCGCTGACGAATTGGGGGTGCCTTTTGACTCGGTGCGCTTGCGTACGGGCGACTCTAGTTTCGTAAGCGTAGGGGGGGGGTCGCACTCCGATCGCTCGATGCGTCTGGTTGGGCGTTTGCTGCAGGAAGCCACCGCCGAGCTGATTGCGATGGGCAAACCTGTGGCCGCGGCAATTCTTGAATGCCCAGAGGGCAACATCAAGTTCGAGCAAGGCATCTTCAGCGATACAGCTTCGCAGCGCGGCGTCGGCGTTTTCGACGTGGCTGCGCGCATTGAACGCGATGGGCTCGCAAGCAGTGCAGAGCATCGTTTCTTCGCCTGCGCCGAGTTCAACGGACGCATCCCTGCCCACCCCACAGGCGCGGCGATATGCGAGCTGGAAGTTGATCCTGAAACCGGCGAAGTGGAGCTCACCCGCTATACCTCGATCGATGACGTCGGCCGCCCCATCAACCCCATGATTGTGGAAGGGCAGGTGCATGGCGGCCTGGCGCAAGGAATAGGCCAGGCGCTCTATGAGGGATTTCATGTCGATCCTGAAACCGGGCAGGTTTTAAGCGGCTCGTACATGGATTACGGCGTATCGCGGGCGGGGGCCATTCCCGAACTTAAAGTGGAACTGACGGAAGACCCGACCCAGGGCAATGCCCTGGGGGTGAAGGGGGGCGGCGAAAGCGGCATTACCCCGGCCACTGCGGCGATCTTCAATGCCTTGGCTGACGCAATCGGCAAAGTGACCCGAGAGGAACTTCCCATGCCCGCGATTCCTTCCGCGATCTGGGAAGCCATACATCAGAAAGGAAATACCGTTGAACACTGAACTCGTCACCATTCATAGCGCAAACGGCGTGCTCGATATTGCGCTGAACAGCCCGGCCAACGGCAATCTGCTAAGCGCCGAGATGGGCCGCGCCATTATCAATGCGGTGTCCCGCCTGGACGACGGCATCAAGCTGGTCCGCCTTTCAGGCAATGGCGATGACTTTTGCGCGGGCCGTCAATCGCCCATGCCCAAGCCCGGCGCCACACCTAGCGCTGAGGATCTGCGTCAGAACGTAGCGATGCCCGCACTAGAGCTCTACGACGCTTTGAAGAACACCCGTGTTCCTGTGCTGGGTGTGATTCATGGCCGGGCATACGGGGTTGGCTGTGCCTTGGCCGGTGTTTGCGACATTACGCTCGCGGCCAGCGATGCGAGCTTCCAGATTCCCGAAATGGAACGCGACATACCCCCGACGCTGGTTATGTCGGCTTTGATCGGACGTGTTCCAGTCAAGACGGTCGCCCGCATGGTGCTGACACGTGACGTGCTGAACGCCAACGAGGCATTGCAAGCCGGCTTACTCAGCCAGGTCGTCGCGCCGCAAGACTTGCTGGCCGAAGCGGATCGCATCGCTCAAACCATAAGCGGTTGTGGGGTGGTGTCGCTCAGGGCCGTCAAGCAATTCCTTGAACTTGCCCCAGGCATGCCGGTTGCGGCATCGAGCGGCTTGGCGGGGCATTTGGCCGGAACCGCACTATCAGTGCGCTTCGGCAAATAACGCTGAAGCAGCAATGCAGAAGATAATCGGAGAAATGAGTATGACCAGGAAGTTTGCAGTAACGTTGTCCCTTCTTACCTTGATGGCGGCCCCTCTTTCGGCCGCTTTTGCGGATACCTATCCTTCTCGCCCAGTACGCATGTTGCTGGGTTATCCAGCGGGTAGCGGCATCGATAACGTGGCGCGGCGCGTTGCTGCCGGTCTGGAAAAAGAAATCGGCCAGACGGTGGTCGTTGAGAATAAAGCGGGGGCCTTGGGCAATATCGCCGCCGATAACGTCGCCAAGGCGGCGCCCGATGGCTATACGCTGCTATTCACGCCGAACTCGACGCACGCAGCCAATATCCACCTTTTCAAGAAATTGCCTTTCGATCCGGTGAAAGATTTTTCGCCGGTGGGAACCGTCGCCAGTCTGGGGTTCGTACTGCTGGTCAGCGCGGAGAAGAGCAACATTAAGTCGGTTGCGGAATTGACCGCCATGCTCAAGAAAAGTCCCGGCAAATATTCGTGGGGCAGTGGGAACGCCACCGGCCAGGTCGCGGGGGAAATGTACAAGACCCTGGCCGACGTCGATGCAGTCAATATTCCTTATAAAGGGGTGCCTGCGGCGATGACCGACCTGATCGGCGGACGCACGGACTTCTTGTTTGCCGACGCAACTCTGGCCATACCCCAAGTGAAGGGGGGCCGCGTGCGTGCGCTGGCAGTTACCGGCGTAACGCGTCCTTCCTCTTTGCCCGACGTTCCTACCATGGCCGAAGCCGGTGTGAAGGGATATGACCTGAGCGGCTGGTTTGGCATCTTCTTGCCTGCCAATACGCCCGAAACCATCCGCAAGCAATTGACAGCTGCCTTGTACAAGGTAACTCGCAATCCTGAGATGGCCGGTTTCATGCGCAGCATCGGCGCGGAGCCCTGGCCTGGTGGCGCTGAAGATTTGGCAAAGGTGGTTGACACCGATACCGCCAAGTGGGGGAAAATCATCCGCGCGGCAGGTATTACCGCCGAGTGATGTTGTGGTGGACGGCGTACATTCGCCACGCTGTCCACCCACCTGGCATCTGAAGTTGGGGACTATTGAATAATTAATGGCCCCTGCTGCCGGCGAGCAACGGCAGCAGAGGTGCAGTCAATAAACCAGGAGAACAAATGTCGTCGACGAAACTTCTTGCCAACAAGGTTGCCTTGGTTACCGGAGCCAGCTCCGGCATCGGCCGCGCAGTGGCTATTGCCCTGGCCGAGGCCGGTGCGGTCGTGGTGCTGGCTGCACGCCAGAAGGAAGAACTGGAGGCGACTGCGGCGCTGGTAGCCGCAGCAGGAAGCGATTCCCTGGTGTGCGTTACCGACATTACCCGTGAGCAAGATGTCAGCGACCTGTTCACCAATGCCGTCTCACGCTTTGGGCGTGTCGATATCGTGGTGAATAACGCAGGTGTCACGACCAGCGCACCGATCGAATCCATGAGCCTGGAGACCTGGAAGACGGTGCTTGATGTGAACCTGACCGGAACCTTCCTGTGCAGTCGTGAGGCTTTTCGCATCATGAAGCCGCAGGGTGGCGGCAGAATCATCAATATGGGTAGTGTGGCGGCGAAGGTTCCGCGTCCCGACTCAGTGCCCTATACCACCACCAAACATGGCCTGGAGGGGATGACACATGCGCTGGCGCTGGATGGCAGAGCGCACGGTATTGCCGTGAGCATGGTGCATCCGGGAGTGACCGAGTCCGCATTGGCGCAGAAGTCTGGGCGCAAATTCCAGCCGGGCGAACTGATGAAGGCATCGGACGTGGCGCGAGTCGTGCTGTTGATGGCGTCCTTGCCGGCGGAAGTCAATCTTTATGAAAGCACGATTTTTCCGCTTTCCATGCCTTTCCTGGGAAGGGGCTGATCCTTCAGCCCCCACGAAACCCCCACGCTTGCCGCTGTGCGGCGGCGCCGGCCCTTACTCTGAGGGCACTTCATCCTTGGCTGGGTCCAAGCCCTGGATCGCCAAGGACAGCAAGGCGCGCAACTGTTTCAAACCAGGTGTAGGCTTGGGGTCGGGTTGCGAGAGCCAGCGCCTTACCTCTGTCAGGTAGATCGTCATGAATAGGGCCGCAATCAGTTCCGGGCTGGCGGCGCAGGCGATTTTTTTTTGTTCCTGCTTGCGGCGGATCAATTCGGCAAGCATGGTAGCGACGTTCGTCCGCCTGGCGTAGAAATGACTGGTTTCCGCACCCCTGTCGGTAGTTTGCACAAGGAAGTCTGACGTTTCTTGCACGGCGGCTCTGGAAAGTTTGGGGGCCTTGGCCCAATACTTGTAGCGCAAGGTGAAGAACTTCATCAGCAGTTCGATCAGGGGCTGATCGGTTTGCAAAGCTTTCACACCTTTGTCGTTGACCAGGTCCAGGTCGTTATTGATGATCATCATCAATAGATCGCGTTTGTCCGCGGCATAGACAAAAACTGTGCCTATCGCGACTTCCGCGCGTTGCGCGATTTCGCGTGTGGTGGCTTCTTCGTAGCCTTTTTCAAGAAAGACCTCGCGTGCGGCGAGCTTGATGCGCCGAAGCTTGTCTTGCTTGCCTCGTTCGCGCAGACCCAGTTCGGGTACTTTCTTTTCCGGGTTCTTTTCGTGGTTCATGAAATCAATTGAGAAGGCTAACGAGCAGGTAAAGGCGGGGTCGATACAGAACCGCCCATTCTAAAAGCTAAAAGAAGAATACGCAGTGATTCCCGTACAAAAAGCTTGACTAAGTAAAGATACCTTATATAAGGTGCTATTATTTACTACAAGATAAATGTTGCCCGTTCCAGGCGACAAAATGGAGACCTCGGTGCAAGCAACTGTCTTGGATTGGGATGCGCGAGCAGTCAAGCACATCACTCTGGCCGCCGATAGCAAGATGACGTGGCGTGTATGGGGTACGGGTCCGGCATTGCTGCTGATTCACGGCAATAACGGTTCCTGGACCCACTGGATACGCAATCTTGAAACCTTGGCCAGGCACCATACCCTGTATGTCCCGGATCTGCCAGGTCACGGGGACTCGGAGCTTCCCCGCAATGAAACAACGTGCCAGGCTTTCGCCAAGATGTTGTGGCAGGGGGTGGATCAAATCCTTGCACCCGACGCGGTCGTGGACATTGCAGGTTTTTCTCTGGGGTCTGTTTTGGCCGAGAGCATGGCCATGCAGTGTCCCGACCGCGTGCGCAAGCTTGTTTTGCTGCGGGGCAGTTTTACACCTATGGTGCCGAAAGTGCCTGATACCGTGCTGCGCTGGCGCGGTATCGAAGATCCGCTTGAAATGGAAAGAGTGCAGCGCCATAACCTGGGTGTCATGCTGTTTCACGACAGTAATAAGATCGATCAGTTGGCGATCGAGACACATCTGGACAACCTTTTACGTTGCACCCTGGATACCCGCAGCCTGCTTGCCAGCCGTTGCTATGACGCCTTCACCACCCTGAAGTGTCAGGTCTATGGAATTTCGGGTGAATTCGACGTGTATGGAGCCGGCAGGGTCGAAGCCCAGGGCGAGGCGTTGCGGGCAAGTTTGCCGCAGGCCGAATTTCATTTGCTGCGAGGCGTCGGCCATTGGGCCATCTATGAAGCTGCTGATGAAGTCAACGCCGTCATGGTATCTGCCCTGGCGTAAGACTTTTCCCGAAAAAATTTATTTGTAGTGCGCTCAATAATGAGCAAACTATGAAAGTATGTCGAAAAGGAGACAGAAGTGAACAAGTTTTCAATTGCAATGACCGTCGCCATCACGGCAGGCGTTATGCCGCTGGGGCATGCGCAAAGCGCAGGGGATTTTCCCTCACGCCCCATTCGGATGATCGTGTCTTTCCCCCCAGGGGGGAGTACCGACTTGATCGCACGAGTCATGGCACCCATCATGAGCAAGAACCTGGGCCAGCAAGTGGTTGTGGAAAATCGTGGCGGTGCAGGCGGCAACATCGGCATGGAAGCCGTTGCCCGCTCGGCTCCCGATGGCTACGTGATCGGCTTCAGTGGTGCCGGTGCGCTCGGCATCAATGGGGTTTTGTATCGCAACCTGACCTTTGATCCGATCAAGGACTTGGCGCCTATCAGCCTGGTGGCCCAATCCGCCTTTGTGCTGGTTGGCCCCGCCAATTCGCCCTACAAGAACATCCAGGATCTCATTGCCGACGCGAAGAAATCGCCCGGCAAGCTGTCCATGGGCCACGGTGGACAAGGTACGGTCATGCATCTTGCCAGCGAATTGTTTAACGAGCTGGCTGGCGTCAAAACCGTAATGGTTCCGTACAAGGGCACCGGCCCGGCAACGGTTGACGCCCTCAGCGGGCAGATTCCTCTGGCCATGAGCGATACCCCCAGCTCGCTCGCGCACATCAAGGAAGGCCGCCTGAAAGCGTTCGCAGTCACGACGCCCCAGCGTGCTCAGGCTTTGCCTAATGTCCCGACCCTGGCAGAAGCCGGCGTGACCGGTTACGACGCCATAGGGTGGTTCGGCATTGCGGCGCCTGCCGGAACACCTCCAGCCATCATCAAGCGCTTGAACGTAGCCGTACGCGCCGCGTTGACGGACCCTGAGGTTGCTGCCCGGGTAACCGCGGCAGGGGCTGAAGCTCGACCTACCTCCCCGGAGGAATTGCACGACCTGATCGCGACCGACACCAAAAAGTGGGGAACGATCATCAAGCGTCTGGGGCTGCAGCTGGATTAATGCTCCAAGCCAAGGGGGGAACCCCTTGGCCCGGGAATGGCGATTTTCTGAAATAATTGGCGCATGAATATTTCTTTGCGCCAATTAAGGGCATTTCTCGGCGTTGCCGACTCAGGTAATTTCACGCGGACTGCTCAGCACTTACATTTGAGCCAGGCCGGCCTGAGCGCGACGATCCGAGAGCTCGAGTCACAACTCAATACGCGCTTGTTCGAGCGTACTACCCGAGCCGTGGTGTTGACTGAAGCGGGTAGGGCGTTCTTGCCTACCGCGACTCAGGTCGAGCGTGAACTGACTGCCGCGGCGCTGCGCCTGCGCGACATGGGGCGGCAAGACATCGCAACCTTGAAAGTCGCCTTCACTCCATTGATGGCCGCGAATCTGGTGCCCGAAGTGCTGCATCGTTTTCTCGAAGCGCATCCGACAGTCGAGACCGAAATCATCACTGCCAATCCGATGGAGATCCAGCAGCTAGCCGAGTCCGGTGAGATCGACGCGGCATTTGGCGCATTTTTTTCGAAAGTATCAGGCTTGCGGCGCAAGGCGATCATTCCGTCCAGGCTGGTGATGGTGGTTGCCAGTGGTACACCGGTGCCGACACAAGCAGATGCGGCAGGCGTTCCCGAAATTAGCTGGGAGGCCCTGAGCGAGCAGCCCTTGGTCTGCCTGACCCAAGATAGTCCAATCCAGCAATTGGCCGAGCGGGAGCTTTCCAAATACAAAGTCGATGTGAATCGCCGAATCGTGGTGCAGCATCTTGATACCGCCATAGGCATGGCCGAAAAGGGATTCGGCATGGCGATCATTCCCTCGTTCGCACAAAGTGCCTGCCTGCGATACAAGGTGGATTGCTACACGATTACGCCTGTGGTGGGATTCGATTACTACTACGTCGCCAGGTCGGGGGTGCCTGTGTCCCCGACTCTGGCGGCGTTCGTCGCCACGTTTACAAAGGTGGCAAGGTAGAGTGATCCGCCTCCCGGGCGTCAGGCATTGGCGCCATAGGGACGGGCAGGAATAATGACCCCTCGGCATTCGCCAAAGCCTATGCTGGCATAGCCCTGGCGTTGGGCACGACCAGTGAAAATGACTTCGTCGCCATCGCCAAGCCAGTTTCTTTGCTCGCCATTGTCCAGCGTAATGGCATGGGTACCGGCCTGGGTCATTTCAGTCATGCAGGCCATGGACTCCGGCTCGACGCCCGAGATCGTTCCGCTGCCGATCAGATCGCCAGGCTGCATGTTGCAGCCATTGCTGGTGTGATGCGCAAGCATTTGCCCGAAGGTCCAGTACAGCGTTTTCGCGTTGGTCAGGGTAAGGCGTGAAGGCGCAGCTTTTTCATCGCGCATCCGGGGGGTGAGTATCCTGGCCTGTAGTTCGATATCAAGGGCGCCGTACTCGCGATCTTCGCGGCTGTGTAAATGCGCGAGCAGTGGCGGCGCCGATTCGGTGCGCGGGCTGGCTGCTGTCCTGAACGGCAACAGGGCTTCCGTGGTGACGACCCAGGGAGAAAGGCTGGTGTGGAAGTTTTTCCCCAGGAAAGGCCCGAGAACTTGTTCCCACCATTGGATACTTTTTGCCGACCAATCGTTGAGCAGGCAGAAGCCGAACAGGTGCTGATAGGCCTGGGACAGCAGGACAGGGTCGCCTTGCGTATTTCCCTGGCCTATCAGGGCTCCGAGCTCAAGTTCGAAGTCCAGGGCACTGACAGCGCCGAATTTGACGCTGCCGTCGGCGTCCTTCCATTGGCCATTGGGCCGGACTACCTGGGTGCCGCTAGGAAGAATCGATGAGGTTCGACCATGGTAGGCGACGGGCAAGGAATGGAAAGCCGGCGGCAAAGGGTCTTTCAAGCCCTTCAGCTTGCCATGCCGCTCGGTATGGTGGATCGAAGTAAGGAAGTCGGTATAGCCTTCAATTTTGCAAGGCAGCCCCAGTTCGACATCTTTGGTGGGGATCAGGGTCTTGCCGCCCAGTTCGGCAGCTTGGGCTTGCGCTGATCCATCCGCCTTGAGATGATCGAACAAGGCGGCTCGCAGCGCACTGTTGATCGAGGGCGGCAACGCCATCAAAGCGTTCAGCGTCGTTTGCGAGCCAGCTTCCGCGGCGATGAGGGCATCACCAGAGAAAACATTCGCTTGCACGGCGGCGCGCAAATCGAACACTTGATCGCCAATGGCAACCCCGCCACGGGTTTCCCCCCCATGTTTGAACACACAAAATGGCAAATTCTGGATGGGGAAGTCGCTGTCGTTCGTGTTGGCTGATGCCACCCAGCTTTTGGCCGAGGCATCATGGGTTTTATTCAATGCAAGCATATCGGTCGTTCCGGTAAGGCTCATCAGATCTCAGCCGTTTCCACGTCGTAGGTAAACAGCCACTCGTAGCGTTCCTTGACGCGATCTTCCTGCCATTCGCGGTTGACATAGGCGCTGGCGCCTTCGGGGTTGGCCAGCTCGCGATTGTGAAAGCGCGCCGCGTTGGCATTGGAGCCGTTGATGACGCCGGCGGTGCGATCTTTACGTGCGTTTTCGTATTTCTGCAGCGCGAGTTCAGGGTCATTATGGTACTTGCGCAGGGCGCGCGCCAGGATGTAGCCGTCTTCGATCGCCATGCCTGCGCCTTGAGCCAGGAAGGGCAAGGTCGGATGGCAGGCGTCGCCCAGCAGCGAGACTCGTCCACGGCTCCAGGTAGGCATGGGGTCGCGTACCATCAGTGCCCATTTGTAGGGAACATCGATGGCGCGGATCAGCGTGTGGACGTCTTCATTCCAACCCTTCAGGTCGTTCAGGCACTCTTCCGTGGTACCCCTTTCGGTCCAGGACTCGACCCGCCAGTCGGAACGCTCAACCGCGGCAACGAAGTTCATCAGCTTGAAGGAGCGGAGAGGATAGTGGATGACGTGTGCGCCCGGCCCGACCCAGTTGACGCCATAGGGCCGTTGCAAATGCTCGGGCAGGGTGCTGGCGTCGATGACGCCGCGCCAGGCGACCAAGCCCGAAAAACGGGGTTGGTCATCGCCGAACAGCTCATTTCTAACCGTGGAGTGAACACCGTCGGCGCCAATGAGAATGTCGCCTTCGAACTTGCGGCCATCGGCGGTGTGGACGGTAACCCCGTTCGCATCCTGATCGAACTTGACCATCTTGGCACCCAGTACCAGCGCCTTGGGGTCATGCCGTTGTACGCCTGCCGCGATCGCTTGGTGCAGATCGGCGCGGTGCACGGTCAGGTAGGGATAGCCATAGAGATCCCGAGAGACGTCACCCAGGTTGAATAAATTCCAGGTTTGGCCAGTGCTCCAGAGGCGAACGATCTTGCCTTCAGGTTCGCAGGCCTTGGACATGATGTCGTCCTCAAGCCCAAGTGCGAACAAGGCGTGAGTGCCATTGGAGCCGACCTGGATGCCTGCCCCGATTTCTTTAAGTTCGGGGGCTTGTTCCAGAATGCAAACTTCGAAACCTTGTCTGAGCAAAGCCAGACCTGCGGCCAATCCGCCTAGGCCGGCCCCTGCAATGATGATACGCATACGATTAGTCCACCGAGGTGTTGGTGCGTTTAACCAGTTCAGCCCACTTGGCGCTGTCTTTTCCTACGAAATCCTTGAATTCCTGTGGCGTGGTTTTCACCACGTCGAGTCCACCGGTTTTCATGAGCTTGAGCAGATCGGGATCTTCTTGTGCGGCTCGCAGAGCTGCGTTGAGCTTTTTAACAATGTCCGCCGGCGTGTTTGCCGGGGCAACCAGACCCATCCAGGAATAGGCCTCGAAATCCTGGCCAACGACTTCGCTCACGGTGGGAACGTCGGGCATGTCTGCCGAGCGTGTGGCACCTGAGGTGGCGAGAACCTTGGCACGGCCCGACTCAAGATGCGGGCGCACGATGGTGATTGTTTCCAAGGTCATGTCGATTTGGCCGCCCAGCATATCGGCCAGCGCGGGCGCGCCGCCTTTATAGGGGACGTGCAGCATTTCTGCCTTGGAAACGTCTTTGAACCACTCGCCGGTCAGGTGATTGATGGAACCGTTGCCTGCCGACCCATAGGCCACTTTGTGGGTATGGGAATAGTCGACGAGTTCTTTCAACGTCTTGGGGGGGAGCGAGCTGCGCACAACCAGCAAGATGGGACTGCGTGCCACCAAGCCTATGTGAGCGAAAGACTTGAGCGGCGAATACGCAAGCTTGGGGTAGAGGCCGGGAGCGACTCCAAGGCTGCTGGTACTCGCCCACAGCAGCGTATAGCCGTCGGGCTTGGCACGGGCGACCTGCGTGGAGCCGACGGTACCGCCCGCACCGGCACGGTTTTCAATGATGACGGGCTGGCCCAACTGCTTGCTGAGCGATTTTCCGACTAGGCGGGCGCTGGTATCAGTCGGCCCGCCGGGAGGAAAGGGGATGACGATGGTTACCGGACCCTCTGGATACGTGGCGGCCAACGCTGATGTCGTGGTGGCGAGCGTTCCTGCCGCTGCCAGCATGCTCAAGGCCGAGAGCACCAGGCGTCGAGAATTCTTGTTTGTTGCGGAAATTTTGTGCATTGCTGTCCCTCTCTTGGCGCGGATGGATGAAGAGTTGCGCCATACCTGGGGAATATAGGGGAACAGACCTTGAGCTGGGAATCACATAATAATTATGGAGCCACAACAAAATTCGATTGAAGCGGCCAATCTGCTTTAGCTTTGCCCTGATTGTTCGCGCAGACGTTGGACCAGAGGCTGAAGGATGGCGCGAAAACTCTGCAGCTCGTTGTGGCTCAGGCTGGCAAACGCCATGTTTTCAAGCTGAGTGATTTCATTGGAGCCGGCCGTCACCAGGTTGCGTCCCGCGGCGGTAAGGCTGACGCGCAAGATGCGTCGATTGCTCGCGTCTTCCTTGCGTTCAAGGAAACCGCGGTCTTCAAGGGTAGACAGCAGTTGCCCCATGGATTGCGGGGTGACGTAGAAACGGCGTGACAAGTCGGCTGAAGACAGCCCATCGCGATGCTCAAGCACGGACAGCACTGTGAATTGAATGCCGGTTACGGCATAAGGTTTGAGTGCGGCTTCAGTCAGTGTCCTTAGCGCATGATGGACCTGTGACACCAGATAGGTAGTGCTTGGCCCGCTGGTTACCGTGCGCGTGGCTTCGTCTTTGGGCAAAAAAGGCTCCGTGAAGCGAAATGTTCTTTCCTATTTTAATGCAGCATAAGCAAAAATAGCCCTGGAAACTACCAAAACCGGGGCTTAGGCAGTATCCAGGGCTACGCTGACACTTTATTTGGCGTCGACCGCGTCCTTCAGGACTTTAGCCGCGCTGAAAGCCGGGGCTTTGCGGGCTGCGATCTGGATGGCTTCGCCGGTACGGGGGTTGCGTCCCGTCTTGGCGGCTTTGTCTTTCACCGAGAACTTGCCGACGCCTGGCAGCACGACCTCTTCACCACTCGCCAGGGTGGCGCGTAGTGCTTCGCCCAAAGCGTCGATGAACGCTTCCGAGACGTTTTTCGGTTGTTGGGTGCGCTCGGCTAGAGCGTCGATCAGTTCCTTCTTGGTGCGCATGCGTACTCCTTAAAAAAATATTGGCGAATCGCCGAAAGTGGCGGATGCCAACTGCACTAGGGCGGCATTCAAGCAATCTTGGAGAAGAAATGCAAGTCCTACGCCTAGTTGAGACCGTGAAACAGTTGGCTGCTGCGGTAAGGAGAACTTACCTTACCTTCGCTGGGAAAATGCATGAAGGCAAAGAAAATTGCCATGTGCGTTAAGTGTATGTTGTAAACGGATTTTTCTAAAATCAGGAATTTGCGGTCAAAATCGTCGATTTCCCACTGAAATCGCCATAATCGGGCAGTTGAATGACAGCGCGTGCTTGCTTACTATGTGGACCGGAACAGGCCCACTATCCATTCAGGAAGCCTGCATGGAGCATATATGTACGTAGAACCCGCCGTTTATCAAGCTGCGTCCACAGTTACATCTCGCCGCAATTCTCTCGACTGGAAGCTCGAGGATGTGCTTGGTCTATTCGAATTGCCCTTTGCTGAACTGCTATATCGAGCCCAGCAAACGCATCGGGAATATTTCGATCCTGCCGCCGTACAGCTGTCGACTTTGTTGTCGATAAAAACCGGTGGATGTCCCGAGGATTGCTCATATTGTCCGCAGTCGGCCCGCTACGAAACCGGGCTGCGAACCGACAAGCTGCTGCCTCTGGATGAGGTGGTCGCGGCTGCCCGCGCGGCGCAGGACAACGGCGCCACGCGCTTTTGCATGGGTGCGGCGTGGCGTAGTCCAAAGGCGCATCAGATCGATGCTGTGGCCGAAATGGTGCAGGCGGTGAAGGATCTGGGCATGGAAACCTGCGTGACGCTTGGTATGTTGCGCGAAGGGCAAGCCGAGCAGCTACGCGATGCGGGGCTGGATTACTACAATCACAATCTGGATACTTCGCCGGAATTCTACGGAAATGTGATTACCACCCGCACATACCAGGATCGGCTCGACACGATTGATCGAGTCCGCGGTGCCGGAGTCAAAGTCTGTTGCGGCGGCATCGTGGGCTTGGGCGAGTCCAGGCGCGAACGCGCTGGCTTGATCGTGCAGTTGGCCAACATGGACCCTTATCCAGAATCCGTGCCGATCAACAACCTGGTAAAAGTGGAGGGCACGCCACTGGCCGATAATGAGGCGGTGGACCCCTTCGAGTTCGTACGAACGATTGCCGTGGCGCGTATCACGATGCCGCTTGCCATGGTGAGGTTATCGGCAGGGCGTGAGCAAATGGACGATGCCCTGCAGGCGTTGTGTTTTCTTGCCGGGGCCAACTCGATGTTCTATGGCGATCACTTGTTGACCACGGAAAATCCGCAAATGCAGGCCGATCGTTCGCTTATGCAGCGCCTGGGCATGCATGTGCAGACCGCTGCCTGACACTAACGAGACCTGACTTGCTTCTTATCCACGACGGCGTTTTCATCGACGAAAATGAAATTGAGTTCAGCATGATCCGCGCGCAAGGCTCGGGTGGGCAGAACGTCAACAAGGTCTCAAGCGCCATTCATTTGCGTTTCGACATCGCTGCATCGTCATTGCCGCAAACCTGGAAAACGGCTCTGCTTGCCTTGAGCGATCATCGCATTTCACGCGATGGCGTGGTCGTAATCAAAGCACAGTCTTATCGCAGCCAGGAAAAAAACCGCGAAGATGCCTTGCTGCGTCTGCAAGGCTTGCTGGCTTCGGTGGCGACTCCGCCCAAGCCGCGCAAGGCCACCAAGCCCACGCGGGGTTCGCAGCAGCGCAGATTGCAGCGCAAGGTCCTGCGTGGCGAAATAAAGCGCTTGCGCGGCCGCGTAGACGAGTAAGCTGCCGAAGCCTACAGGCCTAGTTTTTCCCAGCCCTCGTGGCCGAGCTTGCGCAGTGTTTCGATATTGCGCTCGAAAATCTGTTCTGCTTCGGGAAAGGCCTCGACGGCGCGCTCAACGCTGTTTTCCCGTAGCAAATGCAGCGTAGGGTAGGGCGAACGATTGCTGTAGTTATCGATATCGTCGGGTTCGCTATCGGCAAATTGGTAGTCGGGGTGAAAGCTGGCTACCTGGATTTCTCCCGCCAAGCCGAGTTCCTCCACCGCGCTGTCGGCAGCATCGAGAAAATCGTTGTAGTCGTAGAAGTCGTTCAAGACCCAAGGATGGATCAACAGGGTGGTGTCGATCGTTTCTGGATCGGCCTGCGACAAATTTTTCAAGGCAATGGCGAGATCGGTCAACAGGTCTTCGGGCGAGCGTGCTTCGCTGACGATATATTGGATCTGGTTCTTCGTGTGGACGGCTTTGGCAAAGGGGCACAGATTCAGACCGATGACGGCCTTTTCAAGCCAGTTTCTGGTGGCATCGATCACGGCCTGCCGGCTGTCTGCGGATGAAGGGGCGGTGGTGGTCATAGGATTCTGCCTAGGCGATGGTGAGTGCGTCGTGGTGGACGACGGCCTTGTGTTCGGGTTCGAGGTGGATAACGATAGAGCAATCGTGCAATGCAGCTTGAATGCCCGTTTCCAGTCGATCGCAAATGGCGTGTGCGGTTGCTACCGGCATACTGCCGGGAACGATAAGGTTGAATTCGATAAAAACGCGCGCCCCAGAGCGGCGGGTGCGCAGGCTGTTGGCTTGCAAAGCTCCAGCCCCTTGGTTGCGGATAACTTCCTGCAATTGCTGAAGCTCTTCGGGAGGCAGGGCTTCATCCATCAGACCGCCCACCGAGTCACGCATTAGCTTCCAGCCGGCCCACAAAATATGCACGGCAACGATGGCGGCGATGATGGAATCAAGGCGGTACCAGCCGGTCAGCGCCACTATGATCACACCTGCCAGCACACCGATGGAAGAAATTACGTCGGTCCATAGGTGCTTGCCGTCCGCAGCCAAAGCTGGCGAGCGCCAACGCCGGCCGCAGCGCATCAGAACTGTCGCCCATATCCCATTGATGACGCCGGCTCCGGCATTGATGGCCAGCCCCAGGGCCGGAGCCTCCAGGACATGCGGATTGTTGAAACCGATATACGCTTCGCGCAGGATCAACAGCGCGGCAAGGACGATGAGGGTGCTTTCGAGTACCGCTGACAGGTATTCGGCCTTGTGGTGGCCATAGGGATGGTTGGCGTCGGCGGGCATGGCGCTGACCGATACCGCCACAAGCGTGGCGATGGCCGTCGCGACGTTGATGATGCTTTCAAGCGCATCGGAGTAGAGCGCTACGCTGCCGGTCAGCAGGTAGCCGGCGTATTTCATGCCGAGTACCAACAGACCCACGGCAATAGTGCCCCAGGTCAGGCGTGAGGCGGGAGTCATGGCGTCGCGACTGCCAGGCAAAGCAGCGAAAAGGCGCAATTCAATGTCATGGGGCGCAGGTAAGTGGTGGGCAGGGCGATTCTACCCGCCCTGTGCGCCTATGGCATTACTGGCGGCCGCCCAGGCCTGGGATCAAGCCACGCAGATCCGGTATCTGAAATGATCCCTGAGGCATCTCGAAGCGGGATGAGGCGGGTGTGTTGCTATCAATTGAGTTCAAGCGAAAGCGGTCGCCAAAACGCAGCAAGCCTTGCCCGTCGGCCTGAATGCGAGCGACCAGATCATCCGCGCCCGGGGGAATGACGGTACCGGCCAGCGTGGCCAGGGTTTTGCCCAGGTGGATCGCCGCAGTGGTGAATTCGCTGGCTGTCGGGTTCTTGGCCAGGACCAGTTCTTCGGTCCGTCGGTTCTTGCGTCCATCTTCGTAGACCAGTTCGTGCACGGTGCCTGTAATGCCCGCCACGGTTTCGCGCCGTTTGGTCGGTTTCAGAGAAATGATGGCACTGACTTCTTCCAGGGCGGCAGTCGGGCTGGGCATGAGTTTGCCGGCAACTCGCATCAGGTCAGCGGCTTCCATAACCACCTGCTGTCCGTTGACGCGTGTGATGTTGTATATCTTCTTGTCTCTAGCAAGTAGATAGCCCTCAGGGCGTTGCGGAGAGGCTGCCCGAATGCGCCCCATGTCGGCGAACTCGACTGTGGCCGAGAATGGACGACCGTTGTTATCGATGGCGGTGAGCTTGGCAGTGCCGCCTGCGGCTGCCAAGGTAGGGGCGAGTAGCAACGCTAACGCCAGCTTACGCAATGCCATGAGATTTCCTTATAAGGCCAGGCCAGTACTTGGGGCAGCAGCTTGGACCGCAGGGCGATGTTAACGTTGCGTAAAACTTGTTGCGGTGTTCAGCCCAGCATCGAAGAAGCGTCGTTGGGGCGGAATTCTCCGGTGACCGGATCGCGGACTAGCAAAACGCCGGTGGCCACGCCAAAGTAGGCGCCATGCAGTTGTAAATGGCCGCGCTCGACCAGGATACGTACACATGGGAAGCTCATCAGGTTGGACAAGCTTTGCTCGACTACGGCAAGCTCGAGTTGCATGGTGTACTTGGCCGGATTTTCACCAGGAGGAACAATACGACGGATGACCGGTTCTATCTGCTGCATCCACTTGCCGATGAAGTCGCCCGGCGATAGGGGGTCCGCCTGGTTGGCGAAAGCGTGGACCCCGCCGCAATGGGCATGTCCGAGCACGACGATGTGCTTGACCCGCAAGGATTGCACCGCAAACTCCAGGGCCGAGCTTGTACCGTGGTAAGTATTTCGATGAGGCTCGTAGGGGGGAACGAGATTGGCAACGTTGCGAACGACAAAAAGTTCGCCCGGTCCGGCATCGAAAATGACTTCAGGCGCGACGCGGGAGTCACAGCATCCGATCACCATGATTTCCGGCTTCTGACCCTTCTCGGCCAGGTTTCGGTATCGCACACTTTCGTCGTTGAAACGACCGTTCAGAAAACTGTGATAACCCTCGCTCAATCGTTCTGGAAACATGCTTCACCTTTTGCTGCACCGCACAATATGGGCCGATCCGGGCAACATAATAGCAGGAGAAAATGTAGCCCTGCTTGACCTATAGCGATCAGTTTCCAGGCTTCTGTGCGGCTTTCAGGTTCAGAATCGCCTGCGAAAGCAAGTGCAATGGGTCTTCGGAAGCAGCGACGGCTTGATCGTTGAGCGTCAGCACCAAGACCGCGGCAGGTAGCTCAGTCAGCTTTAAAGAACCGGGTGAGATAGAGAGGCCGGCTTTGGGCGCAATGGTCCTCAGCGTTGTCAGCAAAGCACTGGTTTGCTCTTGGTTGTAAACGCGATGGTAGTGAGCAAATCGGTCCACCACCTCTCGGCGCAGCAAGGGGCAGGTTGCTTGCAAGGATTGTTCGACCCCATACACCGCGGCACTCAAAAGATCGTGCTCGTCGCGCATGACGGTAATGGCGTTGGGCGGAATGTCCGGCCGCAACGGCAGTATCGCGGTACGTAACTGAACTTCGGCGGTATGGGGGTCGCTCTTCGACATGGAAACGCTCATGGCCGACTGCCTGGTCGATAGCATTTCCGAAGAATAGGCCCAATACCTTGCCGCAGGGGTTACAGCGAGTTGCGGTCATTGCGGGGTTTAACAAGGCGGGATGTTCCGCAAGCTTGAAAGCCGCGAAATAGTTAGTGAAACGGCTGTTCTATCGCGTATGCTGCTTACCTTTCCAAGGGTTTGGTCCTGTCGTTTTCGGCAAGAGTTATGAGAAGGTTTTTCGCGGGTGTCGCCGCTACTGCGCTAGTGGGGTGCAGTGTCCATCATGAGGTTGATAAAGGCCATGTCCAGCAGCAGCAGGAGTGCGCCACCACGCGCGACGTGCAGCTTGTCGTGTTCCGTTTGCGTGAAGAGGGCTGGAGTGCGGCCAGAACGGTAACTACAGTCTTGGCCGTGGCTGAGGTCAGTGACGATGAAACGAAAATCTGGTTTGCCGGACTGGTCAAACGCGTTTATGCAAGCACCACGGTACTAAGCGATATCGAGGCTGAGTATGCCCGGTGCATGCAAATGGGCGAGCAGCCCGAAACCACCGTGGTGCTCGCCGAAACCCGATGAGGCCTTACTCGGGTTGAACTCCCGCAGCCTGGGCCACCTTGCGCCACCGGTCTCCTTCGTTTTGGACAAAGGTGGCGAACTCAGCTGTTGACATCGGTTTGGCGACGACGCTGCCGGTTTTTTCTATGCGGCTGATGTACTCTGGGTCAGCCCCAATCTTTGCAATTTCCGAGTTCAGGCGCGTAACGATATCGGCCGGCACGCCAGCAGGTGCGAACAGACCGGTCCAGGTTGTGACGTTCAAGTTATGCAGTCCGCCTTCCATGAAGGTGGGGACATCGGGCAAAGCAGCCGAACGCGTTTCGCTGCTGATGGCCACGGCGCGCAGCTTGCCGGCGCGTACCGAACTCAAGGTATTCGGAATGGTTTCCAGCATTAATTGCACTTGGCCGCCCAGCAGGTCCGGCATGGCGGCGCCACCACCCTTGTAGGGTACGTGCGTAATATCAACCTTCGCTTCCGATTTGAATAGTTCGCCTGCCAGGTGCGAAATAGAGCCAATGCCGGCTGAGGCGTAAGACAGCTTGTCGGGGTTGGCGCGTGCATAGGCGATCAGCTGCGGCAGGCTTTTTACCTCTAGCGTCGGGTTGACGACCAGGACAAGCGGGCCGTCTTGCAGCCGACCAACAGCGGCAAAACTTTTGTTGACGTCGAAGGGCAGGGACTTTTTCAGCGCAGGATTGATGGCGTGAGTGCCTATAGTCCCAAATAGCAGGGTATAGCCGTCTGCCCTGGCGCGGGCTACCTGATCAGAGGCGATGATGCCGCCGGCGCCGGGCTTGTTTTCGATAACAACTGGTTGGCCCAGGCGCGCAGCCAAGGATGCCCCGAATGCGCGGGCAAGAATGTCGGATGACCCGCCTGCTGCGAAAGGGACAACAACGGTAACCGGGCGAGTCGGGTAGGCCTGGGCCTGGACTGCCGGGGCGAAGACTGTTGCGACGGCAACTGCGGCGCAGGTGCGCAGCAAATTCATTCCTGATGCCATGGTAATGCTCTCTTGACGTAAATGATGGGAGAACTCTTCCTTGGTTAATCCAATTTTATTTTGATTGGGGTAAACCATAGGAATATATATACCTGCCGGATTGAATGGTAAGACGTCTGCGCGAGCCTATCGAAATTATTAATAAATTTCTGTACACCCTTATAAGCGGCGGCGTCATACCAGAGTCAATCAACGGCAATGCCAGAACACTGCAGTGTGTTTCACTGATGATTTGGTGGTTAGCAGGTGACACACTATAAGTCGCTTCGTGGTGTGTCAAGGATATTTTCCGGTCGCTTGCCAAATTCACCACCAAGCCGGATCATAGTCATGAGTTATGCGGATATCGCATTCCTTGCGAGGTGATGGATGGATTTCAAGCAGTTGGAAAATTTTGTCAGGGTTGCCGAGCACGGCAGCTTTAGTCGCGCAGCCGCGGCTATGGGGGTGGGGCAGCCCTTTTTGAGCCGGCAGGTAAGGCAGTTGGAAGTGGAGTTGCGCAAAACCCTGTTCCATCGCCATGGCCGAGGTATTGCGCTGACTGACGCGGGCGAGCAATTCTGTTTATTCGCTCGCAGCGTACTGCAGCAATTCGAAGCTGCTACCCAGGTGCTTTCCAAATCCGAAACTGAAATTACGGGACGGGTGGTAGTAGGTTTGCCGCCCTCGCTGGGGAGGGTGCTTACCGTACCCTTGGTGAGGGCTTTCAGTGAGCGCTTCCCTTTGGCCAGGCTGACTATCGTAGAGGCGCTGAGCATGGCGCTGCACGAGCGTTTGATCGCCGATAAGCTTGATGCTGCGCTGATGTACGACCCGACCCCTTCTAGCTTGACGGAAATTGCCCCCATCGTGCGCGAACCGCTTTGCCTGATCTTGCGCAAGACGCCTGAAGACAGCGAAAGCAAGCCGCTTGCATTTTCCAATCTGGCGCGACATCGCTTGATATTTCCCTGCGATCCGCATCCCCTTCGGGCGTTGATAGAGGCGGAGGCCGGACGGCGTGGAGTAGAGTTGAATATTGCCCTGGAGATAGACGGGGTCGAGGCTATCGTCGCGCTGGTGGAAGAAGGCTTCGGTGCGGCTGTGGTGCCCTACAACCTGCTCAGGGCGGGCATGCAAAGCAAGGATGTGCGTATATGTCCGCTCATAGAACCTATGGTGGGGGGAGTAATTGCAATCGTGACGCCCAGCAGGCGGCCGCCGGCCTTGCTGGCGACTAAAACCGTGGATTTGTTGCGACAAACCGCCGCCTCAACCCTGGCAGGTAGCGAACCAAGCCCAGAAGCCATGCAATAACTGCATAACAAGTAGTAGGCTCTGGATCTAGCACATGTTGCCCTGAAAGGGGATGATTCGATGGTGTCGGGAATGAATGCATTGAGATTTTTCACGATGCACGCGGGTGTTTTTTAATGCCACTTCCAGCTCTTCAGGGTTATGGGAATATCATGAAATACGAATCTATTACAGTTACTCCAATATCTCCGCATATTGGCGCGGAAATCGGAAACATAAACTTGACGGCGCCGCTTTCGGATCAGGAAGTGGAAGAATTGCATGCCGCTTTCATCCAGTATCAGGTTATTTTCTTTCGCGATCAGAAAATAAGTTTTGAAGACCAGATTCGGGTGGCGAGTTATTTCGGAACGCTGGGTAAGCATGTTGGTGTTAATACCATCAGCAAGACGACAGATAATCCCTTAGTGCGTAAATTCCATTACGACGAAACGTCCAAGCAGATCTCGGGCGAAAACTTCCATAGCGATCAGTCTTGTGCAGCGATTCCGCCTTTGGGCAGCATGTTGTACAACCACACGGTCCCGCCCGATGGCGGTGGCGACACCATGTTTGCAAGCATGTACGCGGCCTACGACGCACTCTCGCCGCGCATGAAGACTTATCTTGAAGGTTTGACCGCCACTCATGACGGCACGCGCGTTTTCGGGCCCGGGACGCCGATTTCCTCGCATCCCGTCATTACGCGCCACCCTGAAAGTGGCAAGAAGCTGATCTACGTTAATACCGATTTCACTTCGCATATCAATGAGTTGCCGCGCCTGGAAAGCGAGCGCGTCTTGAAGTTCCTGGTCGATCATTGCAACAAACCTGAGTGGACCTGCCGTTTTCGCTGGCAACCCCATTCGATTGCATTCTGGGACAATCGCTGCTCGCACCACAAGGCGATCTGGGATTACTGGCCGAATGTGCGTTCGGGATTCCGGGTGCAAGTCGAAGGGAGTGCGCCGCCGCTAGCCGGCTGATGCACGACTGCCAGACCCATTGGAAAAAGGCTTGCTCATGGACTTTGCAAGCCTTTTTTGCGCCTAGGCTGTACCGCTTGTTACCCGAGTCATGATTTTGTGACCCTGGCATACGCCTTGGTGGCGTAGGCTGGTCGCTACTGACCGAATCGGAGTACGCACATGGAAGGTATTTGGGTGCAAGTGCTGGAGACGGTGCGTGAAGAGTTTTCCGACTTGGCCGACGTAGGGGAGTTCACCCGGGTCGGTGTACGGCTAATGGTGGCGGTTGTGCTTGGAGGCTTGTTGGGTTTCGAGCGAGAAATGAGGGGAACCTCGGCTGGCTTGCGCACACATATGCTGGTTGCCTTGGGTTCCGCCTTGTTCGTACTGATCCCGCTGCAAAGCGGAATGCAGACCGCGGATATGAGCCGGGTCGTTCAAGGGGTCATTGCGGGCATAGGGTTTCTTGGCGCAGGTGCCATCCTGAAGGATAAGCAACAGGAGGTGCATGGCCTGACGACCGCCGCCAGTATCTGGCTGACTGCTGCCATCGGTATTGCGGCAGGCATGGGTAGAGAGTTGACGGCAGTGGTAAGTACGGTGTTTGCGTTGGTAATCTTGGCGCTTATTCGCAAGCTTACCCACGCCAAAAGGCCGCGCCATCCAGAAGCCGGCGGTTCGGATGTATCTGGCCGGGCATCTACACCACCGGCTTCTGCCGCAGCGTCAGACAACTAATGAAAATTCCTGCTTTCCACGACTAGTTCTCCCAGCAAGAAGGACAGGTCGACCAGCCGTTTGGCAAGCAGGCTCTGCACGCCTTGATGCGACTGCCAAGTCCCATAGACGCCCAGCAGCGTTGAACCCAATAACTCCTTGCGTTGTTGGTCCACCAGCTTGGAGTGCACGATTACATTGACCTGTCCGGTTTCGTCTTCCAGGGTGATAAAGATGACTCCTTTGGCGGTACCGGGGCGCTGGCGTACGGTCACGATGCCGCATGCCCGCGCAAGTCTGCGGTCAGGGTAGTTTTGCAAGACCTTGGATGCCAAAAAGCCTCGGGCCGTCAATTGTGAGCGCAGCAAGGCCAAGGGATGCCGCCTGAGCGTCAGTTTCAAGGATCGGTAGTCGGCCGTGATGCTATCTGCTTCGCAGGGCAGTTCGAGCGGTGGGGCGGCTTCGTGTTGTATGGCATCGCGCAGCAGGCCGCGCTGAGGGACGCTTTCGATCGCTTCCCACAAGGCCAAGCGGCGATGTCCAGCCAACTGCTGCAAGGCATCGGCGCCGGCAAGTGCTTGCAATGCCTGTTGGTCGAGGTCGGCGCGCCGGCCTAAATCGGCCGTGTCGCTAAATGCCCGTTGCGCACGGGCTTGTTCTATGCGCAGAGCGGCCTCGGTGCAAAGCCCTTGCACCTGGTTTAGCCCGAGCCGGACGGCGGGCCGATGCATGGTGGTTTCCAGGCTCGCTTCATAGTTGCTGATACAGACATCGACAGCGCGCACCTCGACGCCATGTCGCTGTGCGTCTTGGATCAACTGGTAGGGGGTGTAGAACCCCATGGGTTGGCTATTGAGCAGGGCGGTCAGAAAAGCTTCGGGGTGATGGCATTTTAGCCAGGCGCTGGCATAAGCCAGCAGGGCAAAACTGGCGGCATGTGATTCGGGAAATCCATATTCGCCAAAGCCTTGAATCTGCCTGAAGATGGCTTCAGCGAACTCGCGTTGATAGCCATTTTTCAGCATGCCGCTGACGATGTCTTCATAATACTTATCAAGATTTCCCTTGCGCTTCCAGGCCGCCATGGCGCGGCGCAGCTCATCGGCTTTGCCCTCGCTGAAACCTGCCGCCAGCATGGCGACCTGCATGACCTGCTCCTGGAATATCGGTACACCTTTGGTTCGCGCCAAGGCTTCAGGCAAGCGCGAGCCCGGCGGATATTGTTCGGGTTCATTGCCGTGACGGCGTTGCAGGTAGGGATGAACCATGCCGCCCTGTATGGGGCCGGGCCTGACGATGGCGACCTGGATGACCAGATCGTAGAACTCTCGGGGGCGCAGGCGAGGCAACATGCTCATCTGGGCGCGGGACTCGATCTGGAAGACACCTATGGTGTCCGCCTTGCAGATCATGTCGTAAGTGGCAGTGTCCTCTGAGGGGAGTTCGTACAAGGCATACGGTCGGCCGTCTGGCTGACGTATCAGTTCAAGTGCACGCCGCAAGGCTGTCAGCATTCCCAGCGCCAGTATGTCTACCTTGAGCAGGCCCACTGCGTCGAGGTCGTCTTTATCCCACTGAACGACGCTGCGCTCGGGCATGGCGGCATTTTCTATGGGAACCAGGCGCGACAAAGTATCGCGTGCTATGACGAAACCACCAGGGTGCTGGGATAAGTGGCGGGGAAAACCCATCAATTGTTCGGCCAAGAGGCTCCAGCGTTGCGCCACGGCCGAACTGGCGTCCAGACCGCATGACTCGAAACGTTCATGCAGCTTCTTTTTTCCATCCCACCACTGATGGGCTTTGGCCACGAGATCTACCACGGCTGCATCCACACCCAGGGCTTTGCCTACGTCGCGTAGTGCGCTGCGCGAACGGTAGCTGCTGACGACGGCTGTCAACGCAGCGCGCGCGCGGCCATATTTTTTATAGATGTATTGAATCACTTCTTCACGGCGCTTGTGTTCAAAATCAACGTCGATGTCAGGAGGCTCACCACGTTCTTTGCTGATGAAGCGGCCGAAAAGCTGCTTGGTGATTTCAGGCTTGACCGCGGTGATGCCCAGGCAAAAGCAGACTATCGAGTTGGCGGCAGAGCCTCTTCCCTGGCACAGGATTTTCCTGTCGGTGGCGAATTTGACGACGTCATAAACAGTAAGAAAATAGGCTTCGTATTCGAGTTGCTGGATCAGCTCAAGTTCTTCTTCCAGCCGTTGCCGGATGTGGGCGGGAATGCCGTCAGGGTAGCGACGGTGCGCGCCCGCATACGTTTGCTCGCGCAAATAGCTGGTGGGCGTTTGACCCAACGGTACGATCTCTTCGGGGTATTCGTATTTCAGATGATCCAGATTGAAGCTGCATCGTCGGGCAAGGTTCAGGGTTTCTTGCAAAGCCTGGGCGGGGTAAATGCTGGATAGATGAACGCGTGCGCGCAAGTGTTGTTCGGCATTGGGAGCCAGTGCATATCCGCATTCGGCCACGCTTTGCCGCAGCCGGATCGCGCACAGGACGTCGTGCAGCGGCTTGCGCGAACGTACATGCATTTCGACGTGGCCGCTAGCCACGACCGGCAGTTGCCGCTCGCGGGCCGCTTGCTCAACGGTGAGCCGATGAGAAGTGTCGCCGGCGTGATTGAGCAGGCACAGTGAAATCCAACACCGGTCCGGGAATATCTGTGCCATCCACGCGGCTTGTTGCGACAAGCGTTGAAGCGGAACTCCATATTCGGGCACGAGTATCGCCAGGCAGTCGGGCAGGCCCAGCAAATGTCGATGGGCGGCAGCCGGATTGGAAAAGTCTTCCAGTTGAAGAAGGTAACTGCCTTTTTCGGCGCGTGCCCTGGCCAGGGTGATCAGTTCTGACAGGTTGCCATAGCCTTGCTTGTTGCAGGCCAGTATGACCAGGGTAAGGGCAGGGTCACCGTTGGCGTCGTCGATGCGTAACTGGCTACCGATCAGCAGAGGAAATTTGAGCTTTTTTGACTCGACATGGGCACGCACGATACCAGCCAGCGAGCATTCGTCGGTTAAGGCCAAACCCGAGTAGCCGAGCTTGGCAGCCCGTTCGACCAACTCTTCCGGCCAGGACGCCCCCCGCAGGAAAGAGAAGTTCGACAGGCACTGCAACTCTACATAATCGGGTAGGGAGGAGGGAGGAGCAAGAGTCGTCATGAGGAAGCGGTCTCAGGCGAACAGCCCATGCAGGTACCAACGTATATTGCCTTGCGTCTGCTCGCGAAAAATCCAGTAGCGGATTTGATCGCTATCTTCCGCCATGAAGTAATCGCGCGATATTGGCGCGCCATCCCACCAGCCGCTTGCTATGCGCTCAGGGCCCGACACCAGACGCAAGGGCGAGCCATGGAAGGGGCGGTGTTGGTGTATAGATAGAACAAGCGGTTTTTCCAGCAGCCAATAAGGACGATCAGCCAAGGCAGGGGTAGCGCCTGGCAGGGATGAACGAGCAGCCTGCCTGGATGTTGGCGCAAGGGGAGCCCAATGATTGGCGACTTCAGGACGATGGTCTGCATGAACTTGCACGCCCAGGATGCGCTCATGTCCCAGGCGAGCGATCAAGAGCTCCAGCAGGCGTCCGTGGTCGGCAGACGTGCCGCCGGGTTCGGTAAACAGGGACTCGGAGGGAACCGTGCGGGCAGTGATTTCGTGGGTGCGCAAGCTGACTGCGATAACCGGCGCGTCGAGAACGATACGCCCCAGGCGTTCCTTCAGCAGGCCAAGCAGATGCTCTGCTTGCCAGGTCGGGTCGGCTAGCGAGATTTCCAGCATGCTGGGTGGCCGGGCATGTCGGCCACGTTCATGTTCCAGCGCAAGCTCTATCGACGCGACGGCTGAATGGGTGGCGCTGAGCCAACCCGTCATTTGCTGGATCAGGCGCTGGGCCACATGAAGGATGGTGGCAACATGTTCAATGCGTTCGTTCAGCTCAAGGCGGACGTTGAATACGGGGGGCGCTTGTATCCAGGGCAGCAATTCGGGCGCGCGCCCGGCTGCGTGATCAAGGGTCAAGAGCAAGTTTTTGTCGCAGCGGCGTTGTAGTCCGGCGCGAGGCAAGCGATAGAGCGCAGCCAAGGTCTGGCAACCGATGCCTTGCAGCCAATCCAGATAGGGACGGGCAGCGGGCAACAAAGAACAAGGCAAAGAGGATAGCTGGCGCATAAGCGCCGGCATGCGCAGTACCCGGCGAGGTCCGCCGCGGTTCTGGCGGGCAAGCAGCCAAGCCCCTCGGGCGGTCGGGCCCATGCCCAGGCGGGCCTCGCAGCCCAGGAGCCTGAGTGTCTGCCGAATGCGCAGGCACAAGGCGTGTGGGCCTCCAAAAAATAGCAAGCTGGCGCCTACATTGAGCAAGACACTATCGTCGTCGGATAAGGCCACTTCAGGGGTGTATTGCAGCAGAGCGAGGGCTGTGTCCTTAAGCAATTGTGTTTCACGCAAGATGTCGCGTTCGATAAACCGAGTGTGCGGCGCAATGGCCGATGCGCCGCCTTTGCGCATGCCTTTGCGCACGCTCAGGCCTGCCGCGGCAGGGTTTATGGCCTGGATACGGTCATGCTCGATGATGGCGCAGGGTGCCTGCGCGGCATCAGGAGACCAGTGTGGACTGAGGGCGTCGAGGCTGAGTTGTGTCAGATGGACGCTGATCCACAAGCGCATGATGTTGCTCGGTAAACGTAGTGTTGATGTCGGCGGGTCGACGGGAAAGAAGAGGAATGAACAGGGGGTGAGCCAGGCGCGGGCCGCGTCGTTTGATGACGTCGATGCGCAGTTGTGTTTGGGCGGCTTGCAAGATTAGGCGCAGTGGCGCGGGCGACGATTCACCAGCGCAAGCCATGGGGCGAAACATGAAAAACAGGGAATCGGAACCTTGCGCAGCCAAATGCAGACGCCGCAGCGAGGCTGAACGTAATGGCGCTGGCCAGTAAAGCAGGGCTGAGCAACTACCATTCTTGAGGATTTGTTCTGCTGCCCACATGGCGTCATTGGCATGTTCAGGTTTGACCCATAGCAACTGTTGTGTGCTGAAACGCGCGGCAAGCCAGCTTGTCGCATGGGGGGTATGTGGAGGATGAAGCAGAACGATGCGTCGTTGGGGGGCAAGTTGCAGCAAGGCGGGTTGCAAGAGACGCAGTTCTCCGATGCCGGCTTGTGCAAGCAGTAATTCCACCAGGCTGCCCAATGGCCAACCGCCCCCAGGCAGTGCCGCGGACAGCGCGGCGTGACCCGTGGCGACGCAGGACTGGGTGGCGGGCGCCATTTGGGTGCCACGCCATAGCAATGGGTGAGGCAACTCTGACGAGTTGCTGCTTGGGCCGGACGAAGACATGGCAGGACGACAAGTAAATAGGTGAATACTGTATAAATATACAGTATATGTCGTCAAGCTATGCCGGGACTTGTTGCAAAGCTCAATTCTGCTTGATTGTGAAAAGCCAGGCCAAAAGCAGGCCGGGTCAGCTTGGGGGCGCAATCAGGCGCAGAAGCGATTCACTGCGTCGGGATCAGTAACAAAGCGATTTCCGCTACCCTGAAGCTTGACCAATCGATGCTGACGTTCCATCTCCCATTGGTTGACTGGGTACGCGCGGGCCCAGGTGCAGAACAAATGGCGATCTTGGGCGCTCATGCGCAAACCATAAGCCGTATGCATGTGCATTTGTATGCGCGCGACGCTTCCGCGTATTGCCTTGCGCGGCTGGATTCGTCGTTTCTTGAAGTCGACGATGGTCTGGCATTGTCCATACATCGGTGCGGGGTTGTCAGACCAGACGCTATAGCGAAAGTTGGAGCGGTCGGCATTGATTTCGCCAACAGCAGGAACCAGGTTGACCAGATCTCCTTCCGCTTGACGAAAGAAGGCGTCGTTTTTGCTGCAGTGCTTGCGTCCGCCTTGCTTCCAGCACTGGCGCTGGTGCCCGATGGCCCAGGCGGGAACGATATGCTCCCATTCCTGGCGGGCGGCGCGGGCAGGGTCTTTGCGCACACGGTAAGCGCAGGATTGTTTGTCGATTTTTTTGTCGCGATAGTTACAGCCGCAATAAAAGGTCTGTTCCATACCGGCATAAAGAATGGGCAATACTTCTTTGGCGCGCCGGTAGTCGCGGTGCCCGACAGCGGAAGGGCGGGTGACAAGATCGGCAGCTTGCGCCGAGAGAGAGAAAAGCAAGCCGAGAACAAGGTAATGAATCTTCATGGGCCGGGATTGTATCCAGGCGCGTGATTCGTAAGCGGCATAATTATGGGCCGACAACCCTTTTTAAAAAGGATGGCATGCTTCAAGAGCTTCAACATCGTTTCGATTACTGGTTTGCCGAGCCCTGGGCTCGCCTTGCCGGTGGGCTGTTTCTACTATTCGGCATGGCGTGGCTGGGCCAGCTGATTGTCGAGCGCGTACTGGTGCGCATCATGCGGGGGCTATTCGCCCGGCTGTCATTGCAGACGTGGGACGCAGCACTGCTGCGTCGCAAGTTCTACCACCGCATTGCCCAAATGGCGCCTTTCCTTATTATTCAAATGGGTATTGCCGCGGTGCCGGATCTGTCTGAAACGACAGTCTCGGTGCTACGTATTATTGCTCTGGCCATGACGGTGCTCTATGGCTTGCTGACGCTTTCAGCGGCGCTGGATGCCCTCATCGATGCATCAGCCAGTGGCACACAGGCGCAGACGCGATCCATCAAGGGCTATGTGCAGTTGGGCAAAATCCTGTTGTGGGCGTTGGGCATCATTGTTCTGATCGCTATCCTGATCGATCGTTCTCCCTTGTTGTTGTTGTCTGGTCTGGGGGCGATGTCGGCGGTGCTGTTGCTGATCTTCAAAGATACTCTGCTGTCTTTCGTGGCCAGCGTGCAATTGTCATCCAACGATATGCTGCGCATTGGCGACTGGATCGAAATGCCGCAGGTAGGAGCTGACGGCTTCGTCATCGATATGGCTTTGCATACTATCAAGGTCGAAAACTGGGACAAGACCGTCACCACGATCCCCACCTACAAGCTTTTCTCGGAAAGTTTCCGGAATTGGCGCACCATGTTCACCTCGGGTGGACGCCGCATCAAACGCATGATCCGCCTGGATGCAAGTAGCGTGCGTTTTTTGAATGAAGAAGAAGCCGAGTCCTTGAAGCGCTTCAAATTGCTGGCCAATTATTTGGACGGCAAGCAGAAGGAAATTGCCGATGCCAACCAGGCCCTGGGCGGAGTCGCGCAGGATCCGGTCAACTACCGCCGCCTGACCAATATCGGTACTTTCAGAGCGTATACCGATGCGTATTTACGTAATCATCCCGGCATCAATAAAGATATGATCCTGATGGTGCGCATGCTGGAGCCGAGTGACAAAGGCATCCCCATCGAGCTCTATTGCTTCACTGCAAGTACGGCCTGGGTCGAATACGAAAAAGTCCAGGGCGATGTCTTCGATCACCTATTGGCCATCTTGCCCGAGTTGGGCTTGCGTCTTTATCAGTCACCGGCTGGCAATGACTTTGCTGCGGCATTTGGCTCGCGGCCGAGTTCGCCGACTGAATACGCTTGAATGGTTTGAGGTGGCAGGAAGAGAAAACCTTGCCACCTGCCCAATTTGGATTCAGTTTGTTTGAAACGGCGGTGTAGCAAGCTTTGGGAAACTTGTCCGCCGTCTATCCCCAAACTTGTCCACAGGAATCGGGGATAAGCTCGGGACTGTGCGTGGTCAGGCCACCAGGTCGGCTAAGGGGCTGAGTGCTAGCCAGATTTGTGCCGTGCTTGCTTTTGTCCGCGCCCCTCGGATCGAACCGCGGCGCGGCTGGACAAAAAGCAGCCCGTGCATCAGTTGGCCGGCGTAAGGGTGCGCACCACACGATCTAAAGTCTTGGTTTTCTGCGCGTGTTCCAGGCCTTCGTTGGCCAGGGCGTCGGCGCGTTCGTTGCCGTCATGACCGTTATGGCCGCGCACCCATTTAAAGGTGGTGCGGTGGCGTTGCGCTTCGTCGATCAAAGCTTTCCAGAGATCGACGTTCTTGACGTCTTTCCAGTTCTTCCGGACCCAGCCGTGGCGCCACTCCATCATGCCTTTGACGACATACTGCGAATCGGTAAATACCGTTACTTCAGCCTGCTCGGGTATCCATCGAAGCGCTTCGATGGCAGCGGTCAATTCCATGCGGTTATTGGTGGTGTCCGGGGCTCCGCCGAACACTTCGACCGTGACATCGGGCGTGCGTATCCATGCTCCCCAGCCACCGGGGCCGCCCGGGTTGCCGCGGCAGGCGCCGTCGCAATAGATCGCCACCCCTGATGCCGGCACATCGTCGGCGGCAGGAGCCGGACTGGCGCCAGCAGGAGCAGGAGCGCTACTGTCCACCCAGCGCTGGAAGGGAGCCAGATCGGACGCATCCTTGACGTACCATTTTTTCTGCGCGGGAGACCAGCGGGCACCAAGCGCCTTGGCCTCGTCTTTTTCCGCAAAGGGAACCTTAAGCCAGACGATCATGAATTCACCATCTTTGTACGAGGGGCGTGACCTTAAAGGTGGGCTGAACGGGTGTCAAGGCAATGCTGCTTATCGACACAACGCTACCTTGCCCGATTTGTCATCGAAGTGTTGCAAAGCAAGTTGCGATGCGGGTTTGAGCAACTTGTTCTTCGACTGTCCCCAAGCTTGTCCACAGAATGCGGGGATAACTATAGGGCAAACTGGGTGCAAAGGCGCCGCCCTTGGCAGCGACTTTGCCGGTCTAGCTGGCAGCCTTGAGCAAAGCTGGGCCGTATATCACGCGCGGTACGAGCAGCCATAGGCTGATGCCGCGCAATCCATTGAAGCTCAAAAACGCCAGCCATAAGCCGTGATTGCCCATAAGATGAAGTAGGGCCAGCGACATCAGCAGAAACGCCAGGCCGCAGATCAGCATCGACAACATCAAAGAGCGTGTTTGTGTCGCGCCGATAAAAATGCCGTCGTACAAATATGCCCACATGGACACGAGGGGGGCGAGTACCAGCCAGGGCAGGAAATCCAGCGCGGCCGTACGTAGCTCAACCTGATCGGTAAGCAAATCCACGATAAGCGGACCGGCCAGTGCGTATACCAGGCCATATAGCAAGGCGCCTATGAAGGCCCAGAACATGCACAAGCGGATGGAGCGATGCAGGGCTTGGCGATCTCGTGCCCCGACGGCCGCGCCGACCAGTGTTTCTGCGGCATGGGCGAAGCCATCCAGGCCGAAGGCCATGAAAGAGAGAAAGTTCAGCAACAAGGCATTGGCGGCCAGCACGACGTCGCCTTGCTCGGCGCCCAGATGGGCAAACCAGCCCATGCTGGCCAGAAGGCAGGCCGTGCGTATGAAAATATGGAAATTGATGCCGACCAGTCTGCGCATGGCCGGGGTATCCAGAAGTTCGGACCAACGCAAGCGCAGCCAGGCGCCGCGATGCGCACGCCACAGCAGCCAGCAGCCGACCAGCGCGCCGCTGCCGTCCGCCAGTGCGGTTGCCGCGCCAATACCGCCAACGCCCAGGCCCAGTCCATGGACGAAACCCAAAACGGCAATCAGGTTGACCACGTTAATCAGCACCTGAAGCGCCAGGGCCGTACGCACACGTTGACAACCCAGCAGCCAACCCAGGATCACATAGTTGGTCAGTACCAAGGGCGCGGCCCAGATACGTGCCGACGAGTAAAGCCAGGCTTGGCGGCGCGCTTCTTCGCTTCCTCCCAGCAGATCAAGAACGAACGCAATCAGGGGGCGTTGCAGAAGCAGCAAGAGCGCGCCGATGCCCAGTGCGAGAAGCAATGCGCGCGCCGCTGTGGCGGCAAGACTGCCTTCATTCTTCGCCCCCCAGGCCTGAGCTACGAGCCCGGTGGTGCCCATGCGCAGAAAACCGAATCCCCAGAATAAGAAGCTGAAGAGCAGGCTGCCCAGTGCGACGCCTGCCAGGTATTCGGGCCCGGAAAGATGGCCGGCTACTGCCGTATCGACAGCCGACATCAGCGGCTGCGTGAGATTGGCCAGCACAATCGGCAGGGCCATCAGCAAGATGCGGCGATGTCCAATCGGAGCGATGGAAGTGGGGGATGGCGCGGGTGTGTTCAAAGGGTATGAAAAAAAATGTCGATGCACATTTGCACCGACATTATGCTTGGAAGCCGTACCGATTGTTGCTCTGGCCCCACCCGGATAGAACAGCTCAGATCAAAACCGGTGCCGCGCGCAGCGGGTGTCGCTTGCTCAGGCCAAAAGTCGGCTTAGGCTGTGCGCGGTTCGCAGGCAGGCTTGAGCGGCTTCCCGTCCTTTCACCACAAAGTGTTCGCTGAAAAAACGGCGATGTTCTTCGTGGTCGTGAAAACTTTTTGGGGTCAGGACTGCGGAAATAAGGGGTACTTCCGTATCGAGTTGTACCCGCATCAGCCCATCGATGACTGCGCTGGAAACAAACTCGTGCCGATAGATGCCGCCGTCGACAACGAAGGCGCAGGCGGCAATGGCGGTGTAGCGGCCGGTGACGGCCAGTTTGCGGGCGTGCAATGGAATTTCAAACGCGCCGGGCACCTCGAGCACGTCCAACTGTTCAGCGGGAACACCGTGAGCAATCATTTCGGCAATGAATGCCTGGCGTGCTTGCTGGACGATGTCGGCGTGCCACTGAGCGTGAATGAATGCGAAGCGCCAAGCAGGATCGACTGCGAGAGAGCTCGTGTGGTCGAGGTGATGTTGAAACGGGGACGTAAGCTGATTCATGGTTTCCTGCGGGAAGTGTGGCCAGAATCAGGGCGCACGAGCCAAGTGTCCACCCCCATTGGCGGGTAGGGAACACTGGCGTCGCGCTCTCTTTCATCCGGACTCTAACCGTCGGCTTCGGATTTGAACCGAATCTGCTGACCCCGGTTTGAATGCACCGGGCGCTCGCGGGCTTGTGCGAAAACTCGCCGTCACCGCCGGTGGGGACTTTCACCCCGCCCTGAGAACGCTGTTGCGAAGCAAGTCCGCAACAAGCTAATCATAGCATCGCGCTTCATGGTTCTGAGGGCAGACGGGCCAAGTTCCTACCGATGCCGTGTTGACTACTACAGGCAAGCTGCTTGCGGGTCGTTGCAGCAAGGAGCGATCAGGCAAGGCCGAGATAAAAGGGCAAAGTGTTTGCCAAATAAAAAGGGCTCACGCCTTAGCGTAAGCCCTTGCAATTCTTGGCTCCCCGAACTGGGCTCGAACCAGTGACCTGCGGATTAACAGTCCGTCGCTCTACCAACTGAGCTATCAGGGAATTGAGCCTGCAACTATAGCAGAAAACTCTAAGGTGTCAAAATTTGGCAATGACAACTGCCGTTCGCCGTTTGCTAGCCGCATGTTCAATCTGTAGGCGCCACGGGGCCTTATTCAAAGCGTAGGTTGCGTGTCTTTACTAGTCGAGCCCATTTTTCCACCTCTTGCGCTATGGTGGATGCGAGCACCTCGGGCGGCCCTCCGACAGGTTCAACTCCCAGGTTTTTCAGGTGCTCACGAACTTCAGGTGTTTGTAGAGCCTTGTTAACTTCTCGATTCAGTGTTGCCACTACATTGGCGGGGAGCTTGGCGGGGCCTAATAACGCGAAGAAAGTTCCACCGACGACTGGGTATCCTTGCTCTGCCAGGGTGGGGACGTCCGGCATTAAAGAAAATCGTTGCTCGGAGGCTACCCCCAGCACATGAAATTTTCCTGCGCGAATATGTTGAATAGATGTGGTGTAGACGTCCATCGACGATTGAACTTCACCCGCGAGCAGGCCGGTAATGAGTTGAGCGCCACCCCGGTAGGGAACATGAACGATATTCATGTTGGTAGCCTCTTTGAGCAGTTCATAGGCTAAATGATTGGAGCTGCCTGGTCCGAACGAGCCGAAATTGAGTTTGCCGTTCTCTGCCTTTGCGTAGCTCAGGAACTCTGAAAGGTTTTTGGCTGGCACGGAAGGATTGGTCAAAAGAAAATATGGGGTGGTAGCCATATTGATGATGGGCGTGAAATCGGCAATCGGATCATACGGCAGGTTTTTCTGTGTGCTTGAATTGGTGCCAAAGGTGCTTGCCGTGCCCAGAACCAGGGTGTAGCCATCGGGTGCGGCTTTGGCGACGTAGGCAGCACCGATGGCCCCTGAAGCTCCAGTGCGGGTTTCAATGACGAATGGATGGCCAAGTGCTCGTCCAACTCGGTCCAGCACGGCACGCATAACAGCATCGCCCGATCCACCGGCTGGAAAAGTATTGACTACTTTCACGGCGTGGTCGGGATACTGCTGTGCGTTAACCAAAGCAGGGGGAATGAAGAAGCAGCAGGAGAGCGTGAACATCTTGCTGGCCGAAAACTTATTCTTGTTATTTGACGCAAAGGACGACGAAATAGCCATAACGGACCCCAGTAGTTTTAAACAGGTGAGTGAACGTCAATGATTCGACTGCAATTGCTGTATTCGGAGTTGAGCGATGAAGACGTCTACGCCGGATATTGTGAAACTTGAATGCATCATGTATTATTTTGACCATCAAGTCAAATTCTAAAAACGATGTAAAGCCCTGACGCGGCTGAGCTTGCTGGTAGTGCTGGAAATACTGATGAAGTTGCCTGCCGCAGGGGGAGGGTTCTTGGCGACAGGTGGATAGACGCCCCCCTGCGCAAGCTCTTGATTCGCCATATCAGCAAAATGCTAGTGGCAGGCTTTGGCGGTGAGATGCTTGCTGACCTTGATGATCTCAATCCTTGCGCAGCGCGAGAAATATATGGATCCGAAAGCCGAAATGAAAGCAGGTATGCGTTTCGAAGGGCCTTCAAAAACCCTTACGGATGCACATTTCCTTTTTTTCTCTGGCTTGACGGGTGATGTGCATCCCATTCACTACGATGTTGAATATGCCAAAGCCACACGTTTTGGCAAACCTCTTGCCCACGGTCTGTTGCTTATGTCGATGACCGCTTTGGGAGCGTCGACTGCGCGGCATTACCTTGAAGGCTTTGTGTTCGTCGAGCAAGGGTGCAAATACCTCAAGCCGGCTGTCGTCGGTGACACCATACGGCCTCGTTTCATTCTTGCCGAAATATGGAGTGAAAGTCACCGTGTTTTTTATCGATTTCAAACCAGTCTATTGAATCAACGTGACGAGTTGCTGCTTGATGGCTTTCATGTGTATCGAGCCTTTGTCGAACATGGCACTCCGAACGGTTTTAAAGAGAGCAAACATGTCTGAAATCCGAGAGAGTGTGGTCGTAGGCAAAGAGTGGCCCGAGCACCTGACTTACGCCCCGGCCATGCGCGTAGGCAGCATGGTATGGCTGTCGGGCACGACGGGGACCGACGATGAGGGCAGAATCACGGCGCCCGGCGATATCGTCGAGCAGACGCGTCAGATATTTCGCAAGTTCGAGAAACTGTTAAATGCTGTTGGTGGTTCTTGCGCCGACATCGTCCAAACTCATGATTTTTTCATCACTACCGAGAATTACAAGGGAACGGGTGCGGTGCGCCGAGAGTTCTTAGGTTTGACACAACCTACCGCAACAGGGGTTCTGGTTGCTGGCTTGCTACGCAAAGACGCACTGATCGAAATTTCCGCTGTCGCAGTACTGCGCAAGGTGTCGCCCTGACTTGGGATCTTGATTTAATCAGCACGACAGTTTGGTATTTCAGAGTGACAAAATTGCATTGATCAAACGCCAAATGGGTTAATCAAGCAATGTCAGGCAAGGACAGCACAACATGAAGGATTTATTGCGCGAGCCGCTGACAGTTATTGAAGAAGTTCAAACAGAGCGGCTGCGAGCGATGCTGTCGTTGTGCGCACGCGGCCATCCCTATTACAAAAGAAAATGGGCCGAGTGCGGCATTGATGTTAATGAAATTCGTAGCCTGGCAGACCTAGAACGTCTTCCGTTGACGCCTAAGGTAGACATGATGCTGGCGCCGGAAACATTCCGGCTTGATCTGCCTGAGCTTCCCTTGCACGAACGAGTGCTTTGGGAGGTCATTTACACCACAGGTACCAGCGCTGAACCTACCCCGGTGTTCAATACGACGCATGACTATCATGCGTATCTTTATCAATCCCAGCGCGTTGCACAAATATCGGATATTCGCACGACCGATGTCATCGCGAATCTTTTCCCCCTGACTCCCGCGCCAATGGGGGCTTTCGTCCGCTCAGCAACGAATGCCTACGCAGCCGGTGCAACAATTTTTGCTACCTTACCGGGTTCTAAGCATGGAGCATTCGATATACATAAATCGCTTGACCAGGCGATAGATAGCATTGCTCAACATAGGGCGACCCTGTTGTGGGGAGTGCCCAGTTTTATCCGGAGGGTTTTGCTAAGAGCCATAGAGGTCGGTGCGGATTTCCGAAGCGTACGTATGTGTGCGATCTCCGGTGAGGCCTCGTCCTCGGCAATGCGCGAGGAGATTCGCCGTTGTCTGCGCGAACTTGGTGCGTCCGGGACAACGGTATTTGACAGGTATGGATCAACTGAGCTGGGTGCATTTGCCCAATGTCGCGAAGAGAGCGGTTGGCACAATCCTGCCCCGGAAATTCAATATCACGAGGTGGTTGACCCGGATACGGGGCGACGTTTGCCCGATGGAGAACGCGGAGCACTTGCCGTCACTCATCTCGACCGGCGTGGAACGGTTCTAATTCGATTCCTTGTGGGTGATGTGGTGTCGATTGAGCGTACACCCTGCCCGCATTGTGGCCGTCATGGCGACCGCATCATTGGCCCCATCGTGCGTAGCAAGGATCTGGTCAAAGTTAAGGGCATGTTGATCAACCCATCGGCTTTGCTCGACGCATTGCACGGTTTTGACGGTCTTGATGAGGTGCAAGTGCTTATTAAGCGTGTCAACGATAACGACCCGTTTTCCATGGATGAAATGTTGGTTCGGATCGCCACTAGTAAATTGGATCGCAGCGCTTTGGCTGAGGCGGTTAGCGCCAAAGTTCAAGATGCAGTGCGCGTGCGGCCACGGATCGAATTTGTGCGCGCCCGAGAAATTTATGACCCAGAGCAGCAGACCAAAGCGGTGCGTTTCATTGACAAGCGTTGAGTCTTGCCTTGACGAACTTTTCGCCGACCTCATACAGGAGTAGCGTTGATGGACCTGCATCTGCTTGGAAAGACTGTTTTGATCACCGGGGGGTCTAGGGGAATAGGCGCCGCGTGTGCGCGCTCGTTCGCCGCGGAAGGATGCAACCTTATTCTGATTGCGCGTAAGCAAGAATCACTTGAAAAAATTCAAATAGAACTTGCGAAGATGTATGGGGTTCAAGTTGAAGTACATGCCCTCGATCTGCGCAACGCATCTGACCTCGCATGCGCGAGTGCGCTAGCGAAGAGCGTTGACATTCTCGTCAATAATGCAGGTGATATCCCGGTAGGAACGATTGATTCCATTGACGACTCCGCATGGCGCGCAGCTTGGGAGCTAAAGCTTTTCGGATATATCAATTTGACCCGTGACGCCTACTCGTCGATGAAGGTGCGCCAATCGGGCGTCATCGTTAATGTTATCGGGATGGCGGCAGAGAGGGCGTCTTACGACTATCTCTGCGGTTCGACAGCGAATGCGGCCTTGGCTGCATTCACTAAGGGAGTTGGCTTGGGTTCAAGCAAGTTTGGCGTAAGAGTGATGGGGGTGCATCCGCCCTCTACCCGAACCGAACGCATCGAAGAGCTGCGCAAAGATGCTGCTAGACGACGCTATGGAGACGAAACGCGTACGGAAGATCTCGTCAAAGATGGTGTTTTCTTGCCCGCCATCGATCCAGGGCAAGTGGCTGATATGGTGGTATACCTTGCTTCCCCAAGGGCAAATCAGCTTTCTGGAATAGTCGTCAATCTTGCTTAGTTGAGGGGCGGCTTAGGGCTCTTGGCTGTTGCGAACCTGAATATATTGAATCTTTATTGCTTGTGATAGCAAATAGTTGAATGGGAAGTGGAGTCCGCTGGCGAGGGAAAGAATAGCTGCGGCTACACTTGTTGCATGAGTACTTTGTTTACTTTGGAAGAGCCCTGCGAATATCGTGAAGAAATTCGCAAAAGCCGTTTCCTGGCCTATGCGGCGCCGGTTGCAAATGCTGATGCTGCCATGGCGTTTTTCGCTGCCCATTCCGATCCTCTTGCCAGGCATAACTGCTGGGCTTATCGCATTGGGCAAGCCTATCGTTTCAATGACGATGGAGAGCCGGGCGGCACGGCTGGGCGCCCCATTCTTCAGGCTATTGATGGCCAGGCTTGCGATCGCGTTGCTGTCCTGGTGGTGCGTTGGTTCGGGGGAATTTTGTTGGGGGCAGGGGGCTTGATGCGTGCCTATGGCGGTTGCGCTGCCAACTGCATCAGGCAAGGCCGCTTAACGCCCGTAGTCGATATTGTCGAGGCCGATTTTTCCTGCATTTTCAGCGAACTGGGCTTGATCCGCGCGCGTCTGCGCGATTACGAAACACTTATTAACGATGAGCAATTCACAGCGGAAGGTGCGCTGCTCTCCATGCAAGTGCCCAGGCATCGCGTGGCGGAACTGGCGCGCATGTTATCGGATTTGAGTCGAGGCCGCGCTAGCCTGAACGTGCGTGAAGACTGAAGCCGGCCGTCCTCTGCCAGTTGAAAATCAGACGCGGGCCCCACGGGCTAACTCGTGGGGCGTCGGCAAGATGCTGGTTTGCGAAGACCGCTGAAGTTTCTGGCGCTGCAAGCGACCCCAGGCATGCAGGAGTCGCTCTCGCCCCTGAATGTTTAGTGGTGAGCGTGGCCGTGGTTTCCGGCGCCATGGCCCGAAGCAGGGCTGGAGGCTAATGGCTCGACTTTGAAGTCCACGCGGACTTCACCGGCTTTTTCAAAAACCAGCGTTGCCGGAAATGTTTCCCCGGCCTTGAGCGGCGCTTTCAGTTGCATGAACATGACGTGAAAGGCCCCGGGTTTCAGCTCTACTTGCTGGCCCGAGGGAAGGGCGATGCTGCCGACCTCTCGCATGCGCATGACATCCTGTACGAGTTCCATGCTGTGGAGTTCGGCACGTGCTGAAGCGTTGGTGCGTATGGCCACGAGCTTGTCGTCTTTACCTTTGTTTTGCAAGGTCAGAAAACCTCCACCTGACGGCTGGCCAACAACGGTCGCCCGCGCCCAGGGGTGTTTGACTGTGATGTCCCCGACTTGGTATTCCTGGGCAGAGGCGGAGTTAAGGCTTAATAGGCCTAAGGTCAATGCGAATAAGGCAGTGCGGAAATTCATGATGAGTCCTTGACTGGGCAGTGCGTGAATACGCGCGCACTGCTAAACGATGAATAGCATAAGGAGCGCGCCCGGTGAATGCATGGCAGCATATATGCGCACCCTGTTTTTCTTGCGTTAAGCGGGTGGGGCAGGACTCAGGCCGGCGGCGCGCGGGAAGAAAAATGCAGCAGTCTGGATAGTTGGGTGGGCGCCGTCGGAGTCGCGAAGCTGAAGGCGTAGCTGGCATGCCGGAGTGGAGCCACTGCATGATGGCTGCCACTGACCATATCCAAATGGGTGCCGGCCAGGCACAAGGGGCAGGCAGGGGTAGCCAACGAAGACTTGTCTGGCGCAGGGCCGGGCGCCGCGTAGTTGCCTTGGGCCGAGCAGACAACCAGAGGGATGCCAGCCGCCGCATGGGCGGCGTGGGTAAACGGCAAGACGACGTGAACCAGCACGCAAAAAAGCGAGAGCCAGGCAAGACGCGTCGTCAGGAGTGTACCCATGGCCGCAATCATAGCGCAGCCGCCAGGTACGCTAGACCACCTTATTCCGGTTTGATGCCGGCCTTGCGGGTAATATCCGCGAATAGTTTGACTTCTCGTTGAATCCGCGCACGCATCTGCTCTGCTGATTCGTTGGCAAGCTCAAAGCCGGCCGCCCGCAGTTTCTGCGTATATTCGGGATTGGCAGTGACTTTTTTTACCGCGCCTTCCAGCTTAGTCTTGATTGCGGGATTTAATCCAGGCGGCACCATGATCCCAAACCATATGCTCATGACCACTTCTGGAAAGCGTTCGGCTGCGGCAGGGGTGTCGGGCAGGGCAGGCAGGCGCGTGGGTTCCATCACGAGCAATGGAATCAGGCGGTGGCTGCGAATGTACTCGACCGAAGGGGCGTAGGTGGCTGAGGCTAGATGGATTTGCCCGCCGACCGCGTCGGCGACGACGGCCGCGGCACCTTTGTACGGAACGTGGACCAGATTGATGCCTGACGCCGACTTGAGCAACTCGACGGCAAAATGCTGGGGCGTTCCGTTGCCTGAACTTCCGTAGTTCAGCTTGCCGGGATTTGCTTTGGCATAGCTGAGCAGTTGATCGAAGGTCTTGACCGGGGCGTCGGGGTTGGCCAACAGCAGTAAAGGGGTGCCGGCAATCAGGCCCAATGGGTCCAGGTCTTTGGTGATGTCGAACGGCAGGTCTTTTTGCATGGACGGCGCAATCGTGCGGGCACTGTCGGCAAACAGGATGGTGTAGCCATCTGCGGGGCCTTTGGCGACCATGTTCGAACCCACTACGCCGCCCGCGCCGGGACGGTTTTCCACGATGACCTGTTGGCCGAGCTCAGCAGACAGGTAGGGCGCCACCAGACGAGCCACGATGTCGGTGCCGCCGCCGGGCCCGAAGGGAACGACGAAACGTATGGGGCGTGTCGGATAGGATTCAGCTGCCTGGGCAATGGGGGTGAGGGCTAGGCTCCACAGCAAGCCGCACAGAAACACACGTTTTTTCATCCTGGTCTTCTCCGGGGTCGGGTCAGGGCGACGCACCGGATGGTGCGCTCTGTTCCTGCCATTTCTACGGCACAGGCGCTTAGTGCGAAGACAAAATGTGCGGCAGAGCGCGTTGTGCTTGATCTTTTGATTGAGCAAAAAATAACTGAGCTCTATCCATTGATCAAGATTGAATGTTGATTGAACCTTGGCTTGAGGGTGTTGCCCCGGAGGGCGGAGACGATTGGATGGTGGAAAGTGGTTAAAGCTGTGAATAGAACTAATTAACCGCGATACCGAAGTGCTTCGACCAATGCGGTGAACGCGGGTGAGGCCTGTCGTCGATTCGGGTAATACAAATGGAAGCCCGAGAAATAGGGGCACCAATCGCTCAAAATGATTCTGAGTTGGCCATCGGCCACATATGGCGCGGCCAGCTCTTCGGTGACATAGGCTAGGCCGATACCGTCTACAGCGGCCTTGATGACGTGGGGCATGCTGTTGAAGACGAGCTGTCCTTCCACCCTTACGCTAAACTCCTGCCCATCCTTCTCGAACTCCCAGGCGTAGATAGCCCCGGATGGCCTGTGTCGAATATTGATACACGCATAGTTGGTCAGCTCATGGGGCGTTTCCGGCAGTGGGTGCCGGTCGAAATAGGCAGGCGCACCCACCACGACCAAGCGCCAGTCCGGCCCGATGCGCGCGGCGATCATGTCTTTGCTAATGGCTTCACCCAGGCGGATGCCGGCATCAAACCGTTCCTCAACGACATTGGTGAACCCGTAGTCAACGTAGAATTCCAGCGTGATATCGGGGTATTCGTTCAAGAATCCTGCCAGAATGGGTCTCACGGACATCTCGATGGAGTCGTCCGTGCAGGTGATGCGGATGGTTCCGGCGGGTTTTTCGCGTAAGGCGCCCAGCGCGTCGATTTCGGCGGCGAGCTGATCAAAAAGCGGGGCGATTGAACGCAGGAATCGTTCACCGGCCTCCGTAGGCGAGACATTGCGCGTCGTGCGCGCCAGCAGACGCACGCCCAGCCGTTCCTCAAGCGCCCTCATTGCGTGACTCAGGGCAGACGGAGTCACCCCCAGCTTGATCGCCGCTTTAGTGAAGCTTTGGTCGCGGGCCACCGCCACGAAGGCTTGCAGGTCGTTCACTTTTGGATATTGCATTGCTGAGATTTTTTCACAACAGCATCAAAATTGCACCCTCTAATCATATTCCCCTACACCCGCCAAGATAGAGGGCATAGGAATTTTGATCGGTAGAGGAACATGACGATGGGCACAAAACCTATTGCCAGCAAAGGCAGCGCTGATGTCCTGACAACGAATGGCTTTGACCGCCGTGACTTCGTCAAGGCGGCCGGTATGAGCGTTGCTGCTCTGGGCATTCTTTCTGTCTCGGGCGGCGCGGCCTTCGCGGCGAAGCCGCAGACGGCCTCAGCCGCGCTGACAGGAACCGACAATTTTTACAAAAGCGATAAGGTCACCTTGCGAAAGGTGAGCTTCAACACCCAGTACGGTATGCAGCTTGCAGGCAATCTTGTAACGCCTAACAGCCTGGATCCGAATGGCCGGGCGCCAGCCATCATCGTCGGTCACCCTATGGGGGCGGTCAAAGAGCAAAGCTCCATGCTCTATGCGCAAAAACTGGCAGAACAGGGCTTTGTCACGTTGGCCATTGATTTACCGTTCTGGGGTGAAAGCGAGGGGCAGCGCCGCAACCTGGTAGCGCCTGAACTCTATACGGAAGCATTTAGTGCGGCGGTTGATTACCTTGGTACACGGGAAAATGCCGTTGATCGCAACCGTATCGGTGTACTAGGCATCTGCGGCAGCGGTGGTTTTTCCATTAGCGCCGCCAAGATGGACCCGCGCTTGAGAGCCGTTGCCACCGTGAGCATGTACGACATGGGTGCGGTGACCCGCAATGGGCTGAAACAGGCAGTGACTCTGGAGCAGCGTAAAGCCTTGCTCGCTCAAGCCGCAGAGCAACGCTATACCGAGTTCACGACCGGCGAAGGGATATTCCTGAACTATTTGCCTAAACAGCTTGGCCCGGAGACCGATCCGGTGACGCGTGAGTTCTGGGAGTTCTACCGTACGCCCCGCGGCATCGCCATACCTGAAGGCAGGACGCTTGAACAGACACAAAACCGGATGCTTACCAGTGAAGTCAGGTTCGTGAATTTCTACCCGTTTAACGACATCGAGACGATCTCGCCTCGCCCGCTGCTGTTCATCGCGGGTGATCAAGCGCACTCCAAGGAGTTCAGTGAGGACGCTTACAGGCGCGCCGCAGAACCAAAAGAACTGGTCTGGGTGCCGGGTGCTGGTCACGTCGATCTCTATGATCGCGTGGACCTCATCCCGTGGGACACGCTTACGTCGTTTTTCACGGAACACCTGTCGGTGTAAGAGGTTTTTAGCAACAACTGATACTTGCAAAAGGAGCATCAGTGACTAAGCGAACTACACCCGCATCCCAGCCCCCTCAATTCTATTGACGATTTACTAATTCATGACAGATCAAACCCACACTAACCCACGGCGCGCGGTCTCAGGCCTGACCCAGGCAGGTGACCAGCCCGCCTACTGGAGCGGTGTGTTCGCGATGACGCTGTGCGTCTTTGCGCTTATCGCTTCCGAATTCATGCCGGTCAGCCTGCTGACGCCGATTGCCTCTGAACTACAGATCAGCGAAGGTTGGGCCGGATACGGCATCGCTATCTCCGGCGCCTTTGCGGTGCTGACCAGCCTTTCCATTTCCACAATCGCGGGGTCGATGGACCGCAAGACCCTGCTTCTGTTATTGACTGCTCTGATGGGCGTGTCGGGTTTGGTCGTCGCACTGGCGCCCAACTATCTAATCTACATGACCGGCCGTGCGCTGATCGGCGTGGTGGTGGGCGGCTTCTGGTCTATGTCGGCGGCTGTGGCGATACGGCTGGTACCTGTGAGCAAGGTGCCCAAGGCGCTGGCCATCTTCAACGGCGGCAATGCCCTGGCCACTGTGGTGGCCGCCCCGCTGGGCAGCTATCTTGGCGGCATCATCGGCTGGCGCGGCACCTATTTTTGTCTGCTCCCCATCACCTTGATTGCCTTAGCTTGGCAATGGATCAGCCTGCCATCAATGAAGGCCGTGCCCCGCACGGCGGGTTCGGGCAATGTCTTCAAGCTGCTCAAAACCCGTCTGGTGGCCCTGGGTATGCTGGCGATCGGGGCCTTCTTCATGGGGCAGTTCGTGCTGTTCACCTATGTGCGGCCCTTTCTGGAGGTCGTAACTCAGGTGGACGTGTCCACGTTGTCGATGATTCTGTTGACGCTCGGCGTCGCGGGCCTCATCGGTACGACGCTTATCGGCGGGTTCCTGAAGACAGGCATGTATCGCACGCTGATGGCCATTCCTGCGCTGATGGCGGTCATCGCACTGGCTCTGATTGCTTTCGGCAGTTCGGTGGTCATGGCTTTTGTGCTGCTGGGTTTGTGGGGATTGATGGCGACGGCCGCACCGGTCGGCTGGTGGTCATGGTTGGCGGCATCGCTGCCCAAGAACGCCGAAGCCGGAGGTGGATTGATGGTGGCTGTGATCCAGCTCTGCATCGCGCTGGGTTCCACCATCGGCGGTGTGTTGTTCGATGGAATTGGCTACCAAACCACCTTTGTGGCGAGTGCCGTCTTGCTGTTGTGCGCGGCTGCACTGGCTTTCTTGACCTCGCGCGCAAGCTCCGCGAGCGGCTTAAAAACTCTAGCACTACAGTGAAGCGATCATTTTTTTGCAGATTGAACAGGAGTATTCATTATGACGATTAGAGCCTATGGCGCCCAAGCAGGTGACCGTCCTCTGGAACCATTGACCATTACGCGGCGCGCCCCGGGACCGCATGACGTGCAGATTGATATTGCGTACTGCGGCGTTTGCCATTCCGACATCCACCAGGTGCGTTCTGAATGGGCTGGCACGCTCTATCCCTGCGTCCCGGGCCACGAAATCGTGGGCCGCGTGTCCGCAGTCGGTGCGCACGCATCAGGCTTTACATTGGGTGATCTGGTCGGTGTCGGCTGCATTGTCGATAGCTGCCAGCACTGCGCCGAATGCGACGAAGGGCTGGAGAATTACTGCGACCACATGGTCGGAACTTATAACGGCCTGACGACGGATGCGCCGGGGCATACGTTGGGTGGCTACTCCCAGCAGATCGTCGTGCATGAACGTTATGTGCTGCGCATCCGTCACCCTGAGCAGCAGCTTGCGGCCGTGGCGCCGCTGCTATGTGCGGGCATTACCACTTACTCACCATTGCGCCACTGGAAAGTGGGGCCCGGTCACAAGGTGGGCGTGGTCGGTATTGGCGGCCTGGGGCATATGGGCATCAAGCTCGCGCATGCCATGGGTGCGCATGTGGTGGCCTTCACCACGTCCGAATCCAAGCGCGAAGCAGCTGAGGCGCTGGGTGCCGATGACGTCGTCGTGTCACGCAATGCCGAGGAGATGGCGGTGTATTCCAAGAGCCTCGATTTCATCCTCAACACGGTGGCTGCGCCGCACGACCTGGACGCCTTCTTCGCGCTGCTCAAGCGCGACGGAGTGATGACCCTGGTGGGGGCGCCGGCTACGCCCCACCCATCACCGGAAGTGTTCAATCTGATCACGAAACGCCGCAGCCTCGCTGGCTCGATGATAGGTGGCATCCCAGAGACGCAAGAGATGCTGGATTTCTGCGCGGAACACGGCATTGTTGCGGATATCGAGATGATCTGCGCCGATGAAATCAATCAAGCCTACGAGCGCATGCTCAAGGGCGATGTGAAATATCGTTTTGTTATGGACACTCGAACTTTAACGGTATCGCCACAAGCAAAAAATTAAGGTCAATAAACAAGAAAAAAGCCCTCGGCGCATAACACGCTAAGGGCTTGATTTTTTTCAGGCTTGATTTTTTTCAGGCTTGATTTTTTTCGGTATTCTGTGGCTCCCCGAACTGGGCTCGAACCAGTGACCTGCGGATTAACAGTCCGTCGCTCTACCAACTGAGCTATCAGGGAATTGATGCATGCATCAAGCCCGCTATTCTAGCCTGATTTTATACAGGCTGACAAGTCGTTTACGCCAGGACTGCAGCGATACCGTCGGCGACCGCGTCGATGTTGCGATTGTTGAGTGCCGCCACGCAGATACGTCCGGTAGAAACCGCGTAGATGCCGTGCTCTTCGCGCAAGCGATCGACCTGTGCCGCGGTGAGGCCCGAATACGAGAACATGCCGCGTTGGCGCAGCACGAAACTGAAGTCGCGCTTGACGCCGCGTTCCTGAAGCTTGGCTACCAAGGCGGCGCGCATGGCACGGATACGTTCCCGCATTTCTGCCAGTTCTTCTTCCCATTCGGCGCACAGCTCGGGGTTGGACAGAACTTGAGCGACCACGGTGCTGCCGTGTGTGGGCGGATTGGAGTAGTTGGTGCGGATGACCCGCTTGAGCTGGCTGAGCACCCGAGCGCTCTCGTCCTTGTCTGCTGCGACCAGGGTAAGGGCACCAACCCGTTCGCCATAAAGGGAGAACGATTTTGAAAACGATGAACTGATGAGGAAAGTCATTTCAGCGGCGGCGAACATACGTACCGCGGCGGCATCGGCCTCGATGCTTTCGCCAAAACCTTGGTAGGCGATGTCAAGAAAGGGCGTAAGTTCGCGCGCTTTGACGACTTCGACCACCTTGGCCCATTGTGCCTCGCTAAGATCGACACCAGTGGGGTTGTGGCAGCAAGCATGTAGCACCACGACTGTTTTGGCGGGATAGCTATTCAACGCAGCCAGCATCCCGTCGAAGTTGACGCCGTGGGTAGCCGGATCGTAATACGGGTAATTGACCACCTCAAAGCCGGCGCTTTCAAACAAGGCGCGATGATTTTCCCAACTGGGGTCGCTGATGGCGACCTTGGCGTCGGGGGCTACGCGTTTGAGAAAGTCGGCGCCGATCTTCAGTGCGCCGGTGCCACCCAGGCTCTGCGCGGTCAGGGCACGGCCAGCGGCGATCAAAGGGGAGTTGGTGCCGAGCAACAGCTTTTGGACCGCTTGGTTATAAGCGACCAGGCCTTCGATGGGCAGGTAGCCGCGGGCTGCGGCGGCCTCGATACGGGCAAATTCGGCTTTGCGGACGGCTTTTAGGAGCGGGATCCTGCCTTCGTCGTTGTAGTAGACGCCAACGCCGAGATTCACTTTGTTACTGCGAGTGTCGGCATTGAATTGTTCTGTAAGCCCGAGGATGGGGTCGCGGGGGGCCAGTTCTACGGCGGCGAAGAGCGAGGTCATGTAAAGCGTCCGTTGAGCGCGCAGGGTTGTATAGAGAGGGTGGTACAGCGATAATGGCAGGTTGCTTGTCGCGTTGCGGGTGCTCCGAGGGGGAACTCGCGGGGCTTTTCACTGCCGAAGTTTTCCTGATGGAACAAGAGTCTAGCATGCAGTCTACTTCGCCCAAAGCGTCAACCCCGGTGTCTCCGAAGGGTTTGCACGAAGCCGCGGAAAACAGGGAACTGGTTCCCGCGGCGGCGGCTGATGAAGCATTTACGCCGGGTTTTGTTACCTACGAGGGCAGTCCCTTCCAGCTCTACCAGCCCTATCGTCCAGCCGGCGATCAGCCGACCGCGATCGAAGGTTTGTGTACAGGCATTGACGATGGCTTGATGTACCAGACCCTGTTGGGGGTTACCGGTTCGGGTAAAACCTATACGATGGCCAACGTGATCGCTCGTATGGGACGGCCGGCGTTGGTGCTGGCGCCCAATAAGACCTTGGCCGCCCAGCTATATGCCGAAATGCGCGAATTTTTTCCGCGCAATGCGGTTGAGTATTTCGTGTCCTACTACGATTACTACCAGCCGGAAGCGTATGTGCCGACGCGCGATCTGTTCATCGAAAAGGACTCGTCCATCAACGAGCATATCGAGCAGATGCGCCTGTCGGCAACCAAGAGCCTGCTTGAGCGGCGCGACACCATCATCGTTGCCAGCGTGTCTTGCATCTACGGTATCGGCGACCCCAGCGACTACCATTCAATGGTGATGGTGCTGCGCGGAGGGGATCGCATCGGGCAGCGCGACGTTATCGCCAGATTGGTGGCTATGCAGTACACCCGCAACGATACTGATTTCATTCGTGGCACTTTCCGGGTGCGGGGTGAGCTGATCGATATTTTCCCGGCTGAACATGCCGAGTTAGCCTTGCGCATTACCCTTTTCGACGACGAAATCGAAACCTTGGAGCTGTTCGACCCGCTGACCGGGCGGGTGCGCCAGAAAATTCCGCGCTTCACGGTGTTTCCTGGTTCGCACTACGTGACGCCGCGCGCCACCGTGATGCGTGCGATCGAAGACATCAAGGTCGAGCTGCGCGACCGCGTCAAGTTTTTCATCGATAACGGGCAGTTGGTCGAGGCGCAGCGCATAGAGCAGCGTACGAGGTTCGACCTGGAGATGCTGCAGGAACTGGGTTTTTGCAAAGGCATTGAAAACTACTCGCGCCATATGTCCGGCGCCAAGCCCGGGGATCCTCCGCCTACTTTGGTTGATTATTTGCCCAGCGATGCTTTGATGATCATCGACGAGAGCCACGTCACCATCGGCCAAGTGGGCGGCATGTACAAAGGGGACCGGTCCCGCAAGGAAACCCTCGTTACTTACGGCTTTCGCCTGCCTTCCGCGCTTGATAACCGACCTTTGAAGTTCGAGGAATTCGAGGGCAAGATGAGGCAGACCGTATTCGTGTCCGCCACGCCTTCCAATTACGAAAAAGAGCACGCTGATAACGTGGTCGAGCAGGTCGTGCGGCCTACCGGCCTGGTCGATCCGGTTATCGAAGTGCGTCCGGCGCTGACACAGGTTGATGATGTTCTGGGCGAAATCCATTTACGGGTAGCGAAGAAAGACCGGGTGCTCATCACAACGCTGACCAAGCGCATGGCGGAAGATCTAACAGACTTTCTAGGTGACCATGGGGTCAAGGTCCGCTATTTGCATTCGGATATCGATACGGTCGAGCGCGTTGAGATCCTGCGCGATCTGCGGCTGGGAACCTTCGATGTGCTGGTAGGCATCAACTTGTTGAGAGAGGGGCTGGACATACCGGAAGTTTCGCTGGTGGCGATCCTGGATGCGGATAAAGAGGGCTTTCTGCGCTCCGAGCGCAGCTTGATCCAAACCATAGGGCGGGCTGCCCGCAATCTGAACGGCAAGGCCATTCTGTACGCGGATCGCATGACCGACTCTATGACCCGGGCCATAGGTGAAACCACGCGTCGGCGCGATAAGCAGCTACTTTTCAACGAAACGAATGGCATCGTGCCACAGGGTGTCAGAAAAGAGGTGCGCGACCTGATCGATGGTGTGTATGCGCCGGGGGGCGACCAAGAGGCGCTCAAGTTATCGGTGGATGCAGCCCGCTTCGAGGCCATGGGCGAAAAGCAAATGGCGAAGGAAATCAAACGGCTCGAGAAAGCCATGCTGGAACATGCCCGCAACCTGGAGTTCGAGAAGGCTGCGCAGGCCCGCGATCAATTGCTTGCCTTGAAGGAAAAAGTCTTCGGCGCGGGAGGCCAGCAGGCGGACCGGGAAGCGCTGGGGGCAGGCGGGGAGCTCTGACTTGGTGATTTTCAGCGCTTTGTGCATTGCAAGATAAAATGCCCGCTTATGGTGCGCTGAGGAGTCGGCTCGGATTTTGGCTTTCTCGCCACAGTTGTGAGAAAACGATGTCAAAAAATTGGAAATTTATATAAATCATCTCAAGTCATTGATTTAAAAGAAATTTCCAGCTTATTGGCTGAGTGCGCACAAATAAAAAAGCTTGAACTATCCGGGGTTTTCCCTCACACTTTCACCCATGATGACGAAGGTACTCTTTGTGTGCATGGGCAACATCTGCCGCTCGCCGAGCGCAGAAGGTGTGTTTCGCCGACTGGTGAAAGATGCCGGTCTTTCTGACGTTGTCCGAATCGAATCGGCCGGGACGCACGCTTTCCATATCGGCGAGCCTCCTGACGCCCGCGCTCAGGCTGCGGCCCGTAAACGTGGTTATGACATTACTGATTTCCGGGCGCGCCAGATCCGTGTCGACGATTTTCGCGAGTTCGACATGATTTTGGCGATGGACTGGGACAATCTTTCATTGCTGCAACAGCAAACTCCCAAACAGTATCAGCATAAGCTGATGTTGTTGATGCGTTTTGCTAACGAATACGAAGAGGCCACTGTGCCCGATCCGTATTATGGCGGCCCTGAAGGTTTTTCCAAGGTTCTCGATTATATCGAAGACGCCTGCCAGGGCTTGCTTGAAGTGGTGCGCAAACGCGCCACGCAGTATCAGGCAGCCTAAGCGGAATCATCCTTTTCAGTTATTTCATTCAGCCCATGCCCGGTCTTTCCGGGCTTTTTTGAGGCTGATCGCCTTGCGATGGTGCCGGTAGGCATAGGTTCTTGTGCAATGCATGAGCTTGCGAGGCGAAAGGGCTAATCCCTAGCAAAACGTTCAGGAATTATGTATACTTGACTAAATCGTTAGGGATTTGTCTCGAAGCATGCTGAAGGCTTGCTTGAGATTTTTCTCTGATGCTTGGAGGATCAGACTTCAGGGGTCTCGAATGCGACTTACCACTAAAGGGCGTTTTGCCGTTACGGCCATGATTGATCTGGCGTTGCGCCAGCACAGCGGGCCTGTCACGCTTTCTGCAATCAGTCAGCGGCAGAATATTTCCCTCTCCTATCTAGAGCAGTTATTCGGCAAGTTGCGTCGCCATGAACTGGTCGACAGCATGCGTGGCCCGGGCGGCGGTTATTCCCTGGCGAAACTGGCGCGGCACGTTACGGTGGCCGACATCATTTTCGCAGTGGATGAGCCCATGGATGCCACTGACTGCGGCGGCAAGCAAGATTGCAACCGTGGCACCGACGGTAAAGCAGGCAAGTGCATGACGCACGAACTGTGGGCTACCTTGAATCGAAAAATGGTCGAGTACCTGGATTCGGTTTCGCTGCAGGATCTGGTTGACCAGCAACGCATGCGCGAATTGCACGAAGCGAACGCGGCCAAATCCGTATTGCTCGATCGCCGCTCGGGCGCTCCTGCGGAATCCACTGCTTCTGTCTAGCGTGGCCCGCAGGAAAGCTACAAAGGTATAGAGTCATGATCAAATTGCCGGTTTATCTCGATAACTCAGCGACGACGCCTGTCGATCCGCGCGTGGTCGATGCGATGGTGCCGTGGCTGTACGAACATTTCGGCAACCCGGCCTCCCGCAGCCACTCTTTCGGCTGGGACGCCGAGCGAGCCGTTGAAACTGCCCGCGAGCAAGTGGCTGCGCTGGTCAACGCCGATCCGCGTGAAATCATATGGACGTCAGGGGCAACCGAGTCCGATAACCTTGCTCTGAAGGGCGCGGCGAATTTTTACGCTGAGCGCGGCAAGCACATCATTACGGTCAAGACCGAGCATAAAGCCGTGCTGGATCCGTGCCGTGAACTTGAACGGCAAGGTTTCGAGCTTACGTATCTGGACGTGAAGGAAAATGGGCTGCTTGATATCGACGCCTTCAAGGCGGCGATTCGGCCGGACACCATCCTGGCATCGGTCATGTACGTCAATAATGAAATCGGCGTCATCCAGGATATCGAGCAATTAGGCGAAATCTGCCGCGAGAAGGGCGTTATTTTTCACGTTGATGCCGCCCAGGCAACGGGTAAGGTCGTGATCGATCTGCAAAAGCTCAAAGTCGATCTGATGTCGTTTTGTGCGCACAAAACCTATGGCCCGAAAGGTATAGGCGCTCTCTATGTCCGGCGCAAACCGCGCGTGCGTATTGAAGCGCAGATGCACGGCGGTGGCCACGAACGCGGTTTTCGGTCAGGCACTTTGGCCACCCATCAAATCGTGGGCATGGGTGAATCGTTTCGCCTGGCCCAGGAAGAAATGGCGGTCGAGAACGAACGCGTGCGCATGTTGCGTGATCGGCTGTGGGCGGGCTTATCCACCATTGAAGAGGTCTATCTCAATGGCGACATGGAGAGCCGCGTACCGCACAACCTGAACGTAAGTTTCAATTACGTGGAAGGCGAGTCGCTCATCATGGCGGTCAAGGACATTGCCGTTTCAAGCGGTTCTGCTTGCACCTCGGCCAGCTTGGAGCCTTCCTATGTGCTGCGGGCGCTTGGGCGCAGCGATGAGCTGGCGCACAGTTCCATCCGGTTTACACTCGGCCGTTTTTCGACGGAAGAGGATATCGAATTCACCATCAAGCTGCTGCGCGGCAAGGTGGAAAAGTTGCGCGAAATGTCTCCGCTTTGGGAAATGGTCCAGGACGGAATTGATATCAATACGGTGCAGTGGGCTGCACACTGAACCAGGGAGCACTACTATGGCCTATAGCGAAAAAGTCATTGATCACTACGAAAACCCCCGCAACGTCGGCGCCTTTGAAAAGGGCGATGATTCGGTCGGAACCGGCATGGTCGGCGCACCAGCCTGTGGCGACGTCATGAAGCTGCAGATCAAGGTCAACGAACAGGGCGTCATCGAAGATGCGCGCTTCAAAACCTATGGCTGCGGTTCGGCGATTGCCTCCAGTTCGCTGGTGACCGAATGGGTCAAGGGCAAGACGCTTGATCAGGCAATGGATATCCGCAATACCCATATTGCGCAGGAACTGGCATTGCCGCCGGTCAAGATCCACTGTTCGATTCTTGCTGAAGATGCGATCAAGGCCGCGGTGAACGATTACCGCACCAAACACGGTTCGAATTGATTAAGAGGACACCATGTCGGTATTGCTGACCGAAAGTGCCGCCCGTCACATCAACCGCTATTTGCAAAAGCGCGGAAAAGGTATTGGCCTACGTCTTGGCGTGCGGACTACGGGCTGCTCGGGGCTGGCATACAAACTGGAATACGTTGACGAGGTGGCTCCCGAGGACGAGGTCTTCGAGAGCCAGGGCATCAAAGTGTTCATTGATCCCAAGAGCTTGCCTTATTTGTCGGGCACTGAGCTGGACTACGCGCGTGAAGGGCTTAACGAAGGCTTCAAGTTCAATAATCCGAATGAGAAGGCATCCTGCGGCTGCGGCGAGTCGTTCAGTATCTGATGCGACAGGATCCAGATCATTTCGAGTTGCTGGGTTTGCCGGCAGCGTTTGCTGTCGACCGCGATAGTTTGGATACGGCCTGGCGTGAAGTTCAGGCCAGGGTGCACCCTGATCGGCACGCGGCGGGATCGGCTCAAGAGCGCCGTGTAGCCATGCAGTGGGCTTCCCGTGCCAACGAGGCGTACCGTGTGCTGCGTTCACCCTTGTCGCGCGCACGGTATCTGTGCGAACGCGCGGGCGTGGACCTCCAGGTCGAAACCAATACGGCAATGGGCCCGGCGTTTCTGATGCGTCAGATGGAGTGGCGTGAGGCTCTTGGCGATGCCAAGGCAGCGCGTGATCTGGATGCCCTGCACAAGCTCGCCACAGAGTTGGCAGCCGAACGGCGCCGCATGATGGGTGAACTTGCTACCTTGCTGGATGAAAAGCAGGACTACATCAGCGCGGCCAAAGGTGTGCGCGAATGGATGTTCATTGAAAAATTCTCCGAAGAGATCGATGCGGTATCCGATACTCTCGCGGACTGAAATGAGAAAAAAATAACGCATGGCCCTTTTGCAGATTGCCGAACCAGGCATGTCGGAAGCTCCTCATCAGCGCAGGCTGGCGGTGGGTATAGATTTGGGCACCACCAATTCATTGGTGGCGTCTGTTCGTAGTGGCACTGCCGAAATATTGCGCGACGATGACGGGCAGGCCCTGTTGCCGTCGGCCGTGCGCTACCTGCCCGATGGCAATGTGCAGATCGGCCGCAAGGCGTTGGCGGCGCAGGCAATCGACCCCCACAACACGGTGGTGTCGGTCAAGCGCTTCATGGGGCGCGGTTTGGCCGACGCCCAGAAACTGAACGTTCCCTACCAGTTCATCGATGCCCCCGGCATGGTGCGCATCCATACGGTACAGGGGGATAAAAGTCCGGTTGAAGTGTCGGCCCAGATCCTGGCCAAGCTGCGGCAATTGGCCGAAGACGTGTTGCTGGATGATTTGGTGGGTGCGGTTATTACCGTGCCGGCGTATTTCGACGACTCCCAACGCCAGGCTACCAAGGATGCCGCCCGCTTGGCAGGCCTGAATGTGTTGCGCTTGCTGAATGAGCCGACCGCGGCGGCGATTGCCTATGGCCTGGACAATGCCGCCGAAGGCATCTACGCCGTCTATGACCTGGGCGGAGGCACTTTTGATATTTCCATCCTGCGCCTGACGCATGGTGTGTTCGAGGTTATTGCGACAGGCGGAGACACCGCTCTGGGCGGCGATGATTTCGATGCTGCTATCGTTTCCTGGATATCGGCAAACTGGAATCTTTCGGGCTTGATAGCCGAAGACCAGCGAGCTTTGTTGGTAACGGCGCGTAGCTTGCGCGAAACCCTGACCCAGGACGAGCAAAGCGAAGCGGCCCTGACTTTATCCACTGGCCATTCGCTGGCTGTGCAACTGACACGTGAGCGTTTCGAAGAGTTGGCCAAACCGCTGGTGATGCGTACTTTGGCTGCCGCACGCAGAGCTCTGCGTGATGCCGATCTGTTGGTTGAGGATGTCAAGGGTGTGGTAATGGTGGGCGGGGCAACCCGTATGCCGGTGGTGCAGCGTCTGGTGGGTGAACTGTTTGGCACGACGCCTCTGACCAACCTGGATCCTGATCAAGTGGTTGCGCTAGGGGCCGCGATGCAAGCCAATCTGCTTGCCGGGAATCGAACGGCGGGCGACGAATGGCTGCTGCTGGATGTGATTCCCTTGTCCTTGGGGCTGGAAACCATGGGCGGCCTGGTTGAACGGGTTATAGCTCGCAACAGTACGATACCGGTGGCGCGAGCACAAGAATTCACGACCTTCAAAGATGGCCAGACCGCCATGGCCATTCATGTGGTGCAAGGCGAGCGTGAGCTCGTGTCTGATTGCCGTTCGCTGGCGCGGTTCGAGTTGCGCGGCATTCCTCCCATGGTGGCGGGCGCGGCCCGTATCCGCGTGACGTTTCAGGTCGATGCCGATGGATTGCTGGGTGTAAGCGCCAGAGAGCAAAGCTCGGGCGTAGAGGCATCGATTGCAGTCAGGCCTTCCTATGGCTTGAGCGATGATGAAGTGGCGGCGATGTTGGCCGATGGCATGAACAGCGCGGACGTCGACATGCAGATGCGCGCCTTGCGCGAAGTGCAAGTGGAAGCAAGCAGACTGGTCGAGTCGGTGCGTGCCGCATTGCTGGTCGATGCCGACCTGCTTGCCAACGAGGAATTAGCCGCAATCCAGACGCAACTGGATCTGACCGAGCGCGCAGTTGGCGAAACCGACAGCACGCTGGTGCATGAGGCGGTCGAGGCTTTGTCGCAGATCACCGAGGACTTTGCCGCACGTCGCATGGACCGCAGTATCCGTACTGCGCTGTCGGGACGTCGCATAGACGAAGTCGTTTAAAACTATCTAGGGTGCGGTGCCGTATCGGCGCCGGCCGGTTTGGAATTGGCAGGCTGAATATGACCAGGTTAACGGTGCTTGCGCACCCTGAGCTTTGCCCAGAGGGCGCAGTGATCGAGAATGCGCCCAAAGGCGTCTCGATATGTCGCGTCTTGCTTGATAACGACATCCCGCTTGAACATGCTTGCGAGCTGTCGTGCGCGTGCACGACCTGTCACGTTGTCGTCAAAGAGGGGTTTTCTTCTTTGAACGAGGCCACTGATAATGAAGAGGACATGTTGGACAAGGCCTGGGGTTTGACCTCGGCGTCGCGTCTGTCGTGTCAGGCACTCATTGGTGAAACCGACTTGACCATCGAAATTCCCAAATACACCATCAATCACGCTAGCGAAAGTAATTAAGCGACCGGCTTGGCAGGAGTTCTGACATGAAGTGGACGGATACTTACGATATTGCGGCTGCATTGCTGGATCGCCATCCAGATGTAGACCCCCGGCAATTGCGTTTTACCGATTTGCTTCAATGGGTGCTGGAACTTCCCGGCTTCGATGACGATCCTAGGCACTCGGGCGAAAAAATCCTGGAAGCTATCCAGGCCGCTTGGATTGAAGAGTTATAAGGGCTTGCCCCGCCGTGGGATAAATACATGCCCTTCGTCAGTGGTAGATACGAATGAGCGTGGCGCTTTTTTTCAAACGAATGTCGATAGCTGGAAATAGCCAGATGCGTCTCACACCATGCATCGGGCTATTTGCCGTGCTTTGTGGATGCGCCTCTAGCGTTTCGCTGGATGAGGATGTAGCCGCTTCCTCGGCGTCCCGGCCGCGCGCTTATTCTGCTGAACAGGCCGCAGCTGATCCCAGGCCGGCATGGCGGCCTCCGGTGGCGCTGGCCTATTCGGTTCGGGACGGAGACGTGGCCAGTCCGGTGGCAACTTGGAACCCCGCTGCGGAGCCTGCGGCCGGTGGCGAGACCATCAATCGCAGCTATGGCCAGCCGGGCCTGAGCGAGCAGGCCAACTACGAGTTCGAACAAAAGCTGGACGACACTTGGGTCATGAAGCAAACGCTGCGCTATGGGCGCCCACAAGCGCAAGCCGATGCCGATCCCTGGGCCAATACTTCATTGCAGCCCGAGCAAGATCTACTGGCTCCGGGGCTGGGCGCGTTCAGCGTTGGCAGCCAGGCCCAAGCCAAGCTACATGCGCTGGGCATGCAACACACCATCAAATTTGGTTTCGACTACCTGACGTCACGCGATATTTACGAGGCGCGGATGGCTCCGGGGCCTACCTTGGATATCTTTGATGCGGGCTATGGCACGGTTATCGGAACGCCGCGTCTGGTAGCACGGGCCTATTCCGAGCAGCGCAAGACCGGGCTCTACGCTCAGGATGATCTCCAATGGCAAGGCTGGACACTGTCCATGGTGGCGCGCCAAGACCAATTAAGCAAACGCACCATTGATCTGACTTCAACCGAAGACTCAGGCGAAGTTCAAGGTTCCGAAATGTTGAGCGGTCGGCTGGGCTTGCGCTACCGTTTCGATATCGGTCTGGAACCTTATGTGAACTATTCACAAACCTATGCACCGGGTGCGGGATCTGGGCGTGCAAGTAGCCAGCAATATGAAACCGGCGTCAAATACCAACCGGCCGGGCTAGGGCAGTTGATGACGCTGACGGCGTTCAATCAGGTTCAAAGCAATACGCAAACAAGCGACGCCCGTCTGGGGTGTGCAAGCGCGGGTTGTCGCGCCTGGGCCGAACTGCGCATCCAGGGGGCGACGCTGGAAAGCAGGCTGGCGCCCATGGAGGGACTGAAGCTGATCGCTTCTTATGCATTGACGAACTCATCGGTGACCGCAGCCAGCACTGATGCCTATTCGACTTTGCTGGCCAATCGCTTCCCGCAGGTATCCGAGCAGAGGGTCGCTTTGCGGGCTCGTTATGCCATCAAGCGGGGAGGTTTTTCCGGTTTGAGTCTGGACGGCAGAGTAGGGCGTACCGGGGCTTATTACGGCAGCGCGGATCAGGCTGGACAGGCTCAAACCTATACTTTGATGGACGCGGGAATCAATTACGATTTTGGCCAATTGAACGCTGGCCTGAAGGGGTTGAAGCTACGCGCCAGTGCCAATAATCTGTTTGATCAGCAGTATTGGTCTTATTGTTATACCGATGCGTGCGCGCTGGGGGGCGGGCGCTCGGTATCGGCCGTGTTGAACTACCAGATTCCTTGGCCCTGAGACTCTGAAAAACGGCCCTCGCGTGCTTCCATCTTATCGAGTCGCGTAGCACGGCGATAAAAACCGCCTGCCAGAGACCCGGTAGGCGGTGTACCCCGCTGACCCGGGGTATGGCGATACGCGTTATCAGTCTTCGCGACGCAAGTGCGGAAACAGCAGAACATCGCGAATGCTGGCGCTATCGGTCAGCAGCATGACCAAACGGTCGATGCCGATACCGCAGCCGGCGGTGGGCGGCATGCCGTATTCCAGCGCGCGAATGTAATCGGCGTCGTAGTACATCGCTTCGTCATCACCAGCTTCCTTGGCTTCCACCTGTTTGCGGAAGCGATCGGCCTGGTCTTCGGCATCGTTCAATTCCGAAAAACCATTGGCGATTTCGCGGCCCGTCATGAACAGCTCAAAGCGTTCTGTAATGCCTGGACGGGTATCAGACCCCCGTGCCAAGGGCGAGACTTCCACCGGATAGTCGATGATGTAGGTGGGCTGCCACAGTTGCGCTTCGGCGGTTTCTTCAAAGAGCGCCAGTTGCAAAGCACCGACGCCCGCGCGACTTAGTTGCGGGCCTTCCACGTGCGCGCCTTTTTTCTTCAGCTCGGCTCGCAAGAAGTTGGCATCGGCAAGCTGCTCATCGGTGTAACCCGGCGCGTACTTGTGAATTGCTTGAGTGATGGTCAAGCGGTCGAAGGGTTGCGACAGGTCGAGTTCCCGGCCTTGGTAGCTCAGGGTGGCGCTGCCGCAGGCAGCGATGGCGGTCCGGCGAATCAGTTCTTCAGTGAAATCCATCAACCAACGGTAGTCGCCGTAGGCTGCATAGAATTCCATCATCGTGAATTCGGGGTTGTGCCGCTGGCTTACGCCTTCGTTGCGAAAGTTACGGTTGAGCTCGAATACTCGCTCGAAACCACCTACGATCAGGCGCTTGAGATAGAGTTCGGGAGCGATACGCAGAAACATCTGCATGTCGAGCGCATTGTGATGAGTAGTGAAGGGTTTGGCTGCGGCACCGCCCGGAATCGCGTGCAGCATGGGCGTTTCGACTTCCAGGAAGCCGGCCTCGATCATGTAGTTGCGTAGGGATGAAATAGCTTTGCTGCGCGCAACGAAGGTGTTGCGGGTCGACTCGGTCATGATCAGGTCGACATAGCGCTGGCGATAACGCATTTCCTGATCGGCGATGCCGTGGAACTTATCGGGCAGCGGTCGCAATGACTTGGTCAGCAGGCGCAATTCGTCCGCCTGAATCGACAATTCGCCTTTATTGGTTTTGAATACTTTGCCGCGCACTCCGATGATGTCGCCAATATCCCAGTGCTTGAAGGCATCATAGAGCTCGACGCCTATGCTTTCCCGGCTTACGTAGATCTGGATGCGGCCAGTGGCGTCTTGCAAGGTGACGAAGCTGGCTTTGCCCATGACGCGTTTGAGCATCAGACGACCTGCCACGCTGGCATCGGCTCCGAGGGCTTCCAGGGCTTCCTTTTCCTGTCCGCCGTAGCTGGCGTGCAGCGCGGCTGCCCGGTTGCCGGGGACGAAATCATTGGGGAAGGCTGGGCCGGCTTCGCGCAGGCGGGCGAGCTTTGCGCGGCGTTCGACGATGATTTGGTTTTCGTCTTGAATGGGTTCTGGTGCGGTGGGCGGGGTAGCTGTCATGGTGGCGGTATTCAATAGTGGCGGATGTCGTCGATTTCAGTCTGTCCGAAATCGTCGCGTTCCAGGTAAGCGAGAATGCGGCCGGCAATGTCGGCAGGCGCTGCCAACTGGCTGGAGTGAGGCAAGGTCTCCGCGCCTGCGGCGTCGGGTAGGCTTGCGCGGATGGTTTCCTGCATGGGGGTGTCGATCACACCCGGGGCGAGCGCAGCGATGCGCAGCCCGGAATCATGTTGTTCAAGCTTGACCGTGCGAGTAAACATATCGACAGCCGCTTTGGTGGCGCAATAGACACTCCATCCGGATTTGGCTCTGCGGCCGGCGCCCGAGGATATGTTGAGAACACGGCGGTCCGCCGACAGGCTGCCAGTCGTGGATAAAAAGCGCGAGGTCAACATCATGAGCGCTGCAACGTTCAAGTTCAGGGCCAAGCCGATCGCGGCCGCGTCAAGCGCGTCGGCGGGGCAGATAGGCTCGATTGTGCCGGCGTTATTGATTAAGCGGTAGTTCTTGGCATCAAGCGGAAGCTCTTCGAATAACTGTTGAAAAACCTGCCCGGCTTGGGCCGTATTGGCCAGATCTACAGGGTAATGGCGAACCGTACAGCCTTGGGCCCGTGCGTGACCCGCCAGCAAGGGGTGTTCGCCTCGCGACAGCGTAAGCAGCAGTGTTCCCGGCTTGCACGCTGCCATGGCGAGGGCTGCGCCCAGGCCGCGGGAAGCACCACTCAGGATCAAGACGCTGTCGGTCATGGAAGCCTCCTTGGCTTGTGGCGTCAAACGCCGTGCTTCAGGCTGGCCTCGATGAAGGGATCCAGATCACCGTCCAAGACTTTTTGGGTGTTGGATGTTTCAACGTTGGTGCGCAAGTCCTTGATACGACTCTGGTCGAGTACGTAGGAACGAATCTGGTGGCCCCAGCCCACATCGGTTTTGGAGTCTTCCAGCTTTTGCTGTTCGGCCATGCGGTTGCGCATTTCAAGTTCGAAGAGCTTGGATTTCAACATTTGCATCGCTTCGGCGCGGTTGCGGTGTTGCGAGCGGTCATTTTGGCATTGCACCACGATCCCTGTGGGAATGTGTGTCATCCGCACCGCGGAGTCGGTCTTGTTGATGTGCTGACCGCCCGCGCCCGAAGCGCGAAAGGTGTCCACGCGCAGATCGGCAGGGTTGACTTCGACCTCGAAAGAGTCGTCGATTTCGGGGTAGACGAACACACTGGCAAAGGAGGTGTGGCGTCCACCGGAAGAGTCGAAGGGGCTTTTGCGCACCAAGCGATGGACGCCGGTTTCTGTGCGCAGGAGGCCGAAAGCATATTCGCCCTGGATCTTGATCGTGGCGGATTTGATGCCGGCTACTTCGCCTTCGGACTCCTCCATGATCTCGGCTTTGAAATCTTTGCGTTCAGCGTACTTCAGATACTGGCGCAGGAGCATGGAAGCCCAATCCTGGGCTTCGGTGCCGCCGGCACCGGCCTGGATGTCCAGAAAGCAATTGAGCGCGTCGGCGGGGTGGGAGAACATGCGGCGGAATTCCAGGCCGCCTACTTTCTCTTCGATCAAGGCGGCATCTGCGGCGATCGCTTCCAGCGTGTCGCCATCGTCATCACCGCTGGCCATCTCAAACAATTCGTTGGCGTCGCGCAGGCTGGACTCGATCTCGGAGATGGTCATTACCACCGTTTCGAGTGCCTTTTTCTCTCGACCTAGATCCTGGGCGTGTTTGGGGTCGTTCCAGACCTCGGCGCTTTCCAGTTCGGCGTTAACTACGTGCAGGCGTTCTTCTTTGACATCGTAGTCAAAGATACCCCCGGAGGTCCAGCGCACGGGCGCTCAGGTCCTCAAGTTGAGCTTCGAGCTGATTGCGGCGTTCTGCTTCCATCGTCTTTCCAATAAATATTTTTTTGCTTAACTTATTATTTTAACGTAGCTTGGGGTCGGCCCGCAGAGCCTTGCCCTCCGCCTAGCCCAGCCCGTTGCCCTGGCCATGTTCTATCACCAATTGCACCGACACCATTCCGTTCCAATTATTGAGCGCAAGGCGGTAAGCAAGATCGACCGAGGGCGGCAAAGCATCGCTGTGGCCAAACCAGATGGCGTCGAAACGCTGCTGGCCGCGTTCGAGCGCCAGCTTCAAATGTTTTTCACCCACCAGCCTCTGGTTACGCACGACGAAAGTATCGTGGAACACTGGGGCAGGAAATCCAGCTCCCCAGACCTGCTGGTCCAGGATGGTGGCGACCTCTGCATTGGCGTAGCCGGACTCCAGGGAGCCGTCGGTTTCGAGCATGGGTTCGAAACGGCTGCGGCCCGTCAGTTCGCGCACGGCGGCATCGAAAGCCGGCACAAAGGCGGCAAAGTCGCTTTCATCCAGAGTCAGCCCGGCGGCCATGGCGTGGCCGCCGAATTTGCGTATCAAGTGGGGGTAGCGTTTGGAGACGAGGTCGAGGACATCGCGCAGATGTACTTCAGGCACTGAACGCCCGGATCCGCGCAGCTCGCCATTGCCAGCCGGTGCGAACGCCAGGGTGGGGCACCAGAACTTGTCCTTGAGCCGAGAGGCGACCAGACCCACCACGCCTTGATGCCAGGAGGCATCGAATACGCATAGGCTGGCATTGACCGAGGCCTCAAGTGTTTCGACTGCGGCCAGCGCTTGTTCTCGCATGCCGGTTTCGATCTCTCTGCGTTCCCGGTTCATGGCGTCAAGTTCTCGCGCCAACTGCAGAGCTTCGGCTTCGTCATCGGTGATCAGGCAGCGTATGCCCAAACTCATGTCGGCCAGGCGACCCGCCGCATTGATACGTGGCCCAAGGGCGAAGCCCAGATCGAAGGTGCTGGCCTCGCGTGGCGCGCGCGCACTGACGGAAAATAAAGCCTGCAGGCCAGCTTGCATGCGGCCGCTACGTATACGTTTCAAGCCTTGCGCCACCAATAGCCGATTATTGGCGTCCAATCGCACCACGTCCGCCACGGTTCCGAGCGCGACCAGGTCGACCAGGCTGTCTAGCCGGGGGCCGCCACCAGCTTCATAGACGCCGCGCTGGCGTAGCTCGGCCCTTAGCGCAAGCAGCAGATAGAAGATGACGCCGACACCAGCCAAGTGCTTGGAGGGGAAGCCGCAACCCGGCTGATTGGGGTTAACGATGGCTAAGGCTTGGGGCAAAGTGTCGCCCGGCAAGTGATGGTCGGTAACGATGACTTCGATGCCGGCCTCGCGCGCGGCTTGCACGCCATCGATGCTGGCGATGCCGTTGTCGACGGTGATGAGGATGTCGGGTTTGCCCATTGCGTGGGCGCACGCCAGCTCTACCACAGCGGGCGACAAGCCGTAACCGGTTTCAAAGCGGTTGGGGACCAGAAAGTCGACTATGGCGCCCATGGCGCGTAGCCCACGGATGCCGACCGCACAGGCGGTTGCGCCGTCGCAATCGTAGTCGGCGACGATCAACAGGTGCTTGCGCGCACGGATGGCGTCAGCTAGCAGCGCGGCGGCACGTCCAGCATGGGTCAGGGTGGAGGGCGCCAGCATCGACGTCCAGTCCGGTCGGGTTTCTTCAAGTGTGGCCACGCCGCGGGCTGCCCAGAGGCGGGCAAGCAGCGGGTGTATGCCTGCCTGTTCAAGGCGGCGCAGTGCGCCGGGTTCGACCCGGCGGGTCAGTATTCGGGGGACAGCCACCAGTTTTTCCAATCATGTTTGGGTTGAGGCAAGTAGCGTAGCCAGGCAGATCGCTTGGCCAAACGCAAGGTCACCAGCCGGTTAGAGGCTGGCAGGACCAGCTCCAGGCTGCTTATGACGCCTTGGCGCAGGGCCTGGTCTATAGGCTTGAAGCATTCGTTTTCAAGATATTTGAGGGTATCTAGCCAAATCGCCCAGTTTTCTTCCCGCTCTGAAACAATCAGATCATCCCGCTCGATGATGGCTCCCGGGAGAGGGGGGGTGGTGAGCGGCGCTGTGGGTATCCCGGATCGTTGCGCCAGTGCTTGCACCCAGCTTGGAGCGGTAAGGGAGGCCGGCCTACCCTCAGGCCAGGTGGCCTGCCAGGCAGGAGAGCCACCATGTAGCCACAAGCCGTTGACAGGGGCTTGGCCGGAGCTTGCGCGCGCCGTGTTTACCGGATGGTCGTGCCAACTCATCTGTATTTCGTTGCTAAGCCTGCGCCATGGGCGCGCCTCCGTGCTTCTGGGCCACCAGTAGTCGAGCGCCGCGCCGCTTACTACTTCTGGCGTGGCCGCATAAGGAGTCACACCAGCAGGCAGGTCAATGCGCCAATGGCGGGCGGATACGGGCTGTACGTGAAATCCGTCCGCTTCAAAGAGTGGCTGGACCGAAGCCAGAAGGGCCTCACTTTCGGTGTCGTCCAGCGCCAGCCTAGATGGGTCGGTCAAGACCAAGCCGTCGCGTCCGACCTGGATATGTGCCAGCTCGGCAATCCACACAGGCTGCTTGGACTGTGGCGAAACCGGCGCCAGTAGAGAGGCCAGGCCGGTGCCGAGCTTCAGCCCTTCGGGGTGAAACCCCGCTCGTTGCAGCCACCAAAACTCTCGGGCGCTGCAAGCCGCTGATTCCGGATCGAAGTCTTCAGTTGCGGCTGTTGCGTGTTGAAACCAACTTAATAAAGTCGGCGCTGGAGAAGTCGCCGACGCCAGTTGCCGCGCGAGTTCAGGGGCAAGAGACGTACGGGGAAGGGCTCCAGGCAGCAACAAGGTCAATGGAGAGCGAGCGGACACGGATAATTGCGCAAAAGTGAGTTGTATCGATATGAACGGCCTCGGGGCGGACCGGGCAGACGCCCATTGTAGAGGTCATCGGTCGGCCCGCCTTCTGCCATAATGTGCGCGTGCTGAAAATTCCCTACGAATTCTGGATCGGCTGGCGCTACACGCGCGCCGGTCGCGGGCGGCGACGAGATCGCTTCATTTCCTTTATTGCCGCAAGTTCGATGGCAGGCATTGCCTTGGGGGTAGCTGCCCTGATCATCGTCATGTCGGTGATGAACGGCTTCCAGAAGGAAGTGCGCGACCGGATGTTGTCGGTCTTACCGCATATCGAGCTCTATCCCGTTACGGGCGACCGCGGGGTCGCGCTGAGCAACTGGCAGCAGTTGACGGCTATCGCCAAGAAAAACCCTGAAGTTTTGGCCGGGGCGCCTTATGTTGCCGCTCAGGCCATGATCGCCCGCGATCAGGTTTTGCGCGGCGTGCAGGTACGAGGGATCGACCCTGCGGCCGAACGGGCGGTGTCAGATGTTGCCGCCCAAATGAAACAAGGATCGCTGGATGCGCTTCAGCCCGGCAGCTATGGTGTGGTGCTGGGTCGATCCTTGGCTCAAGGGCTGGCCGTCGGGCTAGGCGATCCGGTCTTGATGCTGGCTCCGCAGGGGTCGGTGACGCCAGCGGGGTTTACGCCGCGTATGCGGCAATTCACCATAGTGGGTATTTTCGAGGCCGGACACTACGAATACGACTCGAGTCTGGCTTTCATCAATGTTGATGATGCTGCCCGCTTATTCCGTGAAAGCGGCACCGGCGGAGTTCGTTTGCGGATCGCAGATATGCAGCAGGCTCCGCAAGTCGCGCATGAGCTCGCCAAAGTTCTGCCGGCCAATATTGTCGCCAGCGACTGGTCGCGCAATAACCGAACCTGGTTTGCCGCAGTGCAAACTGAAAAACGCATGATGTTCCTGATCTTGACCCTGATCGTGGCCGTTGCGGCGTTTAACCTTTTGTCGTCGTTGGTGATGGCGGTCAATGACAAACAGGCGGACATCGCTATCTTGCGTACGCTGGGTTCATCGCCGCGCGAAATCGCACGTATCTTTATCGTGCAAGGAGCCTTGATCGGCGTGATAGGAACGCTGTTGGGCGTAGCCGGCGGGGTATTGGTGGCCTACAACATCGACGTCATCGTGCCGGCGATCGAGCAGGCGCTGGGTGTCCAGTTCCTGCCCAAAGATATTTACCTGATTACCGAATTGCCTTCTGATCCGCGCATGGCTGACATTGTTTCCATTGGCACCACGTCGCTGATTCTGTCCTTTTTGGCAACCTTGTATCCGAGTTGGCGCGCCTCGCGCCTGCAACCGGCGGAGGTATTGCGCCATGACTGACATCGCGAGCGAACGCATCGTTCTTGAAGGGCGAGGTATCTCCAAAGCTTATACCGAGGGCGCCAACCGCGTCACGGTATTGAGAGGCGTGGACCTGGCTGTGCGCGAAGGGGAAATGGTGGCGCTGGTGGGGGCGTCGGGCTCGGGCAAGAGCACCTTGTTGCACGTGCTGGGCTTACTCGATCAGCCCAGCTCGGGCGAAGTGCTTATCGATGGTAGCGCCGCTTCTGCTTTCAGCGAACGCCAGCGTAGCCTGGTGCGCAATCGCAGCCTGGGTTTCGTCTATCAATTCCATCATTTGCTGGCCGAGTTTTCCGCACTGGACAACGTGGCCATGCCACTGATCGTACGCCGCATGCCGCACGCCCAGGCGCGCAAGGCTGCCGCCGAAATGCTGGAACAAGTAGGCCTTGCCGCGCGGGCCTCACACCACCCGGGGCAGTTGTCGGGTGGGGAGCGTCAGCGGGTAGCCTTGGCCAGGGCACTGGTAACGCGCCCACTGTGCGTACTGGCCGATGAACCTACCGGCAACCTTGATCGCCATACCGCCCGCGATATGTTCACTTTGCTCAAGAGTCTGAACCAGCAGTTGGGGATGGCCTTCGTGATCGTGACGCACGACGCCGAACTGGCTGCGCTGGCCGACAGGCAACTGCGGATGGCGGACGGTGTGCTTAATCAGGGTGTGCCCACTACCGCCTGAGACATTTGTCGCAGGCGCGGTGAAGCGCTACAGTCCAGTCATGTTGATCGATACGCATTGTCATCTGGATGCTTCCGAGTTTGACGCCGATCGCATGCAGGTTGTGGCCGAGGCCGAATCCGCAGGCGTGCGCGCCATCGTCATTCCGGCGATAGCGCGCAGCAACTTTTCCTCCGTCAGAGATCTGGCCCATCGTTTTGATGGCGGCGCTTATGCCCTGGGCATACACCCTATGTTTGTACGGTATGCGGCGGACGAGGACCTGGATGCTTTGCGGATGGCGGTGGTCGATGCCATGGACGATGAACGCTTTGTCGCCATCGGTGAAATCGGCCTGGATTTCTTCATTGCGGACATTGCCACTGGCGAGCAACGCGAGAAACAAGAACGCTTCTACCAGGCTCAGCTCAAATTGGCGGCGGAGTTCGATTTACCCGTGTTGCTGCACGTGCGACGTTCGCAAGATATTTTGCTCAAATACCTTAGGCGCATTCCTGTACGAGGGGGGATCGCGCACGCTTTCAATGGCAGTGAACAACAAGCTTCCGGCTTTGTAGAGCGAGGCTTTGCATTGGGCATGGGCGGCGAGATGACTTTTGAGCGCTCGCGCAATATCAGGCGCCTGGCCTCAAGTGTGGGGCTGGAACATTTGGTGCTGGAAACCGATGCGCCGGATATTCCTCCCGCGTGGCTGCCGCTGGAAAAACGCCGCAACTCGCCTGCCGAACTGGCGCGCATCTCCCAAGTGCTGGCGACGTTGCGCGGGCTGCCGCAAGTCGAAGTAGCCGCGGCAACCGGGTGCACTGCCCGGCGCATTTTGCCTCGACTGAGTGCCTTGCTTGCAAACCAGACGGCCGGATAGTGCGCCCTGCCCAGAGGGCGTGATTTCGGAGTTTGCGGTTTGAGGCGTCCATCGCCGACCTGGACGTAATTGTCCTGAGCTCGAAGTGCCTTTCATCCTTCCCACATTTAGCATTTGTGCCTTGTGGACCGGAGGGGGCATGTTGCGCTTCAAATTGTTGGCGTTTGTAGGAGGTACGGCGTCGGTACATATGCTTCCCGTCATACCCCACTGGGCGTGGTCAGCAAGTGCTTTGACCGCCTGCTGCCTGTTGATGGCCGGCCTGCTGCGATGTCGTTCAGCTCACAAGAAATGGCCCCGGAAACTGGCTGATCTGCTAGCCTGCTTTGCTCTTGGCGCATTTCTTGCCATGTTGCGCATCGATCTGCGTTTGCAAGATAGTTTGTCGCTGGACAATGAAAACCAAGCTTTGGCGCTGCGCTTTCTGGTTACCGGACTGGCTACCAGCGATGATCGGGGGCAACGCTTTGAAGCCCGAGTGCTGGACCGAACAACAGGTATACCAGAGGTGGTCATGCTGTCCTGGTACGCCTCCCCTCGATCAGTAGCCGAGATAATTCCAGGGCAGGTCTGGCGCGGCCGGGTCGTTTTGAAGCGTCCGCATGGCAGCTTGAATCCCCATGGCTTTGATTACGAGGCCTATCTGTTTGAGCGCGGCATTCGTGCTACGGGTTCGCTGCGCGGCAAGCCTGAACTCCTATCGGACCGGCCTTATGCTGGTTTCGGGGTGGCGGTACAACGCATACGCCACCATGCCCGCGCTGTTTTGCGTCCGGTTCTGCGCGATAAGCGTTACGGGCCGGTGTTGATTGCCTTGGCGATGGGGGATCAAGCAAGCGTCGACAAGGGTGACTGGGCAATCTTCAATCGGACCGGCATTACGCATCTGGTATCGATCAGCGGCTTGCATGTGACGATGCTGGCTGCGCTTGCCGGGCTGTCTTTGTTGGGGATCTGGAAACGCAGTTCGTGGCGTGGTTCGCATTTGCCTGAGCGTCAACCGGCTCAAATCGCTGGAGCGGCCGCAGCTTTGGTTGTAGCTTGGCTGTATTGCCTGCTGGCGGGTTGGGGCGTGCCTGCGCAACGTACTTTTTTCATGCTGGCCATCGTGGGTGGTGCTGCGCTACTGCGATTGCCGATGTCCGGCTCGCGCGTGCTGGTGCTCGCTGCTGTGGGGGTTACAACGCTTGACCCCTGGGCACCGCTGGCGCCTGGATTCTGGTTGTCTTTCGGAGCCGTCGGGGTGCTGGTGCTTTGCGGTAGCGGCCGTTGGCGTAATGACGGCAGGCAAGTCAGTGAGGGCTGGCGCGCATGGTTGGGCCGCCGGCTAGATACCTTGCGCGAGGGGGGCAGGGCGCAAGCAGCCTTGACGATAGGCTTGTTGCCCCTGTTGGCTGTGCTTTTCCAACAAATTTCCTTGGTATCGCCACTGGCCAATGCTTTCGCGATTCCTCTGGTTAGCCTGATCGTAACGCCGCTGGCCTTGGGGGCGCTGCTTTGCTGTGCGATACCCGGTCTGCAGCCGATAGGAGGGCTGCTGGCAGGTCTCGCGCACTCCGTCTTCGCACTGATGATGAAGGCATTGGTTTTTCTGGCAGAAGCACCATTTTCCAGCTATGCCTTGGCAGCCGTGCCTTGGCCTTTGCTTCTCATGGCTCTTGTAGGCGCCATCTGGGCCATGCAGCCGCGAGGTGTGCCCGGACGCCATATGGCTTTGCTGCTCTTGCTGCCCATGCTGGTATTTCGTCCTGCGCGCCCGGCAGAAGGGGCTTGGCGTTTGACGGCACTTGACGTAGGGCAGGGGGCAGCCATTTTGCTCGAGACGGCTGAAGGCGCTTTGCTCTATGACACTGGTCCGAAGTTCAGCAGCGACACGGACGCCGGCGCGCGGGTTGTTTGGCCGTATCTGCGCGCTCGCGGCATCAGGAATCTGAACGATGTGATCGTTTCCCACGCTGATCTGGACCACGCTGGCGGCCTCGTTTCAATCTTGGCAGAAGTGCCGGCAAGCCGGGTTCGGGCTTCCTACGATTTGCCCGACAATTTAAGCAGGCACGCGGTAGTGCCGACATTTGCCTTCTCCCGCTGTCAGGCCGGGCAGCAATGGAAGCTTGGCGGTGTCCACTTGGAATTCCTACACCCCCAGGCCGGCCAAATCGCAATGAAGCCGAAGGATAGAAATGCGGCCAGTTGCGTTCTACGGGTAAGTGGCAGCCATCACTCAGCCTTGTTGACCGGAGATATCGGCAGTGATCAGGAAAAGCTGCTGGCTAAGACCGAAGCACTTGCGGCAGATGTCGTGATGGCTGCGCATCATGGTTCCCGCTTTTCGTCCGGCAAGGAGTTTGCGCGGGCGGTTGGAGCCAGCCATGTCATTGCGCAGGCGGGGTATCTGAACAGGTACCGGCATCCACACCCCGAAGTCATAAGGCGTTGGGAACGAACAGGCAGTGTGTTTCATCGTACTGATCGTCATGGCGCGCTTACTGTCGTGTCAGACAAAAGCGGATTGCGGGTAGAGCGTGCGCGGGAGGTGCATCGACGCTATTGGCATACACCTTGAAAGGTATTCTACAGGCAGGAACTTTGTCCCTATGTGGCGGCTGGCTACAATTGACGGGCGGCCTGGTCCCGGGTATCGCCCTTGCTTTTGGAGATCAACACGATGAGCCATGCCACGCTGGAGTCCAATCAGCCCCGCTTGGAGTCCGTAAGCTGCTTGAGTCCGGCCGGACTGCATAGCATGGCCTACTGGGAGTGGGGTGACCCGGATAACGATAGGGTGCTGCTATGCGTGCACGGCTTGACGCGTACCGGACGGGATTTTGACGATCTGGCGCGGTGTTTGTCCAGTGAGTTCCGGGTGGTGTGTCCCGACATCGTCGGCCGCGGGCAATCCAGTTGGCTGAGCAAGCCTTCGGCTTATGTCGTGCCGCAGTACGTGTCTGACATGATGCCGCTGCTGGGGCGCTTGCGCGCGCGCACTTTGTATTGGTTCGGAACCTCTCTGGGTGGCCTTATCGGTATGGCTTTGGCGGGCTTGGCGGGTTCTCCGATTCAGAAGCTGGTCTTGAACGATGTCGGGCCCAGCCTTGATCCGGGGGCGCTGATGCGCATCGGTCAATATGTGGGCCAAGCGCCTATTTTCGATCATTTTGACGAGGCGGTAAGCTATGTGCGCGCGGTCTCCGCTTCGTTCGGCTCCCACAGCGACGCGCAGTGGCGCGAGTTGACTCGCCGTGTGGTGCGGCAGAATCAGGGCGAAAAAGGGCCCTGGTCCATGCACTACGACCCTGCAATTGCCCAGGCTTTCAACGCCATCGGCCCGGAGCTGATCGCAGCAGGTGAAGTGGCATTGTGGCAAGCCTATACAAGTATTACCTGCCCGATACTGATCGTGCATGGGGCGCTGTCTGACCTGCTGACCGAAGCGACGGTACGAAAAATGTTGGAACGCAACCCGCATGCCTTGCGGGTGGATATTCCTGATGTGGGCCACGCGCCGACCTTTATGAGCCCGGATCAGTTATCCATTGCCTGCGAGTTTTTGCTGGAAAAACCCTGATTTTGGTATGGCTAAGCCGGTGTTTTTCCTGTAATCATCGCGGGCGAATGCCTCAAACTTATGTCAAGATTGCACAATAGAGGGCCACAGTTCGTGTCCCTCCTTTCATCACAAGGATCACTATGAGTCTCAAGCGTTTCAGCGTAGGAAAGCGCATGTCGGAGATGACCGTCCATAACGGCGTAGCCTACCTTGCGGGGCAGGTTGCCGATGACGCAAGTCAGGATATTGGTGGGCAGACTCGCCAGGTCCTGGCGGCTGTCGACAAGTTGCTGGCTGAGACAGGCAGCGACAAGACCCGCATCATGCGTGCAGAAATCTTCTTGGCCGATATCGGCGATTTCGCCGGGATGAACGAAGTTTGGGATAAATGGGTGCCGGCTGGCCATGCGCCCGCCCGTGCAACCGTAGAAGCCAGATTGGCAGGTCCGCAATTGAAAGTCGAAGTGGTTATAACCGCTGCGGTTTAAATTGGTTTAGTGGCGGGATTCGCGCTGGACTGGCGCATAGGCCGACGAGCTTATTCCAGGCTGGGGCTAGCTGTTTGCCTCGGATCCTGCCGATAGTAGCGCCTCAATAGCTCATACCAGTCTGGCATGGCGTTTGCCAAAGGCTCAGGATGCACGAAAAACGCTTCTGAGCTGACGGCAAAAAACTCGGCAAGGTCCGTCGCGGCGTAGGGGTCGAGAGGCAGGGCGGCAAACCAGGGGTCGGCTTCCTCGGATTCAGGGTCGATATGGGCTGGAATCGCCTTTTCGGCCTCCTCCAATAGTCCGAGCAGTTGTTCGTAGCTGGCATCGCGAACCTGACGCCAACGCGAAGGCGGCAGCTCTGGGTGGGCATGCAGGCTGGGCATGCCGTCGGCGGAACCGTATTGAAGGTCGAGTTTGTGCGCGAACTCGTGGATGACCACATTGAATCCCTCGGGGCGCTCCTGCCCGGATTCGCTTGCAGGGGCTGCGTCCTCCCATGACAAAATCACGGGTCCTCCTTCCCAGGCTTCGCCGGCGGCTTCCTGGATATACTCATGAACAACCCCGTCTTCGTCCATGTCCGTGCGTGGAATGAAGAAGCCACTGGGGTAAACGATTACCTCGCTCCATCCCTCATACAGGCGAGGATCGAGCTCGAGGATGGGCAGGCAGGCTTGCACCGCGATAGATAAGCGTATCGAGTCGTTCAAGGCGAAACCGGCGGCCCCGCTCATGGCCTTGCTGGCCAGGAACCAGGCGGCTCTGGCCTTGAGCGACTGGGTTTGCTCAGCGCTAAGGCGATGCAGAAACGAATGCGCAGCCAGCGTTTGGGTCCATAATTCGGGTGTGATGCGCTCATGCATGGCGGCAACCTTGGTGTCGGACGCTCCGCGAGCAAACAACCATCCCAACATAGAATCTTCCTGGTGGACAAAGTAACGATCTAGATCCCTTTCATGCCCGCGCTACATAGGCATGATTCGTGCAGGCTAGAGTGTATGACGATGAACGATTCCTCTTTTGACATATCCACCAGCCCGTCTGCCCCGTTCGATGAAACTTGGCAGCGCACGGCTAATCTTGGTCTGTCGGAAAGCGCCGCGCAAGACTTGGCGAAGGCGCTGGCCTGGGCTAAACCCCGCTATGAACGCAACCCTTTGCCGGAAAGCGGTGAATCGGGCGCGGAGCACGCCGCGGGCGTCGTGGCGATCCTGGCCGGGCTGCAGGTTGACGGCAATACGCGCATGGCTGCCTTGCTCGCCATTGCCGTGGGTGATCGCGAGGTGCACTCGAATCCACATAAGGATCCGGTTACCTTGCAGTTTGGCACCGAAGTGGGGCGTTTGGTGCACGGTTATCGGGCCTTGATTCGTTTGGGTCAGGTTACCCGCGATGCCAGCGATGCATCGGCCGGGAGCGGAGCGCAGTCCGAAATGTTGCGCAAAATGTTGCTGGCCATGGCTGCCGACTTGCGTATCGTGTTGATGCGGCTGGCGTCGCGTCTGCAGACTTTGCGTTGGCATGCGCATAGCAAAAGGCCTCTGCCACAAGCCTTATGCCGTGAAACCCTTGAGCTTTACGCCCCTTTGGCCAATCGCCTGGGAATCTGGCAGGTCAAGTGGGAAATGGAAGACCTGGCTTTCCGTTTTCTTGAGCCCGGACGCTATAAGGAAATTGCCCACCTGCTGGAAGAAAAGCGGGTGGAGAGGGAAGCTTTTATTGCCGATGCCATTGAGCGGGTGCAGACGGCCTTGGCCGGCGCCGGTATCCAGGCCGATGTCACCGGGCGCCCCAAGCATATTTACAGCATCTGGAACAAGATGCGCAATAAGCGGGTGGATTTCTCAGACCTCTACGATCTGCGCGCCTTGCGTATTATTGTGGAGGACATTCGGACTTGCTATAGCGCGCTAAGCTTGGTCCACAACCTGTGGACCGCGGTTCCCGACGAGTTCGATGACTATATTTCGCGACCCAAGCCCAATGGGTACCGGTCGTTGCATACGGTGGTCTACGATCACGACGGCCGGCCTTTCGAGGTTCAGATACGCACGCGCGAGATGCATCAGTTTGCCGAGTTCGGCATGGCGGCGCACTGGCGTTACAAAGAAGCGGGCAGCAAGGGTGGCCAAGTCAGCGCCAGTTCGGACTACGACCGCAAGCTTGCCTGGATACGCCAATTGCTGGCGTGGAAAACCGATGTCCAGGTCGATGACGAACTGGGTCCCGCCGCGCTTGACTCTCTGAACGACAATGTCTATGTCTTGACGCCGCAGGCGCGCGTAATCGAATTACCTCCAGGAGGCACGCCGGTCGACTTCGCCTACCAGGTTCATACCGACTTGGGTCATCGTTGCCGCGGTGCTCGCATCGATGGCGTTATGGTGCCTCTCAATACGCCGCTGGCTACAGGTCAAACCGTTGAAATCATCACGACGAAGTCCGGCGGGCCGTCGCGCGATTGGCTGAATCCGCAACTGGCTTATCTGGCCAGCCAGCGCTCGCGAGCCAAGGTACGGGCATGGTTCAATGCCATCGATATCCAGGAGCGCATCGCCCAAGGCCAGGCAATGCTGGAAAAAGAACTCCAGCGCCTGGGGAAAACAGCGACCAATCTGGAACTCTTGGCGCAGCAGTTAGGTTTTGCCTGCGCGGAAGACCTTTATATTGCCCTGGCCAAAGACGAGTTCAGCCTGCGTCAGGTAGCTGTAGCCTTCGAGACTCCTGCTCCTGAGGTCGAACCTGATCTGTCTGCGCTGACGCGAGGCAGCCACCGGGATAGTGCGACTCATGCCGGCAAGAGCGGCGTGCTGGTGGTGGGCGTCGATGCTTTGCTTACTCAGCTTGCCAAATGCTGTCGCCCGGCACCTCCGGATTTGATCTCAGGATTTATTACCAGAGGCAAAGGGGTTTCCATCCACCGTAGCGATTGCAAGAGCTTTCATGCCTTGGCGCAACGCGAACCCGAACGCATTATCGGCGTAACCTGGGGCGATACGGGTGATGCGGTTTATCCTGTGGATATCGTCGTTTTGGCTAATGACCGCCACGGTTTGTTGCGTGACATATCGGAAGTGTTCGCGCGCCAGCGCATCAACGTCATCGGTGTCAATACGCAAAGCCGGCAAGGCCAGGCACGCATGGTGTTTACCGGCGAAGTCGGCGATGGCGCTCACCTCGGCAAAGCACTGTCAGGTATACGCGAGGTGAGCGGCGTGCTGGACGTAGCGCGCAAGTAAAGCTGCTTAGCGTGCGGCCGCCGGTGCCACCGTTGCGTCGGTTTGCTTGTGGCGAGCGAGCGCGTCCGCGATGAAGCCGGATGCCTTCAACTCTTCGACGTAATCTTTCAGGTAAGCCTCGGCCGCAGGGCGTCCTTTCGGGCATCCCATTGCCTGTTCAATCTTGGTGAAGCTGCCGTCTATGACGCGGAAACCGGGTTGGGAGGCCGCGTAAATGACCAAAGGCTGGCGCACGCCGGCCGCGGCCTCAAGGCCGGTCTGGACGAACAAATCGATAGCCTCCGCCGAGCTGGGGGCGCGTTCAAGCTGAGCGTGCTTCAGCGCGCGGGTCAGGTAAAGGTCGTAGGCGGCGCCGTTGCCCACCGCGATCCGCGTGCCCGGGCTATCCATTTGTTCCAGGGTATGGAAGGGGGAGTCCTGACGCACCAGATAACTACCTTCGATAATCACGTAGGCGCTAGTAAAGGCGATGCCAGCGGCACGTAGTGGGTCAATCGCCAGAAAGCCGATGTCCCAGACTTGATCGCCCGCACAGTCGGAGACCCGCCCGGCGTTATTGAAGGGAACAAAATCCACTTCAAGTTTGAGGCGTCGACCCAGTTCTCGGGCGATGTCGACCGTGACACCGCTCAGTTCGCCGTTAGCTTCGTTGCGATGGGCCAGTACGACATTGCCATAGTTGATGGCGGCGCGCAGTCTGCCTGTTGGGGCGATTTCACGCAAAAAATCGGGAGAAACTGAGTTCAAAATAGGGACTCCTTGCTGGATGGTTTTTATGAGTGGGCTCGTTTGACAAGCCTGTAAATATTCCTATAGAATAACGTTCTTTGCTGCTGCAGGCGCGTAGCTCAGTTGGTTAGAGCACCACCTTGACATGGTGGGGGTCGTTGGTTCGAATCCAATCGCGCCTACCAGATTTCTTAAATCTGGTAAATCTCAAATAAAACCCTGGTATCTGTTGTTCACTCCGCTCATTTTCGTCACCGAACTTGATGCGCGACTTGTGTTGCGTACACATTATTAAAATCAAAACGCTACACGCAACTCAAGCATCCATGAACGCAAGCTCTTTGCCCTGCGTATCGCCATCAGCAATGCACTGCCTCATCACTTCAAATTCTTAATCGTTAATCGCATTGCATCGCAGTGAGCAAGCCCTGTTCCACAAGCTTTCCAATTCGGAAATAGTCTGGCCGAACGCTGGACGGCTTTTGAGGCGGCTTGTGTGTCAGTCTAATTACTGTTCCCAGAGTTTTTCTATCAGAAGATTTGGGGGAAAACGCGAATACAAGCGGCGCCATTTACATCAATGTTTCCACATAAAATGGCGCTTCTGGCCTATCTCATGCCAGCATAAAAAACCTGCGATGAACCGTTACGTCGCAGAAAAACAAAAACACTAAAAGAGAATGACCGTCTCGCGGAGGGTGCATGCGTTTCAAAGGGAGTGCCATAGTATGGGTTCTTGCAATAGCATTAACTGGATGTCAGTCGACGGAACCATTCACGAAAATTGCCAATGATGTGTCGCAATCATTCGGACAATTGACCAGCAGCTTGTCCGACGCTTTAAAACCCGTAGATCAATCAACTAGTGGTGAAGCCGCAGCTAAGGCCAAAGCAGAAGGCCAGGGGAGCGTCGTAGTCGAGGCACCCATGCAAGTGGCGCCTGAGCGGCCGGGAACTTCAGTATCCACGGATGCGCTTAATTCCGATCCGACACTCGCCGCTGCACCTGTCGCTAAAGTCGTCAATGCCGAGGTGCCAGGAGCTTGGAAAGAGCGCTGGGGCTATCTCGGACGCTATATCGGACACGCTTGGGTCAACGAAAAAAACCAGACAGTTCTGCATCTGCGCGTCAAAGATCAGGAGCGAGAGTTAAGGCTGGAGCTTCACGGGCCGGCCACCATCTACCTTGAGCGTATGGATGTTGAAATCAGAAAGGGGGCAGCGCGGGATACCTATCACCTTACCTTTTTGAATACCGGCGCATTCGTCGATGATGACGCAGTCGTGCGCTTCAATGAACTCGGTGAGATGGAATACGTAGGTACAGCGCCTAATGGTCACGAAATTCGGCTCAGCGACGACATTGCAATTTACAAGGGCAGAGTTAGCAACTCCCTTGATCTAAGAAATAATTCGCCTTATGTCGCAGCACGCTATGCGTTTCCGGATGGCGGCATCCATCGTGTGGGCACGCCTGAGTATGACCAAAAAATCTTGGAATATTCACCGCCAGCAGCAATGTTTAGGGCGTGGGCTTCGCTATCGGGTAAGACACTCGTTGGCCCATCGGAATTACTGCGCGTTGAGACAGAGAACGACAATACCTCCCTCATCATTACCCGGATGACGCCCGCAGAAAAGTTGATTGGCAAATATCACATGCGTCAAAACGGGAGCGATCTGGAATTCGTCGAAATTCCGGGTGGAGATCAAGGGGTATTCAGCTCGGGAGAAGGCTATATCGTGCAGGATCCCGGTGTGATCAGAATCAGGCGAGTCAAGCCTGTAAGCTATAATTTTTCCCTGTTGCCCTTGGGGGATCGGGTCAATTTATATGGTCACTCAGAGGTGGCCACTGGTTACGATGTCAGTATGCGGGGCATGTACAAACCCGTTACTGCCGAGTTGCTGGAGCTTGCATCGGTTAACTACGATAAGCGGCAGGCAAAGTATCAACAAGAGTTGGCAGCGCAACGCGAGGAGGAGCGCCGTAGCGCTGAGGCCTCACGTAGGCAGGCGCAAATGATCGTGGGCGCCATGCAGACTTTTTCCTCCACGCTCAACACGGAGATGGCCAAGTCCGCTAACCAGCAGCAAAATTTCCAGAGACAGCTTGATCGTTCGATCAAGACAGGAAGCGATCAGCATCACCGCCACTTGCAACAGGAAGCTGAACGCAAGGAGCAATTTCGTTTGAGGGCCCAAAGGCTAGCCGGAACCAAGAGCCAGAACGCATCTCAGGTGGCGAATGCGGCGGGTGCCTTGGCGGGCACGAGGGCAAACTCAAGCACGCCTGCCGAGCAGATGAAACCCGATGCTCAAGCGGCCGAGAAAACGCACCAAGAAGAGCAAAGGGCGCAGCAAGCGCAACGGGCTGAACAAAAACGTCTTGAAGACGAGCAGGCCAAGCAAAAGGCCGATAAAAAGAAAGAAGAGGAGCGTAAGCTTGCTGAGCAGCGGCACCAACAACGTTTGCAAGCTCATTTAAATCTAGAACGAAGCAATATCCGCTTGGCAGCGGGAATGTGCGGTGGCAAATCCGCAATACTGGGAAGCCGGCCTGCGGTGCCGCGGTCCCAGCATGTGGCCAACTGCATTGCGGTGCACTATGAAGCCCGTTGCCCAGGACAACCGTCAGGACGGCGAGGCGTCATGAGTCATCTCGCGGTCGGCTCAGGTTCCTGCTATGGCGAGTATCGAGAGGTCGAACCGTTTGCATGCGAAGTGAAGCAGGTTCAGGTGCGTGTCACTGACGTTACGCTTTGCTCGCAGGCGGGTGGCTAATCAATGTGGTCGGCGGTAGGCGCTGCACGTTGATGGCGAGGAGCTCGGTGTACCGAACTCCTCATTTGCCAACGCCCTGGATTACCCGTAGATCTTTGCTAATTTTTCGTCGCAGCTTTGTGCTTGTTGTAACGATATTCGCTCTGAAAGGCTTGCCCGATAATTGACACGATTTTTAGCCATCGTCTTTGGCTGCGATAGCTTTTCGTCAAAGTATGTTGCAAGGTAAGTCCAGGGAAAAAATGCTGTTCACGAGCCAAGAAAGTTTTGAACTCGCTCAAAACCCCACTGGTATTTATTGAACTTTGTCAGGTACGATCCAATTAGGCTGCGCAGGAAAATTTTGCGCTTTCCGGATTATTTTGGATAAAGGCAGAGCGACGTGATCGAGTTCACTCTTAATGGCAAAGCAGTATCGGCAAACGTGGCGGATGACAAGCCCTTGCTATGGGTGCTGCGCGAAGATTTCAATATGACGGGGACGAAGTTCGGCTGCGGTATTGCGCAATGCGGCGCCTGTACGGTGCACCTAAATGGTTCGCCGACGCGATCTTGCGTGCTGCCGGCGGCAGCGGTGAAGGGAACCAGCATCACCACGATTGAAGGCCTGGTGCAAACTAGTGTGGGCAAGGCGTTGGAAACCGCTTGGGTCGAGCATCAGGTGCCTCAGTGCGGCTACTGCCAGTCAGGCCAATTAATGACGGCAGCGGGTGTATTGAAAGAAGCAAGTGCGCCGTTGACACGTGAAAAGGTGTTGGAAGAAATGGCGGGCAATGTATGCCGCTGTGGTACCTATAACCAGATTGCCGCCGCGGTTGTAAGCGTGCAGAAATCCGCAGCTTGAGCCGCAGGAGCACGCAATGGAACTCAATAAAATTTCTCGCCGCGCATTTATCGTCGGAGCCGGTGCCACTGCAGTAGGCGTGAGCTTCGCAAGCCTGGGCTTGAGCAGCAAGGTGTGGGCGCAAGGAAAAACGGAAGCGCTTACCGGCACGACGGGTTTCAGCCCGGTAGTGTGGGTAAACATTTCTCCTGACAATATCGCGACAATTTATTCGCCGGGTTCCGAAATGGGGCAGGGCACCATGACTGCCGTACCCATGATTTTGGCTGAAGAGCTGGAACTGGATTGGGCCCAAGTACGGGTGGAGCAATCGCCGGCAGACCCCAAGCGTTTCGGCAACCCCGCATTCGGTGGCGGAATGGTGACGGGCTCGTCCCGCACCATTAAGGGTTATTACCTGCCTTTGCGCTTGGCTGGCTTGCAAGCCAGGATGGTGCTGGTCGATGCTGCCGCCCAGGCTTGGGGCGTGCCTGCCAGCGAGATTCGCGCTGAAAAAAGTGTGTTGATCCATGATGCCAGCAAGCGCCGGATCACCTATGGCGAGATTGCCGCGAAGGCCAAGGTACCTGCAGAGCTGCCCAAGGTGGACAAGAGCATGCTCAAGCCTATGTCCCAGTTCAAAATCATAGGCACCGAACTGCCTCGGGTCGAGTTACCGACAAAGGCAAACGGCAGCGCGAAGTTCGGCATCGATGTCCGGCTTCCAGGCATGATGTGGGCCTCTGTGCTCCATACGCCAGTGCAGGGAGATAAGCCCGAGCAGGTCGATGATGGTGCAGCGCGCGCAGTGCCGGGGGTTAAGCAGGTCATCAAGTTGCCGGAAGGGGTGGCAGTAGTTGCCGACTCCTTCGCCACAGCCCGAAAGGCGCGAGATCTGTTGAAGGTTACTTGGTCGAAAAGCGCCAAGGCTCGCAGCTACGATAGTGAAGCGGCGCTCAAGGAATTCGCCGCACGCGCCGAGAATATGGGCGACGCAGGCGCGGTTTGGCATAAGGCCGGCGATGCGCCCCTTGCAATGAAGGACGCCGCGCGTACCTTCAAGGCTACCTACACCACGGATCACGTCGCTCACTTCACGATGGAGCCGATGAACTGTACCGCCCGGGTGGACGGCGATTCGATCGAAATATGGGTGCCTTCGCAGTCGGCTAGTGGCGTTATCGGCACTGTTGCGGGTGGAGCGGGCTTCAAGCCCGAAAATATCAAGGCTCACATTACTTTGTTGGGCGGTGGTTTCGGGCGCCGGGCAGAGGCTGATTACACCTTGGACGCAGCGCTGATAGCCAAGGCCATGCCGGGGGTGCCTGTTCAGGTGATCTGGACGCGTGAAGACGATATACAGCGTGATCGCCCGCGCCCTATGACCGCTCAGCATGTGGTGGCGGGCCTGGACGCCAACGGCAATCTGCAGGCGTGGCAGCATCGACTGGTGGCCGAAGGGATCTATTCGCGGACCTCCGCCAAGGGCTACGAAGCGTCGGGCCGCAAGGATCCTCCCGTCATGGAGGGAGCGGACGGTGTGTATGAAATCCCTGCGCAGTTGGTGGAAAATTGTCGTGAAGAGCGCGGCGTCGTGGTCAGTTTCTGGCGTGCCGTGGGCGCGGGTTATACCAAGTTTGCGATGGAGTCCATGATTGACGAAATCGCGCTTGCTACCAAGAAAGATCCGCTGCAAATGCGTCTGGACCTGACCAAGAAGACTCCGCGCGCTCAGGCTGTGTTGCGTGAAGCGGCAGCCATGGCGCAGTGGGATCGGCCCCGTGCGGCCGGCCGTGCGCTTGGCCTGGCGTTTTCTGATGCCTGGAGCACATTTATCGCCATGGTGGTCGAGGTGTCGATGAGTGAAGGCCGGCCAGTTGTGCACAAGGTTTGGTCGGCAGTGGATTGCGGGCATGCGATTGCTCCCAGAAACATTCGCGCGCAAGTGGAAGGAGCTGCCGTGTTCGGGCTGTCGGCTTTGATGGGAGAGCGCCTGGTTTACAAAGGGGGTGAAGTCCAGCAGCACAATTTGGGCGAGTACTACTTGCTTCGCTCCAATTTGGCCCCCGAGATCACGGTGAAGGTCATTCCGACGGACAACCTGCCTGGTGGGATGGGTGAGGTCGGCCTACCTCCTATCGCGCCAGCCGTGGCGAATGCCGTGGCCAAGCTCACTGGCAAGCGAATCCGGACCCTGCCGTTCCCGCAAACCATCTAGGGCCTGTTTCCCCTGGCGTGGCCTGTAGTTTCAGGCTTGTCGCTGTGCTAGAATCAAAGGTAATTGATGATAGTGCAGCGACACCATGGCCTTCGCGTCAAATTTCGTACGAACTACTTCCAGGAACATCGCTGCATAGCCGCGTTGGTTTCCTGGACCTGTTGTCGAATTTGCCGGGCTGTCGCCTGGGGTCTCTGAAAGCACTGAAAAACGCGGCCTAGGCCGTTTTTTTTCGCCCGCAAGTTTTTCGTGCCTCTGTTCTTGCCCCGTGTTTGCAGGCAGGGGTCGAGTTCGACGCGTATCGCGTCGAGCAAGAATTCGCAGCAGCCTCTGGCTGCGCTTTATTTTTGAGGTTTTTCATGATTCAGGTAACGCTGCCCGATGGCTCCCAGCGTCAGTTCCCGGCTCCGGTTACGGTGGCCGACGTGGCTGCGTCGATCGGCGCCGGTTTGGCCAAGGCCGCACTGGCAGGCCGAGTGAGGTTTGAGGGCGGCGAGCCTGAGTTGGTCGACACCAGTTTCCTTATTGATCGGGATGCGCAGTTGGCAATCGTGACAGCCAAGGATGCCGATGGCCTGGACATGATCCGCCATTCGACCGCGCACTTGCTGGCTTACGCGGTCAAGTCGCTGTACCCCGAGGCTCAGGTCACGATCGGCCCGGTCATCGACAACGGTTTTTACTACGATTTTTCGTATTCACGTCCATTCACTCCCGAAGACTTGGCGGCCATCGAAAACAAGATGGCGGAACTTGCCAAGAAAGACGAGGTGGTTACGCGTGAAGAGTGGGCGCGGGATGATGCGGTCGAGTTTTTTCAATCGATAGGCGAAAAATACAAGGCTGAGATCATTGCCTCGATTCCGGCGGATCAGCGCATCAGCTTGTATCGCGAAGGCGACTTCATCGACTTGTGCCGCGGCCCTCATGTACCGTCCACCGGCAAGTTGAAAGTATTCAAGCTGATGAAAGTGGCCGGTGCTTACTGGCGCGGCGACAGCAAGAATGAAATGTTGCAGCGTATTTATGGCACTGCCTGGGCCAAGAAAGAGGATCAGGATGCCTACTTGAATATGCTGGAAGAGGCGGAAAAACGCGATCACCGTAAGTTGGGCCGCGAGCTGGATCTGTTCCATTTTCAGGACGAGGCGCCGGGTCTGGTTTTCTGGCATCCGAAAGGTTGGACTTTGTGGCAGCAGGTAGAGCAATACATGCGCGGCATTTATCGCGACAATGGCTACCAGGAAGTCAAGGCACCGCAGATTCTCGACCGATCGCTATGGGAAAAAACCGGTCACTGGGATAACTACCGTGAAAGCATGTTCACGACCGAGTCCGAGAACCGTTACTACGCGCTCAAGCCCATGAACTGCCCTGGGCATGTTCAGATTTTCCGCGCCAGCCTGCATTCTTACCGCGACCTGCCGCTGCGCTATGGCGAATTCGGCCAGTGCCACCGCAATGAGCCCTCAGGCTCTTTGCATGGAATGATGCGCGTGCGTGGCTTTACCCAGGACGATGGCCATATTTTTTGTACCGAAGACCAGATTCTGGACGAATGTGTAGCGTTTACCTCGCTCTTGCAGCGGGTCTACCAGGACTTCGGCTTTACCAGCATTCTGTACAAAGTGGCTACACGGCCCGAAAGCCGTATCGGTAGCGACGAAAGCTGGGATAAGGCTGAGCACGCTCTGATTGAAAGTCTGCGCCGATCCGGGTGTGAGTTTGAAATCACTCCCGGAGAAGGGGCGTTCTATGGCCCCAAGATTGAATACACCTTGAAAGACGCGATCGGCCGTCACTGGCAGTGCGGCACGATCCAGGTGGATTTTTCCATGCCTGGACGCTTGGGGGCCGAGTACGTCGATCAGAACGATCAACGCATAACGCCGGTCATGTTGCATCGGGCCATCCTTGGGTCTTTCGAGCGCTTTATCGCCATGCTGATCGAAAACTTCGCCGGGGCGATGCCGCCCTGGCTGGCTCCGGTGCAGGCAGTGGTGTGCAATATTTCCGATGCAACGGCAGATTATGCCGAAAGTGTCGCGCAAACCCTGAAAAAACAAGGGTTTAGGGTGCAATCCGATTTGCGCGGCGAGAAGATCACCTATAAAATCCGGGAGCACAGTCTGCAGAAAATTCCTTACATACTCGTAGTGGGGGATAAGGAACGGCAGGCTGAATCAGTGGCCGTGCGTGCAAGGGGCGGTGTCGATCTGGGAGTTTTGCCAGTCGATGCATTTGCATCCCGGCTTGCCACCGACGTGGCCGAACGCCGAAATCCGGAAATTCCTGCCAAGCCCTGAGGCCAGGCAGCAAGTTCTATCGGTTCAGGTCCGGCAGGGGCGAGCAAGGGTTTCCCTTTTTATCGCGCGGCTGGTTATTTCAAATTCAGGAGTTTCAGACATCGCAACCGACAAACCGAATCGCATCAATGGTGAAATTACCGTACCAGAGGTGCGCCTGATTGGGGTCGAAGGCGAACAGCTTGGCATTGTTAAGCTTGCCGAAGCAGTTAGGCTTTCCGAGCAGCACGACGTTGATCTGGTGGAAATTGCCCCCACCGCGCAGCCTCCGGTCTGCCGCTTGATGGACTTTGGCAAGTTCAAATACCAGGAACAAAAACGTCAGCACGAAGCCAAGCTCAAGCAAAGGATTATCCAGGTCAAGGAAGTCAAATTCCGCCCGGGTACCGACGAGGGCGATTACCAAGTCAAGTTGCGTAATTTGAAGCGCTTCCTGGAAGAGGGTGATAAGGCCAAGGTGACCTTGCGCTTTCGCGGGCGCGAAATGGCCCACCAGGAACTCGGAATGCGTGTCTTGGAGCGCGTTCGGGACGATTTGCTCGACCTGGCCGTCGTGGAAGCCATGCCCAAGCTTGAAGGGCGCCAAATGGTGATGGTGTTGGCTCCCAAGAAGAAAGTTGTGCCCGGCAAGGGCGGAACTGAATAAAGCAGTATAATCAGCGGTTTTCCGGGAAACGAATGTTGGCGAGAATGGGTTTAAGCCCAGAGTTGTGGGCCCAGATTTCGTTTATTCGCTTTCCCAGAATAAAACCCTCGGGTGCCGAAAATCCTGGCATTCCAGGCGCTTTAAAATTCAGCCAGCGTGTGCGGGCACACAGTGCTCCGATTCGCTGGCGGGTGCGTCAGGGTAGGTACAACAAGTGAATGCGGGTTATCAAGTTCGGCTTACGCCGGCACCCGTGAGCATGTAAACAACAGGAAAGAGCAGTCATGCCTAAGATGAAGACCAAGAAAAGCGCCTCCAAGCGCTTTAAGGTCCGCGGTAGCGGTTCCATCAAGCGGGGCCAGGCGTTCAAACGCCACATCCTCACCAAGAAGACCACCAAAACCAAGCGCCAGTTGCGCGGTTCCGCTGCGGTTCATGAGTCCGACGTGAAATCCGTCCGGGCAATGATGCCGTTCGCCTGAATCCCAGCCCGCTGATATTGGAGTTTTCAAATGCCTAGAGTCAAACGTGGGGTAACCGCAAGGGCCCGCCACAAAAAAGTTATCGCCGCCGCCAAGGGTTACCGTGGTCGTCGTGGCAATGTTTTTCGCATCGCCAAGCAGGCGGTCATGCGTGCCGGGCAATATGCCTATCGCGACCGTCGCGCCAAGAAGCGCACTTTCCGTGCATTGTGGATCACGCGTATCAACGCGGCCGTCCGTGAACACGGTGTGTCGTACAGCGTGTTCATGGCTGGCATGAAGAAAGCCGCTATCGAACTCGACCGCAAGGTTCTGGCCGATCTGGCAGTGCGCGACAAAGCCGGTTTTGCCGCTATCGTGCAACAAGTCAAGAACGCCCTGGCCGCCTAAGGTCAACGACCGATTGGCGTGCCAGTCGGTATTGATCTGGCAGTGCGCGTCGTATTAGTGCACACCACCCGAACGGGGCTTCTCTGAAGCCCCGTTTGTGTTTTGGCGTTTGTTTTCCATCTGTTTTCTTACCTGCTACGAATTTGCCATGTCCCAGAATCTGGACGATCTGATACGTCAAGCGGAGCAAGCTTTTGCCGCTGCGCCTGATCCCACCGCGCTCGAAAATGAAAAAGCCCGATTCCTGGGCAAGCAGGGCGCGCTGACCGCTTTGCTCAAGGGCATGGCAAACCTGACGCCCGAGGAAAAAAGAACGGCGGGTGCTCGCATCAACGAGGCCAAAGGAAGTATCGAGGGCTTGCTGAACAATCGCAGGCAAGCTTTGGCGGACGCCAAGCTGGCTGCGCGCCTGGCCGAGGAAACCATAGACGTCACATTACCTGGCCGTGGCCGTGGTATCGGCGGTATTCACCCCGTCATTCGCACCTGGGAACGTGTAGAGCAGATCTTCCGTTCCATTGGTTTTGACGTGGCCGATGGCCCTGAAATCGAAAACGACTGGACCAATTTCACCGCATTGAACAATCCGTTGAATCATCCGGCGCGTTCCATGCAAGACACCTTCTATGTCGATATGAACGACGAGGAGGGGCTGCCTTTGCTGTTGCGCACCCACACCAGCCCGATGCAGGTGCGCTATGCCCGCGCCCACAAGCCGCCTATCAAAGTCATCGCACCTGGCCGTACCTATCGCGTCGACAGCGATGCGACGCATTCGCCCATGTTTCATCAGGTCGAAGGCTTGTGGATTGCCGAGGACATCTCGTTTGCCGACCTCAAAGGGGTTTACACCGACTTTCTGCGGGCATTCTTTGAAACTGAGGATTTGGTGCTGCGCTTTCGCCCCTCGTTTTTCCCCTTTACCGAACCGTCTGCCGAAATCGACATGATGTTTACTTCCGGCCCCAATAAAGGGCGCTGGCTGGAGATCTCCGGTTCGGGTCAGGTGCATCCGACGGTGGTGCGCAACTACGGTCTGGATCCTGAGCGCTACATCGGCTTCGCTTTCGGCTCAGGCCTGGAGCGGCTGACCATGCTGCGCTATGGCGTGAATGACCTGCGCCAATTCTTCGAAGGCGATCTGCGCTTTCTGAAGCAGTTCAACTGAACGGATAACGCTCGCTATGCAATTCCCAGAATCCTGGTTGCGGTCGATGACCGATCCTGCCATTTCGACTGACGAACTGGCGCACAAATTGACCATGGCCGGTCTTGAGGTAGAGGAAACGACGCCCGTCGCCCCGCCTTTTTCCGGCGTGGTGGTAGCCCAAGTCTTGAGCCTGGAGCCCCATCCCGACGCCGATAAGCTCCGGGTCTGCAGCGTTGATGCCGGCACCGGTTCACCCCTGCAGATCGTTTGCGGCGCACCTAACGTAGCGCAAGGCATGAAAGTACCGCTTGCCACCGTCGGCGCGCGCTTACCCGGCGAGATCAAGATTGGCGTCGCCAAGATGCGCGGCATCGAATCGGCCGGCATGTTGTGTTCGGCCCGCGAACTAGGCCTCTCGCAAGACCATGGCGGCCTGCTCGATCTGGGTCCCGACGCCGTTGTTGGCACCTCAGTGCGCGATTGCCTGGATCTGGATGACACGCTGTTCACGCTGAAGCTGACGCCCAACAAGGCAGATTGCCTGTCGGTACTAGGTGTGGCGCGTGAAATTTCCGCGCTTACCGGCACGCCCTTGAAGCGCCCGGCAAGCGCGCCCGTTACCGTCGCACTTGACGAGCGTTTGCCAGTCAGCATCCAGGCGCCTGATTTGTGTGGCCGTTATGCCGGGCGAGTCATGCGCGGGGTCGACGCCAGCGTTCAGACTCCGGAATGGATACGCCGCCGCCTTGAGCGTGCTGGGCAGCGACCGATCTCCGTCTTGGTCGATATTTCCAATTACGTCATGCTCGAGCTGGGGCGTCCCAGCCATGTCTTCGATCTGGATAAAGTTCAGGGCGGTCTGGAGGTACGTTGGGGCAGGGCGGGTGAAGAAATCACCTTGTTGAACGGGCAAACCGTGACTGTCGATGAAAGTGTCGGTGTGATTGCCGATGCTGGCGGCGTGGAGTGCCTGGCGGGGATCATGGGCGGCGAAGCGACGTCGGTCGCCACCTCTACCCGTAATATCTATATCGAGTCCGCCTTCTGGTGGCCCGATAGCATAGCCGGCCGCGCCCGCCGTTATAACTTCAGCAGCGATGCGAGTTATCGCTTCGAACGCGGAGTCGATTTCGAGAATGTCATCGAAGATCTCGATTACCTGACAGGTTTGATTCAGCAGATTTGCGGTGGTCAAGCAGGAGCGATCGATGATCAAGTCGTCAACCTGCCTAAGCGCGCGCCCGTTCGCCTACGTGTAGATCGTTGCCACAAGGTGCTGGGCGTTGACGTGCCCGAAGAAGAAATTGCGCAGATCTTCACCCGTTTAGGCCTTTCGTTTACGCGCCTGGGCCGTGATTTTGAAGTAAGTCCCCCTTCCTTCCGCTTCGATATCGAAATCGAAGAGGACTTGATCGAAGAAGTCGCTCGTATCTATGGTTTTGAGCGCATCCCCGATCTGCCACCCAAAGCGCCGGCCAAGGTTCGCTCGATTCCGGAAAATACCCGGACTTTCCATTCGCTGCGCCACCTGATGGCCGATCTGGATTACCAGGAAGTCATCAATTTCAGCTTTGTAGAAGCCGATTGGGAACGTAATTACGCGGGCAATGAAAGCCCCATTCGTTTGCTGAACCCGATTGCCAGCCAGTTGTCGGTGATGCGTAGCAGCCTTATCGGCGGTCTGGTCGCTAACGTGCAATACAACCTCAAGCGCAAACTCGATCGCGTCAGGGTGTTCGAGCTTGGCCGGGTTTTCAGCCGCGATGCCAATGTTGCCGCTGGACCTTCCGACGTTGCAGGCGTCAAGCAACCCATGTATCTGACTGGGCTGATTTACGGACCGGTCGTGCAAGAGCAATGGGGTGCGACAGATCGCCAGGTAGATTTCTACGACTTGAAAGCCGATGTGGAAGCGCTGCTGGCTGGATGCTCACCGGACGGCGTTCGTTTCACGCCGGCGGAACACCCGGCCTTGCACCCCGGGCGTAGTGCCCGCATCGAATTGGACGGCGAAGCCATAGGCTGGATAGGAGAGCTTCATCCACGCTGGCAACAGAAGGCTGACTTACCTCATGCCCCTGTGGTGTTTGAACTGGATGCTGCCCGTATCGCTGTCAAGCCTTTGCCTGCCTTGGCTGAACTATCACGTCAGCCGATTGTGATTCGTGATCTGGCGCTTTGGGTCAACGAGTCGGTATTGGCTCAGCAAATGCTGGATACGATCAAACAACTGATCGTATCCGAGGCGGAATTGGCAGTCGTTCGAAATGTAAGGATTTTCGACGTTTGGCGAGATAAGTCCTTGTCAACAAAGGAAAAAAGTCTTGCCTTCCGCTTCTCACTGCAGGATACTTCAGTGACCCTGGACGACGCCCGTGTAGAGTCTTGCCTGAATCGCATCCGGGAAGCTTTGGGCACGGCGCATGGCGCCAGACTACGGGTTTAATCACCAAGCTCTCTATCCTTTGTCTATGCATTCTCTTGTTTCCGCTCCCTACGACTCGGCTGTTGAACTTGATCTAACGGCCGATTCCGCGCCAGAAAGCGGCGATGCACGGACGCTGACCAAAGCCGAACTTGCCGATCTGCTCTTCGAGCGGGTCGGGCTCAACAAGCGCGAAGCCAAGGACATGGTCGAAACTTTTTTCGAAGAGATCCGTGACGCCCTTGAGCGCGGCGATATGGTCAAGTTGTCGGGATTCGGAAACTTCCAGGTGCGCAACAAACCGCAGCGCCCGGGGCGTAATCCGAAAACCGGAGAAGCAATCCCGATTGCTGCCCGGCGCGTGGTTACCTTCCACGCCAGCCAGAAGCTCAAGGCTATGGTTGAGCAAGTCGCCTTGCGTGAACAGAAACAATCCTGAGAGGTGCCATGGCGCGAATCGAGCCCCCCGTCGTTCTTCCTCCTATCCCTGCCAAACGATATTTCACGATAGGCGAAGTAAGTGATCTTTGTGGAGTCAAGCCGCATGTGCTGCGCTATTGGGAGCAGGAGTTTACCCAGCTCAAACCCATCAAGCGTCGCGGAAATAGACGCTATTACCAGCATCATGAAGTGCTGCTGATCAGGCGGATTCGCGAACTTCTCTACGAGCAGGGGTTCACGATCAGTGGCGCCCGTAATCGCCTGGATGACTCTCGTACCCATACAGATGAACCGCAGATTCCGATGGTAGCGATACCTGAGCCGGAATTGCAGGAAATTCGCGCCGAGTTGCTGGATATATCCCAGTTGTTGGGTGCGGCGCTGTCGAATGGAAGCAACGCCAATACGGCGTGATGTGCATAGGACTTGAAACTAAAAACCCATTGCCGCGGCAGTGGGTTTTTAGTTTATGGCTGCCAACCTTGTTTAGACCGCGGGTGCCCCGACCATGACAAAGGCCATGCGCACCGGGCCTTTGGTGCGATTTGACCAAGCGTGATTCGTTCCTCTTTGAACCAAGACGTCGCCGGGCCGCATCAAGGTTTCTCCAACCTCCATCATTGCCCAGATTTCACCGTCCAGACAGATTGCAAAATCAACTGACGGTGTTTTATGAAAGCCGGGGTGGCGTTCATTTTTCTGATCTAAGGCTTCAAGCTCACCGTACTGGGTGAACACCTCTTTACGGCCCGCCCAGTTGCGTTCATTGTCTGGCGGAAATTCCACTATTCTGAATATGGCCCCATTTTCCGGAGGAGACAGTTTGACGGGACGCAAGGACAGATCGCGTGGGTCATTATTGTCTGGCGGTAGGGACGGTATTTCCCACAAGTCGCACATCAGCAGATTGGGTGAGTGGTCAGGTTGCAGACATGTCGGTGCGGGGCCATCTTCAGTAATAATCGAGCGGCCCTGTTTATCATGGCCGGTCAGGATACGGCGTGGGGGTGTAATGGTCGGTTTTTCCATATTGCTTCCAATTGCGTTTAATTAAGGGAGATATTTGCCGTTCGAATCAGCTCGGCATATTTTTGGTGTTCCGCTTTGAGAAACTTACCGAAGTCGTCGGGAGAGCTGGCTACGACGCTGAGGCCAAGATCGTTCAAACGTGTGGCAACCTCAGGGTCACGTAGAACGATGGTCAACTCTTGGTTGATGTAATCGATGAAACGACGAGGGGTTTTTCCTGGCGCCATGAAGGCTTGCCAGCCTGTCATTTCATACCCTGGGACCGATTCGGACATAGGAGGTACATCGCTCATGCTGGCGGCTCGTTGCAGTCCGGTAACCGCCAGAGCGCGAACGTTACCTGCGCGCACATGCGGAATGGCGGTAGCGACTGAATCAAACATCAGGTCCACTTGCCCGCCTACGACATCAGTCATGGCTGGGGCGCTTCCGCGATATGGCACATGGATCATTTTGATGCCAACCATGGACTCGAGTTGGACCGCACATAACTGCGCGTGGGAGCCGACGCCCCAGGTCCCGTAGCTCAGCGGCTTCTCGCGCGTTTTGGCCAAAGCAATCAGCTCTGTCACGTTGTTCGCTGGCAAATTGCGATTGACCACCAACATGTATTGCAGGCTGACATGCTGAGTGACAGGCGCCAGGTCTACCAAGACATCAAAGGGTAGTTTGTACAAACTGGGGTTGACAGCGACAGTCGGCGCAACCAACACGATGGTGTGTCCGTCCGGTGCGGCAGCAACAGCCGCTTGCACGCCAATATTGCCGGCGGCGCCTCCCTTGTTCTCGACGATTACGGTTTGCCCGATACGCGGACCCAACTTATTTGCGATGATGCGAGCCACGATATCTGTCGGCCCGCCCGCGGGAAACGTAACGATAATGTGCAAGGGTTTGCTGGGGTATGCGTCGGCTGGCTTGGCCAAGACGTTGGGCGCGGGCGTAAGGGGCAGGGCGGCTAACGCTGTTAGAACGCGACGTCGTTTTATCATTTGTGTGTCTCCTCTTTGTGATGGACGGGCCTGCGGCGCTGCTAAAAGGTCAGGGGCGATCTCCTGGCATCCAGGGAATCGGGGCGAGCGCTAGGGGGTCACTTCGTACGTCAATGACTACAGGGCGGTCGCAATTCAGTGCTGCATCCAGGGCTGCCCGTAACTGCGAGGGGTGCGTCACTTCTATGCCTATGCAACCGAAGGCCTCGGCCACCTTGGCAAAGTTCGTGGACTGGAATTGATAGCAATCTTCCATGCGCCCCGGATGTCCGTCATAGGCGAGACGCAGGTTGCGCAGGCCTTGGGAAAGTCCGCCGTTGTTGTTCACGATGGTGATGGTGTTGAGCTTCCAGCGGCAGGCGGTTTCAAGTTCGGGCAAGTGGTACATGAAACCTCCATCACCGCTCAGGCAAATAACGGGTCGGTCGCGGGCAGCCGCCTTAGCGCCGAGTGATGCTGGAAAGCCCCAGCCAAGAGAGCCGGCCGCACGTAGGAAGGTTTGCTCCGTCGACTTCAAGGGCAGCATTTGGGCAGCCCACTGCGAGGCGTACCCGGTGTCGGTAACCAGGATTCCATTTTCAGGAAGCCAGGCGCCTATTTCTTCACAGATGCGTTCGGGCCGGATAGGACATGCATCAGAGAAACGCTGGTTGTGTGTTTCCTCGCGCCATGCCTTGCGCAGCGTTTTTACACGCTCGAGCCAAGATATACGTGTGGCGGGTTTGATAAGTCCATGGAGCTCGTTCAAGGCCGCCCGCGGATCTGCGTGCAAGCAGATCGCGCCAGGTAGATTTCGGCCCAGCTCTGCCGCGTCGATGTCGATTTGTATGGCTTGAGTGCCGTTTACCGGCAACAGCCAGTTGGCGGTCGCCTGATCGCCGACATCGCAACCGATAAAGACCACAAGGTCAGCTTCTGCCACGAGACGGTTTGTGGCGTCGGTGCCATAGGTGCCAACTACCCCGGCGTGCAAAGCGTGCTCGTCCGGCAGAAGGTGTTTTACATCCAGCGTGGTGGCGAGTGGGATTTGTGCCGACTCGGCCAGCATGCGCAGGGCTTCTTCCGCCTGTGACCAGTGCACGCCAATACCTGCAATGAGCACGGGACGATTAGCTTCGTTCAGTTTGACAGCAGCTTGCCGCAGTGCTTCCAAGCCAGGCCGAGGCCGGTGCGCGGGTACTGATCTTGAGTCGGAATCGGCGACGTTATCGGCAGCGATGGGCCAGTAATCCATGACGCTGCCGGTGTTGCCTGCAACGTCCAAATGAACCGGGCCGCTCTTGCCTGAGCAAGCCTCTCTAAACCCCTGTTGCAACAAATGCGCAATCTGCTTTGGTGCGTCTATTCGAGCAGAGAATTTGGTCACTTCTTTGAAGAAGGGCTCATGAGGAAGTTCTTGGTAGGCATTGCGATACTGGTTCTCGGCGATATGCCGGCCGGTCAGGGCCAATACCGGACTTCCTGCAAAAAATGCATCTTGCAAACCAGCTGCGAGATTGGCCGCACCAACCGATTGAGCCATGCACACGGCGGGGCGCCGCGCTATCCGTGCGAAGCCGTCAGCCATATAGGCTGCGGCTTTCTCTGAGTGAGTGAGAATTCGCTCGATACCCTGGTCTTCCATATGAGCCAGTGCGTGGCGAAGGATGGCATCAACAAAAAATACGTGGCTGACCCCGTATCTGGCCAAGGTCTTGGCCAGATACTCACCGCCATTCATATCCGTATCGTTCATTCTTTTCCTCAGGCACATTTAATTATGTCGGTCGACCGTCCTAATTTGATGGTAAGTCGCTAATTTGTCAAGCTGCTACCCGCGTTTAATGTCTCGGATTGCAGCTGAGAAAGCTATTTCGGATGCTTGATTGCCGGCCCACGACTCGGCAATACGGAGTGTTTACGAAGGCAGTGGCGCGCGCAGACCTGCTTCTACAAAGGGAACGATGTGCTTTAGCGCCGCGGCGATGTCCGTCGAATGGCAACGGCCGTTCGAGATGAATTCCAAACGGCCGCTTCGGGCCAATGTATAGGTGTTGGAGCCAATCATGAAATGCAAACGCCAGTACAGCGCTTCCTCGCTTAATTCAGGGAGTGCTTGTCGAAAGGCAGCAACGTAGGCTGAGGTGGTTTTGTCATAGACCACGCTGCGAACGGCTTCCCCGAGTGCCGCAGGTTCGGACGCTAATCGGGTGTGTAGGCGGATAAAGGCCTCGCCACCTGGTTGCACCGTGGCCTCAAGAAAGGGCGTAATAAAGCGGCGGATTAGTTCGGATAGCGGGATGTCGCCATTCGGCCATAAATGAAGTGCCTCGGCTAGCAAGCGCGCTCTTTCCTCAACCAGGGGCAGTCCACGACGTTCGAAGACTTCGCGATACAGGCTTTCCTTACTTTTGAAATGGTAATGCAGGTTGCCAAGGGTGATATTTGCGCCCGAAGCAATCATCCGGATTGAAGTGGCGACGTAGCCATGGGTAGCAAAAATCTGCTCGGCCACATCGAGAATCACATCACGAGTTTTGGATGGGCCGTGTTCCATCGCCGCGGATGCTGTTGAGTCGGCATGGGCTTTGGAAGGCGAACGTAGTGCCATTGAAGAATCCTGTCTCGAATAAAACCCAAGTCAAAATGAAAGCATTTTGTCCTGGCAGCTTGCGGAAAGACTAATGGCAGCGTACTTCTTTCAATTTTTGAAAAACGTGCTTGGATCTTGGTGGAAATCGAATTTGATTATGCCATGTGTCATCGGAACACCGGCCCTGAGCGATGCCGCCCGCCGTCGCGAATGCGTCATCCGAAACGAAAAAGCGGGTCGTGTCGACCCGCTTGTCAAAGCGATGAGTGTGGTCCGAGCCAGGAAGCTGGCTGACAAACGTGGGGCAGGACCGGCGCTGCTTTCTCAGGCGAGTCCTGCCCCCCACTAGCTATTGCCTCGGGCTTGCCTGCCGCGGCTAGGGAAACGAGCTTTACTCAGGCTGAGTGCCTGAAGTCTTGATCAGCTTGCCCTTGGTTTCCAAGTCTCGCTTGATGAAAGCTGAAAACTCCTCTGGCGTGCTGGCGACCAGGGTGTAGCCTTTCTTGAACACATTGGGTTCAGCGAAGGCTGGGGTTTTCATGACTTCGGCAACGTCGGCCTGGATCTTATGAAGTGTTGCTGCCGGAGTGCCCGCCGGGGCGAACAAACCGAACCAGGAAAGCGGATCGATGTCCTTGTAGCCGGCTTCTTCCAGGGTCGGGATATTGGGGAAGTCTTTCAACCGTTCACCGCGTCCAATGGCCAAGGCCTTGAGCTTGCCTGCTCGAGAATGCTCGCCGCTTGTAGCCGCACCACCCAAGGTTGCGCTTACCTCTCCGGACAAGGTAGCCAGTAGGGCGGGAGCAATGCCTTTATAGGGCACGTGCATCATCTGAATGCCGGTCTTTGCTTTCAAGGATTCGAAAAGCAGATGAGGCTGACTGCCATTGCCGTACGAGGCATAGCTTAGTTTGTTGGGGTTGGCCTTGGCGTAGGCTACCAATTCATCCACTGTGGAAACAGGTATAGAAGGATGGACGACCAGCATTTGATGCAAACCGATCAGTTGGGTGATGGGCGCAAGGTCTTTGATCGGGTCAAAGGGCAATTTCTTGAATAAGTAAGGATTGCTGGTGATCGATGACTCGGTGGTGAAGAACAGCGTGGTGCCATCGGCTGGCGCACGCACCACAAATTCTCCGCCGATCAGCGTACTGGCGCCGGCCTTGTTTTCGATGACGACAGGAACGCCCCATTTTTTCGACAATTGTTCTGCCAAGGGACGGGCAAGTCCGTCGACGCCGCCGCCAGGGGGGTAGGGCACTACGAGGCGTACCATGCGGCCAGGAAAGTCCTGCGCGGCCGCAGCCTGTGCCATAAGCAGGGCCGCTGTTGCCATAAGGGCTTGAAGTACATAACGTACCAACATGATGAGTCTCCAGAAATGTTTTAGGGCTTGGAGCCGCAAGCGCTGATCGCGCTTGCCCTCGATTTATTCTTCGAAAGCTACGCTGATGCCTAGTGCGCATTCAGCGGGTACCACCAAACGGTGGGGCTGATCAGCAAAGGGGATGGCATTCTGCTTGAGTAGTGTTCTAACGCGATCGAGCTTGGTGGTGCGAAAGGCCACGCCGGCGATTCCTGGAATCGGAGGCAATAGACTGCCTGGCAGCACGCGCTTAGCGCCCTGCAGGCCCGTGATCGTCAAACGCGAAGCTGAGGGAAAATGGAAGTTGACCGTGTCGCCGTCTATGACTGGTTCCAAGGCAAGCAGCGCGCGGTACTTGGAGGTGAAAGCATCAACATCGTCCACGACCAGGATGGTCTGAGATAGCTGATGGCAGGCGTTGTCGTGACCGATAAAACGTGGCTGGTAAATGTATTCGGGGGTCAGGTGGCGCGCAGCTTGTATGTATCCCTCTGGCGAGTTGTCCGGTTCGAACTGGATACGCTCGAAGCGTGCAAGCTTAACGCCCTCTGGGGTGTCGATATCGCGTTGCAGCGCAAGCACGCCGGAATTCGGAATTTCCGCTTGCCGCAGGCGTTCGGACAAACCGGGAAGATCCTCAGAGTTAAAGCAGATAATCTGCCCGCCCTGGTGGCTTTCTAAGAACTTGGTAATACGCGGCGCGGGGTTGGCCGGGTCTTCGCTCGCCAGAATTTCAAGATAGCTGTCGCCGAACATAAGGCAGCGGTTGCCTGAGTTGAAGTTCTGAACGGTTTCCCCGGCTTTCAGCGATCCGGAGTGGGGTGAATAAGGGGTGAGAGTGAAGCCCATTGCTTCAAAACACGTTTGCGCATCACTCATTTGTCGAACCGCTATTCCGACATGATTGATGTTGTCGATATCCAAAGCTGCATCTCCTGTGCTTTACCTTTCGGGCGCCGCCGCACGCGCCGTTCGGTAGTCTGAAAACTGTACCCTCCAGTATGGTGTCCGATCACGACATGAACCAAATGCGTAAATAGGATTTCGATATTGTTAAATCGAATACCAGGGATTATTTTTGCGAGGAGGTAAGTCGCCCTTGGTGGGTAGTCCAAGCTTGTCGAGGGCTATCGTTAGAGCCGGAGTGGTGCAAAGTCGGAGTGGTGCAAAGTGATTGGACGGAGAAAGCCCGGGCGTGTCCATGAAGACACCTTTAAGGGCAAACCACAGGGACAACAAAAAACCCGGCAGCTTGTGGCTACCGGGTTTTTTTTCGGGTTCGACCTTAACAATCAAACGCTTGTATATGGTCGGGGCGGCGGGATTCGAACTCGCGACCCCTTGCACCCCATGCAAGTGCGCTACCAGGCTGCGCTACGCCCCGAAGAAAAAGAGTATAGCAGAGTTTAAATGTGCGTGGAAAGGGACGCGAATGAGTATTTGTAGAGGAAGGATTGGAGTTGGTCCGGATGTATCGTTCGATACATCCCTGAAGGAACTCCAGGGCAGGTATCCAGCCTTACGAGTGTATACCTGTTGAAGCGCGCCAGGATTTTTATCGTGAACATGCAACACATGCGGGCTCTTGATGCCGTTGCACCGTATGATGTTTATACCGAGAAGGAAAAGGCTAGGAGAAAAGGGGAGTACGGGCAGTCGCGGATGGCGGCAGCCCAAGCCGGAAAGGCGCCGACTTTGGTGTCCAACCGGCAAGGTGGGCACTTCAGGTGCAGGGTGCCTGTCCGGCATCAGACCGGACACCGGGTGAGTCCCGGCGCGAATAAGACGGAGTTGTGCAAGACCTTTCTCACTCGTTGCTGGAGGTTGTCCGTGCTGAATATTGTCGAAGGCTTCAAATCTCAATACTCTAGAAACCAGGAAACAGAGCTGTCGCTTGAGGAGTACCTCGAGCTGGCCCGCAAGGACCCCATGGCCTACGCCAGCTCAGCCGAGCGCATGCTGGCAGCCATCGGCGAGCCTGAGCTGGTCGACACTCGCAATGATCCTCGGCTTTCGCGGCTGTTCTCGAACCGCACCATCCGGCGGTATCCCGCTTTCAAAGAGTTCTTCGGCATGGAGGACGTGCTCGACCAGATTGTCGCATTCTTCAAGCACGCGGCCCAAGGCCTGGAAGAGCGCAAGCAAATTTTGTATCTGCTTGGTCCGGTGGGGGGTGGCAAATCGTCGATTGCCGAACGGCTCAAGGCTTTGATGGAAAGCTACCCCATCTATGCATTGAAGGGCTCGCCTGTGAACGAGTCCCCGCTTGGTCTGTTCCATCCCGATCGCTTCGGCGACCAGCTCGAACAAGAATATGGCATAGCGCGGCGCTACCTGAGCGGCATCATGTCGCCCTGGGCCGTCAAGCGTCTGAAGGAATTCGAAGGCGACATCTCGCAATTCAGGGTGGTCCGCCTTGTACCTTCCGTGTTGCGCCAGATCGCAATTGCGAAAACCGAACCTGGCGATGAAAACAATCAGGATATTTCGTCGCTGGTAGGCAAGGTCGACATTCGCAAGCTTGACCGCTATTCGCAAGATGATCCTGACGCCTACAGCTATTCAGGGGGGTTGTGCCTGGCCAATCAGGGGCTGCTTGAGTTTGTGGAAATGTTCAAGGCCCCGATCAAGATGCTGCACCCGCTGCTTACGGCGACACAAGAAGGTAACTTCAAGGGAACTGAAGGCTTTTCTGCGATTCCCTTTAGCGGCACGATACTTGCTCACTCCAACGAATCGGAATGGCAGACATTTCGCAACAACAAGCACAACGAAGCCTTTCTGGACCGAATCTATATTGTGAAGGTGCCGTACTGCTTGCAGGTGTCGGAAGAAGTGAAAATCTATCGCAAGCTATTGCAGAACAGTTCCTTGGCTAACGCACCTTGCGCGCCGGGTACGCTCGATATGATGGCGCAATTCTCGGCCTTGACCCGGCTGAAAGATCCGGAAAATTCCAGCATTTATTCCAAGCTGCGAGTCTATGACGGCGAGAGCTTGAAGGATGTGGATCCCAAGGCGAAGGTGCTACAGGAGTACAAGGATTATGCGGGCACCGATGAAGGCATGAATGGGGTGTCCACCCGTTTTGCCTACAAGATTCTGTCCAGTGTCTTCAACTATGACCAGACGGAAGTCGCGGCGAACCCGGTGCACCTGATGTATGTGCTCGAGCAGCGTATAGGTCGGGAAGATTATCCAGATGAAGTCCGCCGACGCTACCTCGAACATATCAAGGGCTATCTGGCGCCGCGCTACGCTGAATTCATAGGCAAGGAGATCCAGACGGCGTACCTGGAATCGTATTCCGAGTATGGGCAAAATATCTTTGACCGCTACGTGACGTTTGCCGACTGCTGGATACAGGACGAAGAGTTTCGTGACCCTGAAACAGGCGAAAGTTTCGATCGCGCATCGCTTAACGCCGAACTCGAGAAAATCGAAAAACCAGCCGGCATTGCCAACCCCAAGGATTTCCGCAACGAGATCGTCAACTTCGTGTTGCGTGCTCGCGCAAGTCATGGCGGCCGCAATCCTGCCTGGACCAGTTACGAGAAGCTGCGCGAAGTGATAGAAAAGAAAATGTTTTCCAACACCGAGGATCTGTTGCCGGTTATTTCGTTCAACGCGAAAGCGTCGGCTGAAGACAAGAGTAAACACCAGAGCTTCGTAGAACGGATGGTCGACAAAGGCTATACCGAGAAGCAGGTGCGGCTGTTGTGCGAATGGTATTTGCGGGTGAGGAAATCCTCTTGAGCTAGGTGGGTATGAATTCACTCATTGATAGGCGGCTTAACGGCCGTAACAAAAGCGCAGTCAACCGCGAGCGCTTTCTTAGGCGGTATAAAGACCAAGTCCGCAAGGCAGTTCGGGAATTGGTCCAGGACCGAGCCATCGAAGAGATGGATCAGGGCGGCGATATCCATCTGCCCGCGAAGGATATCGCCGAGCCGACCTTCCGGCATGGCCGCGGCGGGGATCGTGAAATCGTTCATCCGGGCAACCGGGAGTTCGCCAAGGGGGACAAGATCGACCGGCCCCGCGGCGGAGATGACGGAGACCCTCGAGAGCCGGGGGAAGGTGACTCCGTCGATCAATTCACCTTCAGCCTGTCGCGCGAAGAGTTCCTCAATCTGTTTTTTGAAGACATGGAGCTTCCGCACCTGGTACGCACTCAATTGGGTGAAGTCAACCAGACGAAATGGCATCGGGCCGGATACACGACCACCGGTTCGCCCAGTACCCTGAGCGTAGGGCGCACCCTGAAGACCTCCTTGTCTCGACGCATCGCGCTGAGTGCGGCGGCGCGCTCTGAGCTGGAGGAGGCCGAGGGCAGGCTGGCAGCCGGCGAGCACGCAAATGCCCCGAGTAATGAGTTGGCGGCTTTGCTCGCCGAGGTCGAGTCCTGCCGCGCACGCTTGGCTCGTGTTCCATTTCTGGACGAACTGGATCTGCGCTATCGCAATCGCGTGGCTGTTCCGGCTCCAGTCGCACGTGCCGTCATGTTCTGCCTGATGGATGTGTCGGGTTCCATGGATGAAAGCAAGAAGGATCTGGCCAAGCGGTTTTTCACCTTGCTTTATCTGTTTCTGTCCCGCAAATACGAGCTGGTCGACCTGGTGTTTGTGCGCCATACAGATAATGCGGAGGAGGTTAACGAGCAGACCTTTTTCCATGATCCCAAGAGCGGAGGAACCGTCGTGCTGTCGGCGCTTGAGCTCATGCACGAGATCGTGCTTGAGCGTTACCCGCCAGCCAATTGGAACATTTACGCGGCGCAGGCCACCGATGGCGATTCGTTCGGCGCCGACGCCGCTAAAAGTGCGCGTTTCCTATCCGAGCATTTATTGCCCATGGCGCGTTATTTCGCCTATATCGAAATACCCGATATCGACGATATGCGCAGAAGTAGCTTGTGGGCCGAATATGAACGCGAAACGGCTGCCCATTTTGCGATGCGCAGGATACGCGAGCGGCGCGAGATATTTTCGGTTCTTCATGATCTGTTCAAGAAGGAGACTGCATGAGTGTCATTCTTGAGGGGGCAGGCCAAGCCGGGGTAAAACCGATTTCAGTTGGATCGGAATGGACTTTCGAATTGATCCAGCGCTACGACGAGGCCATCGCGCAAGTCGCGCAAGAGTATGGCCTTGATACCTACCCGAGCCAGATCGAGGTTATTACCTCCGAGCAAATGCTGGACGCCTACGCATCGGTCGGTTTGCCGATCGGATATCCGCACTGGTCTTACGGTAAGGAGTTCATCCGCAACGAGCAGTCCTATCGCAGCGGAGCGCAGGGGCTGGCTTATGAAATCGTCATCAATTCCAATCCTTGTATCGCTTACCTGATGGAAGAGAACTCCATGGCGATGCAGGCCTTAGTGATTGCGCATGCGTGCTATGGGCACAATTCTTTTTTCAAGAACAATTATTTGTTCCGGCAATGGACCGACGCCGAAGGAGTGCTCGACTACTTGGTATTTGCCCGCAATTACGTCATGAAGTGCGAAGACCGTTACGGTATCGGTCCTGTCGAAGCCATCCTGGATTCTTGTCATGCCCTTATGTCGCATGGTATCGACCGCTATCGTCGGCCCAGCCCCGTGTCGTTCAAAGAGGAGGGCCAAAGACTGGCCGAGCGCGAGGAGCATGAGCGCCGGCAGTACAACGATCTATGGCGAACCGTGCCCAAGCCGGATGAAAGCGCGGTAGAACTGCAACCCGCCGTGTTTCCGTCCGAGCCCGAAGAAAATATTCTGTATTTCATCGAAAAATACTCGCCCACGCTGGAAACCTGGCAGAGAGAGCTGGTACGTATCGTGCGCAAGCTGGCTCAGTATTACTACCCGCAAATGCAGACCAAGGTCATGAACGAAGGGTGGGCGACCTTCTGGCATTACACCCTGTTGAATCGCTTGCACGAGAAGGGGCTGGTGGACGACGGCTTTATGCTCGAGTTCCTGCAGAACCATACCAATGTAGTCGGCCAGCGCGGATTCGATCAGCGTGGCTATGGAGGTATAAATCCCTATGCCCTGGGTTTTTCCATGATGCAGGATATTCGTCGTATCTGCGAAAACCCGACTGAAGAAGATAGGCGCTGGTTTCCTGATGTGGCGGGCGCAGACTGGCTCAAGACCTTGGATTTTGCCATGCGCAACTTCAAGGATGAATCATTTATCGCCCAATTTCTGTCGCCCAAACTGATACGCGACTTCCGTTTTTTTGCGATTGCAGATCATCAGTCCAACCCCAAGCTCGAAGTCGAAGCCATTCATGATGACGAGGGTTATCGACGCATACGCCGCTTGTTGGCGGACCAGCATAACCGCGATATGTTGGTGCCTGATATTCAGGTAGTGCGTTTCAATCGGGATTCAGATCGTTCGCTGGTGCTGCGCCATATAGCCACGCGCGGCCGGCCTCTGGTTGCTGAGGATACCGACCAGGTCATGAAACACCTGGCGCGGCTCTGGGGCTTCAAGGTCAGGTTGGAGGAAACCGACGCAGAGGGCAACGTCCGTACATTTCGAGAGCGCGTGAGCTAAGGCGTCAAGCTTCAGGCATCTGGCAGAGGGATATCGGCAGTCGCCGCCCGCACCCGGCGGGGGTACTCACGGGATATGTCGATACAGCCGCCATTGGCGGAAACTCCTCTGGGATCCCGTGGCTTTTCCATGACCCGCAATATTTCCCGAACCGCGGCAGCATCCTGGATAGTGGCCAGCACATCGGAGTCAAGCACGGCTTCGTCGATATATGCTTTGCCATCGCTATCGTGACGTACAGCATTTCGCCAATGATAAAGCTCTACACATTTAGAGGTGAATGTATAGGGCATGTCAGGCTTCCAGAAGTTGCTGAAAAGGCCGCCGCCCAAATAGAAAAGCCAGGATCCTTCGTAGCCCTCGATGTCCGATGAGCGTTCATCGGGATTGCGAAACCATAGGCGGTCTCCTGGCACGTAGTAGCGCGACGGCAAAGGCCGAGCTTCCGAGCCGTATTCGTACAGGAAAACGTCATGAAATTGTCCGGACATGACAGCGCGCGTCTCCCACTGGCGTTGCAGTCGCTTAAGCAATGGAAGATTATGAGCTTCAAGTTCGAGGGCGATGCTTAGCAAGGTGACATATTCTGTAGCTCGGTAGCACGAGAAGGAATACAGCTTGTCTTGGTCGGGTTGAGTCGCTTTTTGCAGCAAGCTGATCAGGGACTGTCCCGGCAGTACGGTGAAACCGCGACCTTCAGCATAGGTCCAGCCCTCGGGACGTTCTGCGTGGACGGTGTCGAAGGCAAGGCGGGTTTTGCGGGCGGCCTTGACGATATTGCGCCGGATATTGAGGGTGGACGCCAGTTCTTCATAGCTGGGAAACACGAAGGCCCAAGGGCTGCGCAGCATCGTTATCATGATCTCTCGTTCCAGATCATGATCTTGTTCGGTGTCCAAACCCAGCGTGGCACAGACCCGAGTCGTGTCATAGGCAGGGGTGAGATGCTCGGCCGTATCTGGAAGCAGGGATGCCTTAAGAGTGCTGGGGCCCGAGCCAGCGGCAATTAACTGCAAACTTGCAAAGCTTTCAAGGCTCAACTCGGCCAGCTTGGCTTCAAGCTTGGACTGATCGGCTTCAAGTTGGGATTGATCGGCCGTAATGTGTATGCCTTCGTTCGTGGCTTGTACCGGCTCGCGCTTGGTATTGTTCATCCTGCAGTGGTCTCCTGTGGCAGGGCATCTAGCTGGTCCGGACAAAGTATGGCGACTGAAAGCTCACAGATCGAGAGAGTGAAAACCCGGCCCAGGCGCTGAACCTTTTATAATCGCCGCAATTCCAATTTCATTTCATCGGCAAGGCCCGGTAAATCCGAGGGCGCATTCGCTTCCCGGTCGGCCTTTCCTCAAGGATCTCAAATGCTTCAGCAAAATGCTTTTTCCCGGGAAGACCTTCTGCGTTGTTCGCGCGGAGAGCTGTTCGGGGAGGGCAACGCCCAGTTACCGGCACCCAATATGCTGATGATCGATCGCATCACGCATATTTCCCAGACGGGCGGCAAATACGGTAAAGGCGAGATCATCGCCGAACTCGATATTCATCCCGATCTCTGGTTTTTTGCCTGCCATTTCGAAGGCGATCCCGTTATGCCGGGTTGCCTGGGGCTGGACGCGATGTGGCAGCTGGTGGGCTTCTATCTGGGCTGGCAAGGCAATCCCGGCCGCGGCCGGGCGCTCGGCGCGGGTGAAGTCAAGTTCGTCGGGCAGGTTTTGCCTACCGCGAAAAAGGTCACCTACAACATTGATATCAAGCGCACCATCAATCGGTCTTTGGTGCTGGGCATCGGCGATGGCAGCATGAGCGTCGACGGCCGTCAGATATACACCGCTGAAGGGCTGCGAGTAGGTTTGTTCACTTCCACCGACTCTTTCTAAGCAAAAGCTGTCTTGGCTGTGCCTGTCGCCGCTGGCAGGCCGGCGTGGCTCCATTTATTGCTAAAGGATTTCCATGCTCTACGACGTACGTACCTATACTTGCCGCCCAGGCACGATCAAAAAGCAACTGGCAATTTACGAAGAGCTTGGCTATGCCGTCCAGAAGAAGCATCTGGGGGAGCCTGTTGCCTATATGCAAACGGAAACAGGCAACGTCAACAGCTTTATGCATATCTGGCTCTATGCCGATGCGGCCGATCGCAGCCAGCGCCGCGCCGAACTGATGAAAGATGCCGCATGGCATAACTATCTGCAGAAAAGTGTGGAAGCGGGATACCTGATTTCGCAAGAAAACCAGCTCATGGTGCCCACTTCTTTCTTCAAGCCCTGAACTGCTTGCCCGGCGCTAAGCCGAAGCGCTGGGCGAGTCTCAGCTTTGTCCGAACAAGCGCTTGAGTCCTAGCCATTGCTGAGAAAGAAAGCCGCGGCCGTAATCACGGCCGCCGGCCTCGGGCAGTTGGTCTGCAATACCCGTGGGGCCGTAGTGACCATCGAAGCGGGCGGTACCCAACAACATATCCCAGATCGGAAATAGTACCGAGTAGTTATAGCTATCGTTCAAGCGATCACCGGCTTGACCGATGCTGTGGTGGTGTCGATGGAACTTCGGCCCTACCAGTAAACGTTCGCCGATCCGGCCAAAGCTGATCTTGATATTGGCGTGAGAAAAGCTCTCAAGCAAGCGGGTGATTATTACTATCGCCACGAATTGCGCAGGCGGCACCCCAATCAGATGAGAGACAAATACGATAAGGGTATCGCGCAAAACATCGCTGATCAGATGGTTGCGGTTATCGCTCCACATCGTCATCTGCCGTTGGCTGTGATGCAGGCTATGCAAGGCCCATAGCCACTTGAAACGATGTTCTGCGCGATGAAAGACGTAATCGAGGAAGTCGAAGACGAGCAAATAGGCGAGCAGGCTGACGATTGCTTGGTCGGTCACGCCGGGCCATAACTGGTCAAGGTGGTAAGCCGCGAAGCCCAATACGTGCAATTGCCCGAAAAGGGCGTCCCACAGTGGCGCGGTGGTGAAGAACAGCAGCAGACGAAACAGTCCTAGGGAATGGATCGCGGTATAGAGGATGTCTTGCCTGATCGCCGGTTTGTCCAGCACGGCCTCGGCCGGACGCAGGCGTTGCAGGGGCGCGAAGATCAACAGCATCACAAGCAGTTGCAGGCAGCCCAGCAGCAACCACATGGTGGCGTCGTAACCGTCTTCCAGCAGGTTGCCAAAGCCGAGCCAAAACATCAACGGCTGGATGATGCCCTCAAACAGCCATTGCTGACCGATAGAGAAAAAATCGTCAAGGAATTCCATGTGCGGGGTGTGCTGCCAACCAATTGCGATATTCGGGGTGGGTTGCCAAAGTAGTGAAGCAGTATCCCTTTTGCTTGAGCCCTGCTATTAGCGGCTCGAGTACCGCTGGAGCCCAGGGGTCCTGGCGCGACCAGATGCCCAAGTGAGCCATCAGAATATCACCGGCTTTGATATTTCGCAGCGCTTGCGCCAGGAGTTGGCTGTTAGGGTAGTTTTTGCTGGATAATTCGTCACCCAGGAAACCGGCCGGACTCCAACCCACATGCCGATATCCGCAGCTTTTTTCTACCGCTTGCAACAAGGCTGGCGATGTTTTGCCGCCGGGGGCGCGGAACAGGGGCGCAAGTGGCTTGCCGGTCATTTCCTTGAAACGCTGTGCGGTGTGGTCCAACGATGCGCAGTATTGCGCTGTCGTCCAGATTTGGGTTTTACCGGCATTGGCGCCAAAGCCGGGCTTGACCCGAAAGCGGCCCTGGCCAAGGTCGGCCTGCCAGTACACATGATCGTAGGTGTGCGACCCGAACAAATGGCCAGCCGCTGCCTGTGCCTTCCACCAGGGCGCCCAGTTCTCATCCAGGCTGGATCCTTCGGTACGAGTTTTTTCGTTGGCGATAAAAAACGTCGCCTTCACTTCCTGGCGAGCCAGCACTTCGGCAACCAGGGGTGCTACACCCATATGGCCCGTATCGAAGGTTAAATAGACCGGCTTGTCACAGCTAGCCGCTGCCGCGGTGCCTGTAAGCAGGATAGCGGCGAGACTAGTTGCGAGGCGCATGGGCGAGCGTCCAAACGCCGTGGGGCGAGCGACCCACCTTGGTCTGGTGGGTAATGGTTTTTTTCTCGATATCGATGACGGTCAGTTTTCTTGCCCAGCGCGAGGTTACGAGCAAAGTCTTGCCATCGGCCAATACCTCGATGCAATCGGGGCCTCCCGGGGCAGGGTAGCTGTCCACCACGGTACGAGTCTGCAGGTCAATGCGGCTGATGGTATTGGCGACGCGGTTGCTGACGAACACATGGCGTTTGTCGCCTTGAGCGCGAAAGGCATGGGCGCCAGCGCCCGTCCGCAAGCGCTGGACCAGTTTCGCCGGCGACACGGTCAAGTCGTAGAACTCGACGTAGCTGTCGCCTGTGTTGGCGACCAAAAGTGTCGAGTCATCGGGGGTGATATAGACGTCGGCCGGCATTTTGCCGACCGGGATGGTCCATAGCGGCGTTTGTGTGGCGAGGTCGATCGCGACGAGCTGATCGCTGTCTTGCAGCGATGCATAGACGGTTCGGCTTTTGCTGTCTATGGCCAGGTGGCTAGGGGTCTTGCCGACGGGTATGCGTTTGATGAGCTTGGGCTGGGCTTGCGGACCTTCGGTCTGCCATTGGTACAAATCAATGTGATTCAGTCGATTTGCCGCCGTCACAAACCACTTCATGTCGGGCGAAAAACGCAGATGGTAAGGGTCGATGATGCCCGTTATGGTGCGTTGGATCTGCCCGGTGGCCGGATCGAGAAAGGTTAGCGAGTCGCTGGCGGCATTGGCGACCAGCAACGACTTTTCATCTGGGGTGAGATACAGGTGATGAGGCTCTTTGCCTGTGGAAATTCTTTGCATTTCGACGTAGCTGATCGGGTCGATGATGCTGATCGTTGCGTCAAGCGAGTTCAGGACGATGAGAGCGGGTGGGGAAGGGTTCGCAGCAGCGGCAAACGTTACCCACATACAGGACATGGCTGCCAAGCGGGCAAATAACGAGGAAGTCAACGTTGGGTTCCAGAGGATTTCGGGGTTTCTGTGTTCGGGCCCACTGGCCGGAGCGCCAGAGCTGGTGCCGATTGGGCGATTTGCATAGTCTAGGCGGCAGACCGACTGGAGTGCTTATTTTTACTTGATTGTTGGGCCGCCGCGACAGACGAAAGCTAAAGCGTCGCTGTTTGCTCCGGGCAGGGCTCTTTAACAATATTTGCCGTGCCGAGCTTATCGGCAAAGCTATGCCTGCGGTTTTTTTGACCGATTTGTTTCAAACCGTGTTGTTGCAAGGGTGCACGATGCCTAGTTCAAGGCTATCCCCAGGGTTGTCCACAGAAAGAGGGGATAACTTTGGCTGTTGATTGGGCTATCGGCGCTGGCCGGCCAAATAGATTCACTGCCCAACTCTAATTAGTCAGATAAGAATTGTTCGCATTCTCTTAAATTATATCGTAAGATATGTTTAATGATAATTAAAGACATGAATAGCACGAGTCTAGGAAGGCGATGTGCGTCTCTGTGAACCCACAAGGAAAATGATGAACAGCCATGCATTACCTGCTCGCCGGCATCGGTTTGGCCTTGGGCCAGGGGGCGGCGCCAGCTTCCGTACCGGCCGCAAGTTGGCGTCCGAAGACCTGCAATTGGTGTTGTTGGCGCTGCTGGCGACGCAACCTAGCCACGGATACGAATTAATCAAGCAATTGGCCGAGCGTTCCTCAGGTTTCTATAACCCGAGCTCGGGCATGGTCTACCCCGCCTTGGCGTACCTGGAAGACGTGGGGCATGCAGTGGTGTCGGTTGAAGGGACGAAAAAGCGATATCGCCTGACCGATGAGGGCCGGCTTTATTTGACCCAGCACAGGGAAATCGCCGACCAGATATTGCAGGAGCTGGAACAGATCGGTAGCAAGATGGCCCATGTGCGCAGAGTGTTCGATGGCGAAGACCCTGCCGAAAGTTTTGAGCCTGGTACGCCTGAGGATCTGATGCTGGCGCGCTATGGACTAAAGCGCGCGCTTAGAGAGGTGGGCGCCTGTACACCCGAAGAGGCCATCCGAATCGCAGGCATTTTACGAAAGGCCACCGCCGATATTCTGGCTGGGTAAGCCTCGTAGCCAGCTCTTCTCCATACACGGATGGCAGGGTCCGTCCAAATAAGGAAATCACATTATGAGTAATTCTGAACGAGTGGCACGCCGTATCCGCCACGAGACCAAATTCCGTCTTTTGCAAGTGAAGGCGGTTCGCCACCTTACTCCCCGCTTATCTCGGGTCACGCTGCAGGGAGCTGACCTGGAAGGCTTCGTCAGTGCGGCCTATGATGATCACGTCAAGGTTTTCTTCCCTTTGCCAGGACAAGAGCTGCCGTCCATGCCTACGGCCGGCCCTAATGGCGCGGTATACGCCGAAGGGCAGGTGAAGCCGCCCGCGCGTGATTACACGCCTCGCCGATATGATGCGGAAACTTGCGAATTGGACATCGAGTTTGCGCTTCACGGGGATGGGCCGGCGGCGGAGTGGGCGACGCAGGCTGCGCCGGGGCAGTTTCTTGGCGTTGGCGGCCCGCGCGGTTCTTTCGTCCTGGACGGCGAGTTCGATGGATACCTGATGGTGGGCGATGAAACGGCTCTGCCGGCTATTGCCAGGCGCTTGGAAGAGCTACCCGGTGGCGCGCGCGCTATCGTGGTCATCGAAGTCGAGGATGCCGGCGAAGAACAGTCTTTCGACACCAAGGCTCAGGTCCAAGTGACATGGGTACACCGCCAGGGCGAGCCCGCGGGCAATACTCGTTTGTTGCCGGAGGCTGTGGCTGCGTTGGATGTGCCAGACTCTGAATGGTATGCCTGGGTGGCGGCAGAGTCGGCTGTTGCCAAAGCCGTGCGCCAGATCCTGGTAGACAGGTGGGCGCTGCCTAAAGAGTGGATCAAGGCCTCGGGCTACTGGAAGCGCGGTGCGAGTGCAACCCACGATAAGATCAATGATTAAGCCTATGCTCCCAGCAGGATCGCAAGGCGGAGCCCGGAGTCTCGATGAGTAATTTTTCACCTGTGGGTATCGAAGACGTCGAACTGGGCGAGCTGAAATGTTGGCACCTGTCGACGCCTCATGCCACGGCCTTGATCGCACGCCAAGGCGCGCAGGTGCTCAGCTATCAAGTGTTTGGGCAGCCGCCGGTGGTGTGGCTCAGCGACACCGCGCAATATGTGCAAGGGCAATCGTTGCGAGGCGGCATTCCGGTGTGCTGGCCCTGGTTTGGCGACTTGCTCCGGAATCCGCAGGCGGTGCAGTCCATGGTAGAGCAGGGGGCTGCAAACCCCATGCATGGGCTGGTCAGGACGATTGACTGGCAACTCCAGGATGCCCGATCGACAGCCACATCAGCGACGCTGGCTCTGAAGCTGGAAATGCCGCAAGGCCTTGGCGCCTGGCGACATGCGGCGGAGCTCGAACTGCGCGTTCATCTATCGCATGATTTGCAGGTGAGTTTGACTACCCGCAATCGGGGGGATGCGCCCATGGTCACCAGCCAGGCTCTGCACACTTACTTTGCAGTAGGCGATAGCCGCCAGGCACGCATAGACGGCCTTGAGGGTTGCAGCTATGTGGACACACTGGAGGATTGGCAGACTCGGGTTCAGGACGGGCCGCTAAGCCTTAGCGGTGAAACCGATCGTATTTATACGGGTATCGATCAGCCGCTCGTCATTCATGATTCTGTGTGGCGTCGTGCCATTCATGTCCGGGCTTCAGGTTCGCGGTCCGCCGTGTTGTGGAATCCTTGGGTCGAAAAGTCCCAGCGTTTGTCGCAATTTCGCGCCGACGCCTGGCAAGACATGCTGTGCATCGAGACTGCGCGTGTGTGGGACGATCTGCAGTACCTGGCACCCGGCGAATCAGCGACTATGGGGCTGGAAATACAAGCCGAACCGGTAGCGGCCTAATAAGCTGTATTGCAAGACGGGTATCATCGCCACTCGCTCAACCCGCCGGACGCTCGTCTTGGACATCTCTTTACTCTGGATTCCTGCCACCTTGGTTGCCGCGGCTGCGCAAACCGCGCGCAACACCATGCAGCATCGCTTGACCGAGACCCTCGGAACGCTGGGCGCCGCGCAAATCCGCTTTCTTTATGGTTTGCCTTTCGCGCTGGTTTTCCTAGGCTTGATTCTTCTCGTGGGAGGCGAACGACTGCCGCATGCCGGCACTGATTTCCTGCTGTTCGTGGCTGCTGCTGCCGTGGCTCAGGTGCTGGCGACAGTCTTGATGCTGGCGACGATGCGTTTGCGCAACTTTGCCTTAAGCACGGTATACGTCAAGACCGAACCGGTGCAGGTTGCCGTGTTTGCGGTGGCGGTGCTGGGCGACCCACTGACGTGGCAAGGAGCCAGCGCGGTCTTGTTGGCAACAGCAGGCGTGGTGTGGATGTCTTGGCGTCCGGGGGCCGCCGCAGGCGAGGGATCAAGCTGGAAACCCGCATTGTTGGGTATCGCCTCGGGGGCGTTTTTCGCCTTATCCGCTGTGGGTTTTCGCGGTGCGATTCTGGCCTTGGATAGCGGCTCTTTCGTGTTGCGTGCTTCGAGCACTTTAGTCTGCGGTCTGATTTTGCAAACCGCATTGCTATTGATCTGGCAATTGCTATTTCATCGGAAGGTACTGTTGGCGGTGCTCGGGGCTTGGCGTGCCTCGATGCTGGCCGGCTTCATGGGAGCATTCGCCTCGCAGTGTTGGTACATCGGCTTCGCGCTGACGGCTGCCATCAATGTTCGCACCTTGGGCTTGGTCGAGGTTTTGTTTGCGCAGTTTGCATCCAAGCGATTGTTTGCGCAGACAGCCAGTCGCAAGGAAAAAATCGGGGCGGGGCTGGTAATGGCAGGGGTTTTGTTTCTTCTCGTTACATCGTAGGCGCAAAGCTATTAATATCCGGCCATGAACTCCATCTTGCCTATTGTCTTGCTGATCATGTCGTTCGTCCTTGCGGGCTGCAGCGGCATGGATCATCCAGCAGACGGTCCTTTGGACCTGACTATTCTGCACATCAATGACCACCATTCTCATCTGGATGAAGAGCGCCTCACCTTGAGGTTGACGACGGCTGGTGGTCAACGCGAGCGGGTCGAGGTCTCGGCAGGTGGATTTGCGCGAGTCAGTGCGGCGATCAAATCACTTTCGCAAAGCTCCGGGCAGGTGGTCAAGATACACGCTGGGGATGCCTTGACGGGCGATTTGTATTACACGCTCACCCAGGGCGAGGCCGATGCGGCCCTGATGAATACGGTGTGTTTTGATACTTTTACCTTGGGCAACCATGAGTTCGATGCCGGCGATTCCAGCTTGAAGATATTCCTGGATTTTCTGGCGCAAGGACCTTGCTCGACCAAAGTACTTAGCGCCAATGTGCGCTTCGGCGCTTCCTCGGCTTTGTCGCCAGCACATGCGCCTGGATACGTTTTGCATTCGACCATTCTTGAACGCGGCGGCAGCCGCATCGGCTTTATCGGCCTGACTATTGCGTCGAAAACACAATATGCCTCACGGCCCGATGCAGGCACCCGCTTCCTGGATGAAATGCAGTCGGCCCAGGAAGAAATCGATGCCTTGACGCAGCAAGGCGTCTCGAAAATCATCCTGCAGTCGCACGTGGGCTATCCGATGGATCGAGAACTCGCACAAGGCTTGCGCGGCGTGGATGTGATCGTTGGCGGAGATTCACATTCACTGCTGGGCCCGTCCTCTCTGGCCGGCATTGATCTCACGCCTCAGGGCGACTACCCGACCCGTTTACTGGATGCCCAGGGCAAGATGGTCTGTGTCGTGCAAGCGGGCCACTATTCCCTGGTGGTGGGAGAGCTGAAAGTCAGTTTCGACAAGAATGGCGACGTGACCGCTTGCGAGGGCACGCCACATATATTGATCGGCGACGACTTTACACGTGGCGGCGTACCCTTGGCCGAAGAAGATCGGGCAGTGGTGATGGACGAACTGTCTGCCTTGAAAGTCCTGAGCATCACACCCCGCGATCCGCTCGCCCAGGATGCCTTGCGGCCTTACGCGCAGCGCAAGCTGGAGTTCGGGTCGGAACAGGTCGGATTTGCGCAGACCCATCTGTGCTCGCGGCGAGTGCCTGGCAGCCTCCTGGGAGGGGGAAACTCTTCCTTGGGTGATCTTTGTGACAAGGATCCGCATGTGGTGGCGCATGGAGGCGATGCTCAGCAGTTGGTCGCCGACGCCTTTCTATCCCAGGGGCGGCGTTACTTCGATGCCGATCTCTCGATTCAGAACGGAGGGGGAGTCAGAATAGACTTGCTTGCCGGGCCACTTACCGTGAATGACGTGTACCGCTTGCTGTCGTTTAAGAACACCTTGATGCAATTGAACGCCACAGGTGGCGAAATCAAGGCGGCGCTGGAAGACGCTCTGGATAACATTGTGGTCAATAGCAGCAGTGGCGGCTATCCGTATTCTTCCGGCCTGCGCTGGCATGTGGATATGAATCAGCCTAAGGGCAGCCGCTTTAGCGCTATGGAGATCCTGGGCCGCGATGGTTTGTATCGCGCCCTGGATCCAACTGCGACTTATCGGGTGGTTTTGATCAATTTCCTTGCTGACGGTCTGGATCACTACACCGCTTTCGCAAGCATTCCCGCAGACCGGCGAGTGGATGTGGGCCTGGACTACGCTCAAGCCTTTCTCGATTATTTGGCCGACTTGCCCGGCAGCGACAAAGTGGTGCGTCGATTGCCAACGGCTTCCTACAGTACTCAGTCCTTTATCGAATTAAAGCGCTAAAGGACTAAGTGCATTCAGGCAGCGCGTCTGCTCGCGATGTTGACGGTCTGTGCCAGGGCCTCGGCTATGGCCTGTGCGCGGGTTTCAGCACCCATGTTCAACCCTTCGGCGCGTAATACCTGGACGTCGGTGATGCCGAAGAAGCCGAACACGCCACGGAGATAAGCTTCTTGGTGATCTAGTGCTCCTTCCAGCGGGGTGCCGGCATACTTGCCACCGCGCGAGGACACGATCAGAACTTTCTTTCCGCCCGCCAGCCCTTCCGCGCCTTGAGAGGTATAGCGAAACGTCTTGCCTGCTTGCGCGATGCGGTCGATCCACGCTTTTAACTGGGATGGAATCGAGAAGTTGTACATCGGAGCGCCGACCACGATCACGTCGGCGGCCAGGAACTCTTCGAGCAGGATGTCGGTATAAGCGATTTCGGTCTGCAGGCCGGGGGTTGGTGCTGACTCGCTTCCTGCAGTAGGGCGTAGCGATTGCAACAGATCGGCGTCAAGATGGGCCGGTGCTTGAGCGACCAGGTCGCGATAATTGACTCGCGCCAAAGGGGTGCTGTGTAGCAAGGCTTGAACAGCGGCGGCGGTCAGTTCACGAGAAACCGAAGCTGCACCCGAGGCGCTGGAATCGATATGCAGGATATTCATCTGTGTTCCTAAAATTTTTTGTCGACTGCTTGATGATTTCAATGATATGGGTGCAATAATCAATTTAAAATAGTCAATAATAGAAATTATTTTTCTATTATTAGAATAATAGAATCGGGTAATCATCACTCGAGCCTAAATATCAGGGCAAGGTATGCAGAATTTGAACGACATGTACCTGTTTGCGAAAGTCGTTGAGCACGGAGGCTACAGCGCAGCCGCGAAGTCCTTGGGGATACCCGTGTCACGTTTGAGTCGGCATGTCGCGGCCCTGGAATCCAGTTTGGGCGTACGCTTATTAAATCGAACCACTCGTAAGGTGGTGGTTACCCAGGTGGGGCAGGCTTTTTACCAACATTGCGCCGCACTGGTTGCCGAGGCGGCTGCGGCTCGTGACGTGATCGAGCGTAGTATTTCTCAACCACAAGGGCTGATCAGGGTCAGTTGTCCGGTCGGGGTTCTGCAAAGCAATGTCGCTCGTGTTGTAGCCGAGTATCTGGTTCTTCACCCCTTGGTACGGGTACAGCTTGAAGGCACGCATCGCCGCGTCGATCTAATAGAAGAGGGCATAGACGTGGCCATTCGTGTGCGCCACTCGCCCCTCGAAGATTCGGATCTGGTCGTCAGACCCCTAGCGGGAAGCCGGATGGCGTTGGTCGGCACGCCAGCGTTTTTTGCTAGCCATGGCCGGCCTGATACGCCAGCAGACCTTGAACGCCTGGCGACATTGAGCATGACACAAGCCGGCAGCCGCTACATCTGGACTTTTACCGGTCCGGCGGGCGCGGCGGTATCGGTTGGGCACAACCCTAGGCTGGCGACCGACGACCTCACCACGCTTTACATGTCGGCCTTGCAGGGCGTGGGGGTCGCTTGTTTGCCGATTTCTATGGTTCAAGCTGAACTGGATGCGGGTTTACTGGAAATCGTGCTGCCTGAATATCGCTTGCCTGAGGGCACGGTGCAAGCAGTGTTCGCCTCGCGCAGGGGCTTGGTGCCAGCGGTGCGTGAGTTCGTCGATGCTTTGGTCGCCGGGTTTGGCGGTGACTACCTATAGCCATGCCGCAGCAAAGAAGGGTGTTCTGTCATGTGCCTCATGTACAATTCTGTTTCATCCATGGCTTGTAAGCTGGCCTAGCCGTATACAGCACGAGTTGGGCCGAGGCGAGCCGGAATGGCGCCGGAGGATGCACAAGCCCGCAAGGTAGACGAGCGGGTTTTTTAGTTGCAGGCAATGGAGTGCGCGTTGCGTGACAGGAATAGTTCATAGATGTTGATTCTGGTTTCCAATGACGATGGGTATTTCGCCCCTGGTCTCGCAGCATTGGTGGACGCCTTGCGTCCCTTGGCAGAGCTGATCGTGGTGGCGCCGGAGACCAATCGCAGCGGCTCATCCAATTCATTGACCCTGGACCGGCCGCTCTCGGTACGGACAGCCGCCAACGGGTTTCTCTACGTGAACGGCACTCCATCCGATTGCGTGCATGTGGCGTTGACGGGCTTGCTTGATCGCAGGCCGGATCTGGTTGTGTCGGGCATCAATGATGGCCAGAACATGGGCGGCGATACGCTGTATTCCGGCACCGTCGCCGCAGCCACAGAGGCTTATCTATTCGGTATCCCGTCCATTGCATTTTCACAGGTATCCAAAGGCTGGACGCATCTCGATGCCGCCGCCGTCTTGGCCCGCCGTTTTGTCGAGCGCTTTATAGAGCAGCCACTGCCGGGCCAAACCCTGTTGAATGTCAATATTCCCAACTTGCCGCTTTCCGAACTCAAGCCGCCGCGTGTAACGCGGCTAGGGCGACGCCATCCGTCGGAACCCGTGGTGCGCTCGTCTACGCCTTATGGTGACCCGGTCTATTGGATAGGCCCGGTGGGTAAGGCTGCGGATGCCACGCCAGGCACAGATTTCCATGCTTGCGCCGACGGAGCGGTATCCGTCACGCCACTCAGGTTCGACCTGACACATATGGACCAGCTGGACTATGTACGCGACTGGACGAACAGCGAATGGATAGGCGCAAACCGGTAGACCCGAACTCTCGGTATGGCAGCTTGCCGCAGGATAGGCAGGCGGGAGGGGTTCGCCCTGGCGCCGCAGCCGAACGCCGCGCCTCGACTCTCAGTTCCACGGTGCAGATCACGCCTGCCAATAGCAACACCCGGGTCGCCACGGGACGCTTGGCGTCGACTCGATCGGGGCAAGACGCTCGTCCCGATCATCTGGCTAAACCCGCCAACAGCAATACGCGCATTGCGCAGACGCGTCCGGCGCCACTTGCGCTTGGGCCAGTGCGCACCGCGCCACGTCTCGACCGGAATTTAGGACTGAACTCCGAGCGGATGCGCAGCGCTTTGGTTGCCCGGTTGCGCGCGCAGGGGCTTGCTGACGAACGTGTTTTGGCTGCGGTTCAGGCGGTTCCAAGACATGAGTTCGTAGACGAAGCACTGGCGAGCCGAGCATACGAAGATGCCGCCTTGCCTATCGGCCACGGCCAGACGATTTCCCAGCCATGGATCGTTGCACGTATGATTGCGGCGGCGCGCAACGGAAAAAATTTGGGTAAAGTCCTTGAAGTGGGGACTGGCTGCGGTTATCAAGCGGCGGTGCTGGCCGGGGTAGCGCGCGAGGTCTATACCATAGAACGCATTCGCGCCTTGCACGAGTTGGCACGAACGCGATTGCGGCCTTTGCGGCTGCCTCAAGTCCGCCTGGTATTTGGAGACGGCATGCTGGGGGTCCCCAGCGCAGCGCCGTTTGATGCGATTGTCGTGGCGGCTGCGGGATTGAGCATACCCGACGCCTTATTGAGCCAGTTGGCCATAGGCGCTCGGTTGATAGCGCCGGAAGGCGGGGCCAGGCAACGTCTGGTCATGATAGAGCGCACCGGTAACCAGAGCTGGGTACGTACCGAACTCGAGCCCGTGCGTTTCGTGCCGCTTCAAGCAGGCGTTTTGTTGTAATGAATAGGAGAGCTGGGATGCTGAATTGGCGCAAGCCGAGCCGGAATGAATCGAATACCCTTGACCAGAATCGGGTGGGAGTGTTCGGGCGGGTTGCGAAGCTCAGCTTTGCATGGACCTGCGGTGCGCTGTTGGTGGCTGCATGCGGCACCACGCCCAAAACGGTGCCGGTGGTGGACCGCACCACGCCTGCGCGCCAGCCCGTTGCCACGGAAGGCCGAGAGACTTCGCGTTTGGTGGACGCGGAAAACTATGTGGTGAAGCGCGGCGATACTTTGGTCCGCATTGCCCTGGACCATGGAGAGGACTGGCGAGATATTGCACAGTGGAACAATCTTGATGATCCGAATCAGATTCGTCCAGGTCAGGTGCTGCGAATTGTGCGGCCAGGCACAGCCGTAGCCGCCAAACCAAGCGACAGCAGTGTTGCGCAAACTTCGCCGATAACCGGCCCGGCGCCAGCGGCTCCTCGCCCCTTGGGTACACCGGCGGCGCCGGTTTCCCCAAGCCCGGAACCTGCAACACCGACGCCTGCGCCTGTGACCCCAGCACCGGTCGTACCGAGCACGGCTCAGGCCTTGGTGGAAGGTATCAACTGGGGATGGCCCGCCAATGGCAAGATCCTTGAAACCTTCAACGAAACCCGCAACAAGGGGCTGGATATATCTGGCACGCCGGGCGATCCGGTGCTGGCTGCCGCCGATGGCAAGGTGGTCTATAGCGGCAGCGGCTTGCGCGGCTATGGCAAGCTGATCATCATCAAGCACAACAACACTTTCCTATCCGCCTATGCGCATAACCGCGCCATGTTGATCAAGGAAGGGCAGGCCGTCCGGCGCGGACAAAAAATTGCGGAACTGGGGCAGACCGATACTGATACGCCACGGCTGCATTTCGAAATCCGTCGCCAGGGCAAGCCAGTGGATCCATCCGCCTACTTGCCCAAACGCTAAGGCCCGCCATGACCCCCATGCTAGTGTTCGACCTCGAAACCATTCCCGATGTGGAAGGGTTGCGCACGCTGAATGGCTGGGGGGAAGAGCTTTCGGACGCCGAGGTGGTAGAGCGAGCTTACGCGGCGCGGCGCGAAGCCGTCGGTCACGACTTCCTGCCTCTGCATTTGCAGAAAATTGCGGTAATCGGCTGTGTGTTTCGGGATGACGACGGGTTTCGGGTCAAGTGCATAGGAAAAGCCGAAGATTCCGAAGCCAGCCTGATCGCGGGTTTTTTCAAGACGATAGAACGCTACACCCCGCAGTTGGTCAGTTGGAACGGTTCGGGCTTTGATCTGCCGGTATTGCACTACCGCGGCCTTATTCATGGCATACAGGCTGCGCGCTATTGGGATATGGGTGAAGACGACCGCGATTTTCGCTATAGCAATTACATCAGCCGCTACCACAACCGCCATTGCGACTTGATGGACCTACTGGCGAAGTTCAATGGTCGAGCCAACGCGCCTCTGGATGAATTGGCCAAGCTTTGCGGGTTTCCAGGCAAACTCGGTATGGATGGCGGACAAGTCTGGAAGGCCTGGAGCGAGGGGCAAACCGAGGAAGTTCGCGCTTATTGCGAAACCGACGTGGTCAATACCTGGTTGGTTTATTGCCGTTTTCGCTTTATGCGTGGTTTTTTGTCCCGAGACCAATATGACGCCGAGGTCGCACTGGTTCGAACCACGCTCGAAAGCATAGGCGCGCCGCATTGGCAGCAATACCTGGCGGCCTGGCCGCAAGCCCGGGCCTGATAGCCGAGCGGCGCTGGTGCCCGGAACGCCTCCGGCTGCACCAAGATCGTATACGGCCCGATAGTTTCAACGTGTGCCCTCTGGCACGCACGCTCAATCGATTTTAATGACACAAGCCGACCTATCTATTCAACCGGCGCCCGAACAGGCGCTGCCCCTCGATGTTGCCGTCCATGCCGAAAACACGCCTTTCGATGACGGCTCGGTTCTGATCGAATCGGTCGATTTAGAAGGGCGCGGTATTGCACGCCGCGCCGGGAAAGTGGTTTTCGTGGAAGGCGCTTTACCTGGTGAACGGGTTACGCTCAAAGTGCTCAGGCGCAAGCCTTCCTATGAAATTGCAGAGGTCGAAACGCTGTTGCAGGCGTCGTCTCAGCGCGTTACCCCAAAATGCGCGCACTTTGGGGTATGCGGGGGCTGCGTCATGCAGCATGCTGATTCGGCTGCCCAGGTGGCAATCAAGCAGCGTGTGCTGGAAGATACGCTTGAGCATATAGGCAAGCTGACGCCGCAACGTGTGCTGCCGCCTATCCATGGCCCAGCTTGGGGCTATCGCTATCGGGCACGGCTTTCGGCTCGATTCGTGGTTAAAAAAGACAGTGTGCTGGTAGGGTTTCGCGAGCGCAAAAGCAGTTTCGTGGCCGATATACGCGAATGCCACGTTTTGCCCCCCCATGTTGCGTCGTTATTGCTTCCTCTGCGTGAAATGCTGGCGGCCATGCCGGCCCGGAACGAGATACCGCAGATTGAAGTGGCCGTGGGTGATGCCTTTACCGTCCTGGTGCTCAGGCATTTGAAACCCCTGATCGATGCAGACCTGGCCTTGCTGCGAGCATTTGCCCTGCAGCATGATATTCACTGGTGGTTGCAGCCCAAGGGCTTGGACACCTTGCATCCCTTGGAAGCGCAAGACCTGGATGGCCTGACTTACACCATGCCAGAGTTTGGCTTGCGCATGCCTTTCAAGCCGGCTGATTTCACGCAGGTCAATCACGCCATCAACCGTGTGCTGGTTTCGCGTGCTTTGTCCTTGCTTGAGGCGCAGCCGGAAGATCGCGTTGCCGATTTGTTCTGTGGCCTGGGTAATTTCACTTTGGCTCTAGCCACGCAATGCCGAGAGGTGGTTGGAGTCGAAGGTAGCCAAGGCTTGACCGATCGCGCGCTGGAAGCGGCCCGTCAGCATGGTTTGGACGAAAAAACGAGTTTTTCCACGCTCAATCTGTTTGAGGTGGATGAAACCTGGCTGCGCAGTCTGGGAAACTTCGATCGGATATTGATCGATCCCCCGCGCGAGGGCGCGATGGCAGTTGCCAAGGCCATCGCCGCCTTGGGTAAGGATAGGCCCAAGCGCATCGTGTACGTATCCTGTAGCCCAGCCACCTTAGCGCGAGATGCCGCGATCCTGGTGCATGAGGGGGGTTACATCCTGCGCAGTGCTGGCGTGGTCAATATGTTCCCGCATACCGGTCACGTCGAGTCCATTGCGGTTTTCGATGTGGGTGAGATGCCTCTTGTCAGTGCGAGCAAAGAAGCGGGCGGCGCCGCTTGCGAGCAGGTATAAAAAAACGCTTGCCTTGTAGGGCAAGCGTTTTTAACGAGGCGCCGCTGGCTTAGTCGCGGCTGCCGCCAAAAATGCCCAGCAACATCAGCAGGTTGACGAACACGTTGTACACATCGAGATAGATGGCCAGGGTAGCGGAGATATAGTTGGTTTCTCCGCCGTTGACCACTCGTTGCAGGTCGACCAGCATAAAGGCTGAAAAAATACCGATGGCAAGGACGGAAACCGTCAGCATCAGAGCGGGCAATTGCAAGAAAATGTTAGCAACGGCTGCTACCAAGATCAGGATGACGCCGACGAACAGCCACTTCGACAGTGCAGACAGGTCGCGCTTGATGGTGGTGGACAGCACCGCCATGGTGCCGAAAACCGCAGCGGTGCCGCCAAAGGCCGTCATGATGAGTGTTGCGCCGTTATTCATGCCCATGACGAAACCAATCATGCGCGACAGCATCAAACCCATGAAGAAGGTGAATGCGAGCAGCAAGACGACGCCCAGGCTGCTGTGTTTGTTCTTTTCGATGGCGAACATCAGGCCGAAAGCACCGATCAGGAAAACCATCGTGGTCATGCCGGGACTGGCGCCCATGACACTGGCCAAGCCGGTGTTGACGCCGATGGCGGCGCCCAGCACGGTAGGTATCAGGGATAGGGCCAGCAGCCAGTAGGTGTTGCGCAGCACGCGATTACGTACAACCTCGCCGGGCGCAGTCCCGGTGCGGCTGAGTGTGTTGGTGCGAAATTGGGTCATGGTAGAGCGACTCCTTTGTAGTCGTTTTGCTCAAGGCCCCCGCGAGCGGACCGTATGGTATGAATGATCAGACAGCCAGTATGCACCAGGGTTCCCACGCAATCCAGTGGCTGTAAAGCGGAGTCTGCTCTGCAACAGGCGGGTAAAGTCGCCATGATACAATTTAGGGTTTAAGTTCCCCCCAAAGTATCTGTTTTTATTGGAGTTTTTGATGGCAATCGAGCGCACCCTTTCGATCATCAAGCCTGACGCCGTTTCCAAGAATGTCGTCGGCCAGATCGTTTCCCGTTTTGAATCCGCCGGCCTGAAGGTCATTGCCGCGCGTATGCTGCAGTTGTCGCGCGCCGACGCTGAGCGTTTTTATGCCGTGCACGCTGCCCGCCCGTTCTTCAAGGATCTGGTGGAATTCATGGTTTCCGGACCCGTGTTCGTACAAGTTCTGGAAGGCGAGGGCGCAATCCTCAAGAACCGCGACCTGATGGGCGCTACCGACCCCAAGAAGGCTGAAAAAGGCACGATTCGCGCCGATTTCGCAGACAGCATCGACGCCAACGCAGTACATGGCTCGGACGCCGTTGAAACCGCGCAAGTCGAAATCGCTTTCTTCTTCCCCGAACTCAACATTCACAGCCGTTGAGCCTGGGCATTCCCTATGCAACCAAGGAGGTTGAGATGACTCAGATCTCGACATCGAACGATTCGGACGCAGCCCCGTCTTCCGAGCTTGAGCGGATCAATCTGCTGGGCCTGGAAGGGGCCGAGCTCGTCTCCTTGGTAGGGCAGTGGGGTGACAAGCCGTTTCGCGCCAAGCAATTGCAGCGCTGGATACACCAGCGCGGCGTGGACGATTTCGAGCAAATGACGGATCTAGCCAAATCGTTTCGCAGTACGCTTGCGCAGCGTTGTGAAGTCCGTGCGCTGGATGTAGTTACCGCACAAAAATCCACGGACGGCACCCGCAAATGGTTGCTGGACGTTGGTAATGGCAACGCGGTCGAAACCGTGTTCATCCCCGAAGACGATCGCGGTACGCTTTGTATTTCCACCCAGGCGGGTTGCACCGTGGCGTGCCGGTTCTGTTCTACCGGGCACCAGGGCTTCAACCGCAATCTGGGCGTGCATGAAATTATTGGTCAGTTGTGGCTGGCCCGTCGTGCTATCGAAGCCGATGGCGAAGGCGCGCGTATTGCCGCCGCCGGCGCACCTGTTCCTTTGGCAGTACAAGACAATCGGGTAATCAGCAACGTGGTGATGATGGGCATGGGCGAGCCTTTGCTCAACTATGACAATACTGTCGCCGCACTGCGTCTGATGCTGGATGACAACGCATATGGCTTGTCGCGTCGGCGGGTCACCCTGTCCACGTCTGGCGTCGTTCCCATGATGGATAGGCTATCGCAAGACTGCCCGGTGGCTTTGGCGGTATCCCTGCATGCGGCGAACGACGCGCTGCGGGATGACTTGGTTCCCTTGAACCGTAAATACCCTTTGCGCGAACTTATCGCGGCCTGCCAGCGTTATCTGGAATTCGCCCCCCGCGATTTCATAACTTTTGAGTACGTCATGCTCGATGGGGTCAATGACAGCGACGAGCACGCGCGGCAGTTGATCGATATTGCGCGCCAGGTGTCGTGCAAGCTCAATCTGATTCCATTCAACCCGTTTACGCAGTCTGGCTTGAAACGCTCGCCTGCGGCGAGGGTGAGGCTGTTCGCTCAACGCCTGATGGATGCCGGCATTATCACCACAGTGCGCAAGACGCGCGGCGACGATATCGATGCGGCCTGCGGGCAGTTGGCGGGGGATGTAAAGGATCGCACCCGCCTTAAGGAAAGAATGGCGGTTGACCCGCGGTTCGGCAGGATCATCGAGGTGCACGAATGATGCAAATGCAGCGTTGGCTTGACTTGTTCGCTAGATTGGCCAAACAAGGGGTCATTAATGTCTGATAGGGATGCAAGCGCCGACGCCGGCCAGAAGGCGCCAGGGACGGCGACTGCCGGCTTTGCCTCGCCTTCTTCCCCTTCATCGTCCTCGATTGGGCCCACTCTGACCCGCTTGCGGGAGCAGCGGGGCTGGTCTCAGGAATACGTTTCTGAACGTTTGAAGTTTTCCATGCGGCAGATTCGAGCTCTGGAAGCCGAGCACTGGGATCTCTTGCCACAGGGAATGTCGCTGCGCGGTTTTGTGCGCAACTACGCGCGCTTTCTCGAAACAGACCCCGAACCTTTGCTGCAGGAGTTGGCTCCGCGATTGCAAGTGGCCGATCCGGTATCGCTGGAGCAGGCTTCCTCGCTGTCCAGCCCGCTGGTGCGTACGAGCGGACGGGCATGGCCCCGGCCTGCAGGTAGGCGCCCGGCGCCCTGGCTGATCGGCGCCATCATGCTAATCGCCGCATTGGCGCTGCTGGGCTACGCTTTGAATCAACAAGGTAAGTTGTCTTTGGGCGGGGCTTCGTCAAAATCCACCACGCATGAATTGCCGGTGGACCTGAGTCCGTCTCAGCCGGAAGAGCCGTTGGCTGCGCCGCAAAGCGAGCCTCTTCCCTCAGACCAAGGAGTGCCGGGTGCTGAAGTAGCGCCATCGGTGTTGCCAACCCCGGTTCCGGGCAGCTCGCAAGCGCCGGCTTTGGCCGCGCCGGCGGAAAACGTACCGCCTCCCGAAAAAAGCGCTGGCCTGTCGCTGAATATTCGCCAGGCCAGTTGGGTTGAAGTACGCCGCGCCGATGGTTCGCTTGCCGTGTCGCGTGTCATTGCCGCGAACGAACCCTACGAACTCGAAGCTAGCGGTGCGCCGCTGCGGGTCGTGATAGGAAACGTGAACGGCGTGGAATTAAGCTGGCGGGGCGCCTCGGTCGATTTGAGCTCCTATCGGCGCGACAACGTCGCTCGCCTGACCCTGCAATAAATTAAGTAGCCTCTCTAGCCATGACTCAGCCGTACACCCCAGATCAGGCCGCTTTGGATTCGTCGCCATTTCCGTCTGGTCCCTCGTTGCGCAGACGTACTCGTCAGGTTGCCATTGCCTGGAGCGACAATGTGGTGACGGTTGGCGGGGATGCACCGATCATGGTTCAGTCCATGACCAATACCGACACCGCCGACGCCATCGGCACGGCGATTCAGGTGAAAGAGCTGGCTCTGGCTGGTTCAGAAGTCGTGCGCATTACGGTCAATACCCCTGACGCCGCTCGAGAAGTGTCTGCCATCCGCGAACAGTTGGATCGCATGGGCGTGAATGTGCCGTTGGTAGGCGATTTTCATTACAACGGCCACAAACTCTTGACGCAATTCCCCGACTGCGCCCAAGCCCTGTCCAAGTACCGGATCAATCCGGGCAATATGGGCGCGGGCAAAAAGAGGGATGACAATTTTGCCCAGATGATAGAAGTGGCTTGTCGCTACGAAAAGCCGGTGCGCATCGGCGTCAATTGGGGCAGTCTCGACCAGGATCTCCTGGCCAGGATGATGGATGCCAACGGGCACCGCGCGCGGCCTTGGGATGCGCAGGCGGTGATGCGCGATGCCTTGGTCGTCTCGGCCATCGAAAATGCTCAGCGGGCGCAAGATTTGGGTTTGCCGGGCGACCGCATCATACTGTCTTGCAAAGTCAGCAATGCTCAAGACCTGATCGCGGTGTATCGCGACCTGAGCGCGCGTTGTGACTACCCCTTGCATCTGGGCCTTACGGAAGCCGGCATGGGCAGCAAGGGCATCGTTGCGTCGACCGCGGCCATGGGCGTTTTGTTGCAGCAGGGCATAGGCGATACGATCCGGGTGTCCTTGACGCCCGAGCCCAATGGCGACCGCAGCAAGGAAGTCGTGGTTGCCCAGGAAATTCTGCAAAGCTTGGGCTTGCGCGCTTTTGCGCCGATGGTAGTGGCTTGCCCAGGCTGTGGCCGCACCAGCAGTACCGTATTCCAGGAATTGGCGGCCAGCATCCAAAGCTATCTGCGCGCGCAGATGCCCGTGTGGCGTCAGCAATACCCCGGCGTAGAGTCTTTGCACGTAGCCGTTATGGGCTGTGTGGTGAATGGACCGGGCGAAAGCAAGTTTGCCGATATCGGCATTAGTTTGCCGGGCACAGGCGAGCAACCCGTGGCACCGGTTTTCATCGATGGCCAGCGCAGTATTACCCTTAAGGGGGAGCGCATTGCCGAAGAGTTTCAGGTCTTAGTGGAAGATTACGTGAACCGCCGTTATGGGGGTCAGGTGGATAGCGCTGCCTAATCCGGCGCGCCCAAAAAAAGAGTCATGGCAGAAAATTTTCAGAAACTGTCCGCAATTCGCGGCATGAACGACATTCTCCCCGGCGATTCCGCCCAGTGGGAACGGCTGGAAGCACTGGTGCGGGAGTGGTTGCGTAGTTACGGATATCGCAATTTGCGCACGCCCGTGCTCGAGCAAACACGCTTGTTCACGCGTGGAATTGGTGAAGTCACTGACATTGTCGAAAAGGAAATGTACAGTTTCACCGACTCGCTCAATGGCGAGTCCCTGACCATGCGGCCGGAATTTACCGCCGGTATGGTGCGTGCCACCATAGAACATAGTTTGATCTACGAACGGCCGCAGCGCGTATTCGCCATAGGTCCGGTATTCAGGCACGAACGCCCTCAGCGCGGCCGTTATCGCCAGTTTCATCAGATCGACGTCGAAGCGCTGGGTTTTGCGGGGCCCGACATCGACGTTGAAATGATCTTGATGCTGGCCCGTTTATGGAAAATTCTAGGCCTGAACGATATCCGCCTGGAATTGAACTCATTGGGGTCAGCAGAGGAACGCCTGGCGCATCGGCAAGCCTTGATCAACTATTTGGAAGGCTTCAAGGAACAATTGGATGAGGACGGCAAGCGTCGTTTGTACTCCAATCCTTTGCGAGTGCTCGACACCAAAAATCCGGCCCTGCAAGAAATGGCCGATAAGGCTCCGCGCCTACTGGATTACCTGGGCGAGGAATCTCTGGCGCACTTCAATGGTGTCCGTGCCCGCCTGGATGATGCCGGCATTGCTTACCGGATCAATCCGCGCCTGGTACGGGGGCTCGACTACTACAACCTGACTGTTTTTGAATGGGTGACTGATCGCCTGGGCGCACAGGGTACGGTTTGCGGTGGCGGCCGTTACGACGGCCTGATCCAGCTTCTGGGTGGCAAAGCTGCGCCGGCCGTGGGTTTCGCCATTGGTGTTGAACGTCTGCTTGATCTCTGGTCTCAAGTTCAGCCTTTGCCGGCACAGGCTGAATGTGACGTATACGTCTTGCACCAGGGGGAAGCAGCTGCCCGCCGTGCGGTCGCTGTGGCCGAAAGTCTGCGCGATGCGGGGCTGGACGTTATCTTGCATTGCGGCAGCGCCAGTTTCAAATCGCAGATGAAGCGAGCCGATGCAAGCGGGGCCGAGTTTGCGGTAATTCTTGGCGACGACGAATTGGCCGCGGGTGAAGCCAGCGTCAAGGCCTTGCGGGCAAGCGCTTCCGAAGGCTTGGTGCAGCAACGCCGGGTGCCCTTGGATAACTTGGCTGAAGTGCTGGTTGCCGAGCTGGTTGCCGGCGAAACAGACTAAAAAGTGCCCTCAAGCGTCGGCCTTATCCCCAAGAGGGCGTTTTCTACCCGGAGCGGCCCGGCGATAAAAAATTGCTTGTACGTACGGGAGTTGACGGAATCCGTTAATCTCCCGCTCTTGAATGTTGCGCGCATTCGCCACGCCGGCGTTTGTTGCGCTCTATGTCACTATTATTATTAACGGGGCGTGCATGGCCTACGACATCGAAGAACAGGAACAACTGGAATCACTCAAGGCGTGGTGGGCCAAGTATGGGAATGCCATCCTGGGTGTAGCCACAGTCATTTTGTTGGCGGCTGCGGCTTGGAATGGCTGGAAATGGTACGAACGGCGCGAAGCGGCGCAGGCGGTGGGGTATTTCGAGGCCTTGGAAAAGGCCGCTGAGGCCCGTGATATCGCGCGGGTGAAGGACAGTGCAGGAACTATCCTGGAAAAATATGGCCGTAGCGCCTATGCCCCGCGTGCTGCCTTGCTGGCCGCTCACGCCTATGTCGAGGCGGGCGACACGAAGTCGGCTCGCGCCCAATTGCAGTGGGTTATCGACCGCAGCAAGGACGAGGCGCTGATCCCGGTTGCTCGCTTGCGCTTGGCCGGTTTGCTGCTGGATGAGAAATTGCTCGATGAAGCCATGAACGCCTTGTCGACGCCGGCGCCAGCGGCTTTTGCCGCCCTGTACGCAGACCGCCGCGGCGACATTCTGATTGCACAGGACAAACGCGACGAAGCTCGGGCGTCATACAAGGAAGCGCTGGAAAAACTCGATCCGGCTTCCGAGTTGCAGTCATCGATTCAACTGAAGCTGGATGCTCTTGGAGCGAACTGATGAGTCTGGATATTCGCCAATTCGACCTGCGTCGTACGACCCGCCCATGGGGGCGATATGTCGCGATCGCAATCGTGTCCGTCGCGCTTGGCGGATGTTCGCTGTTTTCCGGCAGCAAGCCTCGCTATGAGCCGAAACCCTTAGCCAATTTCGCCGCTACTTTGCCGGTAGGCACGGCCTGGAGCGTGTCGATCGGCGGCAAATCCAGCGTTGGCTTTATGCCGGCGGTAGTGGGCGATACGGTGTATGTCGCTGCCATGAACGGCGATGTCGGCAAGTATGATCTCGCAACCGGCAATGTCTTGTGGCGCGGCTCAGCCGGCACCAAGCTTTCTGCCGGTATCGGCAGCGACGGGCGAATAAGCGCGGTGGCGACGCCGCGCGGCGAAATCATTGCCTTTGACGATGCCGGGGCGATTAAATGGCGCACTCAGGCTAGCAGTGAAATCACGATTCCGCCCTTGGTTGCAGACGGCTTGGTCGTCATTCGCAGCGGCGATTATCGTATTCAGGCTTTCGATGCCGAGACAGGCAAGCGCCGCTGGAATGTACAAAGGCCAGGTCCAGCCTTGGCGCTGCGCGCAGCGGGCGAAATGCTTATGTCCGGCGGCTATGTCTTTACCGGCTTGCCTGGCGGGAAAATGATCGCGATCCTGGCCAGTACAGGGGCTGTACGCTGGGAAGGCACGGTCGCCAACCCCAGTGGCTCCAGCGAGCTGGAACGGGTGGCTGATGTCGTCGGTGCGCCGGTTATTTCGGGTCGCGCGCTGTGCGCGGTCACATACCAGGGCCGCATCAATTGCTTTGACGTTAATTCTGGTTCTTCGATCTGGTCACGCGAGTTTTCCAGCGTCACGGGTTTAGCGGCCGATGTGCGCTTCGCCTATGCCGCAAATGACCGCAGCGCTGTCTACGGCTTTACGCTGGATACCGGCGCCAATGTCTGGAAACAAGAAGCCTTGATGCATCGTCAAGTGTCCGCGCCGGCCTCTATTGATCGTGCCGTGGCCTTGGGCGATTTCGAAGGCTATGTCCATTTCCTGGGGCGTGAAGACGGGGCCTTGCTGGCGCGTGTCGCGACAGACGGCAGCCCGATCGTGTCACGCCCTGTGGCTACCAATCGGGGTTTGCTTGTGCAGACCTCCAACGGAAGCCTAAGGTTGCTTAACCTTGGGCTTTGAGGTTCTTTAAACGATGAAACCCGCAGGATTCAAACCGGTGGTTGTCCTGGTCGGACGGCCCAACGTGGGTAAATCCACCTTGTTCAACCGGTTCACCCGTTCACGCGACGCGCTCGTGGCCGATTTTCCGGGGCTGACTCGCGATCGCCATTACGGTGAAGGCAGGCTGGGCGACCACCCTTTCATCGTCGTCGATACGGGGGGCTTCGAACCTGTTGCCAAGCAAGGCATCATGGCTGAAATGGCCAGACAGACGATACAGGCCATCGATGAAGCGGATTCCGTAGTATTCCTGACCGACGGCCGCATCGGTTTGACCGGCCATGATCGTGAAATTGCCGAAAAATTGCGTAAATCCGGCCGCAAGATTGTTTTGGCAGTCAATAAGGTGGAAGGGATCTCGCGCGCGAATGCGGCCGCCGAATTCCATGAGCTGGGTCTCGGAGAGCCCATGGCTATTTCCGCGGCACATGGCGACGGGGTCCACGACTTGCTGGAGATGGCCCTGGAAGGTCTAGTCGAGCCCATTCCTGAGCCCGCCGAGATCGACGAGTTCTCTGACGAGAGCGCGGCCGAAGACCAAGACGAAGAGTTTGTGCCGGTGGAGGCGTTTACCCATCGCGTCAAATTGGCCATTGTGGGGCGGCCGAACGTGGGCAAGTCCACGTTGATCAATACGCTTTTGGGTGAAGAACGGGTGATTGCATTTGATCAGCCGGGAACCACCCGCGACGCCATCGAGATCGATTTTGAACGGGGCGGGCGCTCTTATACGCTGATTGATACAGCGGGTTTGCGCAAACGCGGCAAGGTATTCGAGGCCATCGAGAAGTTTTCCGTGATCAAGACCTTGCAGGCGATCGAGGCCAGCAACGTGGTGTTGCTGATGCTGGATGCCCAGTCCGAGATTTCGGATCAAGACGCGCATATCGCCGGCTTTGTGCTTGAAACCGGGCGTGCCCTGGTGGTGGCTATCAATAAATGGGATGACCTGGATAGCGACCAGCGAGACACCATTAAGCGTGAATTCGAGCGCAAGCTGCGTTTCCTGTCGTTTGCCAAGATGCATACTGTTTCGGCACTGCGCAACGCAGGGATTGGTCCTTTGCTCAAGTCCATCAACGTGGCCCACGCAGCCGCCTTCGCAAAGCTGTCAACGCCGCGCCTGACCCGCGTCTTGCAAGCCGCGGTTGAGCAGCAGCAACCGCCGCGCAAGGGTATTTTCCGACCCAAGTTGCGCTATGCGCACCAGGGGGGGCAGAATCCTCCCCTGATCGTTATTCATGGCAGCGCGCTGGACGAAATACCTGATTCTTATCGGCGTTTTCTGGAAACGCGTTTTCGTGAAACTTTCTCGCTGCAAGGCACTCCATTGAAGATCGAGTTCCGTAACTCGAAAAACCCTTATCTCAATAAGGCGGGGTAGCCAAAAACTGGGGAAGGGGAGGCTTGCAAACCAGGAACTATGGCCCCATATGGGGTTCATAAACCTGGCTTTCCCGGTTTTCAGATTTACTGGTTTCACTGGGGAAAACCCGGTACAGTACTGTAGTTGGCATCCGCCAAGAAAAACATATCCTGGAGCCCACTAATGAGCAATAAAGGGCAATTGCTACAAGACCCGTTTCTTAATGTGCTGCGTAAAGAGCACGTTCCTGTTTCCATTTATCTCGTCAACGGTATTAAGTTGCAAGGGCAGATCGAATCCTTTGATCAGTATGTCGTCTTGCTTCGCAACACCGTGACACAAATGGTCTACAAACACGCTATCTCGACTGTGGTGCCTGCGCGCCCTGTCAATTTCCAGGTTGAACCCACTGCTGACTGATACAACTCCACTGGTCCAGCAACACGGGCCGCTGATGCGCGCGCTGATCGTCAGCGTAGACTTCGGCGAGCCCGAATTCGAGGCACAGACCGAAGAATTCATTATGCTGGCCAAGGGCGCGGGCGCCCTCATCGTCGACACCATTATTTGTCGCCGACCACGTCCTGACGCCGCTCTCTATGTCGGTTCCGGCAAGGCGCAGGAAATTGCCCTGGCAGCCGCCGCTGGCGACGCCGAAATTATCCTTTTCAATCACAATCTGACGCCCGCTCAGCAACGCAACCTCGAGCGTGAGTTCAAGCTGCGTGTGGTAGACCGGGTTGCGCTGATTCTTGATATCTTCGCGCTGCGCGCGCAAAGCCATGAAGGTAAGCTGCAGGTCGAACTGGCCCAGTTACAGCATTTGTCGACCCGCTTGACCCGTATGTGGTCCCACCTGGAACGTCAGCGTGGTGGTATTGGTATGCGCGGCCCCGGCGAAGCTCAATTGGAAATGGATCGCCGCATGATTGGCGATAAAGTCCGCTATCTGCGTGAACGCCTTGATAAGCTTGAGCGCCAGCGCCAGACGCAACGACGTTCGCGCGCACGCGGTGGGGCCTTCTCAGTTTCCTTGGTCGGCTACACCAATGCGGGTAAATCCACCCTGTTCAATGTGCTGACCCGGGCCGAGGTCTATGCCGCCGACCAATTATTCGCCACACTGGACACCACGACCCGTAAAGTCTGGATCGAAGGCGCCGGTTCGCTTGTCATCTCGGACACCGTGGGCTTCATTCGCGAGCTGCCGCACACTTTGATCGCCGCTTTTCGCGCCACGCTGGAAGAAACCATCCATGCCGATGTGTTGCTGCACGTGGTTGATGCCTCCAGTCCCCAACGAGACGAGCAAGTTTCCGAAGTGAATAAAGTACTGAAGGAAATCGGCGCTGCGGATATTCCTCGTATTCTGGTCTACAACAAGATTGACCAAAGCCAACATACTGCCGGAATCGAGCGCGATGAGCGTGGTACGATTTCGCGAGTATTTGTCAGTGCTATCGAACGTACCGGCCTGGATGATTTGCGAGCTGCAATCATCGAAGCTAGCCAAGCAGGTCCAGTGGTCATGAGTAATAATAGTAGCAACGACAGTAACAACGACCCGCGTTTTCGCACACTGTCCTCGTCCGTCAGCCCTGCCGCTGACGCCCGCTCCTGAGCGGCGGGGGTTTTCCCCATCCGCCTCATTTGTTAGTAAAGATGCGTCTGCCTTCGATACCTCGATTGTTTAATCTTAACGACTCCAACTGGGGCCGCGGAAACGGCGGCTCTGGTAATGAGCCGCCTCGCCGTCCGTCGAATAATAACGATGGAGGCAGGAACAACAACAACAACGGTGGGCCTCCCGACCTGGAAGAGCTCTGGCGCGACTTCAATCGCCGCTTGAGTGGCCTGTTCGGTCGTAAGCCCTCCGGGCCCGTCGGCGGCGGCAATGGTGGTAGCCGCTTTTCGGGCTCGCCCAAAGGCGCGGGAATAGGCGCTGGCGTAATCGCCATCATCGTTCTTCTGCTCTGGCTGGGTTCAGGCTTCTTCATCGTTCAAGAAGGGCAGGTCGCAGTCATTACCCAGTTCGGTAAATACAAGGACACGGCGCGCCCGGGTTTCCAATGGCGCTTGCCTTATCCCATCCAGGCTCATCAAGCGGTCAATTTGTCGCAATTGAGAACCTTCGAAGTGGGTTTCAGAAATAACTCGCGCAGCAAGGTACTGCAGGAATCCCTGATCCTGACCGACGACGAGAACATCGTCGATCTGCAGTTCGTTGTCCAATACCGCTTGAAAGAAACCGGCGCGCGCGATTATCTATTCAGTAATCGTGGCCCGGACGAAGCGGTCAAGCAAGCGGCTGAGTCCGCCATGCGCGAGATCGTGGGCAAGAAAAAAATGGATTTCGTCCTGTATGAAGGGCGTACCCAGGTTGCAAGCGAAGTCGTGGCATTAATGCAGGAAATGATGGATCTCTACCGCACGGGTGTTTTGATCAGCAACGTGGCTATCCAGAATGCACAACCGCCCGAGCAGGTTCAGGCGGCATTCGATGATGCAGTCAAGGCAGGCCAGGACCGCGAACGCCAAATCAATGAAGGGCAGGCTTACGCGAATGACGTAGTGCCGCGCGCCTCGGGTGCCGCTGCACGCTTGCTGCAGGAAGCCGAAGGCTATCGCCAGCGTATCGTGGAAACAGCTCAAGGGGATGCTGCGCGTTTTGACCAGATCCTGACCGAGTACCGCAAGGCGCCACAGGTAACCCGGGACCGCCTCTACCTGGAAACCATGCAGCAGGTCTTTACTAACACTTCAAAGGTGCTGGTCGACACGCGCAATAGCAATAATCTGCTGTATTTGCCACTCGACAAGATCATGCAGCAAGTTTCCAAAGAGGCCACAGCGGCAACAAGCACGACAGGTTCAGGTTCTTCAAGCGGGGCGAGCAATGGTCTTCCACAGCCGCTTACCGGCAGCACGCTGCCAGACTCCGGCCGCGACGCCTTGCGCTCGCGCGACCGTAACGCCGCCCGCTAACAAGGAAAAACCATCATGGATCGTTTGATTCCCGCCGTGATCGGCCTGTTTATTGCACTGGCCGCACTGTCTTCGTGTGTATTCGTCGTCAACGAGCGTAATTACGCCGTTGTATTTGCCTTGGGTGAAATCAAGGAAGTCATCAGCGAACCCGGCTTGTATTTCAAGTTGCCGCCGCCATTCCAAAATATCCAGCAGTTCGACAAACGAGTATTGACCATCGATACTCCGGATGCTGAACGTGTCCAGACATCGGAAAAAAAGAACCTGCTGATTGATTCTTTCGTCAAATGGAGGATTTCGGATCCGCGCACCTATTACGTCACATTTGGAGGCGACGAACGTGCGGCTCAGGAACGTCTGCTGGCATTGATCCGCGATGCGCTTAATGCCTCGATTAACCGCCGTACGGTTAATGACGTAACCTCGAAAGAGCGCGACAAAATCATGCAGGAGATACGTACCAATACTGAAGGAGCCGCCAAGCTGCTAGGTATTGAGGTAGTAGACGTCAGGCTCAAACGTGTCGATTTCGTGCCTGAAATTTCCGAATCGGTGTACCGCCGGATGGAAGCCGAACGCAAACGTGTAGCCAACGAGCAGCGCTCTATCGGTGCCGCCGAAGGCGAGAAAATTCGAGCCGATGCCGACCGTCAGCGTGAGGTGGTCTTGGCCGAAGCGTATAGCAAGGCCCAGCAATTACGAGGCGAGGGTGATGCCAAGGCATCCGCGGTATACGCGCAGGCCTTTGGTCAGGACCGCGATTTCTACCGTTTCTATAAGAGCCTGGAAGCCTACCGTGCATCGTTCGCCAACAAGGGCGATATGCTGGTGGTTGATCCTAGTTCAGAGTTCTTCCGCTTCATGAAGGCACCGGGCACTAGCAACTAGAGTTCTACGCTGAAGAATCGATGTAAAGAAACCGCCGCCACAAAACATTGTCGCGGCGGTTTTTATTTCGTCTCGAACTATTAGTTCCTCAGTTTTTAGCGTGCGGCAACAATGGCGAATCGCCCATCCTGGTTCAGACGTGCCCAATAGGCTGATTTTTGCGTGTCGTATCCCACTACGGTTGCTGTGCCGCAAGAGGCATCCACGTCGGCGGGCACCGCTTTGAGATAGGCGCTCTGGTAGGCCGTCTTGCTCACACACTCGGGCGCGGCCAGTGCTACCCATTTACTGGAAGCGGTGTCGTACTGGACCAGGGTTGTGTTGCTGGCGGACACACCCTGCGGCAGCGAGAATTCGAGCACGTAACTATCACCAACCTTGCCACTTCCCAACGCCCATCCCTTTTTGGCATGTGCGGGTAGGCTAAGAGCTTGCTTTCCCTGCTCTGTTCCGTCCCCAAAGCTGCCAGCAAGGCCTGTTTGAGTCTGGATGTCCTTGGGCCGGCCATAAGCATCGATATAAGTGCCGTCCTGCCCCACGATTCCACTAACGACCAGTTGGTCCGAGAGGGTATGGGTATCGGCAGGAAGCCAGTTCAGTGAAACCTGTTTTTTCAGATCGATCGTGGTGCCACGGACCTCGACTTCCTCGTCTGGCGTGCCTTCGTTGACAAGGCGAGCGCGCTGGCTGTTGTTCAGGTTTGGGCTGTAACTTTCATCACGGATATATATGTAGCGGTACATCATCGACTCCATTTCGCGGTTGCTGCCCGCGAACGAATAGCCTGGCGTGGCGTTCATGGCGCGTGTGCGGGTGTCGTGACGGTTGAAGGTGTTGTTCTGGCCGTCGAGCAAGCGGGCGCTGCTGCCATTCGCGGACGTGCATGCGCTTGTGCGATAGGATGGGTCGTAGGCGCTATTGCGTTGTATGTGCGCCGGTACGCTGGAAGGAAAGACGACCTTGTCGCAACGGTCCTTGGTGCGGACGAATTTGTCCATCATCGTCCACGCGGGCGTCTCCAGTTGCTGAGGCGCGTCTGCGTTGCTGAACACGCTGTGCGTGACGAAATAGGAACGGTAGTCGAGAAGCGGGCCGGTGATTTCGAAAATAGACGCGTTGGCATCAACGCTTCCCGTCGCATCGCTTTGCACCTTCAGCATCAACATGTTCTGAATCCGCTCGTGCTCGCCGAAGCGTGTTTCATAGCCCTTGTAAGCTGCATTGCCAGAGATGATCTGGGTAAAAGCCAGATCGTTGTCATCGCGCACAACGCTGCGCGAGTAGTGATGCTCGTGGCCTGCAACATAGATGACGTCGTGTTCTGCAAATAGTTTGCGGTACTTGTCGTAGGCGTCACGGAACTTCACGTCGTTGACGATCGAGATGCTTCCATCAATGATGTTCTCACGCACCAAGCCGTAGCGATTGCCGGCAAACGAGTTGTGGGTCTGCAAGATTATGTGTTCTACCGCCGGGCCATGCTTGGCAACCATGGCTTCGACGAAATCGTAGGCACGCTCCAACCAACCGTATGAGATATTGATCAAAAGCACGTTGTCGCGCACCAGCGCGTAGTTTTTATTGCGGGAGCCCGGCATGTGTTCCGCATCTGCGGGGATGAAGGATTCCACGGTGTCGTGCCAATCTTGATCTACACCTTTGGGCTCGTGGTTGCCCATGATGGGAAGAATCGTCATTTTGCCGCGGTATTTTTCGGCCATGTCACGCCACAATTTATATTCGGCGGCAGTGCCATTCTCGACCAAATCGCCCACGGCCAGCACTACGTTGACGCCGGACTCTTCATAAAGATCCAGGATTGCCTTCATCGGATGCAGGGCAACTCCAGAGTCGCTCCCCTGCGTGTCGGGAAGAATACCGATGCGCAGTGTGGACTTGGCAAGGGGAGGGGGAATAGTTGGAGGCGATGTTTCGTCATCAGTGTTACCTCCACCGCCGCAGGCAGCCAAGGTCAATAGAGCTATCAGTGACAGCGCCCCAGCACTTTTCTTCGAACCACGCATATTTATCGCTCCAAGGAAAAAGGAGCCACTCTACTGAGCCCGGGTGTCAGGGGGGTGACACGCCATGTTTGCGGAAGCGGTATCGCGTAGCCGAACAAGGGGTGGTGTTTGCCTCGCTATGCCCGCCCAGTCCTGGTCGCTTGCCCGTCGAATGGACAAGTAGCACTGCGTGGGTTGAGTGACGGGAGCGGGATGTTTGCGCTGACAGATGCAGGCAAGAAAGAGGAGGGCAGAAGATTGAAATGCCGGCGTGGCCCGTGTGGCCATGCCTCGGTATCGACATTTTGAATGTAATGAGGGCTGGCCGGAGATTTATTCCGGCCAGCCCTCATTGGCTAGGCTTGCAGTTACTCTGGTTTGATACCGATGTCGTTAACCACTTTTCGCCACTGATCGATTTCCTTCTTGATCACTGTGCCGAGTTCCTGCGGAGAACTGGAGGTGACCTCGACGCCGATACCGATGAACTTGTCATGGGTGGCGGGCATTTTGATGATTCTGACGATCTCGGCGTTCAGTTTGTTCACGATCGGTGCCGGCATGCCAGCGGGACCGGACAAGGCAAACCAGACGTTCTCAGCAAAACCCGGGAGGGTTTCATTGATAGTGGGCAGGTCGGGCATGGTTTCCGTGCGTTTTTCGCCGCTGGATGCCAATGCCGTCAGTTTGCCTGCCTTGACGTGTGGCAGTGAAGAAGTGCCACCTTCAAACATGATGTCTACCTGGCCGGCGATCAGGTCAGTGCTGGCATTGGAGCTACCTTTGTAAGGAACGTGCAGGAGGTCGATCCCTGCTTGTTTCTTGAACATTTCTGCAAGCAGGTGATGCGAGCTACCTACTCCCAGCGAGGCATAGCTGAGTTTGCCCGGGGCAGCCTTGGCTGCGGCGATCAGTTCAGCCACTGTTTTGACCGGCACATTTTTGTTCACCACCAAGTAGATCGGTGTGTAGAACAGCATGCTGATGGGCGTGAAGTCTTTCAGGGAGTCATAAGGCAATTGCTTGCGCAAAACCGGGTTGAACACCATCGAGCTTTGGGTCGAGATGAGCAAGGTGTAGCCGTCGGGTTCTGCTTTGGCGACGGTGTCCGCTGCAATCGTTTGGCTTGCGCCTGGACGGTTTTCAACGATGACGGATTGACCGAAAGAAGCACTCATTTGCTGGGCAATATACCTGGCAAAGGTGTCTCCGAGTCCGCCGGGGGAGTGGGGTGAGACGATTTTTATGGCTTTCCTGGGGAAAGTCGCTGCGGCATCCTGAGCTTGAGCCAGTACCGGCGTCAGCATTCCCGCCGCCGAAATGATGGCTCCAAATAAGAATGCGCCGCTCTTTTTTTCCCATGCGCTGCGCGTCGACCGCACGGTGCTTGTCTTCGTCATTGGTGTTGTCTCCTTGGTCAGAATGGGCGCCACCAAAGGCGCCTGTTCGGTACTGTGTAATAAGTGTGCTTTGAGGTTAAGCGAAGTGGTAGCGGCCTTCCTCATCACGGCCGATGGGGCGGGTTTTGCTTGTGTCCTCCAACCATCGGACGATTTCTCGTCCGTCGCTGCTACCTGTGGCTGACATGAGTTCTTCGAAATATTTGGGGCCGGCATCGAGTGCCGCCTCAAGCGACGCGTAGCGGTCGCCTCCGTAGCGAGGCGCTTCGGACATACGGTAGTCGAGCGGGCGAACCGCGCCTGGAGCCAAGAGAGGCAGGGTCAGATCGAACCCGGCCTTGGCGCCTTGCCGGCTGCCTTGAAGCGAGGGGTCCAGCGGCATGGCGCGCATGCTGGTCTGGATGACCAAGTCTCTATCCGCCTGGAATCGGGTGCCCAGAGCCCAATCCATCTGGGTATCAGAGAAAATGTCGATGTCGGGGTCGACCACAAATACATGCTTGACGTTGGACAAGGACCCGAACACGGCTGCGATGGCATTGCGGGCTTCGCCAGGCACCCGTTGCTGCAGGGCGATCCGGACGTTGAACATGCCGCCGTTGGCTGGCGCCGCATAGACCCCTTTTACTTCGCGTACCGCCGTTTCCAGTGCGCGCCAAAGCGTGACTTCGGTGCGCAATGCGTTGAGCTGGGCGGTATCCGTATAGGCCATATTGGGGCCACTGATGGTGGCTGTCTGGAATATCGCGTCTTTGCGCCGAGTGATGGCGGTAACGTGAAAAAGCGGGTTCTTCTTTACAACGCCGTAGTAACCCAGGAATTCGCCATAAGGCCCTTCAGGTTCGACGTGGCCCGCTTCGTCCAGATAGCCCTCGATGATGAATTCGGCATCAGCGGGCACCAGCAAATCGTTAGTGATGCACTTCACAACGGGAAGCGGAGCGCCTCGCAAGCTGGAAATCAAACCCAGTTCGTCGCCGGGGATACGCATGGTGGCGGCGATATGATCGATCGGGTTCGAGCCGATAGCGAAGGCGATAGGCAGGCGCTTGCCTTGGCTGGATTGGCTGATGTAGATCGCGCGTAGATCGGAAGGGGCGACCAAATCGATGCCAGCGGTGCGCCGGCCTCGCAGCATCAAACGCCGTACGCCCACATTGGTCCAGCCGGTTTCGGGGTCTTTGACGAAATCGATCGAGGCAGAAATGTAAGGAGCGCCGTCAAGACCATGTTGCAGGTGCACAGGGAGGGCGGTCAGATCGCATTCATCGCCGGTCAATACAATTTGCTGAACCGGAGCTTGCTCCCGGCTCAGTTGGATGAACTCGGGTTTGTTGCGCAGGCGACGGATGACCTCAGTGGGCAGATCCGCCAAAGTGGTCTTGAACGCATGGGCGAGCCGATCACGGCTTCCAGCCACGTTGCCACTCAGTGGAATATCTCCATTGCCGGGCTTGCTGAACAGAACCGCCTTCTCGCTGTCTTCCAGGGTCTTGGCAATATCTTTGAGCGGGATGGCTTCGTGCCGATCCAGGGCGCTCGCATCGAGCGAGTCCAGAAATGTTCGAAGTCGGAATGCCTCAAGGTCGGGCAGAGCCTGGGCTTCGGAAGAGGGTGCGGAAATGGGCGATGAGGCCAAAATTGTCTCCGGATATAGATGTTAGAAGAGGAGGGGGCTCGGAATCGCTGGCGAACACCAGTGGGCCACGCAGTTGGCACGTCTGGCGGAGTCTCGGTCTGCAAATCTTGTCCAACCCAGGTTGCTGCCTATTTAAATGCAGGCTCAGGGTTTTCGTAAGCAAAACATTTGGATCACGTCATAGAAGAAAGTGAACAATCCCCGACACTTGGCGTTATCTGGCTTGATTTTGTATGAATTTGAGTAGACAATAGTGTGTAAGCCAAGAGGTACGTCTTATTTGTTTTTCTGCACTACAATGGTGCACTGAAAAAGACGGCCACACAAGCTTGGAAGAAGCGGTTGATGGGCTTGCACTGAGTGCACCCCCGTAGCCGCTTTTTTTTCGTCCATCGTTTTTATACGTTTTTAGACTCTTTGCGAGAATCCCGCATGGGGAAATGGCTGTTGCCTGAAAGCCTGGCTGATATTTTGCCGGCCGAGGCCCGACGCATCGAAGAATTGCGTCGACTACTGCTGGATCTGTATCGCACCTACGGCTATGAGTTGGTCATGCCGCCGTTGGTCGAATATCTCGACTCATTGCTGTCCGGCAGTGGAAGAGATCTGGACCTGCACACATTTAAACTGGTCGACCAGCTTTCCGGCCGGTCGCTGGGTATTCGTGCCGACATGACGCCCCAGGTTACGCGCATTGATGCGCATTTGCTCAATAGGCCCGGCACCACCCGCCTGTGCTATTGCGGCAGCGTCTTGCATACCTTGCCGCGCGGTTTGTGGGCTACGCGTGAGCCGATCCAGATCGGAGCCGAACTGTACGGCCACGCGGGTCCGGAAGCGGATATCGAGGCGATGCAGCTTGCGCTGGAAAGCCTGAAGCGCGCCGGGGTGTCGGGCTACCGTCTCGACCTCAGTCATTTGGGTATCGTAAGAGCCGTTCTCGACACCGATCCGGCCGCGGTAAGCAGGGCCGATGAAATCTTCGGTCTGTTGCGCGACAAGGATATTCCCGGTTTGGCTGAGTTGGCTTGCGCTTTGGCTCCAGCCACGGCCCAGGCCTTGCAAGTATTGCCGACTTTGTATGGCGGTATTGATGTACTTCAGCGGGCACGCAATGTTTTGCCCGCCTTGCCTCAAATTGTCCAGGCGCTGGACGATTTGGAAGTATTGACCCGGGCGTTGCCAGGCGTCGACATTGGCATCGACCTGGCGGATGTTCGCAGTTTTCATTACCACACGGGCGTGTGTTTCGCCGTGTATTACAACGGCTGGCCCAATGCCGTAGTTCGAGGAGGCCGCTTCGATGACGTCGGCCATGTCTATGGTCGGGCTCGCCCGGCCACTGGATTCAGTCTCGACCTGCGCGAACTCGCGGGCCTGCTTGCGCCGGCCACGGCCAGTTTGGCAGTAAGGGCGCCATGGGGCCTGGAGTCCGACCTGGTCGAAGCAGTTCGCGCATTGCGCGCGGCCGGGCAGATCGTCGTACAGATCATGCCCGGACATGATCATGATCAGCAGGAGTTTGTCTGCGATCGAGAATTGGTATTGCGCGATGGCGTCTGGCAGGTAGTGTTATTTGCTCCTGCAGACGCTGCGCCATCGGCGCATTCCTCATCCACGTAAATTCAAGCGCCCGTCACGGGACGCATGTCTAATAGAAGCAGAGCAAGTATGGCTAACAATGTCGTGATCATCGGCACCCAGTGGGGTGACGAAGGCAAGGGAAAAATCGTGGACTGGCTGGCCGAATCGGCACAGGCTGTCATTCGTTTCCAGGGTGGGCATAATGCGGGCCACACTTTGTGGATCGCCGGCAAGAAAACCATTCTTCGCCTGATTCCATCGGGCATCATGCATCCCGGCGTGACGTGCTATATCGGCAATGGCGTGGTGCTCTCGCCAGAGGCGCTGCTGCGTGAAATCGAAGAACTCGAAGCCGCTGGCGTCGAAGTCCGCGCGCGCTTGAAAGTGTCTGAAGCCTGCCCGCTGATATTGCCTTACCACGTTGCAGTGGACCAGGCGCGCGAAGCTCGCAAGGGCGAGGGCAAGATCGGCACCACTGGGCGCGGCATCGGTCCCGCCTATGAAGACAAGGTGGCCAGGCGTGCGATTCGGGTGCAAGACCTGTATGACATAGCCAGCTTTGATGCCAAGCTTGAAGAGGCTTTGGACTATCACAATTTCGTGCTGACGAACTATCTCGGTGCGGCGGCTGTAGATGCAGCGCAGGTGCGCGATCAAGCCATGGCGCTTGCGCCGATTCTCAAACCCATGGTTGACGACGTCGCAAACAGCTTGTTCGAAATATCAGCCGCCGGACAGCGCATGCTGTTCGAGGGCGCGCAGGGCGCTTTGCTTGACGTTGATCACGGCACCTATCCCTACGTGACCAGCAGCAACTGCTTGGCGGGTGCTGCCTCGGCTGGTGCAGGAGTGGGTCCGCAAAAGCTCGAGTATGTGCTGGGCATTACCAAGGCCTATGCCACTCGTGTCGGTTCAGGCCCGTTTCCCACCGAACTTCACGACGAAGTCGGTTCGCATCTGGCCACAGTCGGTAAAGAGTTCGGCTCCGTAACAGGCCGGCCGCGCCGTTGTGGTTGGTTTGATGCCGCGGCGCTCAAGCGCTCGATTCGTCTGAACGGCATTTCGGGATTGTGCATTACCAAGCTTGATGTGCTCGACGGTCTGGAAACAATCAAGCTGGGCGTGGGGTATCGTGTCAATGGCGAGTTCCGCGATGTATTGCCTAATGGTGCCGCCGCTGTCGCCAACAGCGAACCGGTCCTGGAAGAAATGCCCGGCTGGACTGATTCCACCGTGGGTGTGACCGAGTACGATAAATTGCCGCTTAATGCTCGCCGCTACCTGGAGCGAGTGTCCGAAGTGTGTGGGGTGGCCATCGATTTGGTGTCCACGGGTCCGGATCGCAAGGAAACCATTGTCCTGCGCCACCCGTTCGGCGCCTGAGCATCCATGCCCCGCTAGTTGCGGGGCTTGTTTCCATTAAGCCAAGAAAAAAAACATGTCACAAGATACCGACAAAGACCTCTGGATCAGCTGGGATCGCTACCACCAGCTTATCGAACAACTGGCCCTGAATGTCCATCATTCGGGCTGGCAGTTCGACCAGATCGTTTGTCTGGCTCGCGGCGGCGTTCGGGTTGGTGACGTCTTGTCTCGAATTTTCGATGTGCCGCTAGGCATTCTTGCCACCAGCAGCTACCGAGAGGCTGCTGGAACCACGCAGGGTAGGCTGGATATTGCCCAGTTCATTACGATCACCCGGGGCACTCTGGAAGGGCGAGTGTTGCTGGTTGACGATATGGTCGATACCGGCCTGACTTTCGACAAAGTCCATCAGCATTTATTGGAGCAATTTTCAGCGATCACTGAAATGCGCTCAGCAGTCTTGTGGTTCAAGGGGCATTCCCGGGTCGTGCCTGATTATTTCGTTGAAAAGCTTCCCACCAATCCGTGGATTCATCAGCCTTTCGAGGACTATGACAGTCTTCGGCCCTATCAGCTTGAAGCCTGGGCTCGCAAAGGCAAGCGCGATTGAGTATTGCGTCTCCGGTACGGTTCTGCTTGACGCGGTCGTGCCGACTTTCTACAAATTCGCACAGTCCGCTCGTGCGGCTCGGTGTATTCTTTCGAACACCGGATCTTTCTATGGTGGCGCCGCCTGGTTTGGGTCAGGAAATCAGACCAGCCTTGCCATCATTCTTGCTGTACACGCTTGAACAAATAAAAACGAGGCGCAACAACATGAGCCGAACCGCATACGCAGGACTACGTGCTGACGGATATCGCGCATTCAAACCATTCTTATCTGAAAGCGGCATAAAAAAACCCGCAAAATCTTTCGACCTTGCGGGTTTTTATGTTGGTTCAAACTATGTTGCACCAACTACAATTTTTGGTGCCCAGAAGAGGACTCGAACCTCCACGCCGCTAAGCGCTAGTACCTGAAACTAGTGCGTCTACCAATTCCGCCATCTGGGCTTCACTGCCATTCCCGCAACGTTTTGCGTTGAAGAAGTAGCAAGAGAAGCTGCGCATTATAAAGAGATTTTTTAGCTTTGGCAAATCGATCACATAACAATTTTCATAACACGCCTCCTGACTTTGATCCGGACGTGCCGAGTCGCGAGCAGATCCTCGCAACGCTGCGTGAGGCCAATGCGCCGATCGCACCCGATGATCTGGCGCGACGTCTTAATGTCGACCCCGAAAGCATAGGGTTCGTACGTCGCCTGGCAGCAATGGAGCGCGATGGCCAACTGATGCCTAATCGCAAAGGTGTGCTGCTGCTTTCAACGAAACTGGATTTCATCGCGGGGCGAGTGCAAGGCCATCGTGACGGTTTTGGCTTCCTCATCCGCGATGACGGCCAAGCCGATGTCTTCTTGTCACCCAAGGAAATGCTGAAAGTCTTGCATGGCGATCGTGTGCTTGCGCGCTTGTCTGGCAACGACTATCGCGGCAAGCCTGATGGCTTGATCGTCGAAGTACTTGAGCGACGTACCAACCGGCTCGTTGGCCGCTTTCTGAATGAGCGCGGTTTGTTTTTGGTCGTGCCGGAAGATCAGCGTATCAAGCACGACATCCTGATACCACCGGCAGACATTAGCCAGGCGCAACATGGCCAGGTCGTCATGGTCGAAATCATCGAACAACCAACCCGGCATTCTCAGCCTTTGGGCCGGGTAGTGGAAATCCTGGGTGAAATCGATGACCCGGGCATGGAAATCGAAATCGCCGTGCGCAAGTTCGATGTTCCGCATGAGTTTTCGGCGCAGGCCCTAAGCATGGCCGAGCGCCTGCCATCCGAAGTGGGCAAGGCAGACTTGCAAGGGCGCATAGATCTGCGTGACGTGCCGCTGATTACCATCGATGGCGAAGACGCGCGCGATTTCGACGATGCCGTGTACTGCGAACCGGTCGAGTTGGGTAGCGGTTTGCGCAAGCGTCCGGGCTGGCGCCTGATAGTGGCGATTGCCGATGTGGCTCATTATGTGACACCGGGCAGCGCATTGGATGAAGACGCCCTGGAGCGCAGCACCAGCGTTTATTTCCCGCGCAAAGTCATCCCCATGTTGCCGGAAAAGCTATCCAATGGATTGTGCTCGCTCAATGCGAACGTGGACCGCTTGGTCTTGGTTTGCGATATGGTCATTCCTGCCAGCGGCGCCAAGGCGGGAACGGTTTCCGCCTATCAGTTCTACAACGCGGTCATGCACTCCCAGGCACGTACCACCTACACGGAAGTGTGGAGCGCGCTGCAGCAGCCGGAAGGCCCGGCCGCACGTAAACACGCGCAGGTCCTGCCGCAAATCCAGCACCTTTATGGTTTATTTCAGCTATTGCAGGAAGGCCGTGCCAAGCGCGGCGCGATTGATTTTGATACGGTCGAAACCAAGATCATTTGTAATGAGCTGGGCCGCATAGAAAGCATCGTGCCTTATGTGCGCAACGATGCCCACAAGCTGATCGAAGAATGCATGCTGGCTGCCAATACCTGCGCGGCTGACTTCATGGAACGCAGCAAGCACCCGGGTTTGTTCCGTATCCATGAAGGACCCACGCCCGAGAAGTTGCAGGCGCTGCGCGATTTCCTGAAAACACTAGGCCTGTCTCTGGCTGGCGGCGACAAGCCCAGTGCCGCCGACTATTCAGCCTTGCTGGAAAGCGCGAAAAATCGCCCCGACGTATCGCTGCTGCAAACCATGGCCTTACGCTCGATGCAGCAAGCCATGTATAGCCCCGACAATGTTGGACACTTCGGGCTGGCCTATCCGGCGTATGCGCATTTCACATCGCCCATACGCCGCTACCCTGATCTGCTCACCCATAGAGTCATCAAAGCGTTGCTGCAAGCCAAGCGCTATGTTCCGCAAGCGTTGGACGACGCGGCCATGATCCCCGGGACAGCCAAAGAGCAAGAACACGCGTTGTGGGAAAAACTGGGGCTGTTTTGTTCCAGCAATGAGCGGCGAGCCGACGACGCTTCGCGAGATGTCGAAGCTTGGCTGAAATGCTGGTTCGTGCGGGAGCGGGTCGGCGACGTTTTCAGTGGCACGGTTACAGGCATTGCGCCGTTCGGCGTGTTCGTCACTCTGGATGAGCTGCATGTTGAGGGCTTGGTCCACGTCTCTGAATTGGGCGCTGAGTACTTCCAGTTCAATGATGCGCTGCACGAGTTGCGTGGAGAGCGCACCGGCATGCGTTACCGCCTTACCGACAAGGTGCAGGTGCAGGTCGCCCGCGTCGATCTGGAAGCCAGACGTATCGAATTCAAGCTGGTAAAAGGTGTGGGTTACGAAGCTGTCCGCAAGGCGGCTAAGCGAGGCCCTGAGCCCGAACATGCACCGAAACCCCGCAAATCGGCCACATTTACCCCCGATGCTGCCTCCAGCCCGGTCAAGGCCAAAGGTTTAGGCGCCAAACCTTCTGTGGGTGGCGACAAAGCTGCGGCCAGTGCCCGCAGTGGCAAACGGGCGGCGGCCAAGCGTGGAAAAATCCGTCGTTAAGCTGAAAGGTGAAGCATAAGCAGGAATTTTTCTGCTTCAGAAGACTGAGTTGGCCGAGTTTGGTTTAATAGCGGTTTGCGGCGCTGCTTGAGCAGCGCCGCGTGTTTTTGGGAAATGAAAAATGGCAGCAAGCCAGATATTGGTCGGTTTTCATGCGGTGGCAGCGCGCTTGCGCCATGCCCCAGGGTCGATCAAGGATGTATATGTTGAAGGGGCACGCCGCGATCGGCGCATGCTGACCTTGATGGAGCAGGCCCAGGCGGCTGGCTGCAAGGTGCATCCGGTTGCGACTGACCGCCTCGACGGCCTGGCCAAAGGCCAGCGTCACCAAGGGGTGGTGGCACTTGCCGATTCGCTGGAATTGGCAATGGATGTCGATGAAGTGTTGGATGATGCGTCGGCCCCCGCTTTCTTGCTGATTCTGGACGGTGTTACCGATCCGCATAACCTGGGTGCATGTTTGCGTACGGCAGATGGCGCTGGTGTGCAGGCCGTGCTTGCGCCACGAGATCGCGCTGTTGGTTTAAACGCAACGGTGCAGCGTGTGGCCTGCGGCGCAGCCGACACCGTGCCCTACCTGACCGTGACCAATTTGGCGCGGACCATGCGGGCCTTGAAAGATCGAGGCGTGTGGCTGGTGGGGACTGACGACGAGGCCGAGGGCACTATTCATGATGTCGACGCCAAACAACCCATCGCGTGGGTCATGGGCGCCGAGGGTGAAGGCATGCGCCGTCTGACGCGAGAAACCTGCGACCAATTGGTCAGAATCCCTATGCTGGGGTCCATCGAAAGCCTGAATGTAAGCGTGGCTTCTGCCGTCTGCTTGTACGAAACCGTGCGGCAGCGCGCCTGATCTTATTCCGGCCCGCCCCACGTCTTTATTCAGAGTGGGGCGGGCTTGAAAAGACTAGCCGTTACGTGAAAAAAGAAAGGCTAGTGCAAGAGGGTAGATGGAAGGGGTTTCCGGTGTTTTACGGCGTTGCCTGAATGGCCAGGGCCTACGTTCCGGTGTTTTCATGGGTGATGCCGGGGTCAAGGCTGGAATTGTTTTGCTATCGCCCAGTGTTGGCAAGAAACTGGATGCTGCATCAGGGACTGAAGAGCTTGCCGTGCTTAATGGGGCTTGGCTCTGCATCGCGAGCAGCGGCATGGCCTTGCGATCAAGCAGCGGGCGCCTTGCGGGTAAGGGCAGGTCCAGACTTAGCGAGCGATGAGCGCCTGGGGCGTGTTCATCAATAATTTGTACTTGCATGACACCAGGCACGCTGGAGTCGATCAATAAGCGCAGTTGCGCTGATTGTGTGGCATCCGGCGTGCTGCTGGTGTGAAAAAGGAAAGCCGGGCACTGCGATAGCCGTGCCGCCATTTGAAGGCGTCGGACAGCTCCGCGGCTTTCGGACTCGGGTTGAGCCGGTGGAAGAATCGCGATCAACGCACCGAACTCTGCATTTTTCAAGGCATCTTCTATGGCCCAGAGCCCGTCGAGCGCGAGGGTGCTGCGTATTACCTTGACGTGCTCAAGGCTGATGCCGTGCTGAATCAGCACCGGCACGTAAGCAAGATAGGGGGGGACCAGTAGCGCGACCGTACGGCCCGCTTGAGTCAGCTTGCGTAGGATGGGCACCAGCAAACGAAGTTCGCCGTCACCCACGCGGGGAGCGATGATTTCCGTCAAGGCGCCGATGGGCCAGCCCGCGGTAGGGAGTGCCTGGTCTAGGGAGGAAAAGCCGCTGGGAATGCTTGCGCTGCGTGTCATGAGTGTCTTCCGTTCAATGGAGCATGCCGGCACGGATCAAACCGACGGCAATACCTTCAAGGGCAAAGTCGTCTCGGTCTCGGCTGACATCAATGGGCTGGAAATCCGGGTTTTCTGGCAAAAGGCTGAGGCCGCTCGCGGTGTAGCGCAGGCGCTTGACGGTGACGTCGTCACCCAGGCGAGCAACCACGATCTGGCCATCGCGTGCTTCTGAGGCCCGCTTGACGGCGAGCAGATCGCCCTCGAGGATGCCTGCGTCGCGCATGCTGGTGCCGCGCACTTTCAGCAGGTAATCAGGGCGCTGAGAGAAGAGGGCTTCGTCGACGCCGATTTCCTTGTCGATGTGTTCGGCAGCCAGGATGGGACTGCCGGCCGCAACCCGACCGACCAAGGGCAGCATCAGTTGAGCCAGTGTGGGGAGGGTTAGTTGCAGCGCTGGCGAGGGTGGCGATTCCTGGACGATTCGTATGCCGCGAGACGTACCGGCAGTTAATTCGAGCACACCTTTGCGCGCCAGTGCTTTAAGGTGCTCTTCGGCTGCATTGGGAGAACGAAAGCCCAATTGCTGGGCAATTTCGGCCCGAGTGGGTGGAAAGCCCGTGCGGACGATGGCCTGGCGGATGAGATCCAGTATCTGTTGTTGGCGCGCGGTGAGCTTGGGCATGGATGGCTCCAGGGACGACACGAAAAGCTTGTGGTCGCGTTGGTCTTGAAAGGTATCTCTGTGGTTTTATCCAGTAACTGTATTTTTATACAGTATTGTCGAAAGCGCAAGCAATCATCGATCTGCTTTTTTCGTCGCATACGGCGAGCCGCCACTGCCTGGGGCGGCGTATCATCAGGCTGTTGCTTTTCGTCAACCTGAAACATGCCTGCTTCTCGTATCACCATCGTTGCCACGGGCGGCACCATTGCCGGTAAAGGCGCATCTGCTTCGGATACCGCCATCTACCAGTCCGCTCAGTTGAGTGTCGATGACCTGTGCGCCTCAGCACCTGGCCTGGCTGGGCTTGCCAGGCTGAGATTGGCGCAGTTCGCCGCCATCGACAGCAAAAATGCGACTCCAGGGTTTTGGCAGAAGCTTGGGCAGCATTTGCAGTTGGAATTGAGCCGAGAGGATGTTGACGGGGTGGTGGTTACCCACGGCACCGATACCCTGGAAGAAACCGCCTATTACTTACACCTGACACTAAAAACCTCGAAGCCTGTTGTATTGGTCGGGGCGATGCGGCCGGCCTCCGCCTTGTCGGCGGATGGGCCGCTGAATCTGCTCAATGCGGTGACCGTGGCCGCCGCCCAGAGCTCGGGTGGACGGGGCGTCTTGGTGGCGATGAATAATCAAATTTTTGGCGCACGCGAGGTAGCCAAGACCAATAGCATGCGTCTCGACAGTTTTTCCGCGCCCGATTCCGGCCCGCTAGGCTTGGTGCAAGACGGCCGTGTAATTTGGCTAGCCCGGCCGGAGCGCCTGCACACGGATGCCACCCGCTTTACCGTTGATACGCCCCTCGCGGCTGTTGAAATTTTGCTGGGTTATGCAGGAACGTCGACTGCCCTGGTGGATGCTGCCGTGGCCGGCGGTGCAGCCGGCATAATCTGGGCGGGCGCTGGAAACGGTTCACTCAGCACTGAAATGCAGTGCGCTCTGACGGAGGTCGCCACCGCAGGCGGTGCGGTAATAAGAACGACGCGTACTGGTAGTGGATATCTTATGCCGCAAGCCGGATGTGACGACGTAACTTTGGGGTTCGCGTGTGCTGATACGCTCACGCCCTGGAAAGCCAGAGTCTTGGCCATGCTTGCAATAGGTCAGGGCCATACACAGGCAGCCGCCCTGCAACAGATATTCGATACGCATTAAGTGGCCTGCTTAGCGAAAAGGCTACAGCAGGGGGCTTTTATCACCGGGCCATTTGCTTTTTGCTTCGCTGGGGGCGATAATGTTTGGCTGACTTTTTGCGCCTTTTTGGGGTGGTTAATCCATCTTCCCCAAAGATGGTGGGAGTCAGGCGTACGAGACATATGAGAAGCGCTTCAGCCAAATCCGCGTCAGCACTGAACGTCGGCTTAGCCGTAGCGCCTTCATGAATTTTGTACCTTGTCCGACTCTAGACGCTTGAGCGGACTCAATCCTTAGCAAGGCATGTTGCCTTGAAAGGGCATCCACAAGGAGCTTCGATGCGTCATTACGAAGTAGTTTTCATTGTTCATCCGGACCAGAGCGAGCAGGTTCCGGCCATGGTCGACCGTTACAAGTCGCTAATCACCAGCCAGGAAGGCACGATTCATCGCCTGGAAGATTGGGGCCGCCGTCAATTGGCTTACCCGATCCAAAAGCTGGTGAAGGCACATTATGTGTGCATGAACATCGAGTGCGGCCAGACCACGCTTGACGAGCTCGAGCACGCCTTCCGTTACAACGATGCTGTGCTGCGCCATCTGGTTGTGAAGATGAAGAAAGCCGATACCGCACCCTCGCCGATGATGAAAATCGTCGAACGGGAAGAGGCTAGGAAGGTTTCCACCGAAGCCACCGCCACCGCAGCTCAAGCCGAAGAGGCTTGAGTCCAGGCGCAGAACCGTAATGAAAGGTCGTAGTCAGCGATACGCATTGAATTCAGGCCCTTATCGGCTAGAAACGATGCTTCCGGCGACACGGCATTGAACAGGATTCAATTGACCGCTCAGGTGGTCGAGTGCAAGCCGCTCAGATATACCCCCGCCGGAATCCCGGTGTTGGAACTGGTGCTGGCACATGAATCCGAGCCTATCGAAGCCGGTAAAGCCCGGAAAATCGAGATGGTGGTCAATGCCGTGGCAATCGGCGATCTGGCCCGCATGCTTGAGCGTACTGCGCTTGGCAAGCAGATGCAGATCGAAGGATTTCTGGCCCCGACCCGGAAAGGTTCCAGCAGACTGAGGCTGCATATCCAGCAGGCCGCGAGTATTACCGCCCCAGGGCAAGGTACCGTAAACCCCGCTGGCAGCTTCGAGTAACGAAACGGATTGAATACCCAAGAGGTACATCATGGCCGCATTTGGCAAACGCAAGGAAAAGAAGAAGTTTGGTCAACAGAACCCGCTGTTCAAACGGCGCAAGTTCTGCCGTTTCACGGCAGCTGGTGTTGACCAGATCGATTACAAAGATGTCGACGTGCTGCGCGACTTCATTCAGGAAAACGGCAAGATCATTCCTGCCCGCCTGACTGGCACCAAGGCGCACTATCAGCGCCAGCTCGACACGGCAATCAAGCGCGCCCGTTTCTTGGCGCTCTTGGCTTACACCGACAACCACAATTGATTGCCGGGAGCTAATTATGCAAATCATCTTGCTTGAAAAAGTCATCAACCTCGGCAACCTGGGTGATGTTGTTCGTGTGAAGGACGGTTATGCCCGTAACTTCCTGATCCCCCAGCGCAAAGCCAAGCGCGCGACGAAAATCGCGTTGCAGGAATTTGAAACGCGCCGTGCTGAACTGGAAAAAATCCAGGCTGACAAGCTGGCTGCGGCTCAAGCCGTTGGCACCAGCCTCGAAGGTCAGAGCGTGCGTATCTCGCAAAAAGCGGGTGTCGATGGCCGTCTGTTCGGCTCCGTCACCAATGCGGATATCGCCGCTGCACTGAAAGCCGCTGGCTTTGCCGCAGTCGAAAAAGGCATGGTTCGCCTGCCCAACGGTCCGCTGAAGACCATTGGCGAGTTCCCGCTGGAAATCGCGCTGCATGCCGACGTCGTGGCCAATGTCACGCTGGTCGTCGTGGGCGAGCACAACTAAGCTCGGACTCAAGTGCCTCACGCCCCCTGTTTTTGGGGGGGTGTTGTAGACAATGCGTCTAGCACTAGAACAAAGCCTCCCTGGCAGGGGGCTTTGTTCGTTTTGGCGGGTGCAAAGCAAATCGTTGAGATTTATCCCCCTCCAAATCTCTCTTTGAACCGCGGGTTTTTATTGCCACTACCAGATGGCTACGCCATACTCACCGCTACTTGGCATCATGGCAAGATTCTGACCGGAATTGCTTCAAAGCGGCAAAGTGGAACTGCTTGTTTAACACGGCATCTGAAGCGGCGGA
>JBEBXA010000002.1:0-149749 GCA_040391825.1 Pigmentiphaga sp.
CGCTGACCTCTTGCATGCCATGCAAGCGCTCTCCCAGCTGAGCTATACCCCCGTCCTGCGAAGAAGAGAGATTATGCACCTTTTTTAAACTGCGTGCAAGCGGGTGATAACTTTTTCCCGACCCAACAGTGCAAGCACCGCATCAATGGCTGGGGTTTGCGCCCGTCCTGTTACGGCAAGCCGTAGAGGAATCCCAAGAGCGGGCATTTTAACACTGTATTTGGAAAGAAGTGTTTTCATTAGCCCTGAGATGGCTTCCCGGGTCCATTCAATCTGCGCGGCTTGCTCGGCAAAGTCGCGCAGGATGACGCGTGCGCCGTCTGTCATGTGCTTTTCGAGCAGATCGGCAGGCGTGGCCGCGGCATCAAACTGGCCACAGAACAACATGGCGTCGTCGGCTAGCTGTTCCAGGGTTTCGGCTCGTTCTTTCAGCAAGTCCATGATCGCGACGAAATCAACACCTTCGACCGTTCCACCCCGCTTGGCGACCCGGGGCGCAACACGCGCAGCCAGATCCTCGCCTGAGCTTTGCTTGATGTAGTGGGCATTGACCCAATTCAGTTTTTTCGGATCCCACTGTGCAGCCGATTTTGAAAGACTGCGGGTGTCGAACCAGTCGACCAATTGTTCACGCGAGAAAATTTCGTCATCGCCGTGGCTCCAGCCCAGGCGGGCCAGATAGTTGATCATGGCTTCGGGCAGATAGCCCTGGTCATCGTATTGCATGACACTGACCGCACCATGGCGCTTGGAAAGCTTTTCGCCGTCGGGGCCGAGAATCATCGGCACATGGCCGTATTCGGGCAAAGCCGCGCCCAGCGCCTGCAGGATATTGATCTGGCGGGGTGTGTTGTTGACGTGATCATCGCCGCGAATGACGTGGGTGATGCGCATATCCCAGTCGTCGACCACCACGCAGAAATTGTAAGTGGGGGTGCCGTCGGGGCGGGCAATGATGAGGTCATCCAATTCGATATTGGCGATGCTGATCCGGCCCTTGACCATATCCTGCCAACTGACGTCGCCGTCTAGCGGATTTTTGAAACGGATGACGGCTTGGCGGCCTTCCGGCACGGGCGGCAGCGCCTTGCCGGGCTCGGGGCGCCAGGTGCCGTCGTAGCGTGGCTTGCGGCCTTCGGCGCGAGCCAGTTCGCGCATGGCTTCCACTTCTTGGGGCGAGCTATAGCAGGGGTAGGCGGTTCCAGCCTCAAGCATGGTGGCGATCACTTCGCGGTAGCGGTCCATGCGCTGCATCTGGTAGAAAGGGCCCTCGTCGTGCGCCAAGTCCAGCCACTGCATGCCGTCCAGGATGGCCTGGACGGCTTCGGGCGTAGAACGCTCAAGATCCGTGTCCTCGATGCGAAGCACGAAAGTGCCGCCATGGTGACGCGCAAACGCCCATGAAAACAATGCTGTCCGCGCGCCGCCCAAGTGCAGGAATCCGGTGGGCGACGGGGCGAAACGGGTTCTGACAGCCGTGTTGCGGCCGGTGTTTTGCTTGGAGTCAGTGTTCATGGAACGCTCGATAAGGGTGGGTTGCGGAGCAACCGAAACCTCGATTGTACGAAATGCCACTTGCAGCGAAGCGGCATATCCCTTGAAATGCCTGTAACCGGCCAATGCCGCGCAAGAGACCCGGCCATGTCACGCCATGCATTATCTCCGTTGTTCGATCCGCAATCACTGATACTGGTCAGTGATCGCCGCCACCCTTTGCTCGCGCAGTTGCCTGCGCCCCTGCGCGAGCGCACAACGGTAATCCGCCCCGCAGACGACCCTGAATCGCCCCTGGCCGAACGGTTTTTGCACGCCCCTCCTCGACCTGATCTGGCCATTATCGACGTAGCCCAAGATTTTCTTGGTCGAGTGCTGGAGGGACTGTCAGCAGTGCGGCCGGCAGCCGCCATTGTGCTGACCCACGAGCCCTCGGCGGCTGATAACGAACTGTGCCGACGTTGGGCCCTGGAGCATGACTGCGTTTTGCTGGGACCGCATAGCTTCGGCCTGCAGCGCCCACATGCCGGCCTCAATGCAAGCATGCATCCTCAACTGGGACGCGCTGGCCGAGTGGCGATGGTGACCCAATCGCGATCCATCATGGCGGTGGTTCTGGATTGGGCCGACGATAACCGCACTGCTTTCTCGACCGTGGTGTCGCTGGGCAGCGAAGCCATGCTGGACCTTCCCAGCGTACTCGATTTCCTGGTCAGCGATCCTCGCACCGACAGCATCGCGCTCTACCTGGAAGACGTGCGCAATGCACGCGAGTTCATGAGCGCCATCCGCGCGGCAGCCAGCGTTAAGCCAGTGGTGGTGCTGAAAGCCGGACGCGCGGGTAATGCGCGTACCAGCGTACGCCCTTTGTTGGATGACACAAGCACAGCACCGCCCGCAAGCGCGCCGGCCAGCGCAACAGGGATCGCGTCGGACACGGTGTTCGACGCGGCGCTACGGCGTGCAGGGGCCGTTCGCGTGCGCTATTTTGTGCAGTTGTTTTCCGCGGTTAAGGCATTGGGTTTCACCAAGCGGCCCACCGGCCGGCGCATTGCGCTATTCGCCAATGGCAGCGGACCCGCGCAACTTGCGCTCGATCTGCTCGGTCCAGGCAGCCGCGTAGTCACGCTCGCCGAACTCTTGCCTGCTACACGGGCAGCCCTGGCGCAAGCGCTTGGCCGCAACGCTTGGGTGGACAACCCGGTAGTCGAGTTTTCGGCGTTGCAGCCGCAAGCCTGCTCTCTTGCCTTGAATTGTCTGATTGCAGATAGCAACGTGGATGGCGTGCTGGCGATCCTGTCGCCGGATCCCGAAGCCGATATGCGCGCGGTAGCCGAAGCCCTTGCACAAATTGCTCCGGCGGCCTCCAAACCGGTGGTCACCTGTTTCATGGGCGATGCCGCGATGCGGCCACTGCGCCGTCTGCTTGACGACGTGGGATCGCCGTCGTTTCGTACCCCCGAAGCGGCAGTGGATGCCTTCGGCAACCTGGCTTCGTACCACTACAACCAGCAACTGCTGTTGCAAACGCCCCCGCCGGAGCCGCCCGGGCCCGTGCCAGATCAGGCCGGCGCTCGCTTGCTGATCGCTGCGGCCCTGGCTGACGCGCGCCACACCTTGACTGAACCGGAAGCCAAGGCGCTACTGGCTGCCTTCCATATTCCGGTGGTGCCGGTCAGCCTGGCGCACACGCCTGCTGAAGCTGTCATCGCCGCACAACAGATAGGTTTTCCGGTCGCGATCAAAATCGATTCGCCGGATGTGACGCGCAAATCCGCCGTGCGTGGCGTTCACCTCGATATCCGTAACAGCTCGGAGCTGGTCACCGCCTACCATCGCATGTTGGCCAATGCGCGCGAAGCCGCTCCGGCAGCGCGTATCAGCGGAATCACGGTAGAAGCCATGGCCAGTCCACCCAATGCCATTAAAGTCGCGATTGGCGTCACGCGCGATGCATTGTTCGGCCCGGTGCTTCGTTTCGGCGGCGCCAGCTCACGCATCGACGCCCCCAACAGCCAAAGCGTCGAACTACCTCCCCTGAATGGCTTCTTGGCTCGGCGAATGATGGAGCGCTCGCAAATCTGGCGCCACACTTTGTCTGAGCAACTCTCGGCGCACGCTTGCGACGTCCTGGAAGATGTCCTGGTCCGCGTCTCTGAGATCGTCTGCGCGCTACCCGACATAGAATCCATCGACATCAACCCGCTCATCATCGATGGCGATCGTGTGCTTGCGGCAGATACCCGTCTTACCCTGACCCCGTCCGCCGCCGGGAGCACGCTAGCTCCGGACACCATCGGCTACGCGCATATGGCGATCCACCCTTACCCGCTGCGGCTGGTGAAACATCTGCATTTCCACGATGGGTCGCCCTATATCGTGCGGCCGATCCGTCCAGAAGACGCGCTGCCCCTACAGGCGTTTACCCGGGATCTTTCCGACCACACGCGCTATATGCGCTTCATTTCGGCCATGCGGGAGCTGTCCCCGCGCACGCTGGCTCGCTACACCCAGATCGACTACCACCGCGAACTGGCGCTGGTAGCCACGGTTTGGGAGCCTGATCCTGATCATGCCGCCGAACTGCGGGAATCGATAATCGGCGTCGCCCGCTACTTATTGAACCCCGACAGCGTAAGCGCTGAATATGCACTGGTCATTGCCGACGCTTGGCAGCGCCGCGGACTTGGAGAGCAACTGATGAGCACACTCATCGATGCGGCCCGCAAGCAGGGCTTGAAACTTATAGAAGGAGTCGTGCTGGCAAGCAATCGACCTATGCTGAAGCTAATGAGCAAGCTGGGCTTTCGAAACGACGTCGACCCCTCTGACGCAGGAATGCGCAGGGTTTGGATGGATCTGAGCACAAGCCAGGAAACGCAGCTGGAAAATGATCGGCAAGCTCAAGCTGCCACGAGCTTGCCGATCATATCTTCGCCTACTTCAGACTGAACTCCACGCCGGCGTTCTGCGCAGCAGCATCTTTCTTTTCCTCGACGCGCGGAGCCACCATGAATGCACGCTCGCCAAGCTTGGCCTGACGCAACTGCGCCATCACCACCTGGGCTCGACGCACCGCAAGATCACGCAACTGCTCGGGCCCGACTGTAATGCTCGCCGCAAGCAGCGCTTCCATTTCCGGACCCGGTAGCGATTTGGCGAATCCGACCACATTGCGCGGCTTGTCGATTTTTGCATCTTTGTAAGCCGACTCCAGATAACGGGCACGATCGTCCGCACTCAATGGCGGCAGTGCTTGCGCCGCATCTTGCGAGCGTCTCAGGGCTTGGCGCTGCTTGGCCAGGATCAGTGCTTGCACACCCTCTTTGCGCAGGCCCTCAGTATCAAGGGCCGGATTGGCGCGACCGCTGATATCCAGTTTGAGCGCAGGACGATCATTCAGGGCTTTAACCAAGGTGGCGATGCGTTTGTTGGCATCGTCATCCAACACTGCGCTACCCGGTTTGAAGTCGATACGGGACAACTCTTCGCCGCCACCCCCGAAGGCTGAAGCCAGCAAGGAAAATGGCGCGGTAACCGCACGGGTGATGAGATTGACCAAAACGCGGACGATGATGCCGCCTACGGAAAACTGTGGATCATCCAAAGAGCCGGAGATCGGCAATTCGATATCGATTTCTCCGCGGCTATTTTTCAGCAGCGACACCGCCAACAACACCGGCAGCTTCAAAGCGTCGGGGCTTTCGACACGCTCGCCAAAAGTCAGCTGATCGAGAAAGACCTTGTTGCTGGCCTGCAGCTTGCCGTCCTCGATCTTGTAGTGCACGTCCATCGAAAGCTTGCCCCGCTCGATGGCATAGCCCGCGTACTTGGCCGCATAGGGCGTCAAGGCCGCCAGTTCGACGCCTTTGGCGCTTGCGCTGATGTCGGTGTAAAGCCGGGGGCCGAATGGATGCAGCTTGCCCGTGATCTCCACCGGCGCATCACCATCCACCTTGCCGGAAACCTGGACATCGGCAGGAGCCGAATCCTTGGATGAAACTTCGGAGATACTGCCTTCGATATCGGTCAGGTTCGCACGATAGTTAGGCTTGACGAAGTTGTCGGTAAAGTTGATATTGCCACGCGCCAGCTTGACGCTGCCGACACGGATGTCACGCAAAGCACTGTCTGCCGCAGGCTGGGAACTTACCGAGTCCGGATTGGTTTGCTCCGCTGCGCGCTCTGTGCCCACCTGTGGCGGCGCGGCGGCCTTGGTCTTGTCAGAGCTGTCATCCGTAATTGACTTACCCTCGTCACCCTCTTGCACCAACAACTGCTGCAAATTGAAGCGACCTTGCTCGTTCAGGATAATGCGGGCAAAAAAATCTTCCAGCGTAATATCACCGAGATCAGCCTTGAGCGTCTCGCCTGCGCTTTGCACATTCAGTTGCTTGAAACCCAGACGCTTCCATTTGAGAAAATCGGACGAATTGACCTTGTCGATCAGATCCAGGTTCAGGACATCGGCAGCACCGCGCCAGCTGATTTGCTGTGCCTGCTGCCCCGCGGCCGCGATGTACTCAAGTCGGCCATTGGCCCCCAGCACCACGCGCGAGACCTTGGCGTTGAGCTTATCCGCAAGGTATGGCGCCAACGCGGTCAGGTCCAGCCGTTCCGCCTGAACCTGCGCCTTGACCGCAAGGGGCTCGGGCACCACCGAGCCTTTCACCGCCAGCTTACCGCGGCGTTGAACGGTGGACTGCAAAGTGAAGTCAATCGGTGCTCGCATGTCGGTGCTGAGCTTGCGCGCATCCAGCTGTAGCCCATCCAGCCGCAGGGCCACATTGGGTGACACCGCGTGGTCAGTCAGTTGCAAGCTGGTCTTGTCTACCGACAAGACATCGGCGCTAAGCTTCCAATCGGGCTCGGCCTTCGTTTTACCGCTCGGCTTTGCCGCTGGCTTGCTCCGCGCATCGGGTTTGGCGGGAGTGAGCAGCGATGCCCAGGCCAAACCGGTAGCACTACGATGTGCTGCCAAGCTCAGGCCACTGGCGGCAATACGATCAATATGCACCGAGCGCTCGCTGGTGTTGCCCACCAAGCCGCCCACGCTCAAATTGGCCACTTGCACGCTGGAGGCCTTGTCCGCGATGGGCGCCGCGCTAAGCTTGCGCAGGTCAAGCGCACCGTCGCTCCAGCGCAGCAAGGTCGCGGTGTCGTTCTGTTCGACGTGGAGCTTGGCCGACGCACCCAAAGTGCCGCTATCCACGCGCAAGGCGAGATAGGGTTTCCACAATGGAGCCAAAGCGGGCAAATCCAAGCTTTCAAGCTTGATATCGAGGTCGCTGGCGAAAGGCTGCAAACGAAGCGGACCACTCACCTCTAGGCGGGCTTGTTGCTCGCCGTTGGCGGAAACCTTCAGCATAGCGGCATCTTGCCCGGCGGCTTTGGGCAACTTGAGACCGGTCAAGTCTATCGTCAGTTCGCCCAAGGCATAGTCGAACTTGGCCCCCTCATCGTGCCAGGCAAGGCGGCCGCCCTGGACGGCAACGGCATCCACCGCAACATTCCACGGCTTCGAAGCCCCCGCTACCGAGGCAGAAGAGGAAGCCGAATCGGGCCCCGCAGGCACTGATTCAGGCTTGGCATTCGGTCCAGATGCAATCGGCGTAGCCGCTGGCGCCGGCGTGTTGGCTGCCGGCGCGGACACTTGTGCGGGTTTTTTATCCGGCGTTGAAAACCCTGCGACGATATCGATCAGATTAAGCCGGCCATCCGCAGTGCGGACGGTGCGTAAGGTGGGCTCCAGCAATGTGATCTGCTTGGCGTGGAAACGTTGCGCAAGCGGTTCCAGCGAGAAATCGCGGACAGCCAGGCTCTTGAAACTCAGCAGTTCGGCGTCGGCAGTGGCGCGCACTTCGATTTCGCGCAGCGTCGCCTCGCCTTCCAGGCTTACCGTGGGAATCGCCGTGTCGACCCCTTCCTGGAAAAGCAGACGCATATCGGTATCCAGGCGACCGCGCTTTAGGGACACCGGCCATGTACCGGGCCAGGCATCGGCCAAGTCGTCCAGACCGAGGTCGCTGATATTCAAATGCATGGACGAAGAACGCGGCGTCTCGAATGGCCGTGCGACACCTTCCAGCACGAAGGGACTGCCATTGACCAAAGCCGACAAACGCGGCTGAACATCGATGTCGGTGGCGTACGACAGGGTAGACAAGAAAGGCAGGCCGACGTCGAGATCGCGTACGTCATGCTTGCGCCCAGTCAGCTTGTCGTCGACGGTGATCTCCCCACCTTTGATGCTGACATTGTTCAGCGAGAACCGTGCTGGCCCGCTGCTGGGCGTGGCAGGCCGCGCCGCCAGGCGATCGATAATATCGTTGATGTTGAAACGTTGGGCACCCTCACGCACCAGTGCCAGTCGTGGCTGACTGATCGTCAGGGCATCCACCACGGGAGCGAACCGGAACAAAGAGGAAATCGACGCATTGACTTCCACCTGCTCGACGGAAAAATCGGCACTGCTAGCTGCCGGGTCGAGGATTTCAAGCTTGTTCACCCTGAGGCGCAGCTTAAATGGATTGAATGAAACCTCGCCCACCCGAGTGGGTCGACCCAGTATTTCAGCAACCGGACCAGAAACCACGTCCCGTACCAGCCAGGGAATGCCCCAGGCCATCAGGCCCAGCAAGAGCGCCCATACCGCCAGCACCACCACTAAAATTCGCAATAGCGGACGTCGCCGCTTTTTTAGACTTTCGCGCGCTAATGCCAGGGATACGGCCACGATACGACTCCGGTCAGTTACCGCTGCTAGCCGTCATGAAAAGCTTGGTAGACCGGGCGCCACTACGACAAAACGCCAGGATCGGGCCGGGCAGGGTCTGCAGCAGCGAGGAAAAGGTGGCGACGTCAGTGGGCTGGATATTGGCGCCATTGACGGGTTGATGCACATAGGTCAAACCGGCTGCGCTGGCCGCCTGGCTCATCTGTTCGCTGGATGGCTGCGCCGGTCCACCCTCGAAATCAGGGCGGTTATTGATGACGCTTTTGAAGCCGGCAGCCGCCACGGCTGACATGTCTTCAGGGGCAAGCTGCGGCGCCACCCCAAAATTGTCGGTGATCTTGGTAAATGCAGACATGCTGTTCTCCGTCAGGAATTCCGTTTAGTGGCAATCCTAACTCGGAGCAGCTTGCCGAACAAACGCTCAGCTACAAAACTGAACGCTTGCTAACAATATGCCCCCACGCTTGGCACTACGTGCCGGCGCTGCCCCCCGAGGGGGTGCTTTTTGCCTTGGGACGGCCCAGCGGCAAAAATGGCCCCCACGCTTGGCACTACGTGCCGGCGCTGCCCCCCGAGGGGGTGCTTTTTGCCTTGGGACGGCCCAGCGGCAAAAATGGCCCCCACGCTTGGCACTACGTGCCGGCGCTGCCCCCCGAGGGGGTGCTTTTTGCCTTGGGACGGCCCAGCGGCAAAAAATATGCCCCCACGCTTGGCACTGCGTGCCGGCGCTACCCCCGAGAGGGTGCTTCTTGCCTGAGGGTACCCTCAGGCAAGACACTTGCCACTGCTTACGAGCCAGCGCGACCCTGGATTTCCAGCTCTACCCGGCGATTGGGTGCGAGGCAGGCGATCAGGTCAGAACGTGCACGCTGGTTGCATTGCACCACCGGCTCGCGCGAGCCGCGGCCTTCGGAACTCACCAGTTTGGTGGCTACGCCCGAATTGACCAGGTATTGCACGATAGTGGCGGCCCGTTGCTCGGACAAACGCAGGTTATATGCCGCGCTGCCCAACCTGTCGGCGTGGCCCACCACGTGCACGTGCTCGATATTCAGAGAACGTAATTCGGCGCTGATTTCATTCAAACGGCGACGGCCGGCCGGAGAAATGCTGTTCAGGTCAGCCTTGTCGAAGGCAAACAGGGTGTCGGCTTCAAGCGTGACTTTGCGCGGTGCCGGTTTGGGAGCCGGAACGGGGACGACCACCGGGGCCGGGGCCGCCACCACTGGGCGTGGATAGACGAAATCGGCGCATTCCCGACGATTCCAGTTGCCGGCTTCGGTCAGCATGTCCTTGTTGAAGATCAGCTGATACTGGCAAGTCATGAACTCATTGCCCTTGCCAGTCCGGAAGTTGAAAATGTAATCCCAGGTATGGACACCAAATACGCCTTCATTGAAATGCGGGTGGCCAATCAAGTCATACACCTGCGCTTTGCTCAAGCCTGGAATCATTTGACGCAAATTATCCAGGTTGACGAAAGTACCCTCCTTGAACGAGGCCGATTCACGGTCGGGGAATGTCACGCTGCTGGCAGACGTGTTCTTGACTACAGGGGCCTTGTCAGACGAGCCCCCGAACATCGAGCATCCACCCAAGGCCAGCAGCGCGCCGAACAGGGCCGTCAGTGCGACCGTACGTTTGTTTTTCTTGAACATCCTGATCTCCGATGAGTCGACTGAGCGCATTACCATTGGTAGCCTGCGCCGATGACGGCGCCCAGCTTGCCCTGTGAGTTGACGTTGCCGGCAAACTTGTAGACCCAGCGGCCGTTTTCAGACACCGTCGATACCCCCAGCGCTATTGCTGACTGGCCCAAGTAATGGCTGGCTGCAGCCGATGCCATGCTGCGTCCCGGCGTATAAGCCTGGGGCAGGCCTGCAACCGCCATGGCCGATGCTGCGCCAGCGTAGGCATTGCGTTCGACATTGCGCAGTTCGTTACGGACGTTGCTCACGTCGCCCGTGATGGCATTAAGCTGACGCACGTTGACCGCATCGGTTCCTTCCCGGCCATCAGCCACGTTGGTGATCTGCCGCTCTTGCCCGGCCGCGCCCACCGACACCGTACCTGCGCGATCAGCCAAAGAGCCCTGCCCCAAGGCAACGCTGTTGCTGGCCACTGCGTTGGCGCCGCTGCCCAAGGCCATGCTGTGGGTGCCGGAGACGTTAGCGCCATTACCCAACGCCACCCCTTCGGAACCACTGACCACGGAGCCATTGCCCAGGGCCACGCCATTGGCGCCACCGATCTCTACACGTGAGTTGTTGCCCATGGCAACGCCACCCGCCGCGATTGCTTGCGTACCCTGACCCACCGCGATCGAGTTGGCGCCGGAAGCCACCGACGAGTTACCCAGTGCGGTCGCTTTTTCACCACTTGCCGTTGCCGCATTGCCTACCGCGGTCGCGCTCGCGCCTGAAGCAACCGCGCCAGCACCACCGGCAGCGGAATCGGTGCCCGTCGCTTTGGGTTTATCGCGGCCGGCCACGTTCTCAACCTGGAACATGCCATCCTTGCCCTCTTGGATATTGGTGACGTCGCCCTCGATCTTGGTCACATCATTGCGGATGTTGGTCACCTCTCCCGAAACTGCCTTCAACTGCCGGACATTGGCGGCATCCGTGTCTTCGACGCCGTCGGCCACATTGGTGATCTGGCGCTCATTACCCGCCGAGCCCACGGATACCGTATTGGCGCGGTCCGCTACCGAGTCCGCACCCAGCGCAACGCTGTTATCGGCCGTAGCCTGCGAGCCCGCCCCGACTGCCGTTGACTTTGCACCGCTGGCGGTCGACCCCGACCCCATCGCGGTAGCGTTCGAGCCTGTCGCGGCAGCGCCCGCGCCTACGGCAGACGCGCCCGTGCCGGATGCTGCAGCGGCACCGCCCAGTGCAACGCTGTTATCCGCTGACGTGACAGCGCCATTACCGGCCGCCACGCTGTTGGCGCCGCCCGATACGGCTTGCGGGCCGATAGCCACGCTTTCAGCACCGGTAGCTTGGGAATCCGCCGCGGTGGAATTGGCGTGGAAGTATTTCACCCCGTTGTCGCTGACATTCTGAATGCGCTTGTACAGGCTGATGTTACTCATGACATTGGTTTCGTCCTGAGTCCAACCCCACAATTGCCCGCCATTGATCGCGTCAGTGCTGCTGGACGTAATAGCTCCTGCCGCCAGATTGGTGATACGAGTCGACGTTCCTCCGGAATTCAGAGTAATCAAATTCTTGCTGGCGTCGTCGTACTTCACCGCCAGCTTGTCGATTTCGCCGACTTGGGTATTGACCGCCTTCAATTGCGCGATATTGGCGGCGTCCGTGTCGGCGCTACCTGCCGCCACGTTGGTCAGCTTGCGCTCGGCGCCGGCGCTGCCTACCGATACTTCGCCTACCGAGGTTTGCGGCGCGGTCAAGGCGTAGGCGACGTAGTCGGTCTGCGCGCCTACCGCCGTAGCAGACGCCGCACCCAGTGCGATGCTGTTTTCATGTGCGGCATTGGCGGCACGGCCGATCGCCACGGCGTCCGTAGCGGAAGACTTGGCGTCGCCACCAGCCGCAATGCTCTCAGTACCGGTGGCCGAGGATTGCGCCAGGGTCGAGTTCGCGCGGAAATACTTGGTGCCGTTAATGTCGATATCAGTAATACGGCTGCTGATTGTCGTAACGTTCTGGTTGGTCTCGAACAGTTGCGAACCATTGACCGCATCGGTGCTGGTATCGCTGATGTCGCCTGCCTTCACATTGGTGATACGCGTACCGCCGGCCCCAGCCAAGGTCACCCTGGTCTTGCTGGCGTCATCGTATTTGACGGAGTTGGTATCGACCGTGCCGATATCCGCTTCCAGAGCCCGCAACTGACGCAAGTTGACTGCATCGGTATCCATCGTACCGCCGGCCACATTAGTGATCTGGCGTTCTTTGCCTGGCGCGCCTACCGAGACCGCACCCATGGTCGGCAAGGCTACCTTGCTGTACGCCTCGACACCACTGGCCACGCGATCAGCCACCGATTGAAAGCCCAGCGCCACGCCGCCGGCGGCAGTGGACGAAGCCCCGGCGCCCAGGATGGTTTGCCCGTTGGCATTGCCGAAAGCGCTGTCCCCGATCACCACCGAATGGCCCTTGCGAGCGGCATAGTTGGCATCCGGTACACCCAGCTTATTGGGATCGGTAAAGATATCGCCCGCATTTTCGTTCGGCAGGATGTGCTGGGCGCCAGTGCCTATCACCACTTCTTGCGAACCGTTGGCGGATGCGCCATCGCCGATCAATACTTGATTATTCTGAGCAGCAGGGATGTCCCAGCAGGTCGCGCCTGCCAGACCCAGCACGTTCAAGCAGTTGTTCTTGTCTACCCACGACGGGGCATCACCGGGAAGAAGCAGGCCATTGTTATAGGTCAGGCCCGTGTTCATATTGGTGATGTAGTTACCCGAGGTCACGCCACCCAGCAGAGTCAAACGCTGCTCTGGCAAAGGACCACCCAGCACGCCTCCCAAGGTCCCGGTAACAGGCGCCAGGTCCAAAATGGGAACACCCAAAACGTTCACGACGCTGAAGCGTGCATTGATGTTTTCGCGATTGACGCTCAAGGCACCCGAACGCAACCATGCCTGCTCCTGGCCGAATACGCTCATGGTCAGGGGAGCCAGGCCTTGGCCTACCCCCCCAAGCACGCCTGCCGTACCGATAACCAGGCCTGACGGAGGCGCCGGGTTCAAAGGAGGAGGAACCGAGCCGGACACTGCCGCCATCGGAGCGGGGGCCGCGGCAGGAGCCAAGACCGGTCCCAGCACGGGCAGCGAAGCCAGTGGAGCCAAGGTGGGCGTATTCGCCGTTGAAGTCAGGGGGACTACCGCCAAGGTGTTGGCCAAAGCCTTAGGCGCCTCGGTCAAGGGCTGGGGCGTAGTTGCGGGCTCAAGCACGGGCACCACGAGGTCAGTCAGACCCGCCATCGCTGCCGCGGTTTGCGATACCTGATTAAGCACAGGCGCAGCGCTCACCGCATTATTGGCGGCAGGCTGCAAAAGCTGGCTCATGATCCCGGCTGCCGGCGCGTCTGGTATGCCATGCATGTCGGCAGCACTCGCTGGCGCCGCGACAAATGCGGCAACAAATACGGCGGCGGCAACCGTCCCGGTGCGGGCGCTGCCGCTTTTTCCTTTCACACGTGCCGTTTCAGCAACGGCAACCCAGCAATGAAGTGCGTCATTCCAGACGGTACGATAGATCTTGTTCAATTTGAGCCCCCAGCGAAAGCAACCCTGACCAAGCCAACCACCCATGGCGGCCTGCGATGAAATCTTTATTCACGAAGGGTTACGCAAAATGTGTGCCATACGATGACGGCCACAGCATTTCTCTAGCCAGGAGGAACTGAAACGCAGCCTCAAACCAGGAAAAATCATTGAAAACAAAGGGGATATCGCCAGTTCGCTTATTCTTTGGCGCTGCGATAGTCGCGCTTTTTCTGACTCAAATACCAAGGGCGATCACTCGAAAACCCTGAAACGTTACGGCTAGGGCGAAACACTGTTACGTAACATTGCCGAGATGGTCCCAGCCAGAAAAATGGCGAATTCAAGCCCGGAACGAGAAAAGCGGCCTCAAGATTGCCCGTATTCGTTATGATCGCCCGGCCGCACGTAGCGCCTGGCCGTACAGGGCCGCAGATTGCGCCACAATGGCGCCTATCCAGCTTCGCGCCCTACTCTTACTACTATATGGAATGGAGTCGTTATGAACCACCCGCAGGTCGACCGCCCCCGTCAACGTCTTATCGTCGCCATTACAGGCGCGAGTGGTTCGATCTATGGCCTGCGCCTGCTGGAAGTGTTGCGCGAGCTTCCCGACTGGGAAAGCCACTTGGTCGTCTCCGATGCGGGGGTACTTAACACCATGCATGAACACGGCCTTGGCCGCAAAGATCTGAACGAGCTGGCCGACGTGGTCTATAACCCACGCGATGTGGGCGCTGCTATCGCCAGCGGCTCTTTCCTTACCGCAGGCATGGTCATCGCCCCAACGTCGATGAAAACACTGGCGGCCGTCTCGCACGCCTATGCGGATAATTTGATCACACGCGCCGCCGACGTTATCTTGAAAGAGCGCCGCCGCCTGGTCTTACTGACCCGCGAAGCGCCGCTGAACCTCGCGCATCTGCGCAATATGACAGCGGTAACCGAGATGGGAGGCATCATCTTTCCGCCTGTGCCCGCCTTCTACGCCGGAATCAAAAGCGTGGACGATCTCGTTAATCACACTGTTCTACGTACGCTGGACCTGTTCGGCATCCACTCGCAACGCCTGGGTCGATGGACCGGTTTGAAACACGGCAGCGTCATCGCCGACGAACAACAGAACTAAAACGCGCATGCCGCACCCCCGGGGTTTTGCCGGGGGTTATCCTTAATTCAGGCCTTCGAAGGGCAGGCCTACATAATTTTCCGCCAAAGAGGTCGAAGCTGCCTGTGATCCAACCAGGTAGGCCAGCTCCGCGTGCTGGATCTTGTGGCCGAACTCGCCATTGTCGGGAAACTTGTGCAGCAAGGACGTCATCCACCACGAAAACCGCTCTGCCTTCCACACACGCCGCAAGCAGTTTTCTGAATACGTGTCGATACCGTGCTCATCGCCAGCGTAGTACTGGATCAATGCCTGCGACAAATAACGTACGTCGGACACCGCCAGATTTAGCCCCTTAGCGCCGGTAGGCGGCACAATATGCGCCGCATCGCCAGCCAGGAACAGGCGGCCAAAGCGCATGGGCTCCGCTACGAAACTGCGTAAGGGGGCTATGCTTTTTTCGATGGATGGACCGGTAATCAAGGAGTCCGCCGCCTCATTGTCCAGGCGTCGACGCAATTCGTCCCAGAACTGCTGGTCTGACCAGTTCTCAACCTTGTCATCCAATGAACATTGCACGTAATAGCGGCTAAGGGTGGGAGACCGCATGCTGCACAAGGCGAATCCTCGGGCGTGGTTGGAATAAATCAACTCAGGGGATACCGGAGGCGTCTCGGACAAGATACCCAACCAGCCGAAGGGATACTCGCGTTCGTAATTGTGTATGGAAGACTCAGGCACGCTGGCCCGGCACACACCGTGGTAACCATCGCAGCCGGCAATAAAATCACAGTCGATTTCATGTCTTATGCCATCTTTCACATAAGCGACTTTCGGGTGCTTGCCGTCAAAATCTTGCACGCTGACCTGCTCGGCGTCGTAAATCGTGGCGCACCCCGCCGCTGTCCGGGCGTCCATCAAATCATGGGTAACTTCGGTCTGCCCATACACCATGACCCGTTTGCCGCCAGTCAAACGATTTAAATCGATGCGATGGCGCGCGCCGTCAAAGCACAGTTCAATCCCGTCGTGGAAATGGCCTTCGGCATGCATACGCCGGCTAATACCCAACTGGTCGAGCAGATCGACCGTGCCTTGCTCAAGCACCCCAGCTCGTATCCGCCCCAACACGTATTCGCTGCTACGCCGCTCGATGATGATGTTGTCGATACCCGCCTGCGACAGAATCTGCCCTAGAAAAAGGCCTGCCGGACCCGCCCCGATGATAGCTACCTGGACCTTCATGGCCTGTCTCCGTTAGTGCTTTTTCGATACTTTGATCTTACGAGCGCCTAATCATCAAGTGAATAGATTTTGAAGACATTCGCAGGGATAATCCGAACATTCACTCCGAGCAAATCTTGACTATGAAACCTAGCGTTCCAACCTATGCCTTATACGGTGAACACGAAAAAACCCTAAGTCTTGACAGCCTTCATTGTGAATCCATACCCCAGCGCAGCCGCTTGCACGACTGGGAAATAAAACTGCATCGCCATGATCTTTTCGTGCAAATTCTGTACATTCGAAAAGGCCAAGCGCAGATCCAGTTTGAAGGCCATCGAGCCGAGGTGCAGGGCCCTTGCGCCCTCTACGTCCCGGCCTTGCATGACCACGGCTTCCGGTTTTCGCAAGACGTGGATGGCGCAGTGCTGACCATCGTGGCACAGCAGTTGGACAAGCTGCTGGCCCAGGATCTTGATCTTCTCTCGTCGTTCAATACTCCTCATCACATTCCCCTGGACGACCAAAATGCAGGCGCCACGCATTTCACCCGCGCGCTGGAACACCTCCTGGAGGAATACGATGACTCGCAAGCGTGGCGCCTCTCTGTGTTGGAATCCTTGCTGCGCACGGTCCTGATACTGCTCGGACGAAAAATTGCCACTTCAAGCCACCAAGCTACGGGGGAACGGCCCTCTCGCAGCGTGCTTCATTTGCGGCACTTCAAGACACTGCTCAACAGCGGCTTTCGCGGACAGCACCACATTGCCCACTACGCAGGCAAACTCGGCATTACCCCGACTCAGCTCAACCGGATCTGCCGAGATGAACTCGGGCTGTCCGCGCTGGGAGTCATCAACGAACGGCTGTTGATCGAAGCCAGACGTGACCTTGCCTACTCTTCGCTCAGCATCAAAGAAATTGCTTTGACGCTGGGGTTTTCCGACCCCGCTTATTTTTCGCGGTTTTTCAGCAAGCACAGCGGCGCATCTCCTAGCGCTTTTCGCACCATGATTCACCATCAGTTGAACCATGGGCGCCATCCAGACACAGACGCCCGGCAAGCCGGTGCGCTTGCGCCCCGTGCGTAGATGAAAGCGCTTTGTCCCGCTCGCAAAATGTTGCCGACCCTCGCTTGACCACAAGTCCGGCTTAGCCTTAAATTCAGCATTCTGTAAGAATCACTTAAGACCGGCTGCTTACTTAGCGCGGTCGCCAAGCGCGCAGACCGTGTGGATCGCTTGGGTACGCTCCCTTTTGCCCCACTCCGAGGATTTTCCCCGCGATGAGCACTGCGCCCTCTAAATCGAAACCGGCTCCCGCCGTACCCCGGCCCCTGCTTGGCACGATCGACGTCATTGCACTGGTTGTCGGCATTGTGATCGGCGCAGGTATTTTCAGCGCACCGGCCCTGGTTGCCGCCAACGCCGCCACGCCTACCCATATGATGCTTGCCTGGCTGCTGGGGGGCTTGATTTCCCTCGCAGGCGCCATGTGCTACGCCGAACTCGCCACGACCTATCCCCACTCAGGCGGCGATTACCACTATTTGCGATTGGCCTTCGGACGCAAGCTTGCCTTCCTTTTTGCCTGGGCTCGGCTCACCGTGATCCCCACCGGGTCCATCGCCCTGCTCGGCTATGTATTTGGCGACTACGCTACGCAGATATGGAACTTGGGCCCGGCTTCCCCGGCCATCTACGCCGCCATCATGGTCATCAGTCTGACCTTGCTGAACATTGTGGGCCTACAAACCGGAAAATGGACCCAGAACTTGCTGACGCTGCTGGAGGTAGGCGGAGTCCTGCTGATTATCGGCGCCGGTCTGCTTCTGGCCCCAACAGCGCCGCAAGCTTTATCCCTACCCACCGCCACCGTCTCCAATTGGGGCCTGGTGCTGATCTTCGTCATGCTGACTTATGGCGGCTGGAACGAAGCGGCTTATGTCTCCGCCGAAGTTGTCGGCCCCCAGCGCAATTTGCCACGGGCCCTGCTATGGAGCCTGGGCATCGTGACCCTGCTCTATGTACTGGTCAACCTTGCCTATTTGAAAGTGCTGGGCTTGAACGGCATGGGCGCTTCTCCCGCCATTGCCTCCGACATGATGCGAATCGCGCTGGGCAACACTGGCGCAACGCTGATTGCCCTGCTGATCGCGATTTCGGCAATCACCTCGGCCAACGCCACCATTCTTACCGGCGCGCGCACTACCTATGCTTTCGGGCGCGACACCCCAATGTTTTCCTTGCTCGCCCGATGGCACTCCGGCAGTAATACGCCGGTACATGCGCTATGGGTCCAGGCCGCGATATCGCTGTGCTTGATCTTGATGGGCGCGCTTACCCGCAGCGGTTTCGCCACCATGGTCGAATACACCGCTCCAGTTTTCTGGCTATTCTTCACTTTGAGCGGCATTGCCCTGTTCATATTGCGCCGTCGCTCCCCTGATCTGCCTCGCCCCTTCCAGGTTCCCCTCTACCCCTGGACCCCCTTGATTTTCGTCGCCACCAGCGGCTACCTGCTCTATGCCAGCCTGCGGCATACCGGTGTAGGCGCACTGGTCGGTCTCGCCGTGCTGGCTATCGGTGCCGTTCTGCTCTCATTTCCTCAATCAACATCGACACCATCTGCCTCCGACCTTCCCACAAAGGAGTTCAATCATGAATCGCCGTGATTTCTGTCTTGGGTTTATGGTAGCCGCCACGTCAACGACGGGGCTGTCCGCAATCGCGCAACCGATAAGCAGCACCCAGCCCCTGGCGCGCACACCGGACGTCATTTTCGTTCCTACGCCCGAAGCGGTGGTGGACGCCATGCTGAGCGTAGCCAAGGTGGGGCCGAACGATATTCTGTACGACCTGGGTTCTGGCGACGGCCGCATCCCCATCGCCGCGGCCAAGCGTTTCGGAACACGGGGAGTCGGTGTGGATCTGGACCCGGAACGCATAGAAGAAGCGAACGCCAATGCCAAGCGTGCGGAGGTCACTGACAAGGTCCGGTTTATCCAGGGCGATCTGTTTGAGCAGGACTTGTCCAAAGCGACAGTCATCTCCCTCTACCTGCTACCCACCTTGAACCTGAAGCTGCGACCGACCCTGCTGGCGCTCAAGCCCGGCACACGTATCGTTTCGCACGCCTTCGACATGGGCGACTGGGCACCCCAGCAAACTCTCAACGTAGACGGCAAGACGGTTTATTTCTGGACCGTACCCGAGAAAAAATAACCCACCCCCAAGTTTCCAGGCCGCCGGTTGCAGTGCCGTCGGCGGCTTGGGCTTGCTGCATCCACCAAGCAGACCTGTGGCGAGCCGGCCGTATCTCCCCCTCCGACGCTAAAAACGTGGCCTTTCAGGACCGCGGGAAGCCTGCTGCCTAGCTAGCTCCGGAACCTACCTAAGCGCAATACCCACTCGTGAAACTGACTCACGACATCTTGTACTTCTTTTGCGCTTGATCTATATTCAAAACAATTTTTCGTATACGCATCATTGCAATGCGTATCCATGCTCACACATTGGATGGGAGTCCAGGTATGGCGTCTCCGACCGTGGCGATTATCGGTGCCGGAATTGGAGGCATGGCGACGGCCATTGCTTTAGAAAAGGCCGGAATAGAGGTTCGGGTCTATGAGCAGGCTGCGCAGTTCGGGCGCGTAGGCGCCGGAATCAATTTGACGCCCAACGCGGTCAAGGCATTGGATGGCTTAGGCGTGGGGCAACGCGTCCGCGAAACGGCATTCCAGCCCACTTACCGGATCAGTCGGCTCTGGGACTCTGGCCAGGAAACCTCCCGTCTTGAACTTGGTTCTCTGGGCGAAATCCGCTATGGCGCCCCGCAGTTGACGATACATCGGGCAGATTTGCTGACAGCGCTTGAAGATGCCTTGCCCGCGGACTCTGTACGTTTCGGCAAGAAAGCTGTCGACGTCAGGCAAGCCGGTGATCAGCTGCAGATCGAATTCAAGGACGGCGAACTTGCCGAGGCTGACGCGGTGATAGGCGCAGACGGCATCCACTCGGTCGTACGGCAGAAAATCGCCGGGCACGAAGCGCCTGAGTTCACGGAGAAGGTCGCTTTCCGTTCGATTGTTCCCGCGGCGGCACTGCCGCAGTACGACCTGACGCCTAGCACCAAGTGGTGGGGGCCCGACTCTTCCAGCCAGATCTTTACTTTCCTGATCAACCGCGGCAAAGAGCTTTTTGTTTTCGCGACTGCCGCGGAACCGTCCTGGACCAATGAGTCCTGGTCGGTCCAGGGCAGCAAAGACGAGCTCTTGCAAGTATGCGATGGCTACCACGACGAAGCCATCGCCATTCTTGATCAGTGCGGCACCGTGCTCAAAACCGCGCTTTACGCGCGCGACCCACTTGAACGATGGACCGATGGCCGCATGACCATGCTGGGGGACTCCTGCCACTCGATGCTGCCTTTCATGGCGCAAGGTGCGGCAATGGGGTTGGAAGACGCCGTCGTCTTGAGCCGCTGCCTTCATGGCGTTGATGCCGGCGGAATTCCAAGTGCGTTCGAGCGCTACCAAGCCGCGCGCATCAAGCGAGCCAGCCGGATCCAATTGGCCTCCCGCCAGAACGACTGGCTGCGCTCGGACACCAATGCAGACTGGGTGTACGGATACGACGCATGGACCGTGGCCCTGCCTGCACAGTAGCAAACCTGATCGTGCTTTAGCCAGTTTGAATCCAACCGGAGCAATAAAATGCAAAGACGCACTTTTCTCGGGCAAGCCATTGCGGTGGGTGCGGCAACGGCGTCGCCATCCGTTCTAGCCCAAGCACCTTTTCCCTCAAGGCCCATCAGGATGCTGGTCGGCTTTGCCCCAGGCGGTGCAACCGACGTCGCGTTTCGGGTGCTGGCGCAGAACGCGTCCGAACTGCTGGGGCAAACAGTAATCGTGGAAAACAAACCGGGCGCGGGCATGGTCATACCGGCCCAGATGATGCAAACCGTCCCCGCGGACGGCTACACCATCGCGCAGATTGCGGTCTCGGTGTTCCGCATGCCTTATCTGGTCAAAACCAGTTGGGACCCTCTGAAAGACCTTCGCTACATCATCGGGCTGGCGTCCTATCCATTCGGCTTGGTAGTAGCCGCCTCATCGCCGATTCGTACCCTGGCCGATTATCTGGCCTATGCCAAGGCTAACCCAGGCCAGATGACCTACGGCACACCCGGAACACTTTCGTCGCCCCACTTGACGATGGAGGACCTGGCCTATCAAGCGGGCGTCAAATTCAACCACGTGCCCTATAAAGGCGGCGCCGAAGCCTTGCAAGCACTGCTGGGCGGACACATCACTTCTTTGGCTGACGGCCCAAGCTGGGCGACCTATGTAGAAAGCGGCAAACTACGCTTGCTGACCACGGGCAATGTCGCGAGAAGCCCGCGTTTTCCAGACGTTCCCACCTTGCAGGAGCTGGGTTACAACATTGTGCAGAATGCGCCCTTCGGTCTCGCCGCCCCCCGCGACACGCCTTCCGCCAATGTGAAGAAACTGCACGACATCTTCAAGCAGTCGATGGAAATGGCAAACTATCGAGCTGCGCTGAAACAGTACGATCTTGATGCCGCTTACTTGAGCAGCGAAGATTTCTCGCGCTTTGCGGCCGACATCACCAAAAAGGAAAAAATCCTTATAGATAGACTGGGCCTGCAAAGGCTATAGAATTTGCGGGGCCAGCGACAATCGCCGGCGCCGGCCCATTCCTTGAAGATGTATTTGCATGCCCAGCAACCAGAAGCCCTTGCATGACACGCCCGATGCCTCCGAACCGGATTCAAAAGTAAAAGATCCGTATTGGGTCGACGCCCTGGCCCAGGGGCTCTCTGTGCTCAAGGCTTTCGATGGCGACCAAGCCACCCTGACCCTGACCGAACTCGCGCAAAGCCTTGGGTGGAGCCGCAGTAAGCCCTATCGCTTCGTGCATACGCTGGAGCGGCTCGGCTATCTTGAACGCGAAGAACCCGGGCGCCGTTATCGGCTGACCGCGCTTTCCATGCAACTGGGATTCGCGTATTTGAATCGCCTGCCTCTGGTGGAGCTTGCGCAGCCCGTTCTCAATCGCCTGCGCAATGAGGTTAACGCCTCCGTACACATGGCGATTCTCGACAAACAGGAATTGGTTTATGTTGCCCTCGCGCGGATTCCGCTGCCGACGGCGATCAATATTCATGTCGGCTCGCGCATGCCGGCCTATGCGACTTCGATAGGGCGCATCTTGCTGGCCCACCAATCCGAGGAAGAGCTGGATGAGATTATCGGGCCAGCTCCCATTCCCGCCTTGACCGAAAAATCCACGGTAGACCCGCAGCGTTTCCGGGACCTGCTTCAACAAGCGCGCGCAAGCGGATTTGTCTTCAACGACGAGGAATTCCACCTGGGGGTGCGCTCGATTGCCGCCCCGATCTTCGACTCTACCGGCAAAGCCGTGGCAGGCTTGAACGCCACCGCCATGACTCACGCTTTCACCGATGCCATCATTCAAGACAAGATCATTCCCGCCGTACGCAGCGCCGCGGCGGAGTTGTCATCAGGGCTCGGTTTCCGGGCTGGCTAAAACTTAGCTACCCGCTCGAGGATTTCGCTGCCGTAAGCTTCGAGCTTACGCGCTCCAACCCCGCTGATCGCCCCCAGCTCGGTAGAGCTTTCCGGCCGGGCCAGGGCGATTTCACGCAATGTTGCGTCGTGAAAAATCACGTAGGCAGGTACACCATGGCTGCGCGCGACTTCACCGCGCCATGCCCGCAAAGCGGTAAACAAGGTTTCGGCCTCGGGAGGTAGCGTGACCGTGGAACGCGCACGCGGCGAACTCTCGCGCGTGCGCGACTTCTTGGCGGGCTCGCGCCGCAGCATCAAGGTGCGTTCGCCCTTCAGCACACTGCGGCTGCCTTCCGTCAGGGCCAAAGTGCCGTAGGCTTCATGATCGACCGCCAGCAGGCTTTGCGCAATCAACTGCCGCAGCACATTGCGCCAATCCTTGTCGCTGAGATCTGCGCCCACCCCGAACACGCTTAACTCATCATGCCGGTACTGTGTAATACGTTCGGTTTTCTTTCCGCGCAGAATGTCCACCACATGCGCCGAGCCAAACCGCTGACCGCGCTCTTTCCACAAACGGTATACCGCGGAAAGTATTTTTTGCGCCGCCTCGGTGCCATCCCAGGCCTGTGGCGGCTCAAGACAAGTGTCGCAATTGCCGCAGGCTTCAGAAGCCTCGCCAAAATAAGCCAGCAACCTCGTGCGCCGACACTCCACGGTTTCGCACAAGCCCAACATGGCTTCCAGCATAGAGGCCGAACGCCGTTTAAAGGCTTCGTCGCCAGTGGATTCATCGATCATGCGACGCTGCTGCACCACGTCTTGCAGGCCATAAGCCATCCAGGCCGTAGCTGGCATACCGTCGCGGCCTGCGCGGCCGGTTTCCTGGTAATACCCTTCAACCGATTTGGGTAGATCCAGGTGGGCGACAAAGCGCACGTCGGGCTTATCTATGCCCATGCCAAAAGCAATCGTGGCAACCATGACCACGCCGTCTTCCCGCAAAAACCGGGCCTGGTTGGCCGCGCGCCGCGCTGCATCCAGGCCAGCATGGTAGGGCATCGCGTCCAGGCCATGGCTGCACAAAAATTCAGCGGTTTCTTCCACCTTCGCCCGGGACAAACAATAGACGATGCCGGCATCGCCCGCATGCTCCTGGGTGAGGAAATCCAGCAACTGGCGGCGCGGATCATTTTTTTCAACGATGCGATAGCGAATATTGGGCCGATCGAAACTCGATATGAATTTGCGCGCCTCGTCCAGGCTCAACCGGTTCGCTATCTCAAGACTGGTGGCAGCCGTTGCGGTAGCCGTCAGTGCGATACGCGGCACATTCGGCCAACGTTCATGCAAAGCAGACAAGCCCAGATACTCAGGGCGGAAATCATGTCCCCATTGCGACACGCAGTGGGCTTCGTCAATAGCGAACAAGGCGATACGGCCCCGTTCAAGCAAGGCCAAACAACGATCAGTCAGCAAGCGCTCGGGTGCGACATAGAGCAGGTCGAGCTCTCCAGCCAAAAAGGCTTGCTCGACCTCACGCACACGCGCGTAATCCTGGGTGGAATTGAGGAAGGCCGCACGCACCCCTAGTTCGGTCAATGCGTCGACTTGATCCTGCATCAGAGCAATCAGGGGCGACACGACGACCCCGGTTCCTTCGCGCACCAAAGCCGGCACCTGATAACAGAGCGACTTGCCTGCCCCGGTCGGCATCAGCACCAGGGCGTCGCCCCCCTCAACCACATGCTGCACGATGTCCTGCTGCGGCCCGCGAAACTGGTCGTATCCAAAAACCCGCTGCAGGACTTCTTGCGCGCGCTGGTCAACCATTGGCACCAGCCCTATCCGCGACGAGTTCTTGCAAGCCATGCTTGAGGTCGGCGATCAGGTCATCCGGATCTTCCAGTCCAATATGCAGCCGCACGGCGGGGCCTTCCGGCTGCCAGCGCGTTGCGGTGCGGTAAGCGGCAGCGTGCACGACGGTAATCAGGCTTTCGAAACCACCCCAGCTTGATCCAATGCCGAAAAGCTTCAATGCATTGGCGAAACGCGCAACGGCGGCGTCATCGATAGCCTTGAACACCACCGAAAACAGGCCGGACGCCCCTCGGTAATCGCGTTTCCACAACGCATGCCCTGGATCGCTTTCGAGGGCGGGAAAAAGTACGCGTGAAACCTCTGGCTGAGCTTCCAGCCAGCGCGCCACCTTCAGCGCGTTCTGCATCTGCTGCTTCAGGCGCACGCCTATCGTTCGCAAACCCCGCAGAGCCTGATAGCAATCATCCGGACTCACGCTGTAGCCATAGTCGTACACCGTCTGGCGTACCGGCTTCCAATAACGTTCGTTAGTGGTGACCACGCCGATCATCAAATCGGAATGCCCCCCTATGTATTTGGTGCCGGCATGAATAGAGATATCAATACCCAGCTCAAATGGGGAAGCAAAATAAGGCGTGACCCAGGTATTGTCGGCCAGTACCGGAATATCGCGCGCATGCGCCGCCGCGGCAATAGCCGGGATGTCCTGCATCTCGAAAGTAAGCGAGCCAGGCGATTCGCAAAAGACCGCTCCGGTGTTCTCGCGCAACAACTTGGCGATGCCGCCGCCGATAAGGGGGTCGTAGTACTCCACCTCGATGCCCAGCGGGACCAGGCGGCGGTCGCAAAAGCCACGCGCCGGCGAATAAGCCGAATCGGGCATCAGCAAATGCTGGCCGGGCTTGAGGACAGCCAGCAGGGCCACCACGATGGCCGACAAGCCATTGGGCAAGGCAACCGCCTGGTGTGCGCCTTCCAGTTTGGCGACGGCGTCTTCGAACGCAAAAGTAGTGGGCGTACCATGCCGGCCGTAACTGACCGGCTTCTGGGAGATATCGCGGTGGGTCTCGTATTCCTCGATCGTGGGGAAAATGACGGTGGAAGTACGAAACACGGGCGTATTGACCATGCCGGAATGGTCTTCGGGCGAACGTCCTGCGTGCGCCAGCACGGTATCGGGTTTCTGCATGGGGAATCTCTGCGAAGCGCGGCGGGAGCCGTATTGCCACAGAGTTTAACGGACGCGCCCGCAGAATTCGGCAAGACACTACCCGCGGCGATGGATAGAAGGCACGCAGATCGGCCTGGATCTGGCCACGCCTCTCTTTCTCCGGTAAAGAAAAAGCCCCCAAAGCTTGGATTAATGTCCAATTTTTGGGGGCGGTTCAAAGAAAAGAGCCAGGTACTGATGAAACAAGTGCCAGGGCTAAGAGATCACGGGCAGTTGCAGCACGCGAGCCCTGGTTGCTCAGCCACGCGCCGGGTGTTCGCCGCGTTGTTTGCCTCGATGCTCGGCGCGGTCCATACGCGCTTTCAGGGCTTGAGTGACGGTGTCCTTCTGCTTGGCGTCAAGCGAGTCGTAGACGACCAGCCAAGCATCGCGCGCCGCATCCAGCCTGGACTTCAGCGCATCGCGCTGTGCATCTTGACGAGTCGACAGAGCACGCAGGTCCAGGGGTCCGGCATCAAGCTGAGCCTTCAGTGCTTTGCGATCTTCCACGCGTTGGGCGCGCATGGCCTTGCCCAGCTCAGTACGCTGCGACTCGGCCGCATTCCAGAGAGTTTGCTGGGAATCGGTCAAGCTCAGCTTGGACTTCATGTGCGCCAGTGCAAGCATTGGCGACTGCGCCATCGGCCCGAAAGCGCCATGATGACTGATCCGTTTCGCTTGGTGATGGCCTTTGTGGTAATGGCCCCTGTGATGCTTAACGCCATCAGTGCCGCGCTGGCCCATTTTTTTTGCACCGGCCTGATCGGGCTGGGTCGTCGGGGCCGAACTGGGGGTAGCCGATGCGTCTTGTGCATAAGCAGCCTGCAGGGCGCCGCCGGCGCCGGTAGCCAGGGCCAAAGAGAGGGCAATCGTGCGAAGGGTATTCTTGGTCATTGCTGTACTCCTTATCAACGCCGCTCACTAGGTGCGGCGGTGACTGCATTCTGATGGCGAACTCGTTTCGGATCGGTTGCGAAACCGGCCTTAGCTGTTTCAAGCGATTTCAACCCGCTTGCGGCAAGCCGTCTATACCGCGAACATTCAAGCATGGACAAAACCGTCTCTACCAAGATACTCGTCGTCGATGACGACCCCTCGCTGCGGCAACTGCTGGCAGATTATCTGAACCGCCAAGGCTACGACACCTTGCTGGCCGCCGACGCTACTGACCTGGAGGCCCGCATTACCCGCTATTCGCCGGCCTTGCTGGTGTTGGACCGCATGCTGCCGGGTGGAGACGGCGCCGATGCTTGTCGCCGTCTGCGCGAGCATGGCGAAGATTTGCCCATTATTCTTTTAACGGCCCGCGACGAAACCGTTGACCGCATCATTGGCCTGGAGTCCGGCGCCGACGATTACCTAGGCAAACCCTTCGACCCGAGAGAGCTGCTCGCGCGCATCGAAGCCGTTCTGCGTCGTAAAAGCGGTCCTTCCGCCCTTATCAAGGATGCGCCGGTGTCATTCGGCCCATTCACCTTCGATCCTCAGACCCGTACCTTGCATAAAGGCAGTGAACCCGTCCGTTTGACCGGCGGCGAGTTCAACTTGCTGGAAGCCTTGTTGCGCAATGCAGGCAAGCCGCTATCGCGCGAAAGACTGCTGGCGCTAGCCCGCGACGATGAAGCCGGGGAGCGCAATGATCGCGCAATCGACATCGCCATTTTGCGGTTACGCCGCGCCCTGGAAGACGACCCCAAGCAACCCCGATGGATACAGACGGTGTGGGGCATCGGCTACCGCTTTGCACCGCTAGGCAGCGCCGACGACGCAGTGCCGATCTCTCCGGCCTTGCCATGAACCGGTCCAGCTTGCGCCGCCTGCTTTCGCAACTGGTGCCGAGCGCGCTGCGCACACGTTTGATATTACTCATCCTGGGGGCGGTCCTATTTGCCCAGGCCGCCACCTTTCTGGCTATTTCGCACTATCGCCGAAATTTCTTGGAAAACGTAACGCCCGACCTGATGGCCACAACCATCCGCACCCTGCGCGCGTCCATCGCCCAGATTGACGAAGCCGACCGTGCAGCGTTCGTCTCCAGTGCCTCCCAAGGCGAATGGCGTCTTGAACTGCGGCCGATACCCCCCCATCCGCGTCGCAAGCGCCCTCCTCTCAGCGCCCAAGGGCATGAACACCCGCCACCGCACTTTGCGCAATCCACTCCCGGCAGGCTGGACCCCGACAGCCCTCTTGCCGCGCCTGAGCGGCGCCCCCCGCCCAGGGAATCTTCGCGCTGGGCGGACGACGACCCTCGCAATGCCATGCGGGGGTTGATCCGCCGATTGAACATGCAGTTGGGTGATGGCACCCGGGTTGCCCTATCACGCGGCCCCGAACCCGCCCTTTATATATCGCTAAGCTCATCCATTCCCTATGACGCCGAATCCGCCACCCGAGCCTGGCTGGTCATCTCGCTGGAACGCATCAGCCCGCCAGTCAGAACGCCCTTGCTGGTGATCTGGCTGGGCGGCCTGGGCCTGATTCTGTTTCTGGCGGCCGGCTTTTCCTGGCACATTTCGCGACCCATCACATCGCTGGCGCACGCGGCCGACCGCCTGGCCGCTGGCAAACCAGAACGTGTGCTGCCATCGGGCCCTCGCGAAACCCGTGTGCTAGGCGAGCGCTTCAACGCCATGCTGGATGCCCTGGACGAATCGGACAGCGTGCGTCGCACCTTGCTGGCGGGTCTGCCGCACGACCTTAAAGGGCCTTTGTCGCGCATGCGGCTACGCACCGAGATGGTCGACGACGCGGCGCTCAAAGAGGGGCTGCGCAAAGATGCTCAGGATATGCTGCACATCGTCGACCAATTCATCAGCTTCGTACGTGGCAGCGACCCCGCCACCTACCACTTCACTCCCATAGACCTGAGCGTCTGGCTGCACGAACGCATTCATGCCTGGCAAGGCACGGGAAGCGACATCAACTATGCAGCCTCCTCTGAGCAGGAATTGCTCGTGGACGGTGATGCGGTGGCCCTGGCCCGCCTGGTGGACAACCTCATCCAGAACGCCATGCAACACGGGGCCCCTCCCATTGACGTCACTCTGGAAAAACACGGCGCTTACGCCGTCATCGCGGTGCGCGACCACGGCCCGGGCATTTCCAGCGAACGGCATGCGGAAGCCCTGCAACCCTTCTCGCGCCTGGACCCGGCTCGCAGCCGAACCGGCAATGTCGGATTGGGCCTGGCGCTGGTCGACACCATCGCCCGCGCCCACGCGGGACATATAGAGCTCCAGAGCCCCGAAGGTTCGGGCTTGCGCGTCGCGCTATCTTTGCCACTCAGAAGCGCTTAACACAGGCCCACATAGGGCCTGGCAAGGCCCTCGATTTGACCTATACGCCACGCTAACGAGGGTTTCCCCTCGATTCATGGCAAAATCGACCTAGGGACAAGCACGTCCAATCAAGCAGACAATGACAGCATCTCAGAAACCTTCTCCGGCCCCCGCCACCAATTTCCTGCGCAATATCGTCGAAACCGATCTGGCCTCGGGACGCTATGCACAAAAACATTGGTCCGGCCATCCTGGCCCCGCTGCCCAGCAACTGGCTGCGGGACTCGATCCCGCGCGCATCCGCACCCGATTTCCGCCGGAGCCCAACGGCTACCTGCACATCGGCCACGCCAAAGCCATCAGCCTGAACTTCGGCCTGGCGCGCGACTATGCCGGGGTCTGTCACATGCGCCTGGACGACACCAACCCGGAAAAGGAAGAGCAACGCTACGTTGACGCCATCCTCGATGCCGTGCGTTGGCTAGGCTACGACTGGAATGCCTTCGGCGTGGATCACTATTACCACGCAAGCGACTACTTCGATTTCATGTATGAAGCAGCCGAGGCCTTGGTGCTTGCCGGGCACGCCTACGTGGACGAGCAAAGCGCTGATGAAATGCGCGCGATGCGAGGCACCTTGACGGAAGGCGGCACCGACTCCCCCTGGCGCTCCCGTCCGGCGGAAGAATCGCTGGCGCTGCTGCGCGACATGCGCGACGGCAAGCACCCCGATGGTTCAATGGCCTTGCGGGCACGCATAGATATGGCGTCCCCCAACATGAACCTGCGTGATCCGGTGCTGTACCGCATCCGCCACGCCGAGCACCATCGCACCGGCACAAAATGGTGTATCTACCCGATGTACACCTACGCGCACCCAATCGAAGACGCGCTTGAATGCATCACCCACAGCATCTGCACACTGGAATTCGAAGACCAACGCCCTTTCTACGACTGGCTGCTGGAACACTTGGCGGATCTGGGTCTGCTGGCGCGCCCACTCCCGCACCAGTACGAATTCGCGCGACTCAACCTGACCTATGTCATCACCAGCAAGCGCAAATTGATGCAGTTGGTCAACGAAGGCCACGTGCAAGGTTGGGACGACCCCCGCATGCCGACGATTCTGGGTTTGCGTCGACGCGGCTACACACCGGAAGCCATCCAATTGCTGTGCGAACGCACCGGCGCGTCCAAATCCGACTCCTGGATCGACTACAGCCTGCTGGAACAAGCCTTGCGCGACGACCTCGACCCCAAGGCGCCCCGCGCCGTGGCGGTCCTGCGCCCACTTAAGCTGGTCATCACGAATTACCCGGAAGAGCAGACCGAGGAATGCTCGGCTCCCCGCCATCCCCATCACCCAGAGATGGGCAGGCGCAGCTTTGCATTCGGCCGTGAACTCTGGATCGAAAGTGATGATTTCGCCGAAGATCCGCCAAAAGGTTTTTTCCGCTTGTTTCCGGGCAATATGGTCCGGCTCAAGTACGGTTACGTCATCAAGTGCACGGGTTTCGTCAAGAACGACGAGGGCCAAGTGGTGGAAGTGCAGGCCGAATACCTGCCGGACACCAAGAGCGGCACCCCCGGCGCCGATAGCGTAAAGGTCAAGGGCACCATTACCTGGTTGCACGCCGCCACCGCGGCTCCGGCAGAAGTCCGCCTCTACGATCGTCTGTTCAGTGACCCCAATCCGAACGCAGGCGGCAAGGATTTCATTGCCTGCTTGAACGCAAACTCGGTCGAAACCGTCCAGGCTTTCATCGAACCCGGCACCGACAGCACGCCGGGCACCTCCTACCAGTTCGAGCGCTTCGGTTATTTCGTGGCCGACAGAGAAGACTCCTCGCCCCAGGCGGCAGTATTCAACCGCACCACTACGCTCAAGGATTCCTGGGCAAAATAGGCGTCAATATCCTTGCCACCCCCTCGTCGGCCGGCCGCCAGGCACGAGGGGGACACAACCGCTAACCCATATAGTCGCGCGTACCGGTAGAATCCGTACTTTGCGCAATTGCGTCATCATCGGCGCCCCTTATGGAAGCCAGTACCATTCTCGATTTCAAAAGCACCACGCTCTACGCGATCCGCGTGGTGTTGCACACTGCCGATATGCCAGCGATCCTGGACGCTCTCGAACAGCGTATGGACGACGCCGCCGGTTTCTTCGAAGATGAACCCGTCGTTATCGACGCCTCGCGCCTGTCTGATCCGCTGGACTGGGGGCAACTGGTCGACGCCTTGAAACGGCACGGTTTGCCGACCATTGGCGTCATGGCGCCGGAAGCGCTGCTGGAATCAGCCCGCCTGGCGGGCCTGGCACAAGTGTCCCTGCCTGCCATGCCGGTCAAATCAGCAACGGAAGAAAGCCCCTCTACGGAAACGGCTTCGCGTACACCCGCCCCCGCGGCCCCCGAACCGGCTGCCGCCGAAGTGGTGCTGGAACCCGCTATTTCCACCCAGGCTCCCGGCGCCACGGCAACGCTGCTAATCGAAAAGCCGCTGCGCTCGGGCCAGAAAGTCTATGCTCGCAATTCGGACCTGATCGTCATGGGCGTGGTCAGCCACGGCGCGGAAGTCATCGCCGACGGCAACATCCACGTTTACGGACCGCTGCGGGGCAAGGCCATGGCCGGGGCGCGCGGCGACACCGCGGCCCGCATTTACACTACCCAGTTCCAGGCTGAACTCGTGGCCGTCGCAGGCGTCTACCGCGCCATGACGGCCATGCTTTCCGCCGACATCCAAGACAAACCGGCTCTGATCCGCCTTGATGGCGAGAAACTGCTGGTCGAATCGCTAGCGATCTAACTCATAAGGACCATCCCTCCATGGCACGTATTGTCGTCGTGACTTCAGGCAAAGGCGGCGTCGGGAAAACCACGACGAGCGCCAGTTTTTCTTCGGGATTGGCGATGCGCGGTCACAAGACCGCGGTCATCGACTTCGACGTAGGATTGCGCAACCTCGACCTCATCATGGGTTGCGAACGGCGCGTGGTCTATGACTTGATCAATGTCGTTCAGGGTGAAGCCACGCTTAATCAGGCTTTGATCCGCGACAAGCAGCTCGACAACCTGTATATCCTGCCCGCCTCGCAAACGCGCGATAAAGATGCCCTTACCCGCGACGGCGTGCAGCGCGTCATCGACGGCCTGCGCGAGATGGACTTCGAATATATCGTATGCGATTCGCCTGCCGGCATCGAAGCAGGCGCCCTGATGGCAGCCTACTTTGCCGATGATGCGCTGATCGTCACCAATCCGGAAGTATCCTCGGTACGCGACTCCGACCGCATTCTGGGCATTCTGTCGGCCAAATCGCGCCGCGCCGAAGAAAGCGAAGCCCCGGTCAAGGAATTCTTGCTGCTGACCCGCTATAACGCCAAGCGGGTGGCCGACGGCGAAATGCTCTCCCTCAAGGACGTCGAAGACATCCTGCGCATCAAGCTGATCGGTGTCATTCCCGAATCGGAAAACGTACTGCATGCGTCCAACCAGGGCTTGCCGACCATCCATCTGAAGGGCACTGAAGTTGCCGAAGCCTATCAAGACGTGGTGGACCGCTACCTGGGCGAAGACAAACCGCTGCGCTTCGTCGACTATGAAAAACCAGGGCTCTTCAAGCGCCTGTTCGGAGGAAAATAACAGATGTCCTTCCTCTCTTTTTTCCTCGGACAGAAGAAACCCCCTTCAGCCGGCGTCGCCAGAGAACGACTGCAGATCATTCTTGCGCACGAACGTATGGACCGGGGGGCAGCGACGTCCGACTACCTGCCTCAACTTCAACAGGAACTGATTGCGGTCATTTCCAAGTACGTCAACATCAATCCCGATGACATCAAGGTCCACCTTGAACGCCAGGACACCTACGAGGTCCTGGAAGTCAAGATAGAAATGCCTTCGCCCAACTAGGCTTAGGCCTGTACTGGTTTTCGTCCCGAGGCGAATTCGTCGGCATGCTCCCCCTTGCTGGCCGGCAGCCACACAGCACACCGGTGCTCGACCCCGAGCCCACCAACAGCAAGCACGCCCAGGCGGCAAAACGCCGCCTGGCATCCGCATAGCACCCTGCCGTAGCAGGCTATTACGCTATCCCGCCTTCCCGAGAGCATTGCACCTGAACGGAACCCAGCAGGAACGCTGGATTCCGGGCTGCCGCATTGGCGCCAAAGAGCTCCCCCGCTAGCCGCACCCGTTCTGAAAAGACGGTTTTTTTCACGGAATGGTCAACTTGACGGCCCTCCTTCCAAGTTTTAATATTGAACACGTTCAAAATTAAATGCGCATCAAATCAGCACTTGCGCTATGTCACGCCGAATAAATAGAGGAAATCATGAGGATTTGCCGTTTCAATGAAGGCCGTCTGGGCCTGGTAGAAGGCGACACCGTATACGACGTATCCGCCGTAATAGCCAAGCTGCCCAAACTGCAATGGCCTGTCGCCCCTGGCGACCAGCTTATCGAACACCTGGAAGAGCTCAAACCCGCCTTGGCCGCAGCCAAAGCCGGCGCCGCCACTTTTGCGCTTAAAGACGTCAAGCTGCTCAGCCCGGTCGCCAATGCCGCCAAAGTCATCGCCGCTCCGCTGAACTACCATGCTCACGTGGACGAGTCCTTGGCCGACTCGCAAATTCACAACAATGTCCACGTGGCTACCTATGATGGCTTCAAGAGCCCGGTCGCCAAGTTCGGGGTTTTCCTGAAATCCGCACAGTCGGTAGTGGGCGCAGGCGAAGGCGTCAAAATCGCTTTCCCCGGACGCCGCAACGACCACGAAGTCGAGCTTGCCGTCATCATCGGCAAACAAGGCAAGGACATTAAAGCAGCCGACGCTTTCTCTTATATCGCTGGCTACAGCATCGGCCTGGACATGACCGTGCGCGGCACCGAAGACCGCAGCTATCGCAAATCGGCTGATACCTACTCGGTATTGGGCCCTTATCTGGTCACCGCCGACGAAATCGCCGATCCCGGCAAGCTCGACTTCTCGATTTACGTGAACGAAGAGTTGCGCCAGAAGGCCAATACCCGTGACCTGATCACCGGCATTGCCGAACTGATCGAAATCTCGTCGCACGTCTACACCCTGTATCCCGGCGATATCATCATGACCGGTACGCCTGAAGGCGTTGCTTCGATTCAGCCCGGTGACGTCATGCACGCACACATCGATCAGATCGGATCGATGCAGGTCGCCATTCGCTAACGCCCGCTGCGGCCGCTCAGGCGGCCACAGCCTTTCCCGACCGCGGGCAGAGGAGAGACAATGAATACGCGCACACTACAGAGTCCGGATGCCACCACGCTCGACATTCGCGCCGAGCGCGAAGCCTTCTATGCCCGCATCGGCGCCGACAATCTGGCCCCCCTGTGGGAACAGTTGCACAATCTGGTCACCAAGACACCGCGTTCCGATTGCCAGGCCGCGCACTGGTCCTACAAGAAGGTACGTCCCTACCTGACCGAGGCCACCGAACTGATCACCGCCGAGGAAGCCGAGCGCCGCGTGCTCATCCTCGAAAACCCCGGGCTACGCGGCAAAGCCGCCATCACGACTTCGCTCTACGCAGGCCTGCAAGCGATTCTGCCGGGCGAAGTCGCCCGCGCACATCGCCACAGCCAAGCAGCACTGCGCTTGATCCTGGAAGGCGACGGCGCCTATACCTCGGTCAATGGCGAAAAAACCATCATGCGTCGGGGCGACTTCGTCACCACCCCTTCCTGGACCTGGCACGATCACGGCAACGATACCGACACTCCGATGATCTGGCTGGACGGCCTGGACGTGCAATTGGTGGCCCTGCTGGATGCAAGCTTTGCCGAATCGTCTACGGATGACCGCCAAACCCTGAAGCGCCCGGTGCGCGACAGCATTCTGCGCTATGGCAACGGACTGGCCCCGGTCGACTGGACACCCACGCCCAACAAGGCATCGCCCTTGTTCTGCTATCCCTACGAGCGCACCTGCGAATCCCTGCATGGCATGAAAGCCGCCGGCGAACCCGATCCGCATCACGGCTACAAGCTGCGCTACATCAACCCACTTACGGGCGGTGCTCCCATGCCTACCATGGGAACTTACGCGCAACTGCTGCCCAAGGGCTTCCAAGGTTCGCCCTATCGCTGCTCGGCAGGCACGGTTTTCGCCGTGCTCGAGGGCCGTGTCGAGGTCACCTTGTCTGACCGTACTTTCATTGCCGAACCCAACGATGTTTTCGTCATACCCAGCTGGGCTGCCCACAGCCTGCGCACAGGCGAAGACAGCGTGTTGTTCAGTTTCTCTGACCGGCCCGTCCAGGAAGCCCTGGCGCTGTGGCGCGAAGACCTCGGCAGCATTGGCGCTTAAGGCGTCACTGTCCCACTCAAGCATTCACCGCATCACCGAATCGAATCATGGAACATCATCCCGTCGTTATCTCCGGCGCAGGGCCAGTCGGCCTTGTAGCTGCGCTATCCTTGGCACAAAAGGGTGTCAACGTAGTCATCATCGAAACCGAATCGCATGTCCCCCAAGACCTGCGCGCCGGCACCTTCCACCCGCCTACCGTTGAAATGTTCGACACGCTGGGCATCGGCGACACCATGCGCGGCATGGGCATACCCGTGCCCGAATGGCAGATCCGCGATCGCCGCACCGGCCTGGTTGCCCAGTTCGACCTGGGGCTGATCTCTGACCTGACCCCCTACCCCTACCGCTTGCACGTCGAACAGCACAAGCTGTCCAGCTACGTGGGTGAACTGCTCAAGGGCTACCCCAACGTCAAAATCCTGTTCTCGCACGAATGCACGGGCTACGAGCAAGATGCCGACGGCGTCACGGTTTCCTATACCGGCGCGACCGGCAAGGGCGAGATCCGCGCCAGCTACCTGATCGGCGCAGACGGCGCGCGCAGCATCGTGCGCAAAACCATGGGCACCGAATTCGAAGGGTTCACCTGGCCCGAACGCTTCCTGGTTTTCGCCACCCGCTATGACCTGCGCGAGCAAGGCTACACCGGCAATGCCTATATTGCCGACCCGGACGAATGGAGCGCCATTTTCATCCAGCCCCATGACGGTCCTCCCGCCATCTGGCGCATTGCGTTCCCGATCACGCCAGACATGGAAGAAACCGACGTGCTCGCACCAGAGTTCGTGCAGAGCAAGATCAAGGGCTTCCTGTCCCCCGATCTCGACTACGACATCCCGTACAAGAGCGTATACCGCGTCCATCAACGAGTCGCCCACGACTTCCGCGATCGCCGGGTATTCGTCGCCGGCGATGCGGCCCACGTCAACAACCCCTTGGGCGGCATGGGCTTGAACAGCGGTATCCATGACGCCATGAACCTGACCGAAAAATTGGCCGAGGTCATCCTGAATGGCGCAAACGACCAATTGCTCGATCGCTATCATCGTCAGCGTCGCACCGTAAACGTGGAATACGTCCAGGCGATAACGATCCGCAATAAACGCTTGTTGGAAGAACGCGACCCCGAAATACGCCAGCAAAGACTGGACGAAATGCGGGCAACCGTGGCCAACCGCGACCTTCATCGCGAATATCTCATCAACTCGTCGATGATAGCCAGCGTGCGCCGCGCCAATGAAATCGCCTAAGATCAAGGCCCGGCCGGGGTGGCCAGCCACCCGCTTTGCTTCACATTAAGCCCCTCAGGAGACAACTCATGCAAGATTTCGGACCCACACTAGGCCGGCGAGAGTTCATCGCCACCGTCATCGCAGGCAGCCTGGCGTCCACTCGCGCCTTTGCCGCCAACGACTCGTTTGGCCTGGCCGACAAACCGGTACAGATCATCGTGCCGTTTACCCCCGGCACCACTCCTGACCTGTGCGCGCGTCTCTTTTCCCCCAAGCTGGCCAGCCATACCGGCCGCACATTCGTAGTGGAAAATCGTGCCGGCGCCTCCGGCATCATTGGCCTGGGGGCCGTCGCCAAAGCCGCTCCCGATGGGCACACCATCGCTTTCAGCACCAACACTGCCCTGACCTTGCCCATGGTCTACTCATCGGTGCCGTTCGATGTGCTGGACAGCTTTTCGCCCATCGCCATGCTTGGCTCGATCAACTTTGCCTTGTGCGTGCACCCATCTCTGGGCGTCAACACGTTCAAGGAATTCATCGACTACGCCAAGCGCAATCCCGGCAAGGTCAACTACGGTTCACCCGGCAAAGGCACCTTCCATCACCTCTGCATGGAAATGTTGATCGCTCCGCTGGGCCTGGACTTGGTGCACGTGCCTTACAAGGGTTCGGCCGGCGCCACCACCGATCTGCTGGCTGGCCACATCAAAGCCATGTTCCAGCCTATGCACGTAGCCGTACCGTTCCAGAAGGACAAGCGCACGATCATTCTGGGTGCTTCGCGCAAAGCGCAGGACCCCTCGCATCCATCCATCCCGCCTCTGGCCACTGTCGGCCTCCCCAACTACGATGCGGATGCGTGGTACTCGGTAATCGGTCCTCGTGGCATGCGACCGGAACTCGTCCAGTCCTACAACACCGAGATCAACCGCCTGCTGAACACCGACGAAGTGCGCACTACCCTGCTCAAGCAAGGCTTGACTACGGATCCGATGTCACCCGCCGATTTGGCGAAGCGGTCCAAGGAAGAGTTCGCCAAGTGGCAGAAGGTCGTGAAAGACGCCCATATCACCCCTGAATAAACCTCGGATAGCTCCAGACACCAGGCATCTCTTGCAGCCCGGCACCCAGCATCTCGCGTGTAGTCGCCGGTAACATAGGCGTTGCGTTTGCAAGACGGTCTGGAGTGCGCTCGGGCCAGATCCGCGGGCTTGCCTGGCGGCCAGGCGTGAAACAAGAAGCCCCCTGTTCTTATTAGGAACAGGGGGCTTCTTGTTAGGAAAACTGGCTCAAGCGCCAGTCGGCTTTATCCGCTAGGCGGCTTCAAGCCATATCAGCGATTCTTGCCGACCTGGTCGCCAATGACACCGCCGATGGCGGCTCCGCCAACGGTACCCAGCACACCGCCACCCGTTACCGCTGCACCCGCTACACCACCCAAGCCTGCGCCGACGGCAGTACTTTTCTGCCGACCCGACATGCCATCCCAGGTGGAACATGCCGCTGCGGACACGGCCAGTGTTGCGCCAATAACAATCTTCGCAAGCAAATTCGTCTTCATGATGATGGGCTCCTTGTGTTGCCTGTAATTTAATTCTTTGCTACTGCAGGTCTGAGTGACAACGACCCAGCGCATACTGTGACAGTGCCAGATTCATCGCACGCTGTCTGTGAGCGATCTAGACAAGCATTACACAACGTAACCTCAACAGCCACGCCACTTTCAGATCGAAAGTCCGGCCAATTGAGCTTATGCTTAAGTTATCTGCCAACTAGGAGGACACTGTGAGTACCGCGAACACTGCGCTACCCTGGTCCTTGCAACACATCGATTTCGACCGAATCATTCCTGAGCGGGTTCGCGATGACGAAACGCTATTTTTCGTGCTGTGCAGCGCATCGTTCGTAGAAAGCGGCTCCGACGTCTATACCCGAAACCTGGTCAGTTATTATCACGACGATCCCGATTTGTCGCGGTGGCTGAACGAACACTGGGAGCCAGAGGAATTACAGCACGGCAGGGCCTTGCGTGCCTATGTCGAGCGGATCTGGCCCGAATTCGACTGGAGCAGTGCATTCCATCATTTTTTCGAGGAATACTCGAAACGTTGCACCGTTGCAGAATTCGAAGCCACACAAGCCCTGGAATTGGCTGCACGCTGTGTCGTCGAAATGGGTACCGCCACGCTCTACCGCAGTCTGGCGCGATATGCCTCTGAGCCGATATTGCACGAAATTGCCGAACACATACGCAGCGACGAAATTCGCCACTACAAATACTTCTATCAATATTTCCTGCAGTACAACCAAAGAGAAGGCAATAACCGCCTGATCGTTCTGGGTGCGCTCGTGCGTCGCCTGCTGGAAATTCGCAACGATGATTCCGAATGCGCGGTTCGCCACGTCATGGCCTTTCGCGATCCAAGCCGGGCCCACGACAAGCAGTGCTTGCAGGACATCAATGCCCAAACCCGGCACCTTATCCGGCGTAATGTCTCTGCCGACATGAGCGTAAAAATGTTCATCAAGCCGCTTAACCTGTCGCCAGGTCTCAGCACGGCAATGCAGTATCCGCTGCGCAAAGTGGTGCAATACGCCTTCTTGCGTTAGCGTCGGGGTTCCTTCGCCAGAACGAACTCCGGCAGAACGCTTTCCTCGGCAAGCAGTTCAATCAGCGGTCGTTTTCCCCACGGTTTCCGCGTAGCGGCCTTCCAGGTAATTAAGGACTTCGGCAGCCCGGTGTTCAGGCCAATCCCAAACGCTGGCCCAGGGCGCACCAGCCATCATGGCAAAATCACGTTTGAAACCGACAATGACCGCGCGCCGGGCGGCATAGCCCAAGCGTGCTTCACGCGCACTGATCAAGGCATCGAGCGAACGCTCAATATGCTCCCTAAGGCCGGGGTCGGCGCCAATCGTTCGTGGTATCGGCATGACGTCACGTTTGGAAATAGAAATGATGGGATGGTGTCGGGCTGCTAGCGCGGGCTCCCAGCCCGCGGCCTTCTTGCCGGCCTGGCAAGGCAGGCCGGCCGAAAGCGTCGAAAGCGCCAGGATCATTTACGGCCCCGGAGCGACCACCAGGTAGAAGGCTTCACCGCCTCGCCGGTGACAGGGTCCAAATAGAGCTTGATCTTGGCGCCATTGCGGTCATAACCTTCCACCTCCCAGCAACCATCATCGGCTTCCACTTCACGCACTTCATAGCCCAATGCTTCGGCTTTGCGGACCGCTTCGTCAATCGCGATCCATCGTTCGCGCGGCTGGTAAGCGCATTTATCAGCCGCGTTAGCAGCCGAAACAGCAGTCGTGCAAGCTAGTGCAATAATCAGAGCGAAAGTCTTACGCATGTTCATATCCTCATCAAACCGTGGTCAATGGCTTGCACAATATCAACTTGGCGCTTTTTCTCGCTGACTGCTGTTGTCAGCGTTTTATCAGCCTGAGCCTGTTAGTGTCGCTTCATGTTTGCACAATCCCTTATGTCCCGATTACTGCCCAGCCTTGCCATGACGCTGCTGGCAGCCGTCCTGGCCGCAGCCTCTGGCAGCGTCGGTGCTCGCGACCATTGCAAGAAAGATCAGGATTGCGCGCGCGAAGCGCTGGCCCACGGAGAGATCCGTCCGCTATCCGCCGTGCTACGCGCAGTGCGAGAAAAAGTACCGGGCGATATCATTGAAATCGAACTGGATCGTGACCACGGCATTTGGATCTATGAAGTCAAGGTGCTACCACCCAGCGGACGCCGCAAGAAACTCGACATTGACGCGCGCACGCTTGAAATCCTGAAGATCGATTGATATGCGCATATTGCTTGTTGAAGACGAACCTCGAATCGCGGCGGACTTGCGCGCTGGACTTGAACGCGCGCAATACGCAGTCGATCACGTTGCAGACGGCGAAACGGCCTGGTTTCAGGCTGGCACCGAAGATTACGATGCCGTCATCCTGGACTTGGGCCTACCCAAATTGGATGGCCTGTCCGTACTCAAGCGATTACGCGCATCCGACATCATCACGCCTGTCCTGATATTGACTGCACGCGATGGCTGGCGCGACAAGGTCGAAGGCATCGATGCCGGCGCCGACGACTATCTGAGCAAGCCATTCCAGATGGAAGAGCTGATGGCCCGTTTACGAGCCATCACCCGGCGTGCGGCAGGCCAGGCTTCCGCCATTCTTCGAGCCGGCGCGGTTGAAGTCGACACTCGCACCCGTGTGGTAACGGTGCAGGGCAATGCGCTGACCTTGTCCTCTCTTGAATACCGATTGCTGTGCTACCTCTTGCACCACAGCGGCAAGGTGCTGTCGCAAGGCGAGCTGATCGAGCACATCTATTCCGGTGATAGCGACCGCGACACCAACGCGATCGAGGCGCTGGTGGCGCGGCTACGCCGCAAGTTGGGTATAGAGCTGATCGAAACCCGCCGGGGTCACGGCTACGTGATACCTGACAACGCGGCATGAGCCGGCATTCGCTGCAATTGCGCCTGGGGCTGGCTGCGGGTCTGCTTATTACCCTCGCGCTCGCATTGGCGGGAGCAGGTTTGACCCTGCTATTCGATCGGCAGATGGAACGGCGCGCTGGCGCCGAGCTGCGACTGACGCTGAAGTCGCTCGCCGCCCAGTTACGCGTCGATGCTCAAGGTACGCTACATCTGGACGGCGAACTGGTCGAACCCCGTTTTTCCCAACCGTACAGTGGACTGTATTGGCAAATAAGCGCCGATAACGGCGCGCTTCTACGATCCCGCTCCCTTTGGGACGAAGCCTTGGACGATAAGCCCTCGGCATTAGCCCCCTACCCTGCAACCTCGTCTTTGCCCGGCCCGGAAAACAGTCGCGTGCTGGTCCTGTCCCGAACGGTGGTAATCGGCGGCGCGGATGCTGAACGCGAGGCCCGTATCACCGTTGGCATGGACCACGCCGACTTGCGCCTTGAGCGCCGCTCCTTTCTGAATTTGCTGATCCCATCACTGCTTGCGCTCTGCCTTTTGCTCACTCTCGCCATGGCAGGCTTCCTGCGGCTGGCGCTACACCCCTTCAGGGTGCTGCGCGCCAGCCTCAACGCGGTGCATTCCGGCCGGGCACGGCGGCTGGACCGGGCAGTGCCTGACGAAGTTCGACCCGTGGTCGACGACCTCAATCGGCTGCTTGCCTTTCAGGATGCCGCCATCGAACGCGCCCAGACGCAGGCGGGCGATTTGGCGCACGGGCTGAAGACACCCTTGACCATCCTGGGAGCCATGGCGCGCCAGGCTCAAACACAGGGCCAACAGGCGCTGGGCCAGGATCTACAAGAACAAATAGCATCGATGCAACGTCACGTGGAACGCGTATTGGCTCGGGCGCGCGCCGGCTTGACCGCGGCGGTAGGAAAGCAATCTACGAATGTCGCCGAGGTGGTCAACAAAACCCTCAGCGCGATTCAGACTTTGCCCGACGCCCAGAAGCTGGACTGGGAAACGGAAATTCACCCCGACTTGCACTTCTCCGGCGATACAGGCGACCTGACCGAACTGCTCGGCAACATCATGGACAACGCCCGGAAATGGGCGCGCTACCGCGTGCGCATCAGCACCGAAATCGCAGGCGAAGACGACTTCATCCTGATCATCGAAGATGACGGTCCAGGCCTACCCGCAGACGAAGCGCTTCGGATCGAACGCGGGCGACGCTGGGACGAATCGCGGCCGGGAACGGGGTTCGGGCTCGCCATTGCCCGTGATCTGGTCGAAGCTTATCGCGGCAACATCGGGTTCTCGAAGTCGGCACAACTAGGGGGGTTGAGCGTAGCGATGACTCTGCCGCAAACGCAAGGGCATACAAACTAAGCCAGCGCCTGACTCAACGACGTAGACAGCCATGCTTCGCCATCCGCCGTACTTCCCCCCAAACGCAATTGCATGATCAGGGCAGCGAGCTCGCTTTGGTTGCGGGTGCCGGTTTTCGAGAAAACAGATTTCAATTGGCTACGCGCGGTCTCGACCGACACCCCCAGCTGATCGGCAGCGGCGGGCAGTTGATGGACCCGAGCTAAGGCTTCCAACAAACGCAACTCGGCGGCCGTCAGGCGAAACAGATCGCTCAACACTTGACGCGCGGGCAGTGGACTCCACCCTGCGCGCTGAATCAAAAGCATCACATTGCCCGGACCGTCGGCCACATGTCGATTCGGCTCTCGCAAGGGTAGCGCTAGCAAGTATTCCCCTGCACTGGTGGCGGTGGCTGGCAAATAAAAACCAGTGCTACGCGCAACTGCGTGTACACCCGAAGCACGATCAAGCAAGGCTCGAACATTGGTTTGGATATCCGGTGCGCGCTTTCCGGCCAAAGGGCAATCAGGCTGCGCCAGCCAGTGATGGCCTGCGCTATTGGCCATGATCAAATTGCGGCTGAAATCCAGGACCAGTACAGGAAAACCCAAGGCGTTCAGCACTTGGTTTCCAAGCGCCAAAGAACTTTCAACTTTATCCAACTGGAGCCTGAGCTTGGCTACCCGCTGCAAGTGCGGCATCAAGTGATGAATCAGTTGTTCCTGCTCCGCGTCAAAGCCCCCTCTATCACTGGTCCGCTGAAACGACACCAGGGAGTGCCGGCCCGTTTCGCGCGCAAGGATTGCGCACAACACCGAACCGACACCATGCTTGCCCAAAAATTCTTGATAAAAGGGCGAACGCTTGATTTCGTTAGCGCCCAGATGACGCTGATCGACGTAGATTTCTCCTGCGGGCAGATGATGCGCGGCGGCAGGCGTTGGGTCCAACAACTGGAAATCGTTCAGGAAATCTCGCAAAAAATCGGGATGCATCCCTTCCTGATCATTAACTTCAAAGCGTCCATCCAAGTCATTCCAGATCATGAAGCCACATTGGCTCGCTCCTATTTCCCCTGCCAGCAGGGTCAAAGCCTGGTGCCACGCCTGCCTGGACAGTAGACCATCGTACAAAGCCCCTACCAAATGCTCTTCCCGCGAAATTTTCGGCAACACGGTTTCCTGTCGATCTTATTGATTTTTATGGAAAAAATGCGGTTTGGAAGCCGCCACAACACTTTCACTGTCCACGCAGAACAGACGTCCTGCACATTCTCATGCCATGGCGGAAAGCGTAACGACGAAGTTCGCATCCCCCAATCGGGTGATGCCCGATTGACAGAGCAATGTAATACTCGCTCACATTTTAAAAATCGAGCTCGGCAACTCCAACGGTCGCGCTGATATAAGGAACGCAATGAAATTCATGATGAAAGCAAGTGCAGGGGCTGTCGCTTTAGCACTACTCGCCGCTTGCGGCGGTGGAGACGGTGACGGCGGTAGCAGCGGAGGCGGAGGCGACGCCAAGCTCAGCCAGGAACAAGTCGTATGGCTCGGTCATGAAAGCGCCTTCATCGGCACCGGCATACCCATGATTGCCAGAAGTCTCGCTGATGCCGCACTGAGCTTCCTCGACGAGGAAAGTCCTGCCGCTCAAAAAAATTGCGATCCCTTGAATGGAGAAACAGGTACAGTCTCCAGAACCTTTGCCGATGTAGACGAAGACGGTCTGCTCAGCGACGGCGACAAGGTGGAGCTGAATTTTGAGGCTTGCTACGACAGCGACGAAGACATTAGCCTGAACGGTCCGGTGACTGTCACGTTCGGTGGTTTAACCGGAGATATATTTGACTCATCAGTTGATTCCACAGCGAAGATTTCGTTGCTGATAAACAGCCTGGGACTGGATCAAACAGAAACTCTAAATGGCACGATAGAGCTGGATTACTCTTACGATACTAAAGGTACCCTAGGTCGTGACGACGACGTAGAATCGCTAGCAGTTACCTCTGATAAAATTGCCATCACAAGCCAAGAGGACAGCAAGACTTACAGCGTCGACATCACTAATTATTCAAGCGCTGCTACTTGGGGCTACGACCACCTCCTGTATTCTCTGATCAAATACGGAGTAGCTGGTACCGACGCTCTGCTAGGTAGCTTCAATTATCAGGTAAGCACTTCCGCCCCTGTCACCGAACAAGACGATGGCACCATCACAGATGGCGAGTTCAAGGCTGTCGGTTCCGGTGAAACCATCACGACCCTCTTCATCACTGCTAGCGGTGGCGAGACCACGGTCAAGATCAGCTCGACCAGCGGCGTCACCGCCACGATGGATTACGCGGAGTTCGACAACCTGTAAGTCCTCTGCAGACACGGCGCGCTACATCGGCCATCGTGTCTTCAAGAACTAAAACGCCGCTGGAAAATCCAGCGGCGTTTTTACGCGCTTACGGCCTGACCAGCGGCTCTGTGCCATCACCAGATCTCCAAGACGGCAGCCTTCCACGAGGACTGGCTGCCTTTTCGAGACAAAGACCTGTATCGATTACTTCAACGCCTTGTAGCGGAAACGCTTGGGCTTGGCGCCCTCCTCACCCAGACGGCGCTTCTTGTCGGCCTCGTATTCCTGATAGTTGCCATCGAAGAAGACGACTTGCGAGTCGCCTTCAAAAGCCAGGATATGGGTAGCAATACGGTCCAGGAACCAGCGGTCATGGCTAATCACCATCACGCTGCCGGGGAACTCCAACAAAGCATCTTCCAGGGCGCGCAGGGTTTCCACGTCCAGATCGTTGGAGGGTTCGTCAAGCAGCAACAGATTGCCGCCCGCCAACAAGGTCTTGGCCAGATGCAGGCGGCCGCGCTCACCACCCGACAAATTGCCGACGATCTTGTTTTGGTCTCCACCCTTGAAGTTGAAACGTCCCAGGTAAGCACGCGCGGGCATTTCGAAACGGCCCACCGTCAAGATGTCAGCGCCATCGGCCACCGCGTCAAACACGGTCTTGCCATCTTCCAGCGCGTCTCGCATCTGCTCGACATAGGCCGTTTTCACGGTTGAACCCACTGCCACTTCACCGCTGTCAGGCTGCTCTTTACCGGAGATCATGCGGAACAGGGTCGACTTACCCGCACCGTTGGGGCCGATAATGCCCACGATGGCTCCGGGCGGCACCTTGAAGTTCAGGTCATCGATCAACAAGCGCTCGCCATAGCCCTTACTGACCCCCTTGAATTCGATCACTTCATTACCCAGACGCTCGGCCACGGGAATAAAAATTTCCGAGGTCTCGTTGCGCTTCTGGTATTCGTGCGAACTCAGTTCTTCAAAACGGGCAATACGCGACTTGGACTTCGCCTGACGCGCCTTGGGGTTCTGGCGCACCCATTCAAGTTCCTTGCGTATGGTTTTCTGGCGCGCCGACTCATTGGCTTCTTCCTGCTTCAGGCGCGCTTCTTTTTGTTCCAGCCAGGAACTATAGTTGCCCTTCCAGGGGATGCCGTGGCCACGATCCAATTCCAGTATCCACTCAGCCGCGTTATCCAAAAAGTAGCGATCGTGGGTAACCGCAACCACCGTTCCGGGAAATTTCTGCAGGAACACTTCCAGCCAGTCCACACTTTCTGCGTCCAGGTGGTTGGTGGGTTCGTCCAGCAATAGCATGTCGGGCTTGGACAGCAGCAAGCGGCACAGGGCTACGCGACGCTTTTCACCGCCGGAAAGATGCTCGACCTTGGCTTCCCAGGGGGGCAAGCGCAAAGCATCCGCAGCAATTTCCAGTTGATGCTCGACGTCGCCACCGCTGCTTCCCGCCGCAATGATCGCTTCCAGATCAGCTTGCTCGGTTGCCAGCGCATCGAAGTCGGCGTCGGGTTCGGCATAGGCTGCGTACACTTCGTCCAGGCGTTTCTTGGCGCCGAACACAGCGCCCAAGCCTTCTTCCACCGCCTCACGCACTGTATGCTCGGGATTCAACTGCGGCTCTTGCGGCAGATAACCTATATTCAGATTGGGCATCGGCTGGGCTTCGCCCTCGATGTCCTTGTCGACACCTGCCATGATCTTCAGCAGCGTAGACTTGCCCGAGCCGTTCAGGCCAAGCACGCCTATCTTGGCTCCGGGGAAAAACGACAGGGAAATATCGCGCAGGATGTGCCGCTTGGGCGGCACGATCTTGCCAACGCGATTCATGGTGTAGACGTATTGGGCCATGTATGAATAAAGAAAAAATAAAACGGTGAATGAAGCAAATCATTCGCCAGGGCGGCCCGCAAGACTGCACACGGGCCATGAACAGGCCACCCATGGTGGCCCGCCGCTCAAGCCGCTAGTCTAGCTTGATACCTGCCTGCTTGATGATGTCGCGATTACTGTCTGACTCCGCCTGGCGGGTAGGCAACGACTATGCGCACCGGTTTTTGCCGAGCAGCCCCGGGGAACATACAAGCCCCCCTTTCAGGAAGGGAGTCTGGCTCACGCTATTGTAGGACGCTCAGCCCTCTCCCGGCTTTCGGGTACAGCAACGGGCTGCCGGCTCCTTGGTATGCTATTAGCACGACTCACTTGCTTATCGCCGCCGCCATGCTGCCTTTCGACTGGAAATTCCCCTACCCCTCGCAGAAAATGCCTTTGTTAGCCGCCAACGCGGTCAGTACCAGCCAACCGCTGGCGGCCCAGGCCGGCCTGCGCATGCTGTATGAAGGCGGCAATGCCATTGACAGCGCCCTTGCGACCGCCATTGCCTTAACCGTGGTCGAACCGGTCATGAACGGCATAGGGGGCGACATGTTCGCCATCATCTGGCACGAAGGCAAGCTGCACGGCTTGAACTCCAGCGGCTGTTCGCCCGCAGCCTGGACACAAGACTATTTCCGTGGGCGCTCGAGCATGCCGCTCACAGGATGGGACACTGTCACCGTTCCTGGGCAAGTAGCGGGTTGGCGCGCTCTGTCGGAACGCTTTGGCAAACTTCCCTTCGCTCGCCTTTTCGAGCCCGCCATCGAATATGCCCGCAGCGGCTTCCAGGTCACACCACAAATTGCCCGTTTGTGGGCAGGGCAGGCGCCGAAGCTGGCCCAAGAACCCGGTTTTTCCGAAGCCTTCTACCGTGACCAACGTACCCCACAAGCGGGTGAGCGCTGGCGCTTTGCCGAACAAGCCCGCACGCTGCAAAGCATCGCGGAAAGTCACGGCGACAGTTTCTATCGCGGCGAATTGGCGGAAAAAATCGTGGCCTTCGCCCGTAAAACCGGAGGCGCCCTTACGCTGGAAGACTTAGCGGCCCATCAAGCACTGTGGGTGGAACCCCTGCGGCAAGATTTCCGCGGCTACACCTTGCACGAAATCCCGCCCAACGGCCAAGGTATCGCCGCGCTGAGTGCGCTGGGCATGCTTGAACATCTGGATCTGGAAGGTATGGGGCTGGATAGCCCCGCTGCCTACCACACCATGATAGAAGCCATGAAGCTGGCATTTGCCGACCTGCACGAACACGTATCCGACCCGACCGCCATGCGCCACGAAGCCGCCGCGCTGCTGGACCCGGCCTACCTGGCCGAGCGTGCCCGTCTCATCAAACCGGATACCGCCAGCCAGGTCGCGGCGGGAGCCCCCAAGCCCGGCGGCACGGTTTATCTTGCCACTGCGGACGCCGCCGGCTCCATGGTGTCCTTCATCCAGTCCAACTTCCGCGGCTTCGGCTCAGGCGTGGTCGTCCCCGAAACAGGCATCGCGCTGCACAATCGCGGCATCAGCTTCAACCTGCAGCCCGACCACGTCAATTGCGTAGGCCCGTCCAAACAACCCATGCACACCATCATTCCCGGCTTTGTGACGCGCGATGGTCAACCCACCATGGCATTCGGTGTCATGGGTGGATCGATGCAAGCACAAGGTCACGTGCAAATGGTGGTGCGCCTCGCAGCCTATGGCCAGAACCCCCAGGCCATGAGCGACGCACCGCGCTTTCGGGTCGACGACAACGCCGTCATGCTTGAATCCCACACGCCTGCCGACGTAGTGCAAGGCCTGCGCGACCGGGGCCATCCAGTAACGGTCGATGCGCCACAAAGCTTGGACTTTGGTTCAGCCCAGCTCATATACCGTAGCGAAGAAGGCTATATCGCGGCCTCCGATTCGCGCCGCGACGGACAAGCGGTCGGATTCTAAACAGGCCTAATCCAAGCGAACAGTTGAAGACACAAGAGCCTGCCCCTCAGGCTGCTCTTGCTGTTCCTGGTTCAACATCCGGCTGGCCACCTTGCGCAGAGGTGCCAATTGCCGTGCCATCAAAGCCAGCTGCGTCTGCACCAAACGATGCCTATCATCCACTTCATCAGGTAAGTTTTCCAGATCCTGGGCCATGGCTTCTTCTTCCAGGTTACGCACAGCAAGCGGAGCTTGAGTCGCCAGGCTAGCTGCAATTTGCTCCAGGCCTTCCAGCAAACGCGACGTGGTTCTGGCGATCGCCTCATCGCTCGCGTCATCCGGCAAACTTTCCCGATGTGCCCCTAGCGCCGATAAATAATTCAGCAAAGTGTGCGACAACACCAAGAAGCGCAGGCCCACATCCGCATCACGGCGAAAATGCCCCGGTTCCGACAAGATATTGGACATGGCCATCGAAAATGCCGCGTCGGCATTATGCGCATTGCGGCGCGCCAAACGATAAGCCAGATCATCGCGCTTGCCGGTTTCATACTGGATCATGATTTCACGCAAATAGCGACGGTTCGCATCCAAGGCCTGTGCCGCGATCTGATTCAACCTGCGCCCCTGCCAGTCGGGCAAAACCACCAACACCGCCAAACCCGCGATTGCGCTGCCTAGCAAGGTATCGACAAAGCGCGGCACGAACAAATCATAGCCATTGCCGATCTGGTTAAAGCACAACAGCACCACTAGCGTAATGGCGGCGGTGCTCAACATATACCGCGTGGAACGCGTAGCAAAAAACATTACCCCCGCCGCCACCGCAAACAGCGACTGCAGCAAGGCACTGGAAAACAGTCGGAACAACATCCACCCCAGCACCAGCCCCAATATCGTCCCCAAGACACGCTGCACCATACGGGTACGCGTTGCGCCGTAGGTCGATGAGCAAACAAACAACGTAGTCAGGATGATCCAATACCCTTGCTTGGGATGGATAAGGTGCAACATCCCATAGCCCGCTGCCAAGGCCAGCGACAAACGCAAGGCATGTCGGAACAGAGGCGCTGACGGAGTCAACTGCAAGCGAACCCGATCGAAAGCGTCGCCCAAAGACTGTGGCGAGCGGTCGAACAAGCTGGTGTCTTGCTGTTCGTCAGGTTTATCGGGTTTGCTTGCACTGCCCAGGCGTCGATCCAGCTCGCTCAGATTGCCCGATAAAGCACGCAATGAACGCAGCAAACGGTGCCACAAAGGATTGTTTTGCGCGCTTATATAGGCCAGCGATGCCTCCAGATCGGCCTTGGCCTGCTGGCTTTCATCCCCCATATCGAACGACTGGCGCATCTGCACCGCCGTGGCCAGCCGCCAACAAGCGTCCGCTTCCAGCTGCAGCAAACGTTGGCAACGAAACATCACGTCACTATGAAAAAACGCATCCGCCAATTCGTTATACGGGTAGTGCGAAGAACTGGCTCGTTCATGCACATCTTGCGCAATAAAATACAGCCGCAGATAACTGCTGGTTTTACGACCCGGCCGGCTCTGCCCCACCCTGCTGAAAATGCTTTCCTTGGCAGCGTTCAGCGCTGCCACTACCTTGCCGTTGAACTGAGCCAATTCCAAGCGGCGGGCCTCGACATCTACCCCGCGCACCGGTTCGAACAGGGCAGACTTCAGCTTCAGATAGTCACCCAACAAGACATAAAGCCTTGCAAGCCTTTGCTGCACCGGCTGATGCACAAACAAGGCCGCCCATAAGACCGACAACACCCCATACCAGCTTGCGCCCAACATCAACAGGGCCGGCTCTTTCCAGAAACTGCCAGTCTCCGTTGCCTGCTCTACACCGATGGTGGTGTAGATAGCCAGAATCAGCGTCGCATAACCAATGGCGCGGTAGCGTTCGCCTATCGCACCCAACATGGTCAGCCAGAAAGCGCTTGCAGTCAGGCCGGCCGCGAATATCCACGGATGGCCGACCGCAGCCTTTACCGCGACTGCGGTCAGGGCGAAACAAAGCAAGGTGATCACCTGCGCAAGCAAGCGTCCACGCCAACTGTCATCAGTTTCCGCCAAAGCGCAGGCGATCACACCCAGGAAAAGCGGGATGACCGATTCCATGCGGTCATTGACCCAGCACAGCACCATGACGCTGGACAGAGCAATGAATACGCGCAGGCTGTAAACGAAAGTGTCGTGTGCCCACAGACGGCGCAGGGTGGTTAGCAGGGAGGCTAAACGCATGATTGAGTCAAAAATTGGCTAGGCGTAACTATCGCATGCCCGAGCACTGCCGTATACGCGACAGACAAATCATGCTTTCGTCGTACGAGCCAACAACCCTACTACTTCATTTTCCGATATACCCACGAACCAGATAACGCCAGAAATGACAGGCGAAGCGTGGTTCGGCATGTCCGCATCAGCAAAAATTCTGGCTGCTGTTGTCGAAAAGCTGAAAGCTCATTACCCACCATAGCCATCCGGATTGTTGAACTGCCAGTTCCAACCATCACGGCACATGTCCTCAATATTCCGTTGTGCGATCCAACCCAATAGCGCACGAGCCTCTGAAGGATCTGCCCAGGCCTGCGCAATATCCCCGGGCCGCCGGCTTTGCATCGAGTACGAAATAGTTTTACCTGAAACACGCTCGAAAGCTCGCATCAACTCCAGCACACTCGTCCCTTTACCCGTGCCGAGATTGATCGCCGTGAACCCCTGGGCTGAGTCTTGAGCATACTCAACCGCCTTGACGTGCCCCAGTGCTAGGTCCGACACGTGCAGATAGTCCCGCACCCCCGTGCCATCGACCGTGTCGTAGTCATTGCCGAATACATTCAGGTGCTCAAGCTTGCCAACAGCGACCTGCGTAATATAAGGAAAAAGATTATTGGGCCGGCCTTGCGGCGCTTCGCCTATACGGCCGCTCTCATGAGCTCCGATGGGATTGAAGTAGCGAAGCGCAATAGCCGTGTGCGACTTGTCAGCCGCACACCAATCTTGAAGTACCTGTTCGACCATGGCTTTCGTCCAGCCATAGGGGTTGGTGGGGGCAATTCGATGGTCTTCCCTGTAAGGTAAAGACAAGGGCTCTCCGTACACCGTAGCAGATGAGCTGAACACCAGAGTATTGACTGCGGCTCTATCCATGGCCTGCAAGAGCGTAAGTGTGCCGGCTACATTGTTCTGGTAATAGGCCAGGGGCTGTTCAACCGATTCGCCGACCGCCTTCAGCGCTGCAAAATGCACGACGGCGCTCACCGGTGCCCCGCTTTCCCTGCATCGCGCAAAAAGTTGATCAAGCAGTACCGCATCACGGACATCGCCGTGAACGAAATCGACACTGGCACCTGTGAGTTCCTCTACCCTGCGCAGCACCTCTAAAGAGCTATTGCTAAGATTATCAAGCACCACCGCACGATAGCCGGCCCTGGCCAGCTCAACCAAGGTGTGCGAACCGATGTAGCCAGCACCGCCAGTGATAAGTAGTGATGTCATCGCCATCAGTTCATGCCCAAGAGAGTTAATAAGCGCGCCGCTTGCTTTCCATTATCCATGCAGGGGTTTTTGTGGCTGCCAGCCTCCCGATCAGCTCGCCGAACAAGCAGGCCAACTCCCCTGCCCAAGCCGCATTCTAGCCTACCCAAATCCACCATTCTGGGCAGAAAAAGTCATAGCCTCGGCCAAGCCATCCACATAGAAAAAGCTGCAGAAGCGTCGAAACCTACAGGGGGACTCCACCGCCAGCCCCTCCGCAACCCCCGTTTACCCGCGTCGCGCACGCTTGGCGGCAGGTGCCCTCAACTCCCGCCATGCGATAATGGTCCGTGCTCATGCCAGATAGGCAGGTTTGCGCCCAGCTGTCTCGTTCCTGCAAGGCCCCTGCCTGGCACGAAAATCCGCCACCGGCGTGGATGAATCGATTTCACCGCATCGACTGGTAAATCTCAGCCTTACTTAAGCCACGGCAAGACTCGCGCGGCAGGATGTAACACCCGGACGCTCGCCTGCGTTCCCGGTAGACCACCTCACAATCCAACTCCTTGAAACCATGAAACAGTACCTTGAACTTATTGAGCGAGTTCTCAAAGACGGCACAGACCGGTCAGACCGGACCGGCGTCGGTACAAAGGCGGTATTTGGCCACCAAATGCGCTTTGACCTGTCGCAGGGGTTTCCCGTCGTCACCACGAAAAAGCTGCATCTTCGGTCCATTGTTGTCGAGCTCTTGTGGTTTTTGCGTGGCGACACCAATATCAAATGGCTCAAGGAAAACAAGGTCTCGATTTGGGATGAGTGGGCGGATGAGAACGGCGACCTTGGCCCGGTCTATGGCAAACAATGGCGCGATTGGGTCGCCGCCGATGGCCGCCACATCGACCAGATTGCCGAGCTGATCGCGCTGATCAAACGTGACCCGAATTCACGACGGCAAATCGTGAATGCTTGGAACGTGGGTGATTTGCCCGATATGAAGCTGTCTCCCTGCCATTGCCTGTTCCAGACGGCGGTGATGGATGGCAAACTGCACCTGCAGCTTTATCAGCGATCTTGCGACGTGTTTCTGGGCGTGCCTTTCAATATCGCCAGCTATGCGCTGCTTCAACATCTGATCGCGCATCAGTGCGATCTTGAAGTCGGCGATTTCGTCTGGACGGGTGGCGACGTCCATCTTTACTCCAACCATCTGGACCAGGCACGCTTGCAACTGACACGCACGCCGTATCCTTTGCCCAAGCTGCGCATCAAGCAAAAGCGGGCTTCCATCGATCTGTACGAATTCGACGATTTCGAGCTCGTGGGCTACGAAGCTCATCCGCACATCAAGGGAGAGGTGGCCGTTTAAGACTGGCCGATCCTATTTCCGCATCGGAACTTTCCGACGCAGGCCGTTAGCAAGGGACTCCAAACGGAGTCCCTTTTCAATAAACACCGGAGCTATCCGAGTCTGGGGCCAGCGCTATTCCACCCATATTTTCCTCCAGGCGTTTACGCGCCGCCTTGGCATATTGCGTTGGGGTCAGCCCCGCCCATTTGGCAAATGCGCGGGCGAGCACTTTGTCTGACGCATACCCCACTTGATCAGCAATGCGCGACAGCGGGAGGTTTTCGGTTTCAAGCAGGGTCGCCGCCAAGGTCATACGATGTGCAGTCAGATAATTGATCGGCGAATCATCCACGTAATCGCGAAACCGCTCACTAAAGCTGCTACGCGACATTCCTACCTCTTTGGCCAGCGATTCAATGCTCCATGTCTTGCACGGATAGCGATGGATGAGCATGATGGCGCGAGCAATGTTCGGATCGGTAAGGCCCCGTAGCCAACTGGCCTTAATGGCAGGGTGACTTGCCATGTATCCACGCAGAATGTTCACCAGCAATAAGTCCGTCATCCGTCTGGCGGATAGCTTCCACCCTGGGCGCTGTTCAAGTGTTTCGTCGACCAGGGCATGCATCATCAGCGACAAAGTACTGGTAGCGGGAAGATCCGCCACCTTGACGTGAATCAGGCTGGGTAAGACCTTGATGACCGTGCTGCGGCTAAAGGCCGACAGCCACAAGTGCGCGGTGAAAAGCTCGATAGAACGCCCGGCCCCGCCGGCTTGCATCACAATGGGGGCATCCCCGTGGGCGCCCACGGTGTGGCGGGCAAGCAAGGGAGCAATAGGCTCTGGGATCAAACCTGGCGCGGAAGAGATCGAATGCCGTGTGCCATGAGGCAGCATAATCAGATCCAGCGGCGCGACCTCGACCGGCTTCAAACCTCCTTCCTCTATCCAGTACCCGCCCCCTACCGACATCCGGATAAGTGCGCCCTCGGTGCCCGCTGATGAGTACGCGAAGGGCGAACCCAGGACGAATCTGGCGGTGACTGCCTGATCCGCTTTGCAATTTGCCAATACTTCGCTAAGAACGTCCACGCGCATCCCCTTTGTGTGCATGGTAGCGAAACTGCGGCTTCGCGCAACTTGCGGCGATGTCGGACGAATAGCGGTAAATCTTGGTTGACCAGGGGTTGAGGCCATATCGGCAATCGCCAACAATGCGAATCACCGCCGGACGACACATCGGCTTTGTACAAGAAGCAGGCATCAATTCATGAAAAACAATCTTGCAAACGGGGTCACCATCGTGGGCGCCGGTATCGCCGGATCCGCCTTGGCAGTTGCGCTCGCGTCCCGCGGCGTCGACGTCACGGTCATAGAAAAACAGAGCGAGTGGAAATTTCAAAGCTCGGGAATTTTCATATACAGCAACGGCCTGGTCGCTCTCTCCAAGGTAGGCGTGCTGCCGGCCATCTTGCAAGCGGGGTTTGTTGTAGCCGACGGCAAGAACATATACCTGGATCAAGACGGTGAACCGATTGTGGACGTGTTCTATCCTTCCGCGGAAAATGGCGCCGTACCTCCGGTCATCGGCATCAAACGAGCCGAGATGCATCGTGTACTGGCAAAAAAAATGCAGGATCTGGGCGTCCAGGTCAAACTGGGCACGACCGTTGAATCTTTTGAAGACCGGACGAACGAGGGGCCGGTGTTAGTGCGCTGCTCAGATGGGTCCACCATTAGCTGTGACTTGCTTGTCGGAGCGGACGGGGTCCGGTCGGACATTCGTACCCAGTGCTTCGGCCCGATTATCCCCACCTATACCGGATTCGGGGTATGGCGCAGTATTCATCGGCGCCCACCGGAACTGATTGCCAAACTGTTAATGATGGGAGTGGGCAAGCGGCTGGGTGCGATGCCGATTTCCCAAGATACCCTATACGTGTACGCAACCAGTAATGAGCCGGGTCGGCCCTGGTACGAACCCACTCAATGGCACGCCTTGATGCGCGAGAAGTTCGACGAGTTCCAAGGACCTGCGCGGCAATTCCTGGATGAACTCTCCCCTGCGACCGAAACCCTGTATACCTCGGTGGAAGAGGTCCATTTGCCTTTGCCCTGGCACAAAGGGCGCGTGCAACTTATCGGCGATGCTGCGCATGCGTCTACCCCCTTCATGGGCCAAGGCGGGGCCATGGCTCTTGAAGATGCGGTCGTACTTGCCGAGATGCTGTTCGAAGACGCTGACATCAAGACCATCCTGGCCCGCTTCGGTAAACGCCGCTATCCCCGCTGTTCTTTCGTGCAAGATGTATCGCGTAAAGTTGGCGAGGCGGGCGGCCTGGAAAACGATGCAAGCTGCATCGTGCGCAATCAAAGTATGCGTGAAAACGCTCAAGCTGATGTCGACCGCTTTTATCGCATGATGCTGGCCGATTTTTGATCGCTTATATAGGCCGCGCTTAGAGAGTTGCCGTCTATCGCACCAGTTGTGGCGGCAGTGTAAATACACAAAAAATACCCCCAACCCACGCGATGCGCTTGGGTTGGGGGTACGGCCGGCTACCTAACCCAGATCAGCATTTCTGGTGGTCTGAGCTTAGGCAATAGCCGATTTATCCCACGTGTTTGTGCAGGAATTCAAGGGTACGCGACCAAGCCAACTCGGCGCTGGCCGGATGGAAAGAGCCGCGTGCGCTGCAACTGAAGCCGTGACCTGCCGGGTAAATATGTACCGGCACGTCGGGCTGAGCGGCCCGGACCTTCTCCACTTCGCTCAAGGGAATGGAGTGGTCGGTCTCGCCGAAGTGAGCCATGGTGGGCACACGGGGACGCTCGTTCGCCAAGCCCGGAATGCCAGCGCCATAGTAGGGCACCGATGCCGAGAAACCATCCAGGCGCGACGCGGCGGCCCAGGCGATCGTGCCGCCCCAGCAATATCCGATAATCGCGACATGCCCGGCTTCGCTAGCCACAGCGGCAGCGGCGGCCACGTCCTTCAACGCATTATCGAGCGAGGCCTGCTGCATGAAGACACGGCCCTTGGCGATATCGTCGGGCGTGTAGCCCAGCTCTACATTTGGTTCGACCCGGTCGAACAGCGCCGGAGCGATGGCCAGGTAGCCTTCTTCTGCATACCGGTCGCATACGCTGCGAATGTGCTCGTTGACGCCAAATATTTCCTGGCAAATGACGATGCCGCCGCGGGGCTTGCCGGCGGGATCTGCGCGATAGGCTGAGAGGCGTGTGCCGTCTGATGCGGTCAATTCGATCTGAGTACCCATGATTCCTTTGGTATATCCGTAACCACTATGGAAAAGCTCCCGGCGCTGTGGATTGCCACCAGGCCCTGTCCTTGTTTTATCAGAAATCGGGTGAACCGGCACCCCTTCCTGCCAACCAGGCCATTGCCCTGCAGCACAGCGGTCTCGCCCTAGAGTGTCCGACCATTTCTCCGCTGTGTCCAGCGCATGCGCCACCCACCATGCTCTTCGCAAACGCTGAGCGACCGGCAAGCGGTGGGCCGCTGACATGCCTTCATGCTAGATTGATGACCTCATTTGTTTCGCTCGCACTCCTACGCACCATGGCCGTCCCGCTTACCTTGATCGTCGCTTATTCCCGCAACCGCGCCATTGGCCGCGACAACACCCTGCCGTGGCGCCTGCCCGGCGATCTGGCGCACTTCAAGCGCACTACCTTAGGCCAGCCCATTATCATGGGCCGCAAAACCTGGGAATCGCTGGGACGCCCTTTGCCGGGACGCACCAATATCGTCATCACCCGCAACCAGAACTATGCCGCCCAGGGTGCAGTCGTCGTGAACACCCTGGATCAAGCCGTAGCGGCATGTGGCGATGCCGCGCGGGCTTACATCATTGGCGGGGCACAAATCTACACAAGCGCGCTCAAACACGCCGACGAGATTATTGCCACGGAAATCCATGCCGAGGTGGATGGCGATGCCCACTTCCCTGATTTGCCTCCCCAGCAGTGGGAAGAAACCGAGCGTGCCTCTCAAGCAGAGGAAAACGGTTTGACCTACGACTTCGTGACCTATCGCCGTCGCCCATAGCCAACTGCCTATGACGTCATAGTCAGTTGGTAGCTTGCTCAAGCCGGCTAAAGCCCGTCAAATCTTCATACGAAAAAAATATCGATGGAGACACTCATGCCGGCCCTGGACGAGAACTGTACGATAGGTTTGCTTTCTTCATCGGGAAGGCGCTCTACCCGACGGCAATTGCTAAGCGGTGCGGTAGCGGCGCTATGCCTGACGAGCGTGGGCGGAGTCTATGCTCAGGCTGGCGGCGCCACCTACCCCGACCACTTGATACGCATCATCGTCCCCTACACACCGGGCAGCATCGGAGATCTGTTCATACGGCCCATCACGCAACAGATGGGCCAGCAATTGGGGCAGTCGGTCATCGTCGAAAATCGCCCCGGCGCAAGCCAGGCGATCGGGGCCGAATTGGCTGCGCAGGCCGCCCCTGACGGCTATACCTTGTTCATGGGCACCCAATCTGGCTTTGTGCTGAATCGGGCGGCGCGTAAGCACTTGCCTTTCAATCCGGAAAAAGACTTCACTCCGATCACGATGCTCTTTACCGCCCCCATGTATATGTTCGTCAGCCCTAGCGTGCCGGCGAAATCAGTGAAAGAACTGATTGAACTGGCCCGAGCCAAACCCGGCTCACTGACGTTCGCTTCGATAGGCCCGGGAACTTCGTCGCATCTGGCCGGCGAACTGTTCAAGACCATGGCGGGTGTGGACATGCTGCATGTTCCCTACCGTGGCGGCCCCGACGCCACTACTGCAGTCGTCACCGGGCAGGTCGACGTAATGTTCAACGGCGGCAACGCCCTCCCCCAGATGACCCGCGGCAAGGTACGTCCCCTGGCTTTCGGCAGCCTGAAGCGTTCGGACATCCTGCCGGAACTACCCACTTTGGACGAATCCGGCCTACCGGGCTACGACGTTTCCCCATGGTTCGGGCTATTCGCGCCGGCCGGCACGCCGCCCGCCATCATCGCCAAGCTGAATGCCACGCTCATGCCTCTGCTCAAGTCAGAAGAAACACTGAAAAGAGGAAATACCTTGGGCTTGAACGTCAGCCCGACGACACCCGAAAAACTGGGTGCAGTCCTGAAGGCAGACTACCCTATCTGGGAAAAAATCATGCGCCAGGCGGGAATTCAGCCGGAGTAAGAAAAGCGTATAACTTCCACCGAACCGCATTCGCCTGCTCGAGCGAACATCTCGCGATTAAACCGTCAAAGCCGCTCAAGGTTCTTGATGTGCGGATCTGACGGAGACTTCAGCAAGGGCTAACGCTATTTGACCCGGAAGCTTTCGCGTACACCTGCTTCATCCACCACTTTTCTCCAGCGAACGATCTCTGAACGGATAAAGTCATCGGTTTTGTCTGCATCCATCCATTTGGCGTGAGCGCCTGTCTTGCCGAATTGTTCGATGATTGCCGGTTCGCTCAAAATCTTCTTCATCGTTTGACTGAGCTTGTCAACAATGGGCTTCGGCGTACCGGCAGGAGCAAGCAAGGCAAGCCATGCATAGGCAACGATGTCGGGAAAGCCCAGTTCGGCATAGGTAGGTACGTCGGGAAAAAGCGGCAGGCGCTTATCTGACGTCACAGCAAGAGGTCTCAGCTTTCCAGCATTGATAAGCTGCATGACGGCGGGAAGGCTTTCGACACTGATGTCGGTATGTCCGGCGATAAGGTCAGCGACAGATTCGGCCGAACCTTTGTATGGCACCTTTATCGTTCGTATCCCTGCCTGCCATTGAAAGAGCTCGCCTACCAAATGAGGAATCCCGCCCACCGTCGGTACGGCAAACCGCACCTGACCCGGGTTCTTCTTAGCGTAGGAAAGCAGTTCGGTAGCCGTTTTGTACGGGGTGCTGTTGTTGGTCAACATCGCCATTTCATAATGGCCGACATAGGAAATGGCGGAAAAATCCTTGACGGGATCAAACCCTATATCGTCGAAGAAAGGCAGGGCCGTCGCCAAAGGACCTGAGGGGCTTAACAGCAAGGTGTAGCCATCGTTCTTCGCTTTGGCCGCATGGCTCGTTCCTATCATTCCGCCGGCGCCGGGACGGTTGACGACCACGAAGGTTTGCCCCAATTCGGTTGTCAGGCGGGCAGCTACGATACGGGTAATATTATCGCTCGCCCCACCCGGGGGATAAGCGGAGATTATGCGCACCGAGCGTTCAGGCCAAGAGTCGGCGCTAGCTTGTACGGCGAACGTACAGGCCACACCAAGAAACGTCAGGAAACCAGTCATCCATCGCAAATTTTTCATCACGGTCCTCGTTGATGTAAATGCAGTACTTGATTTATTTGAGACGCATCAATCGCAAGGCGTTTTCGGATAGCACCTTGTCAATCACGCCGGGACGCCAGGGCCAGGACTTGTACGCCTGGATCATTTGAGGAAAGGGCTTAGAGGGATAATTGCTGCCGAACAGCGCGCGGTCCGACAGAAAATTATTGGCAAGCTTGAAATACTCGCCCGACCCCGGAATTTCCGGCGCCATATACAAGTCGGGCGATAACCACACATTGCTGCAATGGAAAGCAACGCCGATCATTTCCATTACCCAGGGGTAACCCGCATGCGCAACATGGATGTCCAGCTTGGGGAAAGCCGTAGCCAAATCGTAAATCTGAGTTGGATTACTTAGCTCATACGGACGTCCCGTAGTCTTCTGCAAGACCCCGCTAAGCGTGATGCTGACTGGCACATTACGCTGCTGACATGCTTCGTAAATCGGATAGAGCCGTATGTCGGTCACCAGCTTGATATCCGGGTTTAGACTGATCGTGGGCTCTATGCAAATGCCGCGAAAACCCGCATGCGCGAGGCAACTATCCATCTCGGCCAACCACTGCTCAGGGCCTTGGCTCAGATCCAGCCCTGCCCAGGCCACAAAGCGGTCAGGATGTGCGTCCAGCAGCTCTTTTATTTCTTTGTTGGAAATAATGCCGAAAGGCGGCGGCGATTGGCGGCCCATCAATACGCCGTATTGCATATCGACGGCATCCATCTCCTCTAACAGCAATGGTAAGGAAGCTTGTCTCGCGGACTCTGCGCGCGGATAGTCGGGGTGGCGAGTTTGCTCCACCCCGCCCGGTTGAAACAATACTGATGACTTGAGGCTAGGAATGGGCGGACGCAGCCTCATATCGACTACCATGATTTGTCTCCAAAAACTTCAATGAAAGGTGCGGAGCGGCGTGCTCCTTGAATAACAGCGACTACGCCGGAACAGCGGCAAGAAGTGTCTGGATGCTATCGACGGCCATTTAGCCTGTCTAATATTTAGTACATTGATATCGATATGTTTTAAGTATCGATTGCAAGCAAACAGAAAGACCTGGCACATTTTTAAGCACGGACGCTAAAGAAATGGCGGACTAATCTGGGAGAGGGTCAGATGGAACTTCGTCACCTGCGCTATTTCATAGCTGTCGCGGAAGAGCTGCATATGGGGCGCGCCGCGCAGCGGCTGCATATATCCCAGCCGCCTCTAAGTCAGCAGATCGCTGCCCTTGAGGCCGAGATCGGCACGCAACTTTTCATTCGAAGAGGCCGGGGCATACATCTAAGCGCCGCGGGCAGCGCCTTTCTTGAACATGCGCGCAGTACGCTCGCAATGTCCGAACAGGCGGTGCAAGTGGCACGCGAAGTAGGGCGCGGCGAAACCGGCCACCTTTCAGTCGCTTACGTCAGCTCGCTGGCCTACACCTATCTGCCGCACATCCTCAAACAGTTCCAGCTTGAGTACCCTGCGGTGCAGTTGGAATTGCGCGAAATGAGTGTGGTGGACCAGGTGCGCGCTCTGCAAGAGCGCAGCCTGCAAGTGGGTGTCTTGCGCGGCCCCCTCGACAACCAAGGCATAGATCTCAACGAGTTGATATCCGAACCCTTTGTGCTGGCCCTACCCGTGCAACATCGCCTGGCGGCGCATACCGTGCTGCCTATTGCCGCCCTTCGCGAGGAAGCCTTTATCGTGCACCTGAGGGGAGTGTTTTATGCTCCCCTGCTCGAGCTATGCCGACAAGTGGGTTTCGAACCCAAGGTAGTGCAAGAGGTTACTCAAATACACGCTGCCGTCGGTTTGGTCGGTGCTGGCGTAGGGGTAGCGTTGGTTCCCGCCTCGGCACGTGCCTTGAGAATGGAAGGCGTCACGTTCAGAGAAATCGACAACACAACCATCACCACCAGTATTCTGGCAGCCACGCCTGCGGGAGATACCTCGCCATTAACTCGGAACTTTTATACGGTTGCAATGCGCGCCGTCAAAGAAGCAAGCAAATCGCTACTGTATGGTGCTGCTGAACCCCGGGAAGAAGTTTGCGTATAAACGGCTGAGCGTGATCAGCCCAATGATGTATCGACGCAAAACAAGCTGCAGCTAAACAGGGGGAAGCGGAGCAAAGCGGGACAGCAGCTTCCGCAAGCCCATCGGATCCTCATGCAGTCTCAGCGCCTGGTTTACCCACTGAAGATCGGCACTGTCTCCCAAGACCCGACGGGCCTTGTCCAGCAGTTGCAGCTCGTCGTAAGGCAGGGCGGGATCACCCGGGCTGTTTTCCACCAGAATTTCCTGCCGCCTGCCCCCAGCCTGTACGCATAAGCGGGCCGGCCAGCTACGCGGGTAATACGAATCCAGCGCCGGATCTGCGTAAATGCGGATGCTCTGAGACAAGGCCTGCACAGCCTGGCTGCGGGGAGGAACTTCCCGCGCCACATCGTCAAGCGCAGTTGGCGCAAGCGCGGCCAGCGCCAACTGCCAGCGGGCGCTGACCATACTCGCCAAACGGCTCGCGCAAGCGGGTTCACGATCTATCATGCTGCTATAAGCAGCAGGCACGCCCAGCTCTATGAATTCGATTTTTTCCGGATCCAGGCCGCCAGCAATCAGGCTGCGCATACCGTGGATGGCAGCCAGCACCTGCTTGGCCGCACAATGCGGCTTGATGCTCAATTGTTCGATAACGGCGCTGTTGCCGGCGACTACCTCAGGCGCCAACTCAGGCACGCCCGTAGCGCGCAGCCAAGTTGGATTGAGAATAGAGACGTCGCCATCAAAACTATCCGCAGCAGCCAAGGCGGAGAGACAGCCCGCGCGCACCGCATTGCCGAACAAAAGCCAACGACCGGGACGCGACCCCGAACTCTTGCCTATCACACGCGGAGTTTGCGCCAGCGCCAAAGCCAGGGCATGCGCCATGCGCTCTGGGTTCAGGCCCAATAAGCGCCCCGTGGCAGCGGCCGCACCAACCGGCGCCACCACATAGCTTGGCCAGATTCCAGCCCCAAGCAAGCCCGCTCCGCCCAGGGCCTGCGCAATGCGGACGGCAATCTCTTGGCCGACAAACACAGCGTCCAGAAAATGATCGGCAGCAAGCGGACCAGCGCCATGGGCCACCATGCCCAGCGCTGCCGGCAGCACGATGGCCGTAGCAGTGACGGCAGTAGGCCGATGAATATCATCTATTTCGGTCAAACGCATCGTCGCGGCATTGCGGGCAACGGCCCCCAAGGCGGAACTATCGTTGCGCCCCAAAAACGCCTGAAGCGCCCGGCCTTCGGCAGTGCGAGCGCCTGCCATCAGCGCCAGCACGCCATCGGCCGCATGTAACATCAAGCGGTCGCGATACGCCGCCCCCGATGCACAGGCGGCCAGGTGTGCCAGTTCGTCCAGCGTAAGCGTGGACACCATCAAGGACTCAACACTTCAGCCCTGCCACCCATGGCGGTGAGCAAAGGCAAACTACGGTGCCAGGCCCCGCCCGGAAAATCCAACTGCGCCGACAGCACGGCCAAGCTACCTGGAGGCAAGGAGGTCCACGACGCTCTGTCGCTTGCGGCAACCACCGCCAGCGGCGCCATACCGACGCTGGCTTCCAGCGTCCAGCGCGACAAGCTGCCTGGTGCTCGGGCCAGCACATCGCTTTGCACGCCGCCAGTGGTAATGCCTTGCGCCATCTCCAGAAACCAGTCTTGCGCGACTGTCCAGTCGGACGGGACAGCGACGCTGGACCGGCTTTCAGCCACCCTGACCCATGCCCCCTTATAGGCGACCGAAATTTCGATGGCGTATTGCTCGCCCAAGACCGCGTCGCCTTCCATGCGCACCAAGGTAGCGTCTTGGACTAGATTGGGCGCTATCCTTTGCAAGACTTCTTCCGCACCGGCCAAACGCGCGGAAAGCTCTACCGCGGCCAGTACCTCAGAGGCCCTACGAGCACGCTCGGGTATCGCCCGCAACGCGCGGGCGCCTATGGCGCTTGCCTGACGAGCAAGCGTCAACTCCGCCTGATCACAGGGTTGGCGCAAACCGGAAAAAATCTCGCTAGCATCTACCAGGCGTTCGCCTACCCCCTGCTTTAGCAGCGGCAACATGACCGAAGATGGCACCTCATCCAAGCCGACAATGCCAATCTTGCCCTCGGTAACATGCTCTTCGATAAAGGACAGCGCGCCCGCACCAAGGCGCGGAGCGGCTATCACCTGACTCAGGTGCGACACCTCGCGAATCCAGGGATAAACGCGCTTGGTCAAGGCTGCCAGCAATTGCGGCCTTCCTTCCGGCAAAACCACCAATAGCGCTTCGCTCCAATAGGGAACGAAATTACATAGCCAATGCACGGCAGCCGGTTGGATGAAAGAGGTGTAGGCGAACACAGCGCCTATGCCTTGCTTGCGCATTGCTTCCTGCAAACGACCTACCCGGCCATCCAAGACTGCAACCGGGACTTCTTCGCGCGACCAACTGATGAGTCCACGACGCATGATTCAAGCTCCTAGAAACCCGCAACGGCAGCTGCTCATAGCGGCACCGTAAATAGTTCTCGCGGCGTGCGCGTCAGCACCCGACACCCCTCTTGCGTCACCCGCACCGTATCGCCCAAGACGATGTAGCCGGCCACCGGATGATAGGTGTTCGGGTGAACGATCAAGGTCATGTCCGGCTCCAGTACCAGATCCACGTCTTCCAGTACATGCGGGCCATCGACGAACAAGCCGACACCATGGCCACGTACCCGTGTGTATTCCGACGTGATGTATTCGGCCAGGCCATGCCTGCGAAAAACATCGTTTTCAGCGCGGGCGATATCGCCATGGGTAGCGCCCGGTTTAACGGCATCGATCCCTGCTTCCAGCGCTTCGAGGTATATCGCATGCGCCTGCAGCTGTGCCTCGGATGGCGGCCCCATCACCAGCGTCCGGCATATTTGGGCGTAATAGCCGTCAAGGCAAGGCGTCAGTTCGGTGGTGACTAGATCACCTTTCGTTAAGCGGCGCTCGGTAGGTGGGCGCATGCCACGCAACTCCGGCCCGCCGGACCCCATGATCATGAAATTTTCCGGACAAGCTTGAGAGCGGAACCAGGCCTCGGTGTCGGCGATCAGTTCGTACTCGCGCCGTCCCACCTGCGCGGCGGCACGAAAAATTTCGTAACCCTCGTCTGCCAGCTTGACCGCGCGTTCTACCGCGTCGGCCTCGGCCGTGGATTTACGCACCATCAGTTGATCAAGCATGGCAGTGGTGCGCGCCAAGCTTCCCCCCAACTCGCCTCGGCCCAAGCGCCAAGGCACTGCCGAAGACGGCGCCAAACCCACATTACGGGTAGTGGCGGACTTGAGCTCGGCCTCGACATAGTCGAGCAGAACCGGCGACCAATCGACATCCAATTGGGGTTGCTCCGCGGCGATACGTGCGGCCTCGACCGGCGTCTCGACAATCAGGCGCACCCTGCCGTCGAGAGGAATCAAGGCAATCGCCACACCTTCCATCGGGGTAACGTCGATGGCATATCTCAAGTAATCGCTGCGCCAGCCGTTGCCCGCCAGCACCAGCAGATCAAGGCCTGCGTCGGACATGGCCCGACGCAGGCGCGTCATGCGTTCATCACGTAGCGCAGCACTCATGATGACAGTTCCTCCTCTTGTTCGACGGCCCAACCGTAGTCTCTGGCCGCGCCTTCCGAGGTAACGTAGCCGTCACGCAGGTCTTCTCGGATAGCTTGTGGCGAGCGTGCTTGCGGATCTCCATAGCCTCCGCCTCCCGCAGTCCAAAACGCCACGGTATCGCCCGCCGACACCACGATATTGCTTTCCTTGGTCACCGAGCGCTCGGTGCCGTCCAGGCGGCGAATCCTGGCGGCGTTGCTGCGCCCGTTTTTGCCGCCCTCCAATCCCCAAGGCGGCTGGGTAATGCGTTCAAGGTTGACGTTGACTGAACTACGCTCGAGCGCGCGGTAGCGCAACTCGACGCCCAGACCTCCGCGGTTGCGGCCGGGGCCGCCGCTGTCTTCGCGCAGCTTGTGACATTCGACCAGAAAGGGGTAATGGATTTCCTGCAACTCTACCGGCGTATTGCGCACATCCCCCTGGCAGATGGACACAGAAGCCGACGCACCGTCCTCGCTTGATCTGCCGCCCCAGCCACCGCCAAAGATATTCATCAACACATAGCGCGCGCCGGTATCTTCCCGGTTGCCGTAGAAGGAGCATCCGCCCATGTCCCCCTTATGCGCCGCGGGTATCACACCCGGCAAAGCAGACGCCAAGGCACACAGGATGGTGTCGATGACGGTGGGCAAGGCAATGCTCCACAAACCCAGCGCAGCAGGCGGCCGGGCGTTGAGCATGGTCCCCTCGGGAGAGATCAGGGTCAGGGCGCGAAAGCCGCCTTCATTGACCGGGGCATGGGGCATGGTCAGGCATTTGAACGCCACCCGCGCCGCCGACAAGCCTCCAGAGAAACCTGAGTTCAGCGGTCCGGGCACCTGCTCGTTCATTTCCGAGTAGTCGATCGTAAGATCCGAGCCGCTCACCACCACCGTCACCTTGACGCGCAGCGGCACATCCAGCCGGCGGCCATCGCTGTCAAGCCAGGTTTCCGCCGTATAGCGACCATCGGGCATTTTGGCGACGACTGCACGGGCCTCTGCTTCCGCCATGTCCCAGGATGCGGCGATGCAGGCATCGACGGTCTGTACCGAGTGACGGGAAAGCAGTTCTGACAACCTGCGTTCGCCCAAGTGGCAGGAAGCGATCTGGGCACGCAAATCGCCCAGCGACGCATCCGGAAAGCGGATGTTATCGGTAATCATCTGCCAGACGCCGTCATTGCGCTTACCGGCATCGTAGATCTTGATCGAGCGCATCTGAATGCCTTCGTGGAAGATCTCTGTGGTCTGCACGTTGCCAAAACCGGTGCGCAGGCCACCCACATCGACCCAATGAGCACGGTTGGCGGCAAATGCCACGACCTTGCCTTCGTGGAAGCATGGCGTATAGACAACCACGTTATTCAAATGCTGCCCGCATACACCGGCGTGGTTCATGATGATGACGTCGCCGGGTGCGAAGCCATCCAAGCCGAAACGATCGATACCATCCTGCACGGCGATGCCCAGGTCGGCCAGGAAAATCGGCAAGCCTCCCGCGTTCTGGCAGATCATCCGGCCCTGGGTATCGATCAGCCCGCAGCAGAAATCGCGCACTTCGTAGATCATCATGTTGTAGGCGGATTTGCACAGTGCGAGCGCCATTTCATCCGCATACGCAAGTAGTGAATTCGTCACCACTTCCAACGTTATGGGATTCACCTGGACGCCGCTGGCGCCGGGCGGATTCGTTGTTTGCTGCGTGATCGGGTTCAATCCGTTCTCCTTAGGCCAGCTTGATGGAAATGACGATGTGTCCGTGCTCAGTGACACGAGCACGATCGCCAGGAAACACCACGGTCGTGGAGTTAGGCTCTTCGATGACCGCCGGCCCCTCAAAGGTAAAGCCGGGCGCCAAGCTGGGCCGCCACAAAATTCTTGCGTCCACCGGGTGCTCGGGATCTTCGTAAACGACCTTGCGCATCTGCTCGGGACGGGGTGCTTCCGGCACAAAGGGCTCAGACAAGAAAGCTTCGATGCTGGTGCCTTCGCGCGCCAGGCTGACGGTCAAACGCAGGTTGGCGACCTCTATCGATTCGCCCACCGCGGCATGTCCATAGCGCATGTCGTGCAAGGCATCAAAAGTGGCCCGCACGGTTTCGTCGCCATTGGTCAAAGAGGTCAAGCTGGGCAAAGGCACGGGAATACTGTGTTCTTGCCCGCGATAGCGCAAATCAGCAAAGTATTCGAATACGGCTTTTTCCGCATCCAGATCGTCTTCGGCCATCTGACGACGCGCCGAATCAGCCAGTTCGTCGAAAGCGGCATGAACCCGTTGCGCGTCCAGCTTGCCCAGCTCACCGACAAAAGTGCGGACCAGATCATGCCGCCAAGGCGCCAACAACATGCCAAGCGCGGAAAAATTCCCCGGAAGCTTTGGAATAACCAGGGTGGGAATATAGATTTCCTTGCACAGTGCAGCCGCGTGGACAGGACCCGCGCCGCCGAAAGCTATCATCACCGCATCGCGGGGATCCACGCCCTTGCGAACCGAGACGGCTCGCACCGCTAGAGCCATTGAGGAATCAGCAATACGCACCACGCCTGCCGCAGCTTCAACCGTCGACAGGGAAAGCGGATCTGCAATTTGCTTTGCCATCGCGGCTACCGCACCTGCAGTATCGAGGTTCATGCCGCCGCCCAGAAAGCGGTTGGCATTCAAACGACCCAACAGCAGATTGGCATCGGTAACTGTTGGCTCCTGCCCGCCACGGCCATAGCACACCGGCCCGGGTGCGGCGCCCGCGCTCTGAGGACCGACATGCAAGCCGCCACTGCCATCGCGCCACGCAATACTGCCGCCGCCCGCCCCGACTTCGACAATCGACACCACCGGTAACTGCATAGGCTGCCCGGTGGAATAGCCGCCGATGTAATAGCCCTCTTCAATTGCCGGCACACCATCGATGATCAAGGTCGCCTTGGCGGTCGTACCACCCATGTCGAAACCTATGGCTTGCGGCATGTTCAACAGCTTTGCAACGTAACCGGCGCCTATCATGCCGGCGACAGGGCCTGATTCCATCATGGAAACCGGTTCGATCGCTGCGTGCTTGAGCGACATGCTGCCGCCGTTGGAACGCATGATCTGGATAGCGCCGCCAAAACCGCTGCTGCCCAGATGCGACTCCAGGCTTTGCAGATAGCTGCGCACACGCGGCCCGACATAGGCGTTGAGGACAGTGGTGGAAGTACGTTCGTACTCGCGGAATTCGCGCAGGATCTCGTGCGACAAAGTCACGAACAAACTCGGAAATGCTTCGCGCAAGATCCGCCCCGCGATGATTTCATGAGCAGGATTGGCATAAGAATGCAGGAAGCACACCGCCACCGATTCAATTTTGTCGTCCATCAACTTTTGGCCCAGCGCCAGCACGCCGGCCTCATCGATAGGCGTCAACACTTCGCCTTTCGCATTGAGCCGTTCCTTGACTTCGAAGCGAAGCCGACGCGGCACCAGGGGCTGGGGCCGCTTGAAATTGATGTCGAAGGCATCCGGCCGATTGCCTCGGCCGATTTCGTAGACGTCGCGAAAGCCCTCTGTAGTCAACAATGCAGTGGCTGCACCCTTGCATTCCAATACGGTGTTGATCGCCATCGTTGAACCATGCAGGAACTCATCGAGTTCGCTCAAGCGGACATCCGCCAGTTCAAATGCGCTTGCCACCCCGGCAGTCGGATCGGCAGCTTGGGTCAGTGTTTTTGAAAACACCAGCTCACCGTCCCGGTATCCGACCAAATCGGTAAACGTGCCGCCGATATCCACACCGATAGAATTCACTATTTTTCTCCAGAATCTTTATTCGATCTTGATGCCCGTGCGCTCGATCAGCTCTTTGAATTTGGCTGATTCGGCACGCACGAATGAAGTGGTTTCAGCCGGCCCGAGATCGGTCGCCACATGGCCGATCTGTGCCAGTTTTTCCTGAATGGCGGGGTCCTTCAGCACGGCATGGACTTCACTGCCCAGCCGCGCAATGATTTGGGGGTCGGTGCCTTTGGGCGCCGCCAATACCCACCAGTTCGCAAACAAGAGCTGGGGAAACCCAGCTTCGGCTGCCGTCGGAACATCGGGAAGTTCGGGCAGGCGTTTCTTGCTCATCACCGCCAACACCCTCAGCTTGCCGGCGCGCAAATGCGCCAACACCGGACTCAAGGTCGGAAACGCCAACTGAACGTCGTTGGCCAGCAGCGCCTGCAGCAAGGGCGGCGAACCACGGTAAGCGATGTGCTGCATCGTTCCGCCGTTCATCAGGGCAAAGGACGCGCCGGCCAAGTGAGTGGGTGAACCGGTCCCGGGGGAGCCATAGTTCATATTGGCCCCCTTGGCCTGGGACTGCTCCGCGAAGTCTTTCAAGGATTTGGCCGTTGAGCTGCCCCCGACGATGGCCAGCAAAGGCGCCTCGGCAACGGTGGCTACCGGATCCAACTGGGTAATCGGGTCAAAGCCCAACTTGAACAAATGTTGGTTGACGGCCAGGTTCGCGGTGGGCGCAAAAAGGAAGGTATAGCCATCGGGCGCGGCTCGCACGACTTCACTGGTGCCGATGTTTCCGGCGGCCCCGCTTTTGTTGTCGATAATGAAGCGCTGACCTAGCTTGGCCTCGATGGCCGGCGCGATAATGCGGAAAATGGTGTCGCCGACACCACCCGCCGCATAGGGCGAAACCAATTTGATGGAACGCGTCGGCCAATCATCGGCGTTGGCGGCCGGTACGGCGCTCGCCACGCCCAAACCCATGCACAGCTTGGCAACAATGCGAATTGCGGCAATTTTGCGGGACATACCTGCCTCCGTGTTTTATGTTTTAGTGTGCGAACATTAAAGGCGCATCAACACGGCTAAGCAATTGGCCATCATGCTATGCTCTCATAAGTAAATGGCTATGACTTGCTAGGAAACAGTGCACATGCTTTCGGTCACCCCACGCAGGCTTGAAGTGTTTGTCACGGTGGTTGAAGCAGCGGGTTTCGGCTCGGCTGCCGCGGCGCTTGATATATCGCAACCATCAGTCAGCTCTCATATACGCGCGCTGGAACGCTTGGTGGGAACGGAGCTGTTTGATCGGCAACCGGGGGTGTCGCCGCAGTTAACCGAAGCGGGCAAAACGCTTTACACCTACGCCAAGGACACCATCGAACGGGCTAACGCAATCGCGGTGCAACTGGGCCGCGTCCCTCGCACTCTTAGGTTTGCCGCTCAACGCTTTGTCGCCACTTCCTTGCTGGCCAAACCGCTGGAAAGCTTCTCTACGACATATCCCGGGATAGAACTGGTCGCCCGCACAGGCACCTTCGAAGAAGTGCATGCCCTGTTCACCAGTGGCGCCGTCGATCTGGTGTTTTTGCTCAGCCCCGACGAGGTGCCCGGTTTGCAGACGACACCTATGGGGCGTTACCGGCTGGCCTTCATCGTGTCGCCCAGCCATCCTCTTGCCAAGGAGGGCAGGATTTCGGTCGAGACCCTGGCTGCCTATCCCTTCATTACCGCCTACCGCAGCTCTTATTTTGGCCGCTCGCTTGAGGCCATGCTGCGCAAGGCCGGGTTTCCCACCCCTCTGGTAGGCTCTCAGGCTCAGGAGTTCAGCATGGTCAAGGATATGGTGCTGGCGGGCATGGGAGTCTCTTTGTCATTACGACGCAGTGTGCAGAAGGACCTTGCCGCAGGCACCATCGTCGAACTCGACGTAGATATCGAGCCGATGCACTTGACGCTCAGGTATGCGCGCAACCCGCGTGCAACGGCCCTGGAAATCGACAGCCTGGTGGAAATGGTCAGGCAGGCTGAGCGCTAGTCCCGACTCGCCTTGCCACAGAATCAGGCTTGGGCAGCCTGGTCAGGCTGCCACAGGTAGTCGAACGCCTCAACCGGCGTCACCCACACCAGCCCATCACCTACTTGACCAGTCGTTCCAACCCGCTTTACGGTTTCATACAGGGCGCTGACGTACGAGTCGTCAGCCACCATTTCGATCCGTATCTTGGGTGAATAGTCCAGCAGCTCCTCTTTCAAAGAGTGCGGATGGTGTCGGCTGGGCGCACTGCACCCTTCCACTTTGCTGACGGTCATGCCCGGGAATCCAGGCACGTGGCGCAGTGCGTCCCTGACATCATCCAGGCGCACGGGGCGAATAATGGCGTTGATTGCTTTCATACTTGTTTCCTAGGCTTCGGGGGTTTCTTCATCGAACCAGCGGTAGAGTGTGGGCAGCACCAGCAGCGTCAGCAAGGTGCAGGTGATCAATCCGCCGATCACCACTACCGCTAGAGGACGCTGGACTTCTGAACCAGGACCGGTCGCGAACAAAAACGGCACCAGCCCCAACATGGCTACGGTTGCGGTCATCATGACAGGGCGAAAACGCATCGTGGCGCCTTCTATGATGGCCTGCGACAAGGACTTCCCTTCCAGACGCAAATTGCGAATGTAGGACACCATGACGACCCCATTCAGTACCGCGATCCCCCACAAGGCGATAAAGCCGACAGAGGCAGGCACCGAGAGGTATTCACCCGAGACGAACAAGCCGACAATACCGCCGATGGATGCGAAAGGCAGAACGGTGATGATCAACGCGGCATAACGCACCGAATTGAACAGCAGGAAGAGCAGGAAGAAGATCGCTGCTACCGTAGCCGGCACGATGATAGACAGATGACCGAGTGCGCGCTCCATATTCTGGAACTGTCCTCCCCACTCAAGGTAATAACCCACCGGCAGCTTGACCTGCGCTTGAACCGCCTGCTGTAGCTCGGCAACGAAACCACCCAAGTCGCGATCTTGCACGTTGATGGCCACCACCACCCGGCGCTTGCCCCCCTCACGACTGATCTGCGCAGGTCCATCCCGCACTTCTATCTGAGCCAGGCTCGCCAACGGTACTCGGACGCCGGACGGAGCCGTCAAGAGTATCTGGCCTATCGCGTCCACATTGTCACGGAAGCGCTCCGGCAAACGGACTGCCGCGGTGAATCGACGCTCGCCTTCATAGATGTCGCTCGCCACTTTGCCGGCAATCGCGACTTCGATCACGTCGTGCACGTCGGCGACATTCAAGCCATAGCGAGCAATAGCCTGCCGGTCGATATTGATCGTCAGATACTGTTGGCCGCTGACACGATCAACCCGGATATCGCGCGCGCCCGCCACACCTTCCGCCACTTTCGCGACTTCTCTGGCTTTCTGCAGCAGACGGTCCAGGTCTTCGCCGAAGACTTTGACGGCGACGTCAGAGCGCACACCCGTCACCATTTCATCGACACGATCGGAGATCGGCTGCGCCATGACGATTTGCGCACTCGGGATCACCGCCAGCTTTTTTTGGATTTCCTGGGTAATGGTTTCCTGGGTCCAACCATCCGGCCACTCTTCTTGCGGCTTGAGACTGACGATAGGGGTGGATTCGTTCTGGGCCTGCGGATCGGCCGGACTTTCGCCACGGCCCACTCCCGATATGGCTGACCGAACTCCCGGTACTTCCATAATGAGCTTCATCGCCTGCTTTTCAAGCGCGATGGATTCATCCAGGGAAATGTTCGGCACGCGATTGATGCCGGGCACGATAGAACCTTCTTTCATTTCCGGGATAAACGCCGTCCCCAACATAGGCAACAGAGCCAATGAAGCGACAAAGGCCAGCACCGCCAGCACCACGGTTTTCTTGGCATTACCCAGTACCCATCCGAGCATTCTCAAATAATGGCGCTTGAGAAAGCCGATGACACGGGTGTCATGCTCGGCTCCGCCCTTCAAAAGATAGGATGACAGCACCGGCGTCAGCGTAATCGACAAGACCAGCGAAATAGCCAGTGCGATGGCGATCGTATAAGCCAATGGCGCGAACATCTTTCCTTCCATGCCTTCAAGCGTCATGAGAGGCAGGAACACCAGGATAATGATACCGATGCCGAACACCACCGGCGTCGCCACCTCGGTCACGGCTTTGAAAATGATGCGTACCCGGCTTTCGTCGGGGTCGCGTGGGCGTCCCAAATGGCCGAAGGCATTTTCCACCACCACTACCGACCCGTCCACCATCAAACCAATGGCCACGGCAAGCCCGCCCAGCGACATCAGGTTGGCTGAAATACCCAATTGGTTCATCGCGAAGAAGGTCAGTAAAGGTGTCAGCACCAAGGTCGCCACCACGATCAGCGACGATCTGACATCCCCCAGGAACAAGAAGAGGATCACGATCACAAAAGCGACCCCCTCCAGCAGTACCTTGGCCACCGTCCACAAAGCGGCGTCCACCAATTCGCTGCGATCGTAGTAAGGGACGATCTGCAAACCATCAGGCAACATACCTTGGCTGTTGATCTGCGCCACACGTTCCTGAACGCGCGACACGACTTCCTTGGCATTGCCGCCGCGCATCATCATCACGATGCCGCCTACCGATTCCGTCACCCCGTTCTTGACCAGGGCGCCGTAGCGCACTTCATGCCCCACCTCCACCAGGGCCACATCGCGCATATAGACCGGCGTGCCATTCGATTCCGCCAGTACGATGTTCCTGATGTCGTCCAGGCTCTCTATCAAGCCTACACCCCGGATCAAGTACTGCTCCGCGAAATGCGGAAGAATGCCGCCGCCCGAATTGGCGTTATTTCGCGCCAACCCTTCGTACACTTGCCGCAGCGTAATTCCGTAGTGGCTCATGCGATCGGGATTGACCAGCGCCTGATACTGCTTGACGTAGCCGCCTTGCGAATTGATCTCCGCTATTTGCGGGATGGAGCGCAGCATCGGCCGCACAATCCAGTCCTGCACCACGCGGCGCTCGGTCAATTCCTTTTGAGTCAACTCCCGATCGCCATCGTCGGGCCTGTCCAGGGTGTATTGGTAGATTTCACCCAAGCCCGTAGACACCGGCCCCAGCACCGGCGACACTCCGGTGGGCATACGCGAGCCGATTTCGATCAGGCGCTCCATCACCAGCTGCCGCGCAAAATACACATCGGTCGCATCGGTAAACACCAGGGTAATCAGGGACAAGCCCGGCTTGTTCAAGGAACGCATTTCCTCCAACCCGGGCAAACCCGTCATGGCGATTTCGATGGGAACCGTGACAAAGCGCTCGACCTCTTCAGGCGAACGCCCATGGGCATCGGTAGCAATCTGCACTTGCACGTTGGTCACGTCCGGGAAAGCATCGACCGACAACTTACGCGTCGCATCCAGGCCCACCACCAACGCTATCACCGCAAGCACGACAACGATCAAACGCTGCCGCAAGGCACCGCGGATTATGTTCTCTAGCATGCTTACTCCTGGGCCACGCCGGCGCGCTCATTGTTCAAGTGGAAAGCCCCTTCGGTCACGATGCGGTCGCCCGCCGACAGCCCGGCAAGCACCACGCGCCTACCATTGCCGGAGCGCCCCAGTTGCACCTGGACCGCACGGAACTGTCCGGGAGCGATTTCCACGAATACCAGATCCTCATCGTCAAAACGCACGACCGCCGAACCGGGAATAACGAGTTGCTCGGACGCCCGGCTGGCTATCAACATGGTCGCCAGCATCGCGGGCTTCAAACGACCATCGGCATTATCGATAGCGGTGCGTACCAAGACGGTTCGAGTATCCGGGTCGACAATTTGGTCGACATAAATCAGCTCACCTGTGATTTTCTTTGCGCCCAGTGCAGGCACTTCGATATCCACCGACTGCCCGACAGCGACCAGGTCAGCCTGCTGCTCCGGCACTTCGGCCACCGCCCAGACGCGCGATAAATCAGCGACGGTAAATAGCGCATCGGCGGGTTGAACCACCTGCCCCGGCGCCACTTTGAACTCAACCAAAGAACCCTTCAACGTTGCCACGACTGGCGAAAAAGAACTGATTTCACCACTCGCTGCCAGGCGCGCGACCGCCGCCCCCGACATGCCAAGCACGCTCAACTGATCGTGTGCCGCCCGCAACTCGGCAGCGGCAACCGCATATTCGTTCTCTCGTTTTTGCAACTCGGCCTTGCCGATGACATCAGCGTCGAACAGCTGTCGAGCCCGCTCGCGATTGTTCTGTTGCAGCTCGGTCTGTGCCTTGGCCTTGAGATAAGCCAATTGCGCACTACCCAGCTCGCTGCTGTGCAGCCGCGCCAGAACATCACCCGGCTTGACTGCCTGGCCCAGCGCCGCGTTGATATTAGTGACGCGGCCCGTCACCGACGCGCCTATGCGCGCCATGCGCTGTCTATCGAAATCGATGCGGCCGGCGACGCGCAAGACATCGCTAAATGCTTCCGCTTGTGCCGAGTCGACTTTGATTCTAGCCAGCAAAGCTGGATCGGCAAGGACCAAGGTCGGATCCTGCAGCGGAGCCGCGGCAAGCGGCTCAGGCTTGTCGCCGCAGGCGCTCAAGGCCACACTCAAGACAACAACAAGGGTAGTCAGAAAAAAACGTTGCTTCATGGTGTCGTGCCCAGGGTAGAGGTAGAGTTGGCCATTAGCCGTTCGATTTCGACGGCAGCCAATTGCAAATCAAACTGCGCGGCGATCAGCTCGGTGCGCGCCACGCGCAGCACACGTTGCGCATCCAGGTAATCAAGGATCCCGCGCTCGCCAAAGCGATAGGCCGCTTCGGCGATACGCAATGCGGATTCGGCTTCGATAACGATGCCGGAGGTCAAGGCCTCCACTTGCGATGAAGCGATCAAAAACTGCTGGTAGGCAGAATCGAGCTCTTGCGCTAAAACAAACTCGCGTTCTTCGAGCAGACTGCGCACCCGCATCCTCATCGCCGCGGCCTCGTCGATCGGGCCCTTGCGACGATCCCAGAGCGGCACGCTGAAAGCGATACCCGCCCGCGTTCCCCTCACATCGGGTTCGCGGTCGGCTGATGCCCGCAAGGCCACGGTCGGCAAACGCAGGGACTTTTCATAGTCGAGCGCCAAGCCTGCCCGCTCCAGCTCGGTCCTGAGCTGCTCTAGTTCAGGATTCGACCGCAGCATGTTTGTGCGCAGCGTTTCCAAGGCAGCGACATCAGGCGCGCCTTCCAGCCCGCCAGCCAGCGAGAATCCCAGAGGCAAGACTCCCCCTATTTGCTGACGCAAGAAGGACTTGGCCTGATTGACCCGCAGCAAGGCGCTCTGGCTGGTTTTCTGCGCATTGAGCAATTCCGCCGAAGCCTTGATCGACTCATATCTAGGCGCATCGCCCACGTCCACGCGAACCTGCGCGCGATCATAGATTTGCTGCATCAAGACCAGGCTCTCTTCAGCGGCAAGAAACTCCGCCTCGCGGCGCAGAGTTTCGTAATAGCCTTGCTTGACCCTGGCAGTCAGGTCTGACAGGTACTGTCGACGCCCGGCTACCGTGGCCTCGAAAGTCTTTCCCGCGATTTCGCGGCGCAGGTAGCGTTGGCTGGGCAGATCGATACGCTGTGTGATGCTGACCGTATGCGCAGAGCCTGCGGCAGCGCCTGCTTGCCTGGCCGAAAGCCTGCCGGACAGCAGCTCAACTTCGGGATTGGGATAGGCTTCCGAGCTGACGATGCCCGCACGAGCGGCATCGACGCCCGCGGCGCTGGCATGAACACCCTGGTTGTGGCTCAGGGCCAATGACAATAGCTGGGCTAGCGTATACGGTTGCTCAGCGGCAACAACGGAAGACGCACAAGTCGCCAGCCACACCGCTGTAAAAAGTGTGATGGGTTTCATGAATAGGAATCAAAGCGGACACGCGCGGCCGCAAACATGCGCCACGCTAAAGGCAGGACGCAGCAAGCTGCTACGCCGTGCCTGAGAAAGAGAAGGAACTTAGATCGCTACTACCGGAGGCCTGTAGGCCTTGGCCACTGGAGCAGGAAGGGAGGAATACTGCGATGCAACAATAAATAAACGGTCCAGCGCCAGATCGCAACTGCCCATAGACGGCAGAGCATCGAACTCGAACGAATCGAGACTTATGCTGGAACCACTCGAAGTCTCGATATTCTCAAATCGGCATGACAGGCCGTCCAGTTGAACATGAGCCCAATCCACTACGGAAATCTGCTCGACGATATCGAACTCATCGTCTTCTACAAACCCCCACAGCGGATCATCCCAGTCCGGGGTCGCGACGGCATTCAACGCCAGAACCAACAAAGATGGGCTTTGCCCACCATCGCCGGCTAACGCGAAAGTCGAGCCCCGCACAACCATAGCCAATGAAGACAAGGCTGTTGACGCAGGGTCGTCGCCTACCGAAACAAGAGGCGCAATGGTATAGGACAGTTGTGAAGCGCCGGCCTGGGCTCGAACTTGCTCTGAGCAGGCGAACGAACCCGCCCACGCCAATTGGAGTGGAAAAAGCAGGAAAACGAGGCTTGCCCAGAAATAACGCATTGCAGCATTTTAAACGGAACCGCCGTTTTGGCAATTTGGCCTCACCCCGGCGTCGACTCAGCTCCTATCGCGTACTCATCAAGCGGCGGGCAAGCGCAGATCAGGTAGCGATCTCCATGCAAGTTATCTACCCGGGACACCGGCGGCCAGTATTTATCCTGTTGCAAGGAAGCGAGCGGATAGGCGGCGCGCTCGCGTGGATAAGGATGGGGCCAATCCGCCATCATCAACATGGCCGCGGTATGAGGCGCGTTCTTCAACAAATTGTCGCCAGCATCTTGCGATTTGCGTTCGACCTCCTCGATTTCGGCTCGAATGGAGATCATTGCCGCCACGAAACGATCCAGCTCCGCCATATTTTCGGACTCGGTGGGCTCTATCATCAATGTCCCCGCTACAGGAAAGCTCATGGTAGGAGCATGGAAACCATAATCGATCAGGCGCTTGGCGACGTCTTCGGCATCGATCCCACTGCTTTGCTTGATGGCGCGCAAGTCCAGAATGCATTCGTGCGCCACATAGCCCCCGCGCCCGGTATAAAGCACCGGATAGTAGGCGGCCAGACGGCGCGCCACGTAATTGGCGTTCAAAATGGCGACCTGGGTGGCGCGCCGCAAACCGCTCGCTCCCATCAACATCAGGTAAGCCATGGAAATCGGCAAGATGCCCGCCGAACCCAGCGGGGCCGCCGCCACCGGGCCGCATACAGTGCCTCCGTCCAGGCGCCCGCCGGCGCTCACCACGCCGGGCAGATAGGGGGCCAAGTGCGCCCGCACCGCCACTGGCCCCACCCCCGGCCCGCCGCCGCCATGAGGTATGCAGAATGTCTTGTGTAAATTCAGGTGGGAAACATCGGCACCGATCTTGCCAGGTTTGACCAAGCCCACCATGGCGTTCATATTGGCCCCGTCCAGGTAAACTTGGCCGCCCGCGGCATGCACGATCTCGCAGATTTCTCCAATGCCGTCCTCGAACACGCCATGGGTAGAGGGGTAGGTCACCATCAACACGGCCAGCCGTTTGCCGGCCTTGGCCACTTGCCGACGCAAATCGGCAATGTCCACGTTGCCCTGTCGATCGCAAGCAACCACCCCTACCTCCATGCCGGCCAACTGCGCCGAGGCCGGATTGGTGCCGTGCGCAGACGACGGGATCAAGCACAAAACCCGCTCTTGCTCGCCACGCTCAACGTAGTAGGCGCGTATGGCCAGCAAGCCGGCATACTCACCCTGAGCTCCGGAGTTCGGCTGCAGGCTTACCGCCTGGTAACCGGTAATTTCGCACAATGCGGCTTCCAGCCGGGCCGCAAGCTCACGATAGCCTTCGCATTGCGAGGCTGGGGCAAAAGGATGGATGGAGGAAAATTCCGGCCATGTGATGGGCATCATTTCAGCGGTGGCGTTCAGCTTCATCGTGCATGAACCCAGAGGAATCATGGTGCGATCCAGCGCCAGATCCTTATCGGCCAACCTGCGCAAATAGCGCAGCATGTCTGTTTCCGAACGGATGGAGGAAAAAGCCGGATGCGTAAGGATGCCGCCATCTCTCAGCAAAGCGGCCGGCAGCGCATCCACCGCTCCGCTATCCAAAGCATCGATATCAAAGGCCGCGCCTGCGCAGCCTACGGCTTCGGCGCACAGCCCGAATAATTCCCGCAAATCGGCCCGGGTGACCGTTTCATCCAGCGATAAGGCCACGTGACTTTCATCCACAGACCGCAAATTGATGCCGGCCAATTCCGCTGCCCGGTGTACAGCCGCCGTAGCCCCACCGGTCTTCAGTAACAAGGTATCGAAGAAGGCTCCGTGCACCGCGACGATACCCACCGATGCCAAGGCCTGCTCAAGGATGACGGTCAAACGGTGTACCCGCCTGGCAATGCGGCGGATTCCCTCAGGCCCGTGCCACACTGCATACATGGCGGCCATGATCGCCAACAGCACTTGCGCCGTGCAAATATTGGAAGTGGCCTTCTCGCGGCGGATATGCTGCTCGCGTGTCTGCAAGGCCAGACGCAAGGCCGGCTTGCCTGCCGCGTCTTTGGACACACCCACCAGACGGCCAGGCATATGCCGCTTGTACGCATCCTTGCAGGCCATAAACGCTGCGTGCGGGCCACCGAATCCGAACGGCACACCAAAGCGTTGAGTGGAACCGATCGCGATGTCGGCCCCCCACTGCCCTGGCGGCTGCAAAACCGCCAGGGCCAGCAGATCGGTCGCGCAGGCGACCAACGCGCCGCGTTCGTGCAAGGCGGCTGCCAAGTCGGCATAGGACCGCACCTGCCCCAGACTGCAGGGATATTGCAGCAGCGCCCCGAAACAATCGGGTACACGACTGGTTTCGTCACCAAGCTCAAGCTCGATCCCGAGCGCTTCAGCGCGTGTGCGCACCACTTCGATAGTTTGTGGATGGCAGGCATTCGATACGAAGAACACCTTGCTGCTGGACGTGGCGCAGCGCCGTGCCAAGGTCATCGCCTCGGCGGCAGCCGAAGCCTCATCCAGCAATGACGCATTGGCGATGTCCAGCCCAGTCAGGTCTGCCACCATGGTTTGGAAAGTAAGCAAGGCTTCAAGGCGCCCTTGCGAGATCTCGGGCTGATACGGCGTATATGCCGTGTACCAGGCGGGGCTTTCCAGTATGTTGCGCAAGATGACGGGCGGCGTATGGGTACCGTAATACCCTTGCCCGATGTAACTGCGCAGCACCTGATTGCGCCCGCCCAATGCCTTCAATTCAGCAAGCACCTCGGCCTCGCTGCGCGGACCGGGCAAATCCAGCGCCGCATTGCTCAGGATAGACGGCGGCACCACCTGTTTGACCAGATCATCCAGGCTATCCGCACCCACAAACGCCAACATGGCCGCCTGCGCTGCTTCGTCGGGACCAATATGGCGTGCCACAAATGCATCATCGTCTTCAAGCTGCTTGAGCATGTGCCTTCCTGCGGGTGGAATGTGTGGACGGAAAAACGGCGCCTCTCGACGCCGCCCGGAAAAGCAAGCGCAGCGAGTCTTAGTCTCCGACCGAAGCCTGGTATCCCGCCGCATCCAGCAAGGTGGCGGTATCGGCGATATTGACCGGCTTCAGTTTGAAGATCCAGGCGGTGTAGGGAGACTCGTTCAACAACTGCGGATTGGCCGACAAATCCTCGTTGAAGGCGATGATTTCGCCTTCAACCGGCGCATAGATGTCGGACGCCGCTTTCACAGATTCGACGACGGCAGCGGTTTCACCCGCCTGCAGATGGGCGCCCACCTTGACATCGCCCACGTAAACCAGATCGCCAAGCTGATCTTGCGCGTTGTCGGTGATACCTATCACCAGCAGGTCGCCGTCGGTGCGGATCCATTCGTGGGTTTTGGCGTATTTGAGTTCGGCGGGAAGGTTCATTGATCTGTGTCCTAGAGTTTTTTACGACTTACGAATGGTAGCTTGCAAACTTCGGCAGCCAGGCGCTTGTCCCGGATTTCGACTTCCACCCGATCGCCCGGCGCCACGGCTTCCGGCAATCGGGCAAATGCAATTGAAGTACCCAGTGTGGGTGACATCGTGCCACTGGTAATCATGCCAGGCCCGTGCTCGGTATGCACTAGCATGTGGGCACGCATTACCCCCCGATCCAGCAACTTGAGACCTGTCAGTTGCCAGGTAAGGCCGAAATCCAGAGCGGCGCGACCCACGAAGTCGCGCTGGGGGTCGTGGTCGGACACAGTCCAGGCCAGTCCGGCTTCGGCAGGCTGTGTCAGTTCATCCATATCCTGACCATACAGGTTCAGGCCCGCCTCCAGCCGCAAGGTATCGCGCGCCCCCAGACCGCAAGGCCGCACCTCTTGGGCCAGTAGTTTGCGCCAAAGCGGCGAAGCCTCTTCGGCGGGCAGAATAATTTCGACCCCGTCTTCCCCGGTGTAACCAGTGCGGGCAAGCAGCAAGCCACCGGAGGCTTCCGCGGTAAAAGGGGCCAAGGTTCGCAGCAAACGATCCAGCGCAGGCATTGCCGCGCCCAACCGTTCCCGCGCCTCAGGGCCTTGCACCGCGATGATGGCCAGATCGCGACGCGGCACGATGTCCACGTCAAAACCACCCTTCTGGGCCACACGCGCCATCCAGGCGATGTCCTTGTCGGCAGCGCCGGCGTTGAAGACCAGGCGATACAGATCAGGGGCAAAAAGATAGGCGATCAGATCGTCTACCACCCCGCCCTGGGGATTGAGCATGCAGGAATACAGAGCCTTGCCCGGCACCGAGAGGCGACCGATGTCATTGGCCAGCAGATAGCGCAGAAAGGAGGCCGCTTGCGGCCCCTGAACATCAACGTTGAGCATGTGCGACACGTCGAACATGCCCGCGCTATTGCGTACTGCGTGATGCTCGTCGATCTGCGAGCCATAGGACAGCGGCATGCTCCAGCCGCTGAAATCGACCATTTTTGCAGACAGGGACAGATGTTCTTGGAACAAAGGGGTTTGCTTCAACGCGGAGGTGGTCATAGAGGCCCTGTGATCGTGCGTCCTGGCCCTTACTTTAGCGTCAACTTGCCGAAGGCGGGTAGTAGCGGCGAGACAACAAACCTATGGGGCCGATACAAATGCCACTCGAAGCAACATTGATGGACTTACTTGCGCTCAAGCGCTCAAGCGATGACTACTGGAAGCGCCCGCCAGACACCGTAACTTCATGTCTAATAGACCCTATGGAAAATACGCATGACACCGAACAGCGCCTGACGCAGCTAGAAGTCAAAGCCAGCTTCGCCGAAGACCTTCTGGATCAGCTCAACCAGATCATCTTCCGGCAACAGCAGCAAATCGACAGACTAAGTCGTGAATTGGCCGAACTTCGCCAGCAGGTTCCGGAAGATGGCGCAGGCTTTCGCAGCTTGCGCGACGAACTGCCGCCCCACTACTGACCCGACTCAGCCGCGAGCCCCCTGGTCTTGGCCAAGTGTCGCGCTCTAGCGATCAAACAGCCCTTCCACACACCACCCCCGAGGCCCAAGCCCACTGGAAGTTGTATCCGCCCAGCCAACCGGTCACGTCCACGGTTTCGCCGATAAAATGCAGACCGGGCACAGTCACGGCCTCCATCGTCTGCTGATCCAGCCCGCGAGTGTCTACGCCACCGCGCATTACTTCCGCCTTCTTATATCCCTCCGTGCCGCTGGGCACCAGCGACCAGCGCTTCATTCCCTCGGCCAATTGCCGCAAGACCTTGTCTGGAATATCGGCCAGCCTCTGCGCCCCCAGGGGTACTGTGCTGACGTCCTCGGCTGGATGCTGGGCGGCCAGCCATTGTTCAGCCAAACGACGGGGCACCAAGCCAGCCAACACATTGCCCAGTTGCTGGCGATTTCCCGGCTTGGCCGCCAGCAGTTCGGCGACCAGATCCACTCCCGGCGCCAAGTCGATCACGATCGCTTGTCCGGGCTGCCAATAGCTGGAAATCTGCAGCACCGCCGGCCCTGACAAACCTCGGTGCGTAAACAGCAGGTCTTCAAGAAATGAGGGTGCTCGCTTGCCTTCGCCGGTTCGAATATTGACTTCCAAGGCAACACCGGCCAAGGGCACAAATGGCTTCCACGTGGCGGAATCGAAGGTCAAGGGCACCAGGGCAGGCCGAGGTTCAATGACTTTCATGCCGAACTGGCGTGCGATACGCAGTCCGAAATCGGTGGCCCCTATCTGCGGGATGGGCAAGCCCCCGGTGGCGATGACCACGCGTTTCGCACGCACCACGCCATCGGATGTAGCGAGCTCAAAGCCCTGCTCGCCGCGCGTGATCATCTCGACCTTGCACGGCATGTGCCAACGTACATTGCCCGCATCGCACTCGCTGCGCAACATGCGGATGATGTCATCACTGGATTCATCGCAAAACAATTGTCCACGATGTTTCTCATGCCAGGAAATACGGTGGCGAGCCATCAGGGCCAGAAAATCGCGCGGCGTGTAGCGCGACAAAACCGATCGGCAAAACTTCGGATTGTCCGAGAGGAAATTGGCCGGACCGGCGTCGCGATTGGTGAAGTTGCAGCGCCCACCTCCGGAAATACGGATCTTCTCAGCCAGCTTGCTGGCGTGGTCGATCAGCACCACACGGCGCCCCCGCTGGCCAGCAACCGCCGCACACATCATGCCGGCGGCGCCGGCGCCGATTACCGCAACATCAAACACATGCTCTCCGTGGACAAAGGCCTCAAATACCTTTTACGCAATCCACATAATGCAGGCGATCGCCATTCGGCAGTTTTTCTTCGACCAGTCCGTGAATATCCGTACCGAAGCCCGGGAACTGTGCGTTGAAGTTACGCGCGAATCGCAGATAGTCGACGATGGTCTTGTTAAAACGCTCGCCTGGAATCAACAGGGGGATACCGGGCGGATAAGGAGTCAGCAATACACTGGTAATACGTCCTTCCAAGTCGTCAATGCTGACCCGCTCGATTTCGCGATGCGCCATTTTGGCAAATGCATCCGACGGCTTCATGACGGCTTCCATGTCGCTCAGGTACATCTCGGTGGTCATGCGAGCGACGTCGTAGGTACGGTAGAGGTCGTGAATACGCAGGCACAGATCGCGGAGCCCAACCTGCTCGTACTGCGGATAGTCGTGGCAGAACTCCGGCAAGATACGCCACATGGGCTGATTCTTGTCGTAGTCGTCCTTGAACTGCTGCAGCGCTGTCAGCAAGGTGTTCCAACGGCCCTTGGTAATGCCGATGGTGAACAGAATGAAGAAGGAGTACAGGCCGGTCTTTTCAACAATGATGCCGTGCTCGGCCAGGAATTTCGTTACGATGGATGCCGGGATCCCCGTTTGCCCGAAGGTGCCGGACACGTCCAGCCCAGGGGTCACGATGGTGGCCTTGATCGGGTCCAGCATGTTGAATCCTGGCGCCAAGTCGCCGAAGCCATGCCATTCGGCATTTGCTTCAAGAATCCAGTCCTCGCGCTCGCCCATGCCTTCGGACACCAGCTTGTCCGGACCCCAGACCTTGAACCACCAGTCGGCCGAACCGTACTCGGCTTCCACCTTGCGCATCGCACGGCGAAAATCCAGCGCTTCCAGGATGCTTTCCTCGACCAGCGCAGTACCGCCAGGCGGCTCCATCATGGCCGCGGCGACATCGCACGACGCAATAATGGCGTACTGCGGCGAGGTCGACGTGTGCATCAGATAGGCCTCATTGAAAATGTGGCGATCCAGCTTGCGGGTCTGCGACTCTTGCACGATGATCTGCGAGGCTTGCGACAGGCCAGCCAGCAGTTTGTGCGTAGAGTGCGTGGCATACACCATCGCATCGGTGCTGCGCGGGCGGTCTTTGCCGATCGCGTGCATGTCTTTGTAGAAATCGTGAAATGCCGCATGCGGCACCCAGGCTTCGTCGAAATGCAGGGTGTCGATACTGCTACCCAACTTTTCCTTGATGGTTTCGACGTTGTAGACCACCCCGTCGTAGGTGCTTTGGGTGATCGTCAGAATGCGCGGCTTCTTGTTGCCATTGCCCTTGGCGAAGGGATTGGCGTCGATCTTCTTCTGGATGTTTTCCGGCAGGAACTCTTCCAGTGGAATGGGCCCGATAATGCCCAGGTGATTACGCGTGGGCCGCAGGAAAACAGGCACTGCGCCTATCATGATGATGGCGTGCAGAATGGACTTGTGGCAATTGCGGTCCACCACCACCACATCGCCCGGCGCCACGTTGGCATGCCATACGATCTTGTTCGAGGTGGACGTACCGTTGGTCACGAAGAAACAGTGATCCGCATTGAAAATGCGCGCGGCATTGCGTTCCGAGGCTGCGACCGGCCCGGTGTGATCCAGCAACTGCCCCAGCTCGTCCACAGCATTGCAGACATCGGCACGCAGCATGTTTTCACCAAAGAACTGGTGAAACATTTGTCCGACGGGACTCTTCAGGAATGCCACGCCGCCGGAATGCCCCGGACAGTGCCACGAATAGGAGCCGTCTTGCGCATACTTGACCAATTCCCGAAAGAAAGGCGGCGGTAAAGATTCCAGGTAACTCTTGGCTTCCCGGATGATGTGACGCGCAACGAACTCCGGCGTGTCTTCAAACATATGTATGAAGCCGTGCAGTTCGCGCAGAATGTCGTTGGGGATATGCCGCGAGGTACGCGTTTCACCATACAAATAGATGGGGATTTCAGCATTGCGAAAACGCAGCTCACCGATGAAGGCCCTCAACTTGCGGATGGCATTGGATACGTCGTCCTGCAAGCCTTCCGCGAACTCTTCATCGTCGATAGACAGGATGAAGGCGCTGGCGCGGCTTTGCTGCTGCGCAAATGAAGACAGATCCCCATAGCTGGTAACGCCGAGCACTTCCATGCCTTCGGCTTCCAGCGCTGCGGCTAGCGCGCGCACACCCAAACCCGACGTGTTCTCGGAGCGAAAATCTTCGTCAATGATGACGACTGGAAAGCGGAATTTCATGAACGCTCCTGCAAACTGGCGTCAGTAGTGTCCGAAGAAATCGGACAGGCATACAAAAAAGAGGGGGCGTTTTGCCTTGGGGCGGCCCGGCGGAAAAAAAGCCCCCACGCTTGGCACTGCGTGCCGGCGCTGCCCCCCAAGGGGGCGTTTTTTGCCTTGGGGGCGGCCCGGCGGCAAAAAGGCATTCATCAAGTGCGCGGCAACGTCACGCCGCGTTGGCCTTGGTATTTGCCGGCGCGGTCTTTGTACGAGGTTTCACACACCTCGTCGCTTTCCAGGAACAACATCTGTGCGCAACCCTCGCCTGCGTAAATTTTGGCGGGCAATGGCGTGGTGTTGGAAAACTCCAGCGTTACGTGGCCTTCCCATTCGGGTTCGAGCGGCGTGACGTTGACGATAATTCCGCAACGCGCATAGGTGCTCTTGCCCAGGCAGATAGTCAGTACGCTGCGGGGAATGCGAAAGTATTCGACGGTGCGGGCCAGCGCAAACGAATTGGGCGGGATGATGCAAACATCGCCTACGAAATCGACGAAAGACTTCTCGTCGAAAGCCTTGGGATCGACGATGGTCGAGTTGATATTGGTGAATATCTTGAATTCGGTGGCGCATCGCACGTCGTAACCATAGCTGCTGGTGCCATAGCTGACAATACGATTGCCATTGATCGATCGCACTTGACCGGCCTCAAATGGCTCGATCATGCCGTCGGCGGCAGCACGCCGAATCCAGCGGTCGCTTTTGATACTCATGGGCGGGGCCTCGTCGAATGACGATTAGGTAAAGCTAGCGATTGTAGCGTTTGAATGCGACCGGCCGCTTAATCCCCGCTTCCCGTTGTTTCCAGCCCGGCAACCAGGAAATCCAGCATACGGGTCAGGGTCAGGCCGACCCCTGCGGGCGAGGCAGCAACCGGCTTTACCCCGGGTAACAAGCGGGCCACGCGGCCATTGTCGGCGCGCACATACATCATGCTGCCGAATACGCACTGCAGACGCAGATACAGCTCATCAACCGACAAATGCGGGCAGGCGCGCGCCAGCGTGTCGATAAATAGCTGCGCCACCTCGTCATGCACGCCAAATACGATGTTCTTGACGGCAGGGTCGGGGTCTACCGAACAGATGGCGGACAGACGGTTGAAGCGGGCTCCCTCTTCGGTTTGGCCCATGCGCAGACCCGGTCCAAGAAAAGCCTCCAGCACCGCCCGCACCTGGGGCCGCGCACCGGGATCGGCCGGCAAACAGGCAAGCAGCCGTTCGCGGCGCTCCTGGTTCATGCGACCGACACGTCCTTCAAAAATAACCCGGAGCAAGCCTTCCTTGGTACGGAAGTAGTAATGCACCGCGGCCATATTGGCGCCGGCAGTGGCGGTAATCGTGCGCAAAGAGACGCCGTTATAGCCTTTTTCGGCAAATAGTCGTTCTGCGACATCGACGATGCGGTCTCGGGTAGTGGTGGTATCGACGGTATCTGCAGGACGAGTAAGCATAAAGACGGCGTGAAGACGAGAAGACTACATCGTACCCTGTCCTGGCCGAAAATAACTAAGTCAACTGATTCAATCAGTCGATTGACTTAACGCTGGCCAGTAATTATTATCAATGGATCTCCCGGATCCGCAATCGGCAGATCCTCGCGCGCCTACGCACCACGCTCGCCACATCACTACAGGAAGCGCAATGAACGGTAATATCAGACGTGTCGTTACTGGACACGATGCTCAAGGACGGGCGGTAGTTCTGGAAGATGGCTACGCCCCCAACGTGCGGCACGACCCCAGCCGCCCCGGCTACTTCTTGACGCAGCTGTGGATCACACCCAGCTCACCCGCCCCCATCGATAACGGGGACGACCTCACCACCGGCCCGGTTTCCCTGGCGCCGCCCCCTGGCGGCACGGTGGTACGCATCATCGAATTCCCACCCGCGAGCCAGGAACTGCGCCAAGTGGATGCCGATACCGCTAAACAGGCATTCGCACTATTCGGCGGCCAAGACGCCCTGACTTCCGGCGATACGCCCAAGCGCCATCCCTTCATGCATCGCACCGAAACGGTCGACTACGCCATGGTGCTTTCGGGCGAAATCACCATGTTGCTGGACGAGTCCGAAGTCACCCTCAAGGCTGGCGAAATCCTGATCCAGCGCGGCACCAATCACGCCTGGACCAACCGCAGCGAACAAGCCTGCCGCGTCCTATTCGTCCTGGTCGACGGCAAATTCGATCCCGCCCTTCAACAACTGCTGTAACCATCGAGGAGACATCCATGCTCATCAAGAAATCCCTGATCGCAACCCTGCTCGCCACGGTCTGCAGCGCGGTCGCAGCGCAAGCCCCGTATCCCACCAAGCCCATCGAAGTCATCGTGCCCTACTCCGCCGGCGGCAGCGTCGATGTCATGGCGCGGGCCTTCACTCGTGAACTGTCCACCATCCTGGGTGTACAAATTGCCGTCAACAACCGCGACGGCGCGGGCGGCACCATCGGCGTCGGCGCCGTCGCTTCAGGTCGTGCCGACGGCTACACCGTACTGTTTTCGCCTTCGTCGCCCCTTACCCAAGCACCCTTCCTGATGGGTAAACTGCCCTATCAGGTCGACCGCATCGTTCCCATCTGCCAGATCTTCGAAAACCCCTTCGTGATCGCGGTACGCAAAGAATCGCCCATCACCTCGCTCAAGCAATTGCTCGAGCAAGCGCGCAAGCAGCCCGGCACTTTGTCCTACGGCCACGCAGGTCCCGGCTCGGTGCCCCACCTGGCAACCGCCAATCTGGCCAAATCATCCGGCGTAAGCTTCAATGAAATCGCTTTCCGCGGCGATGCTCAGGTCATACCCCAATTGATGGGCGGCCACGTTGACTTCGGCGCCCTGGGTGTTTCGTCGGTCGTCGGTAAAGACCTGCGTATCCTGGCGGTTTACGGCGACACACGCCTGCCCCGCCTTCCCGACGTGCCCGCCATTGCAGAGTTCGGCATCAAGCACGCCGTCATCGCCCGCAACGGCCTATACGTGAACCGCGACGTCGCACCCGCCACCCGCGATACCCTGCAAAAAGCCTGCCATGCCGCCATTGAGAAACCCGGCTTCAAAACCGCGGCCGACCAGCTCTATCAACAACTCAACTACCTCGATGCAGCCACCTTCGCGGCCAAGCTGAGTTCAGATAACGAAACCAACCGCGCGCTGATCCAGTCCTTGGGTCTCTTGAACACCGGTAGCTGATTAGCACTCGACGCAACTCGCATGTCTGGCACGATCCGTGCCGCCATACTAGTCGCAAGCTCGGCTGACTTGCTGCTCGCCAACACTCACCGGTAAGCAGCAAGTCAGCCGATTGCATGATCGGCTCGGCATCACTGCCGACGCCGGCGGCACACATGATCGCGCCCGCCGATCAGCCACGGCCCCAGCCCAACGAGCCCCTAGAGCAGCGCATTCATGCGTAGCAAGCGGGACACGCCCCCAATCGACGATTAAGCAAGCGCCCCTGCCCCAAGCTCGGCTGCGGCAAGACGTCTGGTCCAGCTTTGCAACAAAGCGGACATTTTCGACGGTGCGGTAGTTAACAGGCCACCGTCGGCACACCAGAATCTGCATCACGATGTTTCCCCAACCGGACTTTCCGGCCGGGACGCAGACAGAACGATTCTGGAGAACTTCCCATGCTTTCCGCAGAAGATAACGCCCGCTACAACGACGTCGAGCCGGGGAGCGCCCTGCACGACATGGCCCGCCGCTACTGGCTTCCTTACCTTAGATCCGACGCGCTCGAGCCCAACGGCCCCCCCAAGAAAGTCGAACTGCTGGGAGAAACATTCGTCTCCTTTCGCGGCGAGAACGGGATGGTCGGTTTCCTCGAAGAGCAATGCCCTCACCGAGGTGCATCGCTGGCCCTGGGACGCACCGGCGACAACGCGGTAACGTGCATCTTCCACGGCTGGAAGTTTGACGTATCAGGCAACTGTCTGGCCTCTCCTTCCGAGTCCAACCCCCGGTTCTGTTCCACCGTCAAGGTGCCATCCTTTCCTGTCAGGGAAGCGGGCGGCGCACTATGGGTCTATCTGGGACCGGGCGAACCGCCGGTGCTTCCCGATTGGGAGTTCTTCCATCTGCCGCCCGAGTATCGCCGGGCCCGGGTCGGATACACCGATTCGAACTGGACACAGAACCTGGAAACGCTGCTGGACTCCGCCCACATCGGCCTCTTGCACGCCCAACCTGTCAAGGCTCAGGTCAACGATAGCGTCACGCATATTCAGGGCGTGCACGCGCCCAAGTTGTCAGTGGTCAATACGCCTTACGGCTTCCAGGCCTATTCACGGCGCGAGCGGGAAGATGGCCAAATCTATCTGCGGGTAACGGAATATCTCGCCCCATTCACCGTCTTGAACGGGAGCACGCGCACCGAAGAAAGCCGGGTGCTGTTCATGATTCCCATCAACAACCGGCGCACCGCCTTCTGGCGATTCGAGTGGGATATGAACCACTCTCAAGAATGGTGGAAAAAGCAAGCGATCGAAAAAGGAGCGTTCGGCCTGAAGTTCGTCGATCACGACGACTTTTTGCAGCATTCGCTGGATCGCAGCAGGGAAAATTTCGGTCAGAACCGGGAAGCGATGAAGCTGGGGCACTGGTCAGGCTTCAAGGATTTGCGCGCCGAGGACGCGGCAGTGGCCGAGAGCGTTCCCATCGTTGACCGCAGGAAGGAACACCTGGGAGCCAGTGACTTGGTCATTGCAAAGATGCGCCAACGCTTCTTCCAGGGACTGGATGAGTTCGAGCGCGGCGGCCATGCACTCGGGCTTGGACCACAGGGCGATGGCAGCGGAATTTCCTATGTCGACATGCGAGGCACCTCGGAAGTCATCGCGCCGGACGTTGATCAGATCGAGTTCCACAACACCAAGCTGCGACAAGAGCGCCGAACACTGCGTGAGGCCTTCATAGCGTCGAAGGAAGCAGAAGTATCTACCCTGGAGAAGAAACATGCGTAATGCCTCATCGAACTCTGGAATCACCGGGCATCGTCTGAACGAAACCCACGACCCCGCCCTCAAATCGTTTGTAGCCTCCGCCAATAAGCCCGACGCCGATTTCCCCATACAGAACTTGCCGCTGGCGGTCTTCAAACTCAAGGGCTCCAATGACGCCTTCCGTATCGGAGCCGGTATCGGCGACCAGATCCTTGACATCGCGGCGGTGAGCGCCTGCTTTGCCGCCGAGCAAGCACCAGCGGTGCAAGCGTGCAGCGATACGTCGATGAAAGCGCTGATGGAGCTGGGTCAAGCGCATTGGTCACACCTGCGGAGCGGACTGTCCAAGCTGTTGCGGCAAGAGTCATCATTCCAGCGGGAAGTCACGGCGCACTTGCATTTGATTACGGACGTCGAATTCCAACTACCGTTGAAGGTCGGAAATTTTTCTGACTACCTAGCCTCGATGCACCACATTTCGAAGGTGCTGCGGATCAAACGCCCCGAAAACCCCGAACTACCCCAAAGCTTTGTCTGGAGCCCGATTGCGTATCACAGCCGGGCATCGACACTCCAGGTAAGCGGCTACAACTTCGCTCGCCCCTTGGGGCAGGCGGGAAGATTCGAAAACGACCGGCCTTTGGTTGATCCGACGCGGATGTTGGACTACGAGGTCGAATTGGGCATCTACATAGGCACGCCCAACACCCAGGGCGAACCGCTAGATGTAGACGCTGCCGACGCAGCAATCTTCGGCTATTCGGCGCTTAATGACTGGACCGCCCGCGACATGCAGGGATGGGAGTCACAACCCCTGGGGCCATTTCAATCCAAGAGCTTTACTACGACATTGTCGCCGTGGATCGTGACGGCCGAAGCGCTCGAACCCTACCGCTTGCCGATGTCCAGACCAGACGGCCAGCCGGCGTCGCCAGCTTGCCTGGACTCTTCTCTCAACCAAGAGCGGGGAATGATGGATGTTCGCCTGGAAGTGCTGCTGTTGAGCGAACAGTTGCGCGCCGCCGGACAGCCTCCGGCGGTTCTGGGAAGCAGCCTGCTGACTGACGCTTACTGGACACCCGCGCAAATGGTTGCCCATCACACGCTCAACGGCTGCGCACTGGAGACCGGCGACCTCATCGGAACAGGCACCATTTCCGGACCCAGCGACGACGCTTCCGGTTGCATGTTCGAGCTGACCCATGGGGGGCGACAACCCTTCCAATTGCCTAACGGCGAAAAAAGATCGTTCGTGGAAGACGGGGACACGGTAATCGTGCGCGCCCATTGCCAAAAGGCGGGGCTCCCGAGAATCGGATTCGGCGCGGCGACGGCCACGGTCATACCCGCCCGGACCAAGGCTTAGCAAGTTCACGCATCGACAAGAGGAACAACGATGGCAAGCATGATCAGGTTTCACGAGATCGGGAGAGCGGATGTCCTGAAGTGCGAAGCATTCGACGTTGCCTCTCCCGGATACGGCGAGGTCCGAATCAAGCATTGCGCAATAGGCGTCAATTTCAACGACATCTATTTCCGTTCGGGCCTCTATCCCGTTTCGCTGCCTTCACCCTTGGGGCGATCTGCCGCTGGCGTCGTAACGGAGATCGGCGCAGGCGTGGAGCATGTGCAAATAGGCGATCGCGTCGCCTATACCAGTAGTCCTTTGGGGGCATACAGCAGCGAACGCGTCATGGACAGCCAGTATCTGGTCGCGGTACCGGCAGGCGTAGGACTGGACATTGCCGCGGCCAGCATTATGCGAGGCATGACAGCGGCGTACTTGTTGCGTCACATCCATCCATGGCGGGCTGGCGACTCGTTGGTGCTACACGCGGCGGCTGGCGGCACCGGTTTGATCGTCAGCCAATGGGCCAGACACCTAGGACTCAAAGTCATTGGAACAGTATCCAGCCCCGACAAGGTCCAGATAGCCCTGGATCACGGTTGCGAGCACGTCATCGTCCGAAGCAGCGACGAGGAAGTTGTGAAGCAGGTGATGGCGTTGACCGAGAACCGTGGAGTACCAGTAGTACTCGATGGAGTAGGTAGAAGCACCTTCGATATCTCGCTGCGGGCGTTGTCCAGGCGAGGTCTGTTCGTCAGCTTCGGCGCCGCCTCGGGTCCCCTTGCACCCATCGATCCCATCAAACTGGGACGCCACGGGTCTCCATTTTTTACACGACCGGCCTTGGCCGATTATGCATCCACGCGATCAGAACGAGAGGAGTTGGCGGGTGAATTCTTCCAGCTCGTCGAAGCGGGCGTGATCCGCGTCCATGTGAACGAAAAATTCGCTTTGTCGGATTGCACGAAAGCCCATCAAGCCCTGGAATCGGGCACAACAGTAGGTGTATCGGTACTCATTCCGTAGCAGGCCAACCGAGGCAGCGATGTGCTGTCCGAGGTCAATAAATCCATGCCAAAAACAGGAGACATTATGAAAATCAAATCGAGAAAACTTCAGACCGTGCTGTCTGGTGTCGGCTGTCTGATACTGATGGGACAAGCGCCGCTAGCCGAGGCTAACGGTTATCCATCTCGTCCGATTTCCCTCATCGTCCAGGCGGCCGCGGGCGGTTCGTCAGACACTACGGCGCGCGTCTTGGCTCAGAAACTTTCCACCGCAATGAACACCCAGGTGGTCGTCATGAACGAGCCCGCGGCTGGCGGGATCGCCGCCATGCAGCGAGTAAAAAGAGCAGCGCCAGATGGCTATACGCTGATGATACTCGGGACCAAGGCGGCAATCGGGGGTGCAATCTTCGCCGCCCAAAATATCGACGTATTACGCGACTTCGAACCCATTGCGCAAATCAGCACTGGCCAGATCGCCCTTGTCGTCAAAAACAACTCGCCGCTGAAAAGCATTGATGATCTGGTCAAGGAGATCAAGGCAAGACCAGGCCAGATTACCGCCGCCACGGGCGACGTAGCCGGAGGAATTCAGTATCTGGGCGCGGCCTTGTTCCGCAAAGAGACCAAAGGAGATTTCGTTATCGTTCCATATGGAACGGCAGCCAAGTTGTCGACAGCAGTGCGGGCAGGTGAAGTCGATGTCGCCTTCGAGCTCGTTCCAGGAGTAGTCGGCCTGCTGCGCGATGGTGAAGCGCGTGCGCTGGCGGTAGGAGGGGCCAAGCGGTTCGAAGAGCTACCAGGGCTGAAGGGAGTCCCCACACTACGGGAAGCAGGGCTGCCCGGCAGCGATGTCACAACATCTACTTTCATCGTCGCGCCTGCCGGCACTCCCCCTGCCATCCTGCAAACTCTGAATACCCAAGTGCTCCGCGCCTTGACTCAGCCCGACCTACAGCAGGCATCACGTAACCGGGGATCGGGCATTCCCGACCCCCTATCCGCGGCACAAGCCAAAACGCAACTTGCTCAGGAAGTCGCTCGCTGGCAAGAGATCGTCCAGCAGGCTCACATCAAAGCGCCATAGCGCAAGCGATGGGGCCACCGCATTGAGGGCCGCAGCGCGGCCCTCTCAAATCAACAAAACCAACAAAGTTCGCCAGATTCTGGCGAGCCGGGGTAACTATCGATCGATTGAATCGAAACAACAGGAGAAGAAATGAAGGCGTTTTTCATGGCGGGGGGAATGATATGTCTAGGGGCGCTGAACTGTGCAAATGCGCAATCGAAGGTGACCATGTATGGCGTGATGGACTCCGGTTTCGTCCATCAATTCTCGCCGCTTGCACCGCAGCAGGGGAGCGTTTCCAGTGTGACCGGAGGAGGTCAATCCGGATCGCGCCTGGGCTTCAAGGGAGTCGAAGATCTGGGCAATGGCCTGAAAGCCACTTTCGACCTGGAAGCGGGGATCAACGTGGACAGCGGAACATCGACCTTGGGCGCCTTGTTCGGTCGTAAAGCACACGTGGGGCTGGAATCACGCCTAGGCGATATCAAGCTCGGCAGGCAATACACCCCGTTCTACCTGCACGCCATCTTGCCCGCGGATCCGTTCGGGATGGGGCTCATGGGACGGATGAACAATACTTTCAGCACCCATGCCCGCGCTAACAACTCCGTTTCCTATAATTCGCCGCGCTGGCAGGGGTGGGCTGTAGGCATGTTGTACGGATTCGGCGAGGTGCCTGGAAACAGCTCGGCGGCAAGGATATACAACGGGGCGATAAGCTATCACGATGGTCCGATAAAACTGGGGGCCGGCTACTACAACCAACGCAATACCGCCGATACGGCCACCAACCATTCCATCGCGCTATCGGGAAGCTACCGGCTGGGTCAGTTCACCATGTTCTCGGCGTTTCAAGCCGTTCGATCGACATTGAACGGTACCCCAGGAGCCACGCTCACCGACACCAACGTCAACATCTACATGATCGGAACACGCTGGTCGACGGGGCCGCACACCGTGATCGGAGGTATTACACACTCGCGCGACCAGCGAAAAATCGCCAACGCCGATGCCAAAGCGACACGTTTTGCCATCGCTTATACCTATGCTCTGTCTAAACGGACGAATCTGTACACCTCGTTCGGAGCAGTCAGCAATCGTTCCGGCTCGGCCTACATCATCGGCGATGCAACAACGCCGGCCTATGGCCAGAAGGGCTTCGACATCGGGATCCGGCACCTGTTCTAAGCAACGAGTCCGGCACAAGCCGGACTGCCCCTTGCCCCTTTCAGGAGCTATGGCAAGGACGCAGGGACGGGCAGTATCGCGAGCGCCTGCAAGGCGGTTTTGTCGGCGATCACGATACGCCCATATTCCAAGGCCACTATGCCTTGGTCTTGTAGCGTCCGCAGTTCGCGGTTGACCGCTTGCCTGCGGGAACCGAGCAATTCAGCAAGCTCATCTTGAAATATTTCGATCTCGTCCGCGGCATAGCCACCCGCGCCGGCGAGCAGCCCCAGTAGCGAGGCGAGACGCGCGCGCAGTAAGCCGATTGAAGCGTCGGCATACAAGGAGATCATGGTCCTGTGGCGACGATTGAAACCCGAGAACATGGCTACGGCCAGGCGGCCGTTACGCACCAGCATATCCTTCAAAAAAGGGCCCGGGATCCTGACCAGATGAGTTTCACCTCGGCATGCGATGGTGTAGACGAAAGGCTCGTCGGCCAAAAGCGGCCCCAGGCCCAGAAACTCTCCGGCAAAACGCAAACGAAAGGCAAACTCGCGACCCTTCGATGTGCGCATGGACATGCGCAGCGACCCGGATGCGATCAGATACAGGAAAGGAACTATTTCGCCAGGTTCATGCAGCAAGGCTCCGGATTCGAATCTCAGAACCTCTGACGCCGAAACGACGCGGTCGATATCCGCCTCGGACCATTCGCGAAACAGTTCGGATTGAGAAATAGCGACGCGAGCGAGAATAGGTTTCATCTTTTCGCTTCGAGCAATCCAGCCGAGCTTAGCTTGACCCATCCTACCATGCCGACATGGCAGGCCCGCACTGCTGCAGACCCTGACAGCCCAACAGCCTCAGTCATTGAAGAACACGTAATACAACAGATCCAAGCCATTGATCGTGCCCCCCTTAGCCACCACCGACAAGCGATTGCTAAGCCGATAACTCAACTTCACCACTCCATCGCGCCCTGACAAAGCCTGCTCGAAACTACCATACACCTTGTCCGACAAACGCTTACCCACCACGAAAAATTGATTCGTCGACAGCGCATACGCCGACGAGGTGCTGTCGCCCGCCACGGTCCGATCCGGCAACAAACCACGCGAACTTCCTACATTGCCGGAACGCACCCCCAATTCATCCAAGCCCAATTGCCGAGAAATCGGCTCGCTGCCCTTAGGCCCCAGTAAAGACGTCGCCGCGCTCAGCAACAACGTTGCATCCGCCCCACCTCCGCCTTCGTCCGGCCCCCTTCCCAGCAACAACCATGAAAGCTTCTCGACGTCGCTGACCTCCGGTTGCGAAATCAATGCAATACGGGGATGGCGCGCCGTTCCGCTTACCTGCACGCCGGCCTCCACCCGCGTGCCCGTGCGCAGCGCAACGATATCCAACAAGGGATCATCAATGGGCCCCTGGAACGTCAGCACCCCGCGCCGCACGGTCAGCGCCTGGCCATAGGCCTCGAACCGGCCACCGGTAGTACGCACCGTCCCACTGGAAGACAGCTCGCTTCCCACCCCGACCACCCGCAAATCTCCCGTGACACCGGTATCCAGGCCGTAGCCTTCAAGGTAGAAACGCTTACCCAACTTGGCGCCCACATCTATCGCCACTTGCAGAGGCTCTGGTCGCGTCCGGTCATTGGTGCGCCAAACATAGACATCGTCCGACAGCGAAGGAGGTGCTTCGGTACCCAGATCGATCCAGCCGGTGTCGGCCTCGAACAAACCTGCAATACGCATGCGACCCGGCACCAGATCCATATCGACCCGGCCCGACCCCGCTACAAACCGATCCGCCCGCTGAATTGCGGGAAAACGCAAGGCTTTGATCGTCGCATGGCCCGAGGCCTGGGAAATACGCCAGTCAGCGGTAATTTCCAGCTCACCTCCCTGGCTTTCGTTTTCTATCCATTTCATGACACGGGTGTCGCGCGGCCTGACCCGGATCACGCTGGGAAAACGCAAAGACTCCAGCACGATGCGATCGTTTTCAAGCGTGGCCTTCAGGCTGCCATCCAACAGACGCACGCCGTCGTCCAGACGCACCAGCCTTATGCCTGTGCCATTGAAGCCGCCACGTGCCTGCCACTGCCCCCCTTCTTGAGCGATCCGCGCCTTGCCGGCCAGGGCGCCGCCGATTTCAATCGCATCGCCCGTGAACAAGCCTATCCAACTCAAATCACGCAAATCGATATCGGTATCAGCAAAGGCTGGCCGATCTTTATCCAGCCCCACCCCCCCGCCTTGCGCGACAACGCCGGCCTCTCCAGAGATACTGACGTGCCCGAAGCGCTCGCCGTCAACATTGGCCTTCAAGGTAACGCGACTGCGCCCACCGCCGCCCGCAGGCGTCGCCAGCAGGTCCGCCGACAAGCTGCGTAAACCAAGAGCCTGCGGCGGGCTGCCCGGCACCCATAAATCGCCACTGCGCCGCTGCACATGGACTGCGCCCTGCAAGGCCCCGGCAAACTTCACGTCCCAATTGGCGTCGAGCACCACCATATGGTCAGCCGGCACGGCCTTGCCTTCGACCAGATCCATCAACAAATCGGGCGCCCAGGCCAGCCCTTCGGCCTTTCCGCGCGACTCCCAGCGACCCTCCCCTCCTCTTGACCCCTCATGCAGCAGAACTCCGGTCTGCCCGCCAGGCAATTGCAAAGCAAGCTGCGCCGCACCGGCTTCCCACTGCCAGCCCGGCGCCCTGGCTTCGGGCAAATAACTTAGCGTCAAGGGCGTTTTCAACACTACGCCGAATGGCGCACGCACGGCGTCGAAACGATCCAGCGTACCCCGCCAGCCCGGCGCATCGCGGCCATTGCCGCCATTGCCCCAGCTGCCCCCAAAGTGCGCCACCAAGGTGGCCGCGGCCGTGCCATCGCTGGGGACGAACTCGGCATTGATATCGCCGTCGTGGCGGGCCATCGTTCCGGCCAATCGCAAAGTGCCTTTCTTCATGGAAGCTTGGGGCACATCGGATACCGTCAGCCCCTCGATCAACAAATCGATATCGGCAGGCGCCGCGGCAAACCCGCCCTTCGCCACTTGTGCCGCACGACTCGCATCGCCCAGATCGGCATGTCCTTGTACGTGGGCGATGCGCACCCCCCCGGGCAACTGCAGCTTGCTGCCTTCCAAGCGCATGTTCAGCACCGGCGCCGACAGCGTTTCGGCCAACATGCCCTTGGCTTTCAGGCTTCCTTGCACCAACGGTGAAAGGCCGGCCAAACGGGGCGCATCCAGATCAAACGTCAAGCGATCGCCCGGGTGACCGAAAGCGCCTTCGGCCTTCAAAAAATTACCCGCAACGTTCAACTTGGCATCCATCCGCGAAACTCGTGTACCGACGAAATCGAGTTTGGCCAAGCCATCCAACGGCTCTCCGTTCCAGCGGCTGCCATCATCAATGTCCACCAAGGCCGAACCTGCCAACTCCGGCTGCAGCGAGCCCTGGATAGATGCAGAGGCCGACACCTGCGCCGACGGCAATCCCGCATCGCGCACCCAATGGGCGGGATCGAACCGATCCAGGCGGACCTTTGCTGAAAATTTCTGACGCTCCGACAACTGCAGTTCGCCCGTCGCCCTCGCACGCGCTTCGCCGGCGGTCAGTTCGGCCTGCGATACCGTCAGCACCGACTCTTTCAATTGCGCGGCCAGCTTCAGCGCAACGGGCACACGCTGGCCACGCTCATTCAGCTCAGCAGTCAGCGCTTGTTGCGCCGCGTTGGCGCTGAAGTCAACCGGTCCCGACAAACGCGTAGGAAGCGCCGACGCATGAATACGCGATGCATCGATATTGCTCGCCCTCAACTTGCCCTCAATTTGTCCCAGCGCATCACCTGGCTCAGACGAACGCGTCCATTGAATCTGGCCCGTGACGCGACCATCGCCTGGCAGGCCGATATCGAGGGAAGAAACGGCAAGCGAGGCGAAAGACTCGACCGGCACCCGGATCTCGCCGCCAATATGAGTAATAGGCAGTCCGCCCTCGTTCAAAGGCCGGGCAGCGGCGTTGCTTAGGCGAAAAGGGCCGCGCACGACCGCTTCCACTGGCGCCGTTGCTGCGCTGGGCGCATCGGCCAACACGGTTAGATCCGCCGTCAAACTCAAATTCGCACGCGGCGCATCGGCTACCCAGGCAGCGGGATCAATCCCCTTTAGATTCAGCGTCAGCTCTCGCAAAGGGAAGCCTGCCAACAAAGCCAGTTGCCCCCGCGCGTCCACATCGACTCCCGCTCCGTCTCCCGTCGCTACAAAATCCATGCGCTCCAGCGATCCGCTTCCCACCGCGTGGATATTGAAAGCTCGTTCCGCCTGACGCCCGACCGCAAGCAGATCGAGATCCAGCGGAAACGGTGAGGCCGCGCCGAGCTTGAGGTGACCACTAACAGTGGCTTGTGCCTGAGGCGCCAATATATGAAGGTTGGTCAACTCCAACTGGTGCCGATCACCCGAGGACGAGCCCTGCAGATCAATATCGCCCAGGGTCAGGGGCAGAGCAAGGCCGTCGGTTTCGATATCCAGTTTGCCGATCCGCACTCGGTCAAGATCCACTCCGATAGGCAGGCTGAGCGAACTCAGAGGCTCGCTGACTTGATCGGACGGCTTCACATTCAGGCGCAGACGCTTGGCCTCCAGTACCGCCAGATGCGCCCGCCCCGACCACAAGGCGCGCCAGAGCATGTCCAGGTGCAAGCTCTCGACGTCGACATCGGCCGCCGGATGGCGGATATGCAACTGGCCTACGGATAGACCAGCGGCCAAGGAACCCTGAACGTCCTCAAGCTCGGCACTGCCGCCTGCCACCTGCAAGCCGGTACGTACTGCCCATGCCGCGCCGGCAGCGCTATTGGCTACCCAAACCAGCCCACCCGCAAGCAGCGCAAGCAACACCAGTACCAAGGCCAGCGACCAGGGCCAGAGGCGCCTACGCCGGGGTGCTGGGGTCTTAGGAGAAGAAACCTGCTGCTTCAAAATGCGATTCCCAGGGAAAAATGCAGACGAATATCCTTGTCGCGCACCGCATAGGCCAGATCAAGGCTGAGCGGACCGGCGGGTGTCTTGACACGCAAGCCTGCTCCTACCCCGGTTGCCAAACGCATTTCTCCGAAACTGGGAGCGACATTGCCCGTATCGACAAACACAGCGCCGCCCAGGGTATCGGTGAAATATCGGGTGGCTTCGGCACTGGCCACGAATAAAGTCGCATCACCCAGAATGGCGTCGCCAACGTGACGCCCCAAGCCCAGGTAACGATAGCCGCGCACCGTGCGTGCGCCCCCCGTGCGAAACGCGAAGTCATCAGGCACGCGGGTCACGTCCTTGGCCCACAACTTGCCTACCTCGGCACGTACCGTCACCACGTCGCGCTTGCTCGGCGACCACCAGTACTGCCCCCGCAACGCAAGCCGGCTGAAACGATTGCTGCCGCCTAGCTCTGTCCCGATACCGGTGCCGAGCCCCACCAGATTACCTTCGCGCGGATCGTATTTATTGTTGACGTCGCGGCGCACGACTTCCCAAGTGGCAGTAGCGGTATTTGTGCTAAAGGCGCCAGGCACGCCGTCGATCTTGATACGTTCATTGGCCAAGCGCCCGCCCAGGCGGGTTTCGTATTCCACTCGGCTGCCGGACCCCTTGGCGGGATAGGTTTTGGCGCGAATGACCCCTAGCGCCAACCTGCGTATGGCCAAACCCTGAATATCGGAGTTCTGCGCCAGCACCCCAAAACTATCGCGAAAACCATCGGCGTTCGGCGCCAGATGAATGTCGGCATAGCCCAATTGGCGCAATCTATCCAACCTCAGACCGCTTTCCAGCTCTAGAGCCTTGCCCGCCACCACGTTCTGCCGGTATATGGTTTCTATCCGCGGACCAGCCTCATCATCGACCCCAAGCGCCACACTCATGCGGCGCGGGCGCGACTCCACCACATCCGCCAATACCGGTAGCGTCAGCTCGGCCGGGCCCCGGTACTCGGCCTGGGTCTGCGTTTGATTGGACTCCATACCCTCCGGCAACAAGGCAGGGTCTTCTTTATAGGCTTCGCTAGCGCCAGCTTCCGCAGAGGAGTCATAACGCGCGATCTGGGCACGATCCACGTCCAGCGTGGCGCCGGAAAAGAAAGGCGCCTGCTGCAGGGTCTGCTGCCATTCCACCATACGGTTGCGATCATAGGGCTCCCCTCCTTTGATACGCACATAACGTTCGACCGTTCCTTCGGGCACGCGTTTCAAACCGCGCACCTCGACTCCGCTCAAGCGCACCGCAGGCCCGCTATCCAATTTAATATGCAGCGCCGCCTTGGCCTTGTCCGCATCGATATCGGCCGCGGTATCCACCAGACGCGCCACGGGAAAGTCGCGCGCCGACGCGCTGTCCAGCAGGCCACGCTTGGCCGCTTCCCACTGATCGTTGCGAAACGGCTCGCCTTCCTTCAAATCCCAGGCCCCGCGCAACTCGCTCATGCGCTGATCGAAAGTACCGCCGCCAATCGCGCCGGAAAAATCAATGTTGACCGAATCGATCAGCGTGCGTTCGCCTGGAATGATGGTGATATCCCAGGTAATACCTCGCACGTCCGTACCAGCCTGAAATTCGACCTGCGGCGAAAAATAGCCCTCGGTAGCCAAGGCCGTCAGGGTCGCCTCGCGCGCCCTGCGCCGCAGGCGCGCGCTCTCGCCGCCATCCTGGTCGTCGGCCATGGCGGCGATGCTATCGACCGCGCGCGTGACTACCCGCAGGACAACAGGCGGTAGCCCGCCGGGATCGATCGTGATTTCGGGGCGTTCCGCCCGAGCCACAGCAGCCATGGCCAGGCCCAGCAACAGACTAGTGGCCAAGCGGCCGGTCCAGCCTGCCCAAGCCACCGCACCCGTGCTTGCTAGCGGCCGTCTGCGTTGCATTACCATATAGCGGAATCAGCCACGCATTTACTGCATGAATAAAACACGCCCAAGCCCATCGTGCCGGGCGCAACCTGGACTTGCTCCACAGACAAGTTCATAAATACTTCCGCTATCTTCGTTTAGCCGCAAGCATAGCGGAACATCGCCGAATCACAGCTCCAGCTGAAGCCTGCTAATGTTTGGAAGCGTTTCAACATGGGCGAACTAAGTAACATTGCCGATTTGGATTATGGCCGAGGTCGGCTATGCTTACCGGTCTTCTCAATACTGGGCGGCCGAATTCAGGCCAGATATGACCTTATTCAAAGGCGTTGTGCTCGATTTCTGTGCAAATCACAAAAACCGAATACCTTACGCCGGATAAGCTGCCGCCTGAAAACATGGAAATTGCCTTACTTTTAGTCTTATTCGTCGCCAACGGCATTTTCGCCATGAGCGAGATCGCCGTCGTCACCGCCCGCAAGTCGCGCCTGCAGCAGCGTGCCGATGAAGGTGATAACCGCGCCCGTGCAGCCTTGGAACTCGCCAAGCATCCTACCCGTTTTCTATCCACCGTTCAGATTGGCATCACCTCGATCGGCATCCTGACCGGTATCGTAGGTGAAGGCGCGTTGGCACAGCCACTGGCCGAAGTCATCCGCGTCCAGTTTCCGGCCCTGGCCCAATGGGCTTCCGGCATTGCGCTGACCCTGGTCGTCATCGCCATTACGTTTCTTTCCATCATCATCGGCGAGCTCGTCCCCAAACGGCTGGGACAGATGCACGCGGAAACCATCGCGGGCCTGATATCCGCCCCCATGCGGCTCTTGTCCTGGGTAGCCACGCCTTTCGTCAAACTGCTGTCGATATCCACCGACAAGCTCCTCAAACTGCTTGGGGTTAAGGAAAACGAAGATCATTTCGTTACCGAAGAGGAAATCCAGGTCCTGATGGCGCAAGGGGCTACGGCCGGCATCTTCGAACACGTCGAACAGCAAATGGTGCGCAACGTCTTCCGACTGGACGAACGCAAGCTGTCTTCGCTCATGGTTCCGCGCTCGGACATCATTTTTCTCGACGTCAACGATCCTATTGAAGTTTCCAAGGCGAAAATCGAGGCCTCGCATCACTCCCGTTTTCCGGTCTGCCGAGGCGATCTTTCCGACGTCATCGGCTTTATCCGCACCAAAGACCTGCTCGCGCGGGCCATGGCGTCCCAGCCGCTGGACCTGACCGACAAACTGACACCGGTACTTTACGTGCCGGAAACCCTCACTGGCACCGAACTGGTAGAGAATTTCCGTAATTCGCACACTCAGACCGCGCTGGTGGTTGACGAGTACGGTGAAGTACAGGGCTTGGTCACTTTGAGAGACGTGCTGGAAGCCATTGTGGGCGAATTCCACACTTCCGCCTCACCGGAAGAATCTTCGGCCTTGTTACGCGAAGACGGCAGTTGGCTATTGGACGGCCTGCTCGATGTTCACGAACTGAAAGACAAACTTGAGCTTTCCGAATTGCCGGAAGGCGACTCCGGCACTTATCACACCCTGTCTGGCATGCTAATGTTGCTGCTGGGCCGTATTCCTTACACGGCTGATGAAATAGATTGGGCAGGTTGGCGCTTTGCCGTGGTCGATATGGATGGCAAGCGCATCGATAAGGTACTGGCCACGCGCCTTAGCCCTCCCCCTGGCGATCAGGAAGAACCCTGAAAGCAGAAAATTTTCCAATCCGGCGGGAACTTATCCTGCCTCTTCCCGACCAATATCTTTACCCGCCAAATCGGGAACCTTTTAACGGATTGCAGGCTCTTTCTTATTATGAATGAAACCTTAGCCAAGCTGTTTCGTACCCTTTTCGTAGCCGGCATCGCCTTTATCGGCATGATCATGGCAGCGATACTGGTCGTATCCACTGCGGTTGCCGTAGGCATCGTCTATATCGTCGCAAAACTGCGCGGCAAACCTTTTGCCGCCCGCTCCTGGAGCAATATGTCCCAGGCGCGCTGGGGATTCCAGCAAGCGACCGAAACCGCCCACGCCGGCAGCGCTCCCGCCGCCGCAAGCAACTCGGGATTCGCCAGCCGCACCAAACGTGCCGATGTCATGGATGTCGAAGTACGCGATCTTCCCTGACTCTCTTGTTGGCTGCGGCAAACTTGCGGTCCAGCCAAATCGCGTGTTTCCTGGATTAAAAAAAGCGCTGTTCGTTCAACGAACAGCGCTTTTTACCTTGCAGCAGCCATTTCCTACCTTCGCCTGATGGTATACGCGGGACTAGGCTACAGGGCATCCGAAATATTTATTACCCGCAACCCATCCATATTGACTGGGCCGCGTCTGCTTTCTCGGCAGCTTAGTCGGCGCTCAACTTGGCAGCGGACACTACTTTACGCCAGCGCTCGACTTCAGCCTTGACGAAATCACCGAGCTCTTTCGGCGTACTGGTCTGCGTTTCAGCCCCCTGTTCCTTGAATTTTTCAACGACTTGGGGATCGCGCAACGCAGCATTCAGTTCTTTGTTCAAACGGTCAACAACCGCCGCGTCCGTGCCTGCGGGAGCAAACAAGGCATACCATTGGGGCACGCTCACACCTTTCACACCCAACTCTTCAAGAGTGGGCACGTCCTTCAGTGCCGGAGAGCGTTTATCGCCCGCCAAGGCCAGGGCCTTTACCTTGCCAGAGGCCAAATGCGGATAAGCGCCGAACATGCTGGGGAACATGACTTGGGTGGTACCGGCCAGCGTATCGGCCATGGCAGGTGCTGAGCCCTTGTAGGGCACGTGCAACATTTCGATGCCCGTTACCATCTTGAAAAGCTCTGCGGTGACATGAGGCGCTGTGCCCAGGCCAGCCGACGCGTAGCTCAGGCTCTCTGGATCTTTTTTTGCCTTCGCAATCAATTCCTGCACCGAGTTGATCTTGGTAGCTGCAGACACCACCAGCAGGGTAGGTGAACTGGCAAGCATGCCGATAGGTTGAAAATCCTTGACCGGGTCATAGCGCAGTTTTTGCAAAGCGGGGTTGATGCCGTGCGTGGCGATGTAGCCAAATAGCAAGGTATAGCCATCGTTCGGGGTGCGGGCAACATATTCGCTACCAATAGCGCCCTGGGCACCGGCCTTATTGACGACCACTACCGTCTGCTTCAGGCCTTCGCCCATTTTTTGCGCAAGTATGCGGGCAAAAGCGTCATTGCCACCGCCCGGAGCGGTTGGTACGACGATGGTAACGGCTCGCTCGGGCCAGGCAGCGTGGGCGGCACCCATGGTTGCGGAAAGCGCCGATACGGCCAGTCCGGCGGCGACAGCCGTCAGTTGAGATTTGATATCCATACTAGTCTCCGTAAGGTCTTCGTTAGTACCGAAAATGAGTGCTGCGACATTTCCACCGCGTAGGCGCTCAGCGCTTAAGCCGGGAAACCGTTGCTCGCGAAAAGATGGGCAGGAACGTATAGCTGCCCTTCCATGATTTTTCTTGCGGTTCGGATCAAACCCGCACCACATACTTCAATAGAAGACGATGTACCTCGCACCTCGACATCGACTTCGATACGGCCCGAAGGGTGGGCAACCGCTATTCTGTGCATACCCGCCTCGCGCGCAATGCCCAGCGGAAATGCGACGGTGCCTGGCGTAACGAAGGCCGTGGCAACACCTATCGCGCCAGTCACGGCGTGTGTGCGATGGCATTTGTGCGGCGTGAAATAGCGGGACACCACCATGCGGTCGTGGCTACCCGCACTGACCAGTACAGGTTTGGGAATCACGCTGTCTGAAACGTCGCCCAGGCCCATGCGCCGACCGGCCTCCAGGCGCAGTGACTCAAGACGCGCCAGTAGTTCAGTATTGGCTTCGAGCTCCATTGCGCTCTCGGTGCCAAGCACACCCAAATCACTGGCCTGCACTATCATCATCGGCATCGCGGCATCGATGCAGGTCACGGCCACACCATCGATGACGTCCCGCCTATTGCCCGTGGGAAAAACCTTGCCGGTCACCGAGCCCCAGGCATCCAGGAAATTCAGGCGTATGGGCGCACCGGTTCCCGTAACGCCGTCGATGTGCGCATCGCCCTCGTATTCGGTACAACCATCCGGGGTCTGCACCACGGCGTCGATCATCGAACGGGTGTTGACGTTGTAGATGCGCACTCGTGTCTCGCCCATTTGAGGCTTGACCATTTTCTGATCAATGGCGAAAGGCGCCACGCCCGACAACATGTTGCCGCAATTGGGCCTGGTGTCCACCAAGGCGCGCTCTACCGACACCTGAGCGAATAGATAGTCGACATCGCAGCCCGGCTGCTTTGACGGCGAAACAATGGCTACCTTGCTGGTCAGGGAATTGCCTCCGCCCAAACCATCCACTTGCAGTTCGTGAGGAGATCCCATCGCGGACAACAGCACCCGATCCCGTCGCTCAGGATCAAGCGGCAGCCAATCGGCACGGAAGAACGGCCCCCGAGAGGTGCCGCCCCGCATCAAGACACAAGGTATGGTTTTTTGCATGGACAGCATCATGCAGCGCAGGCTATCTTTAGTGAATTGCAACTTTTGTATAATTTAATGCATGGCACGCATTAATTTCGATCTCCAGGAACTTCAGGCATTCGTTGCCGTAGCCGAGCGCTCCAGCTTTCGGGCCGCGGCCGAAGACCTCCATCTTTCACAACCCGCCCTTAGCCGACGTATCGAAAAACTCGAAAACATCCTGGGCGCACGCTTGCTTGATCGCACCACCCGCCACGTGGCCCTGACCAACGTCGGACGACTGTTTCTTGAACGCTCCCGCATTGCCCTGGATGAACTCGAAGGTGCGATGCTGGGCGTAGGCGATCTGGCCGCTCAGCTCAGCGGCCAAGTCACCGTTGCTTGCGTTCCGTCCGCGGCTTATTACTTCCTGCCCTCGGTGCTGCGCGAATTCACCGCCAAGCATCCGCGCATACGAGTGCGCGTCATCGATGAGGGCGCCAACGCCGTGCTTAATGCCGTCACGTCGGGCCGGGCTGATTTCGGCATCAATTTCATAGGAACCCAGGAAGCCGAAGTAGACTTCAAGGCGATCTTCAAGGAACACTTCGTCCTTGCCGTGCGCAAAGATCACGCCTATGCAAAACGCAAAAGCGTGGCTTGGGAAGACATCGCCGGCGAACGTTTCATGACCGTGGACAAAAGCAGCGGCAACCGCATGCTGATCGAGGCCGCACTCGCCAAGGGCGGCAAACGTACGCAAAACGCCATAGAGGTCAGTCACGTGCTGACTTTGCTCGGTATGGTCGAAGCAGGCCTGGGCGTAGCAGCCGTGCCACAGCTGGCGCTTCCCTTGACCTCGCATGCCACCTTGATCGGCATTCCCCTGCTGAAGCCGCGCGTCAGCCGCACCCTGGGGCTTATTTCACGTCATGGCCGCACACTGCCCCCCGCCGCCAAACTTCTCTACACAACACTGCGCGATGCTGGCAAAGCGGCGCGCCACTGAATTTTTGCCAGATCGGACGCAAAACCTCCACAAACAAGCATCCATGCTCACCAGAGGCTAAAATCCCCTCTAACCTTCAATCGGAACCAGCACCTGCAATGTCGCGCACGATATTCGTTACCACTGCCCTCCCCTACGCCAACGGCTCTTTCCACATCGGCCACATCATGGAATACATCCAGGCCGACATCTGGGTTAGAACCATGCGCATGCAGGGCCACACGGTACATTTCGTCTGCGCGGACGATGCCCATGGCGCCCCGATCATGCTCAAGGCCGAGAGCGAGAACATCACGCCGCGCCAGTTGGTCGAGCGCATCGCAGCGGAACGCCCCCAATACCTTGAGGGTTTCCATATCGAATTCGATCACTGGCACTCGACCGACACCGATGAAAACACTCAGTTGTCGCAAGACATCTATCGCAAGCTGCGTACCGCCGGCTTGATAGAAACCCGCACCATCGAGCAATTCTATGATCCGGTCAAAGGCATGTTCTTGCCTGACCGCTACATCAAGGGCGAATGCCCCAAGTGCGGCGCCAAGGATCAGTACGGCGACGCTTGCGAAGTCTGCGGCGCGGTCTACGCCCCAACTGATCTGCGCAACCCGTATTCGACGCTGACTGGCGCGGCGCCGGTGCTCAAGAGCTCCGAGCATTTTTTCTTCAAGCTGTCAGACCCCCGCTGTGTGGAATTTCTGCAGCAATGGACGACCGGCAGCAACCCTGCCGGCGGCAAGCATCTGCAAGCCGAGGTCTACGCCAAGACCCGCGAATGGCTGGGCGAAGAAGGCAAACTGGGCGACTGGGACATCTCGCGTGACGCGCCTTACTTCGGCATCGAAATACCCGACGCCCCCGGCAAGTATTTTTATGTATGGCTGGACGCCCCGATAGGTTACCTGGCCTCGCTCAAATCCTATTGCGCCAAGGTTGGCATGGATTTCGACGCCTTACTTGACCCTGCCGGCAGTACCGAGCAATACCATTTCATCGGCAAAGACATCGTTTATTTCCATGCTTTGTTCTGGCCGGCGATGCTCAAGTTTGCAGGGCGTAAAACACCTGACGGCCTGCACGTTCATGGCTTCATCACCGTTAGCGGTGAAAAGATGTCCAAGAGCCGCGGCACAGGCATCTCTCCTCTGCGCTATCTTGAGCTGGGCATGAACGCCGAATGGATGCGCTACTACATCGCGGCCAAGCTCAACTCTCACGTTGAAGACGTCGACTTCAATCCCGATGACTTCATCGCCCGCGTCAATAGTGACCTGGTAGGCAAGTACGTCAATATCGCCAGCCGCGCCGCCAACTTCATCAGCAAGCATTTTTCAGGCGCACTGGCCTACAGCGGCGATACAAGCGCACTGCAAGCTGAACTGAACGATACGGCCCAACAAATTAGCAAGGCTTTCGAAGCCCGTGAATACGGCAAGGCAATGCGCGAAATCATGGCGATGGCCGATCGCATCAACCAAGCTTTCGACGCCGCCCAACCCTGGGTCATGGCAAAGAACCTGGCGGACGACGCGCAAAAGGCCGCGCTTCAGGACGTATGTTCGCGTGCACTGGCGGGGTTCAAAGCACTGTCAGTCATGCTCACGCCCGTACTGCCAGCACTGACCCAACGCGTAGCGACCGAACTGTTCGGCCTCGACCGTAGCTTTAACTGGCAAGATGCCGGCGTCTTGCCGACCACCGTCGCCCCCTACAAACACCTCGCCCAACGGGTCGACCCCAAGCTACTCGACGCTTTGCTCGAACCGCCTGCCCCCCCGGTAGTTGCGGCTCCTACACCAGGTGGCGAGGAAATCGCCCCTACGATCACCATAGACGACTTCGCCAAGATCGACTTGCGCATTGCCAAGATCGTCAATTGTGAAATCGTGGAGGGATCGGACAAACTGCTCCGACTGACGCTGGATGCGGGCGAAGGCCGCATGCGCAATGTATTCTCGGGTATCAAGTCGGCCTACAAACCTGAAGACCTGATCGGCAAACTGACGGTGCTGGTCGCCAATCTGGCGCCGCGCAAGATGAAATTCGGCGTTTCAGAAGGTATGGTTCTTGCCGCTAGCCACGGCGACGAGAAAACCAATCCGGGCATTTATATCCTGGAACCTGTCGCCGGCGCACAAGCCGGTATGCGGGTGCGCTAAGACCAGAATCGGCTCAAGACTTGGCGGCCCGATTCAGGGGCTGCCCGGTCTTTACGCGATGCTGCACCATTTCTTCGTTCAGTTGCCGGATGATTGTGGACCCCGTTTTCACGCAAAGAAAAGGGAATACTCCATGCAAGACGGCTGCGAAGGCAGCGACAAACAAACGCCAGCCGAAACCCCAAGACATCGCCATGTGTTCAAGATAGCTTTCCTGAACGGATTGGGGGTGTTCGGTAAAAGACCATTTATTGCTCATATTGCAGTTCCTTCTAGATGAAGAAACTTTACCTGCAAGCGCGGTTAATATTTCAGCGAAATTACGCCAAAAATAGCGACTTAAAGAAAAAATTCACTTTAAAGAACAATTAAAAGTAAATAATTTTCCAACATATCGCAAACATGGCAGAAATTATCTTTCCAGCCCCCGATTGCCTTGTTGCCTGACCCAGCTCAAACCTTGCTGGAAGGAGCCATGCTGCCCCCCTGCTCCGACAAAATATGCTGGACCGTACGAAGCGCCACGGCAAGCCCGTTTTCCGTCGAATTGCAGGTGGATGAGGTCGGCAGGACCCCAGTGCTGGCGAAGAACAAATTGTCATGATCGTAGGCTCGAGCCCACTGATCGCAGATGAATTTGGCTGGGTTGCTACCCATACTGAGCGTGCCGCAAATATGCTGGTTATTGGCAAATTCGCCTTCTTTGCTAAAGCGCAAATTACTGCCGCCCATCAGTTCGGCGATACGCTTGAAATCCTCTTGCGAACGCTCATGCCCCTTGCGGGTATAGTCATCGATAGCGTAATGCGCCTGTGGCTTGGGCAGCCCCAAAGCATCCTTTTGGTCGCTTAGCGTAATCCGGTTCTCAGGCCTGGGCAGGACTTCCAGCACGTTCTTCACGTTGAGCTCGCGTGCTGCGCTATGGCGCAGACGCCGCTCAAACTCGACACCATAAACGCCTTGTCCGATCAAAGCCGCACTGGTGCCATCCACGCGTGAAATATTGGTGAAATCCAGCCGGTAAGGCGAATGCTCCGCGCGAAACGGGCCATCGCGCATGACATTGATCGAACTCGGGCTTTGGGGCCCGCGTCCCAGCCACAGATCTTCGTCCGCATCGAAAGTCAGCGAAGTGCTGGGGTGATCCATCAGGTGACGCCCCACCATGCCGCTGCTATTGGCCAGACCTTGAGGGTATTTGTCACTGGCCGAAAGCAGTAGCAAACGCGGGCTTTCAATACCGTTGGCAGCCACGATAAAAGTCTTGGCCGTAACCCGGTGAGACCGCTTCTCGGGATCGTAATAATGAGCGGCGCTAATACGGCCCTTATCGTCGTGCTCAAGCTTGTAGACATTTGCGTTGGTCAGTATCTTGACTCCAGCCGCGTCGGCCGAATCCGCCGCGATACCGCCATGGTATTGCGCATCGATAGGACAAATCGGCTGACAGCTGTTATTGCCGCAACATGCTGGGCGGCCCCCATACGAACGGCTGTTGCGCGCCGTGGTGTTGCTGACCACTTCGTAAGCCGGCGCTAGCCGCTCGCGGATACGGCGCATCGACCAAGGCTCGGCCACCGGCTCCATGGGAAAAGGCTGGGCTCGAGGCGAACCGGTATTGGGCGCACCCGAAACCCCCATCAACACTTCCGATTCCTGATAGAAAGGTTCGAGGTCTTCATAGCTGATCGGCCAGTCGACCCCCACGCCATACAGGCTATGAATCTTGAAGTCATTGGGCACATTGCGCCATGCATGGGCCGCCCAGTGCCAAGTGGTGCCGCCATACTGACGAATATATTCCGCGGGATAGGGATAGGGCCCGGCTTGCACCAGGTAGCCGTTGTCCTTGGGACGATACATCGGGTGCGGCGCCCACTCCGCCGGCGGGTAGGGAGACATCCAGTCGCTGCGGCGCGGCGAGTTGCGAAAACGCGCGACCAGTTCGCCGCGCGTCACTCGGGGCCCCGCTTCGAGGATCAGCACCGAAGCACCCGCCTGGGCCAGCTTTAGCGCAACAAGCGAGCCAATAATGCCCGAGCCGACGACGACAAAATCAGCAGATAACTGCTCAGCCATTGCTCACTCCTCAGATCGGTTTCTTGGCCCAGCTTCCGTAGACGCCGTAGCAATAGGTAGGAGGTTTGAGGACATCCTCGACCATGACTGCGTTCAAGGCGTTTTCGTAAGCCAGCGCCCGTGCCTGCTCGCCACTGCCGACGATGCCCATGAACCAGGCCGTCGCAATCTTGCGCGGCAAGACCGCCAATGGCGAGCTTTCGCCATCGAGCACTTGTTGCAATTGCATAGGATCGATCTTTCGTTCGTTGATCAGGCCCAGCAGCGCATGCACACCCGCCGCAAACCCAGCATCCTCAGCGGTCAAGGCGTCGAAGTATCGCTTGGCCAGAATGGCATCCAGCGATTGACGGCCAGCGATAATGGCTGAAAGCGCCAGGAAAGCCCCTTCGCTCTGATTGGCGACCGGCTGCGCCATCGCCCACGGAATCAGAGTGGCGGTGTAGGCCGAAACCAGTCCGGCCAACACCAGCCGCCGAGTGGGGTCTGGTCTGGCCTGGACCTTGACGGGGTCCCGATGTTTCATGGCAGTATCCCTCCACGCAATACTTCTAATCGGCAAAAGCACCAGCACCGCCTTTGCGGCCGATCCGTTTACTGCCCTTGCCGCCTGGGGCGGCATCAACGCTCAAACCGTCCTGCGACGCGAACGCCGCAATAAAGCCCAAGCCACCAGCGCAATCAACACTGCCAAGGCAAGCCCCATGCCGACTCGAGCCAACATGACTAGATGCGACACAGGCCCGCCGTCGCGCAAGACTTTCACCTGGGCAGCGCTCACTTCAGCTTTGGGGTTGCCGTAGCGCTGTACGAGATAAGTGGACAAAGTCGCGACCTGCTGGTCCGAAAGCGTGTGGGCGAAACCGGGCATGCGCAATTCGGGGGGATCGAGCTCCCGATGAATGCCATCGAGCACCACCATCACCAAATTGTTGGTATTGACCTTGCCCACCGTTGTGTTGTGAAACAGCGGCGGCAGGCCACCGTCGAAGCTACCTTGTCCACGCGCCTGATGGCAGGTCGCGCAGTGCGCATCGTAAAGCTGAGGCCCGGTCATCTTGTTGAGATCGGCCGGAAGCGGCACCCCGCGAATACTGTTCAGGTCATCGGCAGGGGCTCCCAGTTCGTAGGCCGGCTGAGTATCCGTGGCCTCATGCACTGCGGGTACCCCTTTTAAATAAACCGCCATGGCATGCAGATCGGCGTCGGTCAAATGCCTTAGGCTGTGGTCGATGGCCTCAGCCATCGGGCCCGCGGCCGGCCCCTTGCCCGCCACATGACCGTGGCGCATATAGTCGACCAGTTCTTTTTCGGTCCAACCGCCTATGCCGCTATTCACATCCGACGTAATGTTCGGTGCATACCAGGTTCCCAGATCGCCGCCAGCTAGTTCCCGGGACATTTTTTCCGCCATCATGAAGTTGCGCGGCGTATGACAGGTGCTGCAATGGGCCAAGCCCCGCGCCAGATAGGCGCCACGATTCCATTCCTCGCTTTTAGACGCATCTGGCTGGAAGCGCTTGTCATCCAGAAACAGCAAATTCCAGGCTGCCATCGACTGACGGATATTGAAAGGGAAAGGCAGGCTGGTCGTGGGCGGTGCAGTGTCGACAGGGGCTACGCCCTGCATGAAATACTCATACAAAGCAACCACGTCTTCATCAGAAACCAGTGCGTAGGCCGTGTACGGCATGGCCGGGTACAAATGCGCTCCATCGGCGCGGATACCCTTGCGCAACGCCTCGCTGAACTGCTCCAAGCTGTAATTGCCGATCCCGTGGGTCTTGGACGGCGTAATATTGGTCGCCATGATAGGGCCGAGCGGCGTAGCCAGTTGCAGTCCACCGGCAAATGGCTTGCCCGCCGACACCGAATGGCAGGCTATGCAATCGCCGGCGGTGGCCAGATACTGGCCGCGCTTGATCTGCTCGGGGTTGTCGCCGCCGGCGGCCAAGGCCGCCGATAAAGGGATGCCAGCCAGCACCAAGAAAATTTGGCGCAATCGCAGCCTTAAATGCGTTCTCGATTCCATCGACGCCCCTAAGATGACGTTCCTTTCTATCGCCGGGCTGGACACTACAGCCACTCGCACGCATTGATGGCTATACCCCACACCCTGCTGGCTTAAATCATACGCTTCTGACCTGGCGTGAACCACGCAATTCGACTTCGCGCGGCAGCGGAAAACACGTCCTACCCCTGTATGCAAATCCGAAACCCGCATGGCTGCGCCTGTTCCCGCCCATCACCACCCCCTCGCCACGGCAATGCCTTGCCATACGCGGTACACTTGCGGGCGCGCAGTGTTGCGCTGGAACGACGACAGCCAAACGCCAGATTTTCCGGCCGGCATGTCCGAACTAAGGTTATCCATGGCCAAGAATTACGAATCCGAGATCACCCAATTCCTGAAAGACCTCAGGCAACAGCGTCCCCACCTGGAAGCCTCGCAAAAAAGCGGGCGCGCGCTCTTGTGGGACAAAGCCATTGATCTCGACCAGGTCGAAGAGTTCGAAGCCGCGACGGTCGCCCAGAAGCCTTATGTCTACCAGACGGAAGACTGACCCCGCTCCCGCATGGCTTCCTCTTCGTCCTTTGACGACCTGACCGCCTTGGCTCAGCCTTCCGTCGACTCGACTCCCGACATAGTTGACGGCATTGCGCTGGCGCGCCTGTATGGCGAACCCCTGTTCGCCCTGCCGCAAGACCTCTACATTCCGCCCGACGCCCTTGAAGTGTTTCTCGAAACCTTCGAAGGTCCGCTCGACTTGCTGCTCTACCTGATTCGCAAGCAGAACTTCAACGTACTCGACATCCCCATGGCGGAAGTTACGCGCCAATATTTGTCTTACGTCGATCAGATCCGCGAGCACAACCTCGAACTTGCGGCCGAGTATTTGTTGATGGCTGCCCTGCTCATCGAGATCAAGTCGCGCATGCTGCTGCCGGTACGCAAGGCCGACACCGAAGAAGAGGTCGAAGATCCGCGTGCGGAACTGGTGCGACGCTTGCTGGAATACGAACAAATGAAACTGGCCGCCCAGCGGCTGGACAAACTGCCCCAACTCGGGCGCGACTTCATTCGCGCCCAGGTATTGCTGGATCAGTCTACGGAAAGGCCTCTGCCCCAGATCGACGCGCAGGAACTGCGCGATGCCTGGGCCGATATCCTCAAACGGGCCAAGCTCAATGCACACCACCACATCTCCCGTGAAGAGCTGTCGGTGCGCGACCACATGAGCCAGATACTGCGTCGCCTGCAGGGCGTGCGCTACATGGAATTCACTGAATTGTTCATGGCGCGCGTACGCGAAGGGGCGGGGGTTCCTGTCATCGTGGTGCATTTCATCGCCATGCTGGAGCTCGCGCGCGAGTCCTTGCTGGACATTACCCAAGCGGAACCCTACGCTCCTATCTACGTGCGCCTGGGTTTTACGTCTACCCAGGCCCACTAAATCATCACCTCCGTTTGGCACGCCCGCGCCGCTCAGGTAGCATGCGCCCCGTGCCTCCACGTTCAACCGCTTACACCCTCCCCCATCGCCCATGAAGGTTGTCCACACCATCGAAGAGCTGCGCGATCAATTGCGCGGCCAGTTGCGGGTTTCATTTGTCCCCACCATGGGCAACCTGCATGAGGGGCATTTGGCCCTGATGAAGACCGCTCGCCAGCACGGCGACCCCGTCGTTGCCAGCATTTTCGTCAACCGCCTGCAATTCGGACCCAACGAAGACTTCGAACGCTATCCACGCACTCTGCCGATCGACATCGAAAAGCTGGAACGTGACCGCAATGTCTACGTCCTGTTTGCGCCGGACGAACGCGAAATGTATCCAGAACCCCAGAATTACCGGGTGCAGCCACCCGACGACCTGGGCGCTATCTTGGAAGGCGAATTCCGGCCGGGATTTTTCGAGGGCGTCTCTACCGTCGTGCTCAAACTGCTGTCCTGTGTACAGCCCAAGGTAGCGGTATTCGGCAAGAAGGATTATCAGCAACTGATGGTTGTGCGCAATATGTGCCGCCAATTCCAGTTGCCGGTGGAAATCGTGCCGCAAGAAACCATACGCGCCGAAGATGGCTTGGCCTTGTCATCGCGCAACATGTATCTGACGCCAGAAGAGCGAGCCGAGGCCCCACGCCTCTACGCCACCCTGCAGGCGCTCAAGACCCGCTTGCGCGATGGCATGCTGGATGCATCCGAGCTGGAACGACAGGCAATGGACACCCTGGCCGCACATGGCTGGAAGGCTGATTACATATCGGTACGCCGTCAACGAGACCTGAAGGCCCCCAGCGCACAGGATATGGCGCAAGCCGAACCCCTGGTGGCTCTGGCCGCCGCCAAATTGGGCACCACCCGCCTGATAGATAATCTGGAACTCTAAAACCGCAGGGCCCAGTCCAATGACCTTGCCACCGGGCAAGGTTCCGACACCAGGCGCCCTTACCCCTAGCGGCGTTTAGCCGGGGGAAATTGCGGTAGCGGTGGTGCTTGCAAGCAATTGATACAGTGCAAACAGCGCCCGGCTACAATTTTTGGCTCTGGATGGTTTACGATTACACCCATGATCGAAGATCTAGACCTTCTTGCCAACCGCATTCGCCAGTTGACCGCACTCACGCAGAACCTACGCACCGAAAATGCGGCGCTCTGCAAAAGTCTTGCTCAACGCGATTCGCACATCCGCATGCTGCGTGAAACCGTAACGGTGGCGCAGTCACGGGTGGATACGGTCCTCGCCCGTCTACCCGGCGCGCCGGAAGAAAACGAAGAGGGTGAACCCGATCCCCTGATAGACGACCCAGCCTCGCCTTCAGTTAACGAAATGGCCCCCCCGGCCGGCAATACTGTCCAGGGCCACGAGGACAATGCTGAGAGCCCCCCAGGGGAATCAACTGAATCTGCAAGCGCCGGCACCGGCGCCCGGAGTCTTTATGGAACGTCTTGACGTCATGATTCTGGGCCGGGAATACCCCTTGGCCTGCGCCCCGGAAGAAAAGGAATCGCTGTTGACGGCTGCCAGCATGGTAGACCGCACCATGCAACGCATCAGGTCAAGCGGAAAAATCGCTGGCACGGAACGCATCGCCGTCATGGCGGCCTTGCAACTGGCAGGCGAGTTAATGAACGCCCAATCGCCCGATGGCTCACTTTCCCAGCTTGCGGTCGGAGACTACAAGCGTAAGATTGAGGACATGGCACGCATGATAGATGCGGCCATGGGTACACAAGAAAAATTGTTCTAAGGGTTTTGATGTTTGTGCAGGGCTGTTTTCGCTCGCATAAACGCGTATGATCTGTTTTCCCCTGCCGTGTTCGTGTTTGGCCTTATATTTCTTGGACCCATGCTAATGGCATGAGGTTGTGGAAATTGCCCATGGGTGTGATCGTCTCTAGTCAGACGAACCCGAAATGAAGCTGACCGCGACCACCTTGAACCCTGGTTCAAGATGCCGGCCTAACGACACAAGCGGGGATCCTCTCCACGACCCGGAGCAGTAATGCTCCGGGTCGTTTTTTTGGTAGTTGCAATCACGCGTCTTTCTTCATCAACCTTTTCACAGTCTCATCTAACATGGATCCTCTTTTCATTGTTGCGCTGCTGATTTTGGGAGCTTGCACCGGCTTTGCCGCTGGTTTGCTGGGCATAGGTGGTGGCATGATCATGGTGCCCTTCCTGACGATGCTATTCACTTGGCACGGATTGCCACAAGAACTGACCGTGCACGCAGCTATTGCCACCTCGATGGCCTGCATTCTCTTTACTTCCATATCCAGCGTACGCGCGCATCACAAGCGTGGCGCAGTACGCTGGGATATCGTGGCGCGCTTTGCACCAGGCTTGGTTCTTGGTGGTTTGCTCGCCGGCGGCGCTGTATTTTCAGCCCTGAAAACAGGCTGGCTGGCCCTGGTCTTCACTGTATTTGTCGGCTACTCGGCCGTGCAGATGCTGCTCGACAAAAAACCCAAGCCTTCGCGGCAAATGCCCGGCACGCTCGGCACCTCGGCTGCGGGCGCCGGCATCGGCTTCCTGTCAGGCCTAGTCGGAGCCGGCGGCGGCTTTGTGTCAGTTCCTTTCATGACCTGGTGCAACGTTGCCCTGCATAACGCCGTAGCAACCTCGGCTGCGCTGGGGTTTCCCATTGCATTAGCCAATACCGCGGGTTACATCTGGTCAGGCATGCATCAGGCTTCCACCCAACCAGGCATGCTGGGGTATGTATATTGGCCTGGGTTGCTGGTGCTGATCGTTTCCAGCGTGTTGCTGGCGCCACTGGGGGCCAAGACCGCGCATAGCCTGCCGGTCAAGTCGCTCAAGCGCGTATTTGCCTATCTGCTACTGGTGTTGGCGGCTTACATGCTCTACAAGGCTATAACGACCTTGGGCTAATCGCCCTGGCAGCCTGCGGGGCAAGTGCCTTCCGTCTTCACCGGTCTCGGCGGTCATCACGCAACCCGTCCACCATTGAACAGGATCCACACCACCATGGCCCGAACTCTTGTCCCGCACCGCAAGCTCGTCCTTGCCCTGGCTGGCGCTGCCTTAAGCGCAACGCTAGCCTTGCCAGGCTTGGCGGTGGCGCAGGCGGCTCAGCCTGCACCGCCCCAATTGCCCACTCTGTCGCTGTCGGCGGCAGCCTCATCCGAAGTCGCCCAAGATAAAGTCACTATTACGCTGGCGCAGGAAATCGAGGGAAAGGATCAAGCCGCGCTATCTCAACAGTTGAACAAACTGCTGGAGTCGACCTTGGCCCGCGCCAAAAGTGCGACCAGTGTCAGCACGCGCAACGGCAACTACAACGTCTGGGCCAATACCGATCGAGATGGCAAGATCACCGGCTGGCGCGGACGTGCCGAACTCGTCCTGGAATCACGCGATTTCATAGCCGCGTCGAAGCTGGCGGGCGAACTCAGCCAACAAATGGCCGTCTCCAATGTGGCGTTCTCCTTGTCGCGTGAAGCTCGCGAAGCGGAAGAACAGCGCCTGCTAGCCGAAGCCGCCAAAGCTTTCACCGCACGCGCGCAATACGCGGCGAAATCCTTTGGCTTTAGCGGATTTACCGTCAAACAACTAGACCTGAGTGGAAGCGGCACCGTCCCTTCGCCTCAACCCCGGGCTTATGCGATGAGCGCCGCCCGCATGGAAAAGGCCGATGCCTTGCCGCTTGAAGCCGGAGAAACCACGGTTACCGTATCGGTACGAGGCACGGTAAACCTGATTACCCAACCCTGATGGCAAGTACCAAGGCCTGCGGTATAACGCGCCGGGCCTGAGGAAACAATATTCAAAGCGGCGGCCCACCAGGCCGCCGCTTTGCCGTTCAACGAGCGCGACGCGCCCACACGAATAAGCAGACCCCAATCAATAGCATCGGCAAAGACAACCACTGCCCCATGGTGAATCCCGCAGCCAGAACGCCAAGGAAGTTATCGGGTTCGCGCGTGTATTCAACCAGGAAACGGAACAAGCCGTAGCCCATCAGGAAGACAGCCCCAACCTGCCCGACCGGACGTGGCTTGCGGGCGAACACCCAAACTATCGCGAACAGCAACAAGCCCTCCAAACCCAGCTCGTACAACTGCGAGGGATGGCGTGGCGTAGCATCGCCCGCTTGCGGGAAAATCATTCCCCAAGGTGCACTTGTTGCACGCCCCCATAGTTCGCCGTTGATGAAATTGCCCATGCGCCCAGCTGCCAAACCCAGCGGAACCAGCGTAGCAACGAAATCGCCGATTTCCAGGAAGCGCTTGCCCCGCAAGCGCGCAAATAAGGCCATCGCCACCAGAACACCCAGCAGGCCGCCATGAAACGACATACCTCCCTGCCACACGGCAAGGATCTCCAAAGGATGCGACAGGTAGTAGCCCGGCTTGTAAAACAGCACATAGCCCAGCCGTCCACCCAACACCACGCCCAGCACGCTGTAGAACAACAAATCGTCCAGATCACGCTGAGTCAGTGATGTCTTGCCATGCTTAATGCGCCAACGGCCCAGTGCCCAGGCCGAGGCAAAGGCGACTAGATACATCAGGCCATACCATCGCACGGCCAAGGGGCCGATTTGAAATGCAATGGCGGAAAATTCCGGGTGAACCAACATATACGCATGCTCCTCTAAACACCGCCCGACACATGTCGGACTGTCGCATCGAGCTTGTCCCGGATGATAACTCTCGATTCACACCCATCCATGACAACACGCGGCAGGGCCGCACGCTCGTGGGTTAGCTAGGCTCTGACGCTACACTGGAACTCAGGGAAAAAGCTCCGCTGGCCCGCGACGGGCCCGCCTATTTACCTTATGGGAAAAGCGGATTTGACTCACCGGGCTCGCTGGGTGAGACTTCTGCGGCTATGGCCTTTTTTTGGGCTTTTCGCTCTATTTTTGCTGTTTTTTTCGGAAAAACCATGATTTTTCGCTTGTTTTATCTCGGCGCCATAATGGCCTTGTTTGTTTCCCCCACCGGCCAAGCGTCGGCCGCCACAGGCCTTGAATTGGCCAAAGCAAAGAACTGCATGGCCTGTCACCAGGTAGAAGCCAAACGCGTAGGCCCGGCCTACCAAAACGTAGCCCAGCGCTACGCAGGCCAAACTGATGCAGTCGAAAAGCTTAGCCTGTCCATACACAAGGGGAGCGTACGCAAATGGGGCGCTATTCCCATGCCTGCTCAACCCGCTGTCAGTGAAGCCGAAGCCCGCGAACTGGCCCAGTGGATACTGTCACTGAAAAAATAGGCCAGGGGCGCAACCCAGGCAGCCGCCGCTTCCTGGCCTGTCCACCGCACTGCAATCAGGAGAACACTATGTCCGCCACTACCGAGCGAGCCGTCTTTGGCGCCGGATGCTTCTGGTGCGTCGAAGCCGTATTCCAACAATTGGAAGGTGTCTTGCGGGCCGATTCGGGCTACGCCGGCGGCCACGTCGACCACCCTGACTACCGGGCTGTTTGCGATGGCGACACCGGGCACATCGAGGTCGTCGACATTAGCTTCGATCCGGCTCGAATCAGCTATCGTGAATTGCTTGAGGTGTTCTTCGCCTCTCATGACCCGACCACACCGGATCAACAGGGAAATGACGTCGGGCCTCAGTATCGATCAGCGATTTTCTGGCAAACCCCAGAGCAGCGCGACATAGCCCGCCAGTTCATGGATGAGCTCGCAGCCGCGCACGTCTTTGAGACTCCAATCGTCACCCAGCTACTGGCTCCCGCCCGCGTCTGGCCCGCCGAAGACTATCACCGCGACTACTTCTTGCGTAATCCAGGCCAAGGATATTGCGCCGTCATCATCGCCCCCAAAGTATCGAAAGTACGCGCGCACTTTGCCGCGAAACTGAAAAAAAGCTGAGGATCGCAAGGCTGACCCTGCGGGGCAAGGGTCAGCTGCGCAGCGCCATTATCCGCACAGCGCACGCTGTCAGCCTCTTGGACAGGGAAACAAGGCAGAACCAGTAGCAGCAGGCCTGTTGGCCAATCAACCGGGTATAGGGTCGCCACCGCCGGATTGCCCCGGCTCGGCTAGCACGAGCCCTGACACCGGCTGGAATTGGGCAGCCATGTGGTAACGGTGCAGCAGCACGACGAGTTCAACCACATTACGCACGCCAAGCTTGGCCATTACCCGCGCCCGGTGGACTTCAACAGTGCGAATTGAAATGCCCAGCCGATCGGCAATCACCTTGTTTGCCCGGCCTTCGATCAACAAGCTCATTACTTCGCGCTCTCGTGGCGTCAAAGCCGCCTGTATCTCCAGTTTTTCGGAATGGAATGTCATCTCGGTTCTTATTCTCAGGACAAATTAGGGGTTCAACATGCATTGCATGTTCTGTACTGAGCGAGTTTGACATGGGTAAAACCCCTTAATAATCTGTCAAGACTGACAGGATACTGAACAACACACGGCTCAAATCGGCACAAATTGGTGCCAATTCGTCATTTCTCGGGAAAACCCCGACTATATAAGGGCAAATTCCGGGTTCGCTATCGCTTCGCGTGAGATAACATGCCCGCCTTGCAAGCGAAGTCAGATAGGAGCTCATTTCTAATGCGCATAAAGTCTCAACAAAACTTCTGGTCCGGGGTGATGTTCGTCATCATTGGGCTATTTTTTGCGGGTTTCGCCGTCGAATACCAGATGGGAACCGCAGCCAAGATGGGTCCGGGATACTTCCCGTTCTGGCTTGGCATCATCATGGCCATTCTTGGCGCCATCATCGGCATCAGTGGGCTCTCGGAAAAGGCGCAAAAAGCCGACGTCGAAGGCTTCGATTTCAAAATCGCGGCCATCGTACTTGGTGCCGTGGTCTTGTTCGGCATCGCCATGCGTCCGCTGGGGGTTTATCTCTCCGCCGTTCTGCTCGTGGTGATCAGTAGCATGGCCAGTCATGAATTCAAGTGGAAAGTTGCCATCATCAACGCAATTTGCCTCACGGTTGCCATCCACCTGGTCTTCATCGTCGGCCTGGGACTCATCTTCCCGCTGTGGCCTTCATTTCTTGGCATGAATTAAGGAGCATTTCTGCATGGAAATGATTGAACACTTGACTCTCGGCTTCCAGACCGCACTGACGTTCCAAAACGTCATCTATGCGTTCCTGGGAGCATTGATCGGCACCTTGGTTGGCGTGCTTCCTGGCCTTGGCCCGGTTCCCACCATCGCCATGTTGTTGCCCATTACCTATGCGCTGCCCCCCATCGCCGGGCTGATCATGCTGGCTGGTATTTACTACGGCGCACAGTACGGTGGTTCCACCACCGCCATTCTGGTCAACCTTCCCGGTGAAACATCCGCGGTGGTTACCTGCCTTGACGGCTACCAGATGGCGCGTAACGGTCGAGCGGGCCAGGCCCTGGCTATTGCCGCGCTTGGTTCCTTCTTTGCCGGTTGCGTGGCTACCCTGCTGATCGCTGCCTTCGCGCCGCCTCTGGCCGAAGTCGCCTTCAAGTTCGGACCTGCCGAGTATTTCTCGCTCATGACCTTGGGCCTGATCGGCGCTGTGGTGCTGGCGTCGGGTTCGCTCAGCAAGGCCATCTGCATGATCTTGTTGGGTCTGCTGTTGGGCATGGTCGGCACGGACGTCAACTCCGGTGTTGCTCGCTTCTCGTTCGGCATTCCCGAATTGACCGACGGTATCGACTTCGCTGCCGTGGCCATGGGCGTGTTCGGTTTCTCTGAAATCATGAACAACGTCGAGCAAAAAGAAGAGCGCGAGGTTTTCCTCGACAAGATCGGCCACCTGTATCCGGATTGGGCCGACATCAAGGAAGCAGCGCCTGCGGTCCTGCGCGGCACGGCCATCGGCTCGGCCCTGGGCATCTTGCCTGGTGGTGGTGCGGTTATGTCCGCCTTCGCTTCCTACACGGTTGAGAAGAAGATCTCCAAGCACCCCGAGAAGTTCGGCCATGGCGCCATCTGCGGTGTAGCAGGTCCCGAATCGGCTAACAACGCCGGCTCGCAAACCTCGTTCATCCCGCTGCTGACGCTGGGTATCCCGGGTAACGCCATCATGGCCTTGATGGTTGGCGCCATGACCATCCACAACATTCAGCCGGGTCCTCAGGTCATGACCTCGAATCCGGACCTGTTCTGGGGCTTGATTGTCTCGATGTGGATCGGTAACTTGATGCTGGTCGTGCTGAACCTCCCGCTCATCGGCCTCTGGGTCAAGCTGCTGAAGGTTCCCTACCCCATCCTGTTCCCTGCCATCCTGCTGATCTGCTCGATCGGTGTGTACACGCTGAACTACAACGTGTTCGACATCTGGATGACTGCGGCTTTCGGTGCCATTGGCTACCTCTGGTCCAAGCTGAAGTGCGAAGGCGCACCTCTGCTGCTGGGCTTGGTGCTTGGCCCCATGATGGAAGAAAACTTCCGTCGTGCCCTGCTGCTGTCACGCGGCGACTTCACGACCTTCGTGACCCGCCCCTTGTCAGCCACCTTGTTGGTCCTCGCACTCCTGATGATTATCATCGTGGCCCTGCCGTCGATCCGCAAGAAACGCGACGAGACTTTTGTCGAAGACGTATGATTTTGACGGCTGCATAAATTTCGCAGCCACAGTCTGAATCACCAAAAGGCGCCCTTAGGGGCGCCTTTTTTCATTAACGGATTTCATTGTTAGACTGAAAGCATTGCAAGGGAGAAAAAGCATGGCATCGATCTCAAGCCGCAACTACGAAAAGACTGCTCCACTGAATGTTGCTTTCATCGGCCTGGGCGTCATGGGATTTCCCATGGCCGGACATCTGGTCCAGGCAGGCCATAACGTCAAGGTCTACAACCGCACTCCGTCCAAAGCGCGAGCTTGGGTCCAGGAGTTCGGAGGTACTCATGCCTTGACCCCCAGGGAAGCGGCTGAGGGCGCCGACATTGCATTTGTTTGTGTCGGCAATGACGAGGACCTGCGCAGCGTCGTGCTTGGCGGTGACGGCGCTCTGACAGGCCTGCAGGCGGGGGCCTTGCTGGTGGACCACACCACGGCCTCGGCCAAAGTCGCCCGCGAGCTGCATGCCATGGCACGCGCCCAGCAAGTCGATTTCATAGACGCCCCCGTTTCGGGCGGCCAGGCGGGTGCCGTCAATGGTGCACTCACCATCATGTGTGGCGGTGAACCCGCTGCCTTCGAACGCATGCAAGCAGTCGCGGCGGCGTACGGTCGTGCCGTTACTCTCGTCGGCGCACCTGGCTCCGGCCAATTGGCGAAAATGGTCAACCAGATATGTATCGCCGGCTTGGTCCAGGGCTTGTCGGAAGCGATCGCTTTCGGAAAAAAGGCCGAACTCGACATGAAGCTGGTGCTCGACGTCATTTCCAAAGGCGCAGCACAAAGCTGGCAGATGGAAAACCGCGGAAGCACCATGGTTGATGATCAGTTCGACTTCGGCTTTGCCATCGACTGGATGCGCAAGGACCTGAGCCTCGTCCTGGAGGAAGGCCGCTTGAACGGGGCGCGATTGCCGGTCACTGCGCTGGTCGACCAGTTCTACGCCGACGTACAACAGATGGGCGGTAATCGTTGGGACACCTCGGCGCTGATCAAACGCCTGGCCTGACTGGAGGGAAGGCGTCTAGCTAGAACCAAGAGTGTGCCCAGACACCATGGCCAGTCCTGAACTCGGCTAGCCCAGCAGCGCTTCATTGTCGAACACGCCTTATCTGAACTTCGCCGTCCTGGACTTTTCCGCGATCAGTCTTATACTGATAGATGTGACGCAGGGGTCCTCGCTGCATCGGCATCCGCCGGTTCAACGGGGTGAGAAAAACCCTTCGAACCTGTACGGATAATGCCGATGCAGGGAGCGTTTTTCGGCGGAACGCCCTCGTTCCCGGCAGCGACCTTCATCGCCTCCATGTCTTTTTCCGGCCGACTCGGCCCGGATCACAGACATCGCTCACCCGAAAAATTTCTTCCTTGGTTCGGCTCCTGAAACTTTTTTCCTGGAGCTATCTTGAACGCTTACCCAAAATTTCTCGCAGCATCCGCCGAAGTCGATCAGGCGGCCATCCAGCCTTTACCCAAATCACGAAAGATCTACGAAGCAGGGTCACGTCCCGACATTCGTGTGCCCTTTCGCGAAATCGAACAAGCAGCCACGCCCACCATGTTTGGCGGCGAAATCAATCCGCCTATCACCGTTTACGACAACAGCGGCCCCTATACCGACCCTGACGCCAAGATCGACATCCGGTCGGGCTTGCCGGCGTTGCGCGAGCCGTGGATCGCAGAACGCCATGACAGCGAAACGTTGGATGGCCCGAGCAGCGCCTATGGCCAGGAGCGCCTGAATGACCCCAAACTCAGCGAACTGCGCTTTAACTTGCAACGTGCGCCACGTCGCGCCAAAGCCGGCGCCAATGTCACGCAAATGCACTACGCGCGGCGCGGCATCGTTACCCCTGAAATGGAATTCGTCGCCATCCGCGAAAACCTGCGGCGCGAGCAATACATCCAATCGCTGCGCAAGAGCGGCCCTCAAGGTGACCGCCTGGCCGAGCTGATGGGCCGCCAGCATCCCGGAGCCTCCTTCGGCGCGTCCATTCCCTCTACCATCACCCCTCAGTTCGTACGCGACGAAGTAGCACGCGGTCGCGCCATCATTCCAGCCAACATCAATCATCCGGAAATCGAACCGATGATTATTGGCCGCAATTTCCTGGTCAAGATCAATGCCAACATCGGCAACTCGGCGGTCAGTTCCTCTATCGCCGAAGAGGTCGAGAAAATGACGTGGTCCATCCGCTGGGGCGGCGATACCGTCATGGACCTTTCCACCGGCAAGCATATCCATGAGACACGCGAGTGGATCATCCGCAACTCGCCGGTGCCCATCGGCACCGTTCCCATCTATCAGGCATTGGAAAAAGTCGATGGCAAAGCCGAAGAACTCACCTGGGAGATTTTTCGCGACACCTTAATCGAGCAAGCCGAACAAGGCGTGGACTACTTCACCATCCATGCCGGTGTCCGCCTGCCTTATATACCCATGACGGCGAAGCGCATGACGGGGATTGTTTCGCGCGGAGGTTCGATCATGGCCAAGTGGTGCCTGGCCCACCATCGCGAAAGCTTTCTTTACCAGCATTTCGAAGACATCTGCGACATCATGAAAGCCTATGACGTCAGTTTCTCGCTAGGCGACGGCCTGCGCCCCGGCTCTATCTACGACGCCAATGACGAAGCCCAGTTATCTGAACTCAAAACCCTGGGCGAACTCACCCAGCGGGCCTGGAAGCACGATGTGCAGGTCATGATCGAAGGCCCGGGCCATGTGCCCATGCACATGATCAAGGAAAATATGGATCTGCAGCTCGAGCAGTGTTTCGAGGCGCCCTTCTACACACTGGGCCCGCTCACCACGGATATAGCACCGGGCTACGACCACATCACCTCGGGTATCGGTGCAGCGCAAATCGGCTGGTACGGCACCGCCATGCTCTGCTATGTCACCCCCAAGGAACACCTGGGCCTGCCTAACAAGAAGGACGTCAAGGACGGGATCATCACATACAAGATCGCCGCTCACGCCGCGGATCTTGCCAAAGGCCATCCAGGCGCGCAGATTCGCGACAATGCGCTTTCCAAAGCGCGCTTCGAATTCCGCTGGGAAGATCAGTTCAACCTAGGCCTTGATCCCGACACCGCCAAGGATTTTCACGACGAAACTCTGCCCAAGGATTCGATGAAGGCCGCTCATTTCTGTTCGATGTGCGGTCCGCATTTTTGCAGCATGAAGATCACCCAGGACGTACGCGAATACGCCGCGCAGCAAGGCTTAAGCGAAGCCGAAGCGCTGCACCAGGGTATGCGGGAAAAAGCCGTGGAATTCGTGAAGAAAGGGGCGCAGATTTACCACCCCTCGTAAACCTCGGACTCGGGTTCCGCGGCACCTGCCTGATTTGGATAGCCCCCGCCGCTTCGGTACACTGGACAATTCGCGTTGCCCGCAAGCGTGACGGGGTAAGGTCCTTCCCACATGTTTTTCGTCGGCCCAGGAAAAATTCGCCGCAAGACGACAACGAACACAACGCACTACAGGATTCAACACATGTCAGACGCACTCACCATCGCTGGTAAGCAGTACAACTCTCGCTTGCTGGTAGGCACCGGCAAATATAAGGACTTCGCCCAAACCCGTGAAGCCATCGACGCCAGCGGCTCCCAGATCATTACCGTGGCCATACGTCGCACTAATCTGGGCCAAAACGCCAACGAACCCAATCTGCTCGACTACCTGCCGCCCAGCCAATACACCCTGCTTCCCAATACAGCAGGCTGCTATACCGCCGACGACGCCATCCGCACCCTGCGGCTGGCCCGCGAATTGCTCGATGGGCATGATCTCGTCAAGCTGGAAGTCCTGGGCGATCCGCACACGCTTTTCCCCAATATGCCGGAAACACTCAAGGCCGCAAAGACGCTCGTCGATGAAGGCTTCAAAGTCATGGTCTACTGCACCGACGACCCTATTCAAGCCCGCATGCTTGAAGACATCGGTTGCGTGGCGGTCATGCCCCTGGCCTCTCTGATCGGGTCTGGCATGGGTATCCTCAACCCCTGGAACCTGCGCCTAATCATCGACCAGGCCAGTGTCCCCATCATCGTCGACGCGGGCGTAGGCACCGCTTCCGATGCCGCCATCGCCATGGAACTGGGTTGCGACGGGGTATTGATGAACACTGCGATCGCCACCGCCACCGACCCCATTCTGATGGCCAGTGCAATGAAAAAAGGTGTCGAGGCAGGCCGCGAGGCGTATCGGGCGGGCCGGATGCCAAGGAAACTGTATAGCGCGGCGCCCAGCTCCCCCACCACGGGACTAATCCAACAATCGGCCTAAGCCTGCCGATTCGCGACAGGGCTGCCATACAGGCATCCCTGTCGTGCCTCAAAAAGCCAAGAAGAACCTGGTTTCAGCGGGCAACGACCAGCGATACCCGAGCGGCTTCCTGCTTCAGCCAAAGACTGAGCTCTGCGGCCGACAGGGGCCGGCTGAACAAATAGCCTTGGGCCTCTTCGCATCCCAGCTCACGCAGCACTTTGAGTTGCTGCGGTGTTTCAACCCCTTCCGCGATCGTGATCATTCCCAGGCTGCGTGACATCGACAGGATCGCTGTCACGATCGAAACGTCGGTACTATCGCTGACGATATCCCGTACAAACGAGGTATCGATCTTCAGCTTATGTAATCGCAGGCGCTTAAGGTAGCTCAACGATGAATATCCCGTCCCGAAATCATCCAGCGACAAACGGATGCTTAATGCGCGCAAAGACTCGACAATAGCGACGACGCGCTCCGGATCATCCATCGCCACGCTTTCGGTCAGCTCCAATTCTAGATTGGGGCCCGGGTATCCCGTTTGTGCAAGCACGGTTTCCAGCATGCCCAACAAGCCGGGATGCTTGAACTGCGCCAACGACAAGTTCACCGCCAACACCAGGTCTGGATAACCTGCGTCCAGCCACTCTCGCGCCTGCAGCAAGGCGGTGCGCAATACCCACTCGCCAATCGCCACGATCTGCCCCGTGCTTTCAGCAATGGGAATGAATTCTGCAGGGCTGACCGCGCCCAGTTCCGGATGATTCCAGCGCAATAGCGCTTCAACACCGATCAGCCGGCCATCATCAACGGCCACTTGGGGCTGATAATGAACCAGCATCTGTTCGCTCTCCAGCGCCGTGCGCAGGGCACTTTCCAAACGCAAGGTGCGCGCCGAACGCGAGCGCATATCGACGGAAAAAAATCGATACAGTCCCCGCCCTTCTTCCTGAGCTTCGTGCATCGCGATAGCCGCCACCTGTTCCAGAGAATCCAAGGACTCGCCATCTTCGGGAAACATCGCGATCCCGATTGAAACCGTACAGACCACATCGTAACCATTGATCTGGAAGGGACGATGGACAGTTGCCTGCAAATGTTCCGCCATATGCACCACATCCTTGATGCAGGTCATGGGCAAGGCCACCAGAAATTCGTTGCCGCCATGCCGGGCAATAATGCAATTGCCGCGCAAAGCATCTATCACGCGCTCAGCCACATTAACCAGCAAGGCATCGCCCGCGGCATAGCCAAACGATTCATTGACGTGCTTGAACCCCTCCAGGCCCAGATGCAGCAGCGCCAACTGCCGCTTGCTCTGCCGGCTTTGATCCAGCGCCCGCACGAAACGCTCGGCAAACAGGATACGGTTGGGCAAGCCGGTCAAGGTATCGAAATTGGCAAGTTGGTCCAGGCGCTCTTGGTCTTTCTTGCGCTGCGTGATGTCTTCCTTGATGGCGAGATAGCTCGTCACCGTCCCGCTTTCATCCAGTACCGGCGATATCTGCACCGCCTCAAGGTACTCGCTTCCATCCTTGCGCCGGTTGATGAACTCGCCCCGCCAGGGTATGCGCTTATTCAGCGAACGCCAGAGATCGACATAGGTGGACTTGGGGGTTTTTCCCGAATGCAACAGCGAAGGCGTCGTACCCAGTGCTTCTTTGAGGCTGTAGCCGGTGGTCGTCACAAAAGCCCGGTTCGCATATTCCAACCTGGAATCCAAATCCGTAATCGTGATGATGGAAGGGCTTTGTTCAACTGCCAATTGCAGCTTGCGCAAGGTATCCCGATCGAGCACGCGATCGGTCACATCACGTGACAGGACGATATATTGCGGCCTGACGGTATCTTCGAGCTTGCGCGCAATCGAAAGCTCGAAATAACGGCGCCCAACCGCCAGATCCAGAGCCAGTTCCCGCCCTTGCGAATAGCCGTGCAATGCGGCTTCACTCAAAGCCTCGCGGCTTACCTGCAAGGCAGTTTCCGGCAAGAAATCAGCTACATTTTTACCCAACAAATCGGCGGCAGGCACCAGCAATTGCTCGGGACGCGATGCATGTACGCTCAGGACCTGACCCTCGCTGTCGATTTCGAACATCAGATCGGGAATGGCAGCCAGCACCGCTTCCAAATGGCTAGTTGATTCCTGCATCGTCTGAAATGGCGCGACAACCATTTCGACAAATACCGCTCTGTACAAAAGCGCGTAAGCGATGACCTTGTAGACATGCCCCAGCAGGCCATACATGTCGCTGGGATGACGGTACAAGGTAAAGAACACTTCGCTCAGCGCCATAACGCTGACCGCCGCCAACAGCAATTCACGATGAAAGACGAGCGAACGCTGCCCGCATAACAACAGGATAGCGGCAGTTGCCAGATGAATACAGATCAAGCCATATTCTGCCCCTACCTTGAAGGATGTAAGCCCGTCACTACTGGAAAAGACGGCAGGCATGACAGCGGGAAACATGAGAAAAACAACATGAAACCCCAATACCGCAAGCAACACGGCCACTACCAGGCAACGGCGCCCAACAGGACTACACGTATCGCCCTGTTGGTTTGCGCTTACTGCTGCTATCACACTTGCAAACAAAGCTAGTGCGGCCACGTAACGCGCAGCCAACCAGAAATGCACGGTTGTTTCCGGAGAACTCTGGGTGAAGAACTCTGGCATGCCTTCATAGGTAAGGACATGGGAGAAATCCAGAAGCGCCACCGCCAAAAAACCGCAGGACAGTAACAGCAAGCTACGTTGATTTTTTACATTTCTGGCGGTCCAGCCTATAGCGAAGACCATGGCCGAGATCACTACGCTGATAAATTCAAACGTAGTGTGCAAAAGAAGGTGATGGGGAATGATAGGCGAGCTCTGGTTTCTCAAGCCAATCAACAACAAGAACTCGAGAATGAACAGCCCTCCCACCAGGATTTCGATCCGGGCCCGTCTTGTTTTTCTTGTCATACTCAGTGCCCCCGCGTCCAGGTGGGGCTATTCTAAAACGTCTCAAGCAGAAAATGCACAAGCAGCCACTACTTTATTGGCGGCTTCGAAACGATTGCTGGAGACGCAATCAAGACAAGCACTTCCCCCAGCACGACCCCTATGTCAATACCATGCGCCATACGCAAAAAGCCGCCCGAACCACGGCAGCTTTTTGCACTTTCAAAGATGGAAAGAACTTATTCCACTTTGCCGATTTTCTCTACGGTAAGGGTCAGCTTAGCTGCATCCTTCTCCCAGTACTTGCGAAACTCCGGCGTATCAAGATACTTGACTGGCACACCAGCTTTCTCGATCGTTTCACGCACCTTGGGATCAGTGGCGGCAGCCTTGGCCGCAAGACGCAGTTTCTCGATCGCGGCCGAAGGCGTACCCGTCGGCACGAACATGCCCGTCCACTGGGCAAACTGCACGGCATAACCAGCATCGTTCAGGCTGGTCAATTCGGGCATGACCTGCAAGGGCTCATCGCCCCAGTGGGCCAAGACGCGCAAGCGTCCCGACTTGACGTGCTGCATGACGGAAGCAGGAGACACGGCCATGGAATCGATCTGACCACCCAGCAAACCAGCGATGGAAGGGCCAGCGCCGGTATAAGGGATATGCAGCATCTTCAGATCGGCTTCGGCACGAAACGCTTCCATGAAGACATGCAAAGTGCCATAGATACCGGACGAACCGAAGCTAACTTCTTTCTGGCGCGCATGGGCGACAAACTGATCCAGAGTCTTCCACGGGCTATCGGCACGCACGGCCAAAACCGTCGGGTCGGCAGTAAACCGCGCAATCGGAGTCAAGCTGGACAACTGATACATCGGGCTGCGGCCCACGATCTTGTCGGCCTGGGGAATGATGGAAATCGACGGCAAGGCCATCAGGATCGTATAACCATCGGGCGTTGCCCGCGCCACATGCGCCATGCCAAGGCCGCCACCCGCCCCACCCTTGTTCTCGACGACCACGGTCTGCTTGAGATAACGTCCCATCGCTTCGGCCACCGGGCGAGCAACCGTGTCAACCACTCCGCCCGGCGGAAAAGGCACAACCATGACGACCGGCCTGTTCGGCCAGTCGGACTGGGCCATGGCGGTGGAACCGCACAGAAGCAGGGCTCCTAGAGACACTTTCAACAATTTTTTCACAATCTTCACTCCATAAATTTTCTTACGCCGCCGAGTGGCTGAATTTTCACGGGTACCCGGCAGACATGTTTCTCGCAGCTGGTGGAATCAGGACAAGACGCTATGCCACTTCTGCATGACCTCTTCCTGCAGCGCTTTGCTGGCTTCCGCCACGTCCGGGAACACGTCCAGGAAGTCGAAAGGCCGGCATGCATCGATAACCGCTTTCGAGTTGAAAGCCGCCTTGTACGGATAGGCAACGTACATGGGGTCATTCTTCGAACCCATGCCGCGCTTGATGATGTCGATGTCCAGATCGGGATCGGTACGGGTTGCCACCGCCCACATAACTTCCTGCAGGTTGGACGGATCGATGTCCTCATCAACCACAATGGAATACCGGGACATATAGGCCCCGACACCGCATTGGCTCAGGATGTGGCCCGCCTGGCGCGCATGGCCGGCGTAGCGCTGGCGAATCGACACCACGTTGAACATCCGGGCACCACCGATTTCGTGAGCCCACACCCCGACCACATCGGGCACGCCCGCGGCTTGCAAAGCATCCACCAGCAGAGCTGAACGCATCACGGCCTTGGAATAGGAATAGTCATTAGGCGGCTTGGCCGGCGGGCTGCCCATGATGATCGGCTGATTGCGATAGTAGATACGCTCGATGGTTACCACGGGGGCAGTACTGGCCGTGCCGGGATAGTAGCCATGGAACTCGCCAAACGGGCCTTCGACTTTGACGTCTCCCGGATGCGCCCAACCCTCGATCACGATTTCTGAGGCGGCGGGTACCGGCAGGCCGGTCAATTGGCCATTCACTACCGCTACCGGTTCTTGCAAAATCGAGCCAATGAAGTTGTATTCACACATTCCGAACGGCACTTCAATACCCGAGATCAGATAACCAAGCGGGTCGCAGCCGACCACGATGGCCACCGGAAATGGCTTGCCGGCCTTCATGTGCTTTTCGTACTGGATCGCGCCGTGCTTGCCGGGAACCATGTCTAGCCCGACGTGATTCTTGTCATGCACCATCACGCGATACGTACCGACGTTGATCCAGTCAGAATCCAGATCTTTGGTTACCACCATGCATCCCGTTCCGATATAGCGGCCGCCATCTTTTTCGTGCCACAAGGGAGAAGGAAACGCGAACAGGTCGACATCATCGCCAGACATGATGTTCTCAAGCACGGGGCCCTCGCTCTTCACCACGGGGGGGAAGTCGGGCGCGCCCGTTTGCCACTGCTTGGGCTTGCCACGCAGCTTTTCAACCAAGGTGCGGTGCGACTTCTCAACATCCATGCGCAAAATCGACGACAAGCGCGCAGGACTGCTTGTGCTGCAAGTCATGACCCGGTAGCCCTTGTCATACCCTGGAATGTCATCGAACAGCAATGCAGGCGGCACCGCCTTCTTCACATTCAGTTCGCTGATCGTGCCCAGTTCCAGGTCCCAGTGGGCTCCGCTGACTTCCTTCAGCTCACCCAGTTCGCGAACTTCCTCGATCCAGACCCGCAAATCCAGCGGATTGCCACCTACAGACTTTTCCATTTTTTTCCCGAAAGTAAATCCACATTCACCGGCGACTCGTTCCGAATCGCCTAATCGACTTTCACACCAGCCTTCTTGACTACGGCGCGATTCATTTCCAGATCACGCTTGATGCGCTCTTCGAATTCCTTGCTTGTAGAGCCCACAGCCTCACCGCCACCCTGGGCAAAGGACTCCTGCAACACTTTGCCTTTGAGCAGGGCCACTACGTCTCGATTGATTTTCTCGACCACCGCGGGCGGCGTCCCCTTGGGAGCGAACAAGCCCACCCAGTTGGCCGCATCCACATCCGCCACGCCTTCACTCTGCAAGGTTTTCAGTTCAGGACGCGACGCGATTTTGCGTTTGGTCGTAAGCGCCAGCACTTTGACCCGCCCGGTCTTGACGAACTGATCGATAGAAGAAATCGATACCACGCCCATCGCCACCTCGCCAGATGCCACGGCGGCAGCCGCCGGCGATCCGCCACGGTAGGGTACATGCATCAATTTGATGCCGGCACTGGTGGCAAACCATTCACCGACCAGGTGGTTATAGCTGCCCGTACCAGGGCTGGAGAAAGTCAGAGACCCGGGATCCTTCTTTCCTTGAGCGATGAAATCGGCCACGGTATTGAACGGCGATGCCGCACCAACCGCGATCGCAAGCGGCGTATCGCTGACCAGGGTGACAGGAATGAAATCGCGCTCAAGTTCGTAAGGAATGTCTTTAAAAATTGCCGGATTGACCGCGAACTCTCCCGTATGCGCCATCAATAAGGTGTAGCCGTCAGGAACCGAACGCGCGACCGCGGTGGTTGCGATGAAGCCATTCCCCCCCGCCTTGTTGTCGACCACGACCGATTGCTTCCACAACAAGGAAAGCTGCTGACTAACTTGGCGCGCTGCAATATCGACCACCCCGCCCGGAGCAAAAGGAACCACGATGCGCACGGGTCGGCTTGGGTATTCCTGGGCAACTGCCGGTGCTCCTGCGAGCAGTGCCAAGCCCAATGCCATGAGTGTTCTTTTCATCTTTTCTCTCCGTTCACGGGTTGTCCCGCATAGCCTCTGGAATCGTATTTTTGTGCATACGTATCAAACGTCGATGCAGCCTAATTGCGCCGGCATGGTGCGGCAAACGATAAATATCTTGGGGGCCCATCAATTATTTTCATCCCTACCTTCCCCCCCCTGGATTAGATCCCATGACACATCGGACAGCTCTTGGCTCCCTTCAAGCGGATTTGTCGCATAAGCCAATGAATTTCTTTCATGCCCGCCATGAAAGATCATCGTTTGCGAGCAAACCCTCGGGGACCGAAGATTTCGCCCACTGTCGCATCATCCAAAAAGGAACTTCGCATGGTTGCCAACGCTGGCGTCGCGCCCACTACGGCTCGGTTTGATCTTGAAGATCGTGCATTCCTGCACTATCAACACTTTGCTGGCGACCCAAGCCGCGCCTGTCTGGTTCTGGTCCACTCCCTTGCCATGGATCACACCTTTTGGCGCCTGGTTGCCCCGGCCTTGGCGGGACAGCATCCTATTCTTTGCGTAGACGTTCGCGGTCACGGTCAATCCAGCAAAGACGCCGGCCCTTATACCATCAGCCTGTTCGCGCAAGACATCCAGCAGCTGGCGGCACATCTCGGTTATCAGAAAGTCGTCATCGCTGGCGCCTCGATGGGTGGTTGCATCGCCCTGCAATTCGCGATTGACTATCCGGACATGACGGCAGGACTGGGCCTGATCGACACCACCGCCTGGTACGGCGAAACTGCTCCCCTGGATTGGAGCAAGCGTGGCGAAAAAGCCATCAGCGAAGGCCTGAGCAGCCTGGTCGACTTTCAAGCCACCCGCTGGTTCAGCGACGATTTCCGTGCCCAGCAGCCGAAAATTCTGGAAGACTCCATCCAGGTTTTTCTCGCTAACGACTTGCCTGCGTATGCTGCCACTTGCGGCGCCATGGGCAACTTCGATGGTCGCTACGGCTTGGCCCAATTGCGTATGCCTACAGCGATTCTGGTCGGCGAAGAGGATTACGCCGCTCCCCCCGAGATGGCAAGACAGCTGCACCAAGCCATTGCCGGCTCGACTCTGGAAATCATTGCCGGAGCACGCCACCTGACTCCGCTGGAAACTCCGGAGCGCATTGTTGCCACCCTGAGCCGCCTGCTCGGCGCGGGGCAGTCTGCGCCGAACGCGGCCGCAGCCTCCTGAACGCACCCGGAGTCCTTCCGATGATCCCTTTCGAATACCTGACACCCCACAGCCTCGCCGAAGCAGTCAGCCTGCTCGATCCGGAAGATCCCGGTATCCGCCCGGTCGGCGGCGGCACCGCGGTCATGCTGATGATGAAAGCGGGCGTGTTGCGCCCTACCCGCCTGGTAGCTCTGCGGAAACTGGAAGCGAAATACTCCCAGATCAGCTGCAGCCCCGAAGGCGAGCTGCACATAGGGGGTATGACGACTCTGGCCGCCCTTGAGCACTCTCCCCTGATCCAGGCCGGTTGGCCCACGATGGCAAAAGCGCTGCGATCCTTGTCCAATGTCCGCGTGCGCAACGTTGCCACCCTGGGCGGCAACCTGGCACACGGCGACCCTCATATGGATATGCCCCCGGTACTCTCCATGCTGGGCGCCCGGGCCATTATTACCGGCCCGCGCGGCACTCGGGAAATGGCGGTACAGGAGCTCTATCACGGCTACTACGAAACGGCCCTCGACCGTGACGAGCTGATCACCGGCATCGTCGTACCCCCCTTGGGAAACCGGCGCACGGCTTACATGAAGGTCACCACTCGCGCGACCCACGACTGGCCCGCGCTGGGCATGGCGGTCTCGATCGAAGCCCAAGAAGACGTCATCGTCAACGCCCGGCTGATCGTCGGGGCGGCCACCGACAAGCCAACGTCCCTGAGCATCGCCGAAACCATGCTCAAGGGCGCTCAAGCCAGCCGCGACAACCTGAAAAAAGCGGGCGAAGCAGCTGCCGCAGAACTCGATATCGCCAGCGATCAACACGGATCATCGGCATACAAAAAACACTTGATCAGCGTCTACCTGGGCCGCGCCGTACGCACAGCCCTGGGAACCACGACCGCCGGGGATGAACATGACACGCATTGAAAACCAGACTGCGGAACTCAAGCAGGTTGGCCACTCGCGCAACCGTCTGGAAGCACGCAGCAAAGTCACCGGCCAGGCCGAATACACCCATAACCTGACTCTGCCGCAGATGCTGCACGCCAAGATGCTGCGAAGCACCGAAGCCCATGCCCGCATCGTGTCCATCGACGTGTCCGCCGCGCAGCAGATGGAAGGGGTGTTTGCCGTCTATACGTCGGAAGACGTCAAGCGCGTCATCCCCGATCCCTACTTCGGACCGGCTTTTCATGACCAGCCCATACTGGCCATCGACAAGGTTCACTATGTAGGCGAACCGGTCGCAGTCGTGCTTGCCGATGACCCCTACATCGCCGAGGAAGCAACTCACCTGATCATGGTCGAGTACGAAGAGCTTCCCGCTGTTTTCGACGAAGTCGAGGCTGCGCGCTCGGAAGTCGTGGTGCATGATGAGTTGCGGCCCGCTGGGACCTTTCCCGACCTCAAACACCTTGCCGGCCGGCGCAACACCAACGTAGCGCTCGATTTCCAATTGCGCCGTGGCGATGTCGACGCAGCGTTCGCGCAAGCCGACCACATTTTCGAAAACACCTTCCGTACGCAGCAGGTCATGCACACGCCGCTCGAACCCATGGTATCCATCGGCGAGCTGACCAATACCGGCATGACCATCCACTCTGCGTCGCAAAGCCCGTCGTTCGTGCGGATTGAAATCGCGCGCCTGCTGGGCTGGGCGGAAAACAAAGTCAGGGTCGTCACCGGCCTGCTCGGCGGCGGTTTCGGCGCCAAACTGTACATCAAGCTGGAAGCCTTGGCCGCAGCGCTGACGCTGCTGGCCAAGCGCCCTGTGCGCGTGGCGCTGACCATGGAAGAGCAGTTCTACACAATTACCAAGCACGCCACCACTTTCAAGATCAAATCAGCCGTCAGCAAAGACGGCCGCATTGTTGGACGCAAGTGCGAAGTCTGGTGGAACGGCGGCGCCTACGCCGACATCGGGCCGCGGGTCACGCAAAAATCCGGTTTCACGGCATCCGGCCCATACGACATCGACAACGTGTGGATCGATTCCTATCAGGTCTACACCAACCTGCCGCCTGCCGGCGCCTTCCGTGGCTTCGGCATCACCCAGATGGTCTGGGCGTACGAAAGTCAGGCGGACATCATCGCCCGCGCCCTGAAAATCGACCCAGTCGAATTCAGGCGTCAGAACCTGCTGCGCGACGGCCGGCCCCACGCCACCGGCACCGCCATGCAAGACGCGCCGCTGGTCGAAGTGCTGGAACGCACTGCTGAATTGATGAAATGGGAAGAGCCTTTCGAGCACGGCACCGCAATGCTGCGCCGTGGACGCGGCATCGGCATCGGCTTCAAGGCGCTGGTTGCTCCTACCACGTCGATGGCCATGATCAGCCTGGCTGCGGACTCAAGCTGCTTTCTGTATACCAGCACCGTTGACATGGGCCAGGGCTCGGACACCGCCATGGCCATCATCGCCGCGGAAGTCTTGGGTATCGACCCCGATGCCATACGCGTCATTCATCCCGACACAGACGTCACCCCCTATGACATGGCGACGCTGGGTTCACGCTCCACTTTTCACATGGGTCATGCGGTGCGCCTGGCGGCGGAAGACGCTCTCGTCAAAATGCGGGCCATGGCGCAGGAAGTCGGCATGGACCCGGAAGCCGCGAAGCTTGACGCCGGTGAGCTCTTGGTGCGCCGCTACGGCATGCGCGCCGGCAACATCGTCGGCGTGGGCAGCTTCATACCCGACTACATTTCGCCTGACAAAAAAACCGGCCAGTCGGAAAACATCACGCCTAACTGGATGATAGGCGCGACCGGCGTCGAGGTCGAAGTCGACACGGAAACGGGAAAATTCCGGATCTTGCGCATGGAAAATGTCGTGGATTGCGGCACTCCCCTCAATCCCAAGGTCGTCCACACCCAGATCTCTGGCGCAACCATCATGCAATTAGGAGCCGCCCTGATCGAGGAAATGGATTTCGACGAGCGTGGCCAACTACGCAACGCATCGTTTGCCGAATACAAGATACCGGGCATTCAGGATTTCCCCGCACACTTGGGCACCGACATCGTCAGCGCCTACCAGCATAACGGCCCCTTCGGCGCCAAGGGTGTTGGCGAAAGCGCTACGTTCGGCGTCGCGTCGGCTATCGCCGAAGCTATTGAAGATGCTGTCGGCGTGCGGCTGACCTCAATGCCGATGAAGTACGAATCCATCTGCCGGGCGCTGCACGCGTCCGAAGCAATTTTCGCTCAAGGAGCCGAACAATGAGCCAGCATGAATTGACCATAGACCTGGTTCTTAATGGCAAGGCCGTCCAGACCAAGGTGCAAAGCCATCACACCGTACTGGATATGCTGCGCCAGGACTTCAATCTTTACGGCGCCAGGGAAAGCTGTGCTCAGGGCCTGTGCGGCTGCTGCACGGTCGTGGTGGATGGCAAAAGCGTAAGCGGCTGCCTGAGCCTTGCGGCCTCGGTTGATGGTTGCGCGCTAAGCACTGTCGAGGGCCTGGAACAAGACGGAGAACTCGACGTCGTTCAACAAGCCTTCATAGATTGCGGTGCCTTCCAGTGCGGCTTTTGCACCTCGGGCTTCGTCCTGATGAGCAAACAGCTCCTGGCATCCAACCCAAACCCGACCGAAAACGAGATCCGCAACTATCTGGCAGGCAATCTTTGCCGCTGTGGAGCGTATCCGGAGATCATCCGCGCCGTCCAATTGGCGGCTAAACGCCTGGACCAGGTTGCAAAACAGGAGAACAAGTAATGGAATTGCGCGGCGAACAACTCATCGACCTTCCTCGCGAGGCGGTATGGCAGGCGCTTAATGACCCGGCGATCCTGAAGCAATGCATCCCCGGCTGCGATTCCTTCGAATCCAGCGGCGAAAACATGTATCGCGTCATCATGACTGCGGCCGTTGGCCCCATCAAAGCCAAGTTCACGGGCAAACTCAGCTTGTCCGATATCAAGCCGCCGTCATCCTATGCCCTGAGCTTCGACGGCTCGGGCGGCGCCGCGGGCTTCGGCAAGGGCAACGCCGGCGTCGAATTGACGGCCACTCCCAACGGCACCCAGTTGAGTTACACCGTCAACGCCCACGTCAGCGGACGCCTGGCTCAAGTCGGTGCGCGCCTGATCGACAGCGTCGCCAAGAAGATGGCTGACGAATTTTTCTCGCGCTTCAAGAGCGTGCTGATCGCTGCCGATGGACCATCCGCAGCGGCAGACGCCGCATCAACCGGGTCAGGCACCCAGCCACAAGTAAAGCAAGTGTCCGCCGCAGCGCCCGCCAGCAGCAAAAGCCGGGCCGCAGTCTGGGCCTGGACTGCGGCAGCAGCGGCGGTCGTGATCACCACGCTCGTCCTGGTGCTTCGCTAAGACTCCACAAGGAATTCTTGTATGCAACTGATCCATGCTGCCAACGTGCCCGCCCCCGGCGGCCATTACAGCCACGCGGTCAGCGCCGCCGGCCTGATATTCGTATCGGGCATTTTGCCCGGCCGGCCTGCAGCCGGTGAAACCGATGATTTCGAACGCCAGGTCCGGGCCACGCTGGAACACGGGAAGCAGATCCTCGCCGCCGCCGGCGCAAGCTTGAACGACGTTGTCCAGTGCACCGCCTATATCGCCGGGGTGGAATATTGGCCGGAATTCAATACGATCTATGCCGAAATATTTGGCCAGCACAAGCCTGCCCGCGCGGTGGTTCCTGTGCCAGAACTGCATCATGGATTTCTGGTCGAAATCCAGTTGGTCGCGCAGCAAGCAGGCTAGGACTCTTGCTGCGCCTGGCTCCACCACTGCTTGAGCAGCTCGCCCCGCATCAACTTTCCGCGTTTGCTGCGGGGCAATTCAACACAGGCATAAGCCGCTTTCGGCATTTTTTCCTTGGGCAAGTTGCGAGCTGAATAAGCCAGGACATCTTCACTGGAAAACACCGCCGTCGGCACAAAGAAACAGACGGGCTCCTGGCCATAGATACTGTCCGGCACACCGATCACAGCCGCATCGGCGATCTCGGGGTGGCTCAGCAATATTTCTTCGATCTCGCGCGGTGCGATCTTGACTCCGCCTCGAATGATCAGATCATCCAGGCGTCCGCTTACACGCACGAAACCTTGTTCATCCTTGGTCGCCATATCACTCATGTAATAGGGCGCGCCACGGATTGCCTCGATACCGCCATCGGCCTGCAAATACCCCAGCGCCAGCTTGGACCCACCTACCAGCACCTGCCCTTCCTGCCCGGCGGGACAGCTCTTGCCGTGCTTATCGACGATCTCGACTTCCGCATACTTCGCGGCATAGCCAACCGTGCCTATGCAATTGCGGTGCGGACGGTTACCGCAAATCCAGCCGGCTTCGGATGAGCCATAGAAATTCAAAATACGCACGCCGAACAACTGCTCGAACCGTATCCATTGCGAAGTCGACAAAGGCGAGGTGCTGCTGCTCATGACGCGCAAAGAAGCCAATTTAGCGCGGTCGGTAAGCTCGGGCCGATTCAGCAGGATATTGATGACAGCCGGCACACCGACACTGACGGTCACGCTATAGCGCTCGACCCAACTCGCGAAATGCCGACCCGAGAATTGCCGCGCCAAACACAGCGTCAGCCCCGTCTGCAACATAGGCATAAGGCTCAATATTTGCGCCGAATACCAAGAGAAGGAACGATACTCAAGGCAGCGATCGGCTGAAGACAAAGCCAGGAAATCGATGGCAGCCAAACCGTTGAGCCAATAGGCGGCGTGGTCATAAACCACCAGCTTGGGATTGCCGGTAGAGCCGGATGTACAGCAAATCGCAGCTTGCTCATGAAAGCCGACATACTCCGGCAAATCCGTGTTGTCGACATCGGTCACCCGCAGATGAATAGCGGGTTCATCGAGCGTCTGCAGATCTTGCGACCATCGATGACAATGCACCCGGCGGCAACTTACATTGGCCGGTATCCCCGAATCATCTTCGCCCGGCCCAAGAAGCACAAGCTCGGGCTTGATCGATGCACAAATCCTTTCGTTTACTTTGGGGCTTTGCATACCGAGATCAAGTGGGCAAACGACCGCGCCCAAACGCCAGATGCCCAACCAAAGCAGGATTTTTTCAAGCCCCTCGCTGGCCAGCAACAATACCCGCACGCCCTTGCTCACGCCTTGCGCCTGCAACTGCCGGGCAACGCCGTCCACCACCAGGGCCAATTGGCCATAACTGATGCGCGCAGCGGTTTCGACATCGACCAAGGCGGGTTTATCCGGCATATCCCTGGCATGCTTGGCGAGTAAATCGGCAAGGGGCCGATAGCCTTGCTCGGCCCCGCCTTCGACTGGCCCGGTGGCGAAGGGCTCGGCCACATCGCGAACCGGCCCCGCAAACTTGAAGGTTTCCGGTTCTCGAATACCTTGATGGCGATTGCGCAGCGAATCCAGCGCCCATTCCCTGAACAGCTCGACCTTCTTCAGCCTGGCCTTACCTTGGGGGGAACTGACGTAATAAGAGGATACCGACTCGACCTTGGTCTCGAACGGTGCAACCAGCCTTCCGCTGGCCAGATATCCATCCACCAGCGGTGTCCTGCCGATGGCAATACCACCGCCTTCCACCGCCGCCGACAGAGAAGTCAGCTGCAAATGGAACACCGACTCTCCGGCAAATTCGATGGATTTGTGCCCAGCCGCCGCCAGCCAAGTAGGCCAGTCGTCCTGATACATCGAGTAGTAATAGGTACGAATCTGTCTTAGGCGGGCGAGCTTTTCTTCGTCCGGCAAGGTGGGATCGATCCGGGCCAGCAGTTCAGGCGCGCAGACCGGGAAAAACGTTTCCCCGTGCAGGAAATCGGAACGAGCCGCCGGCCACTGGCCCGACCCGTATCGAATGGCCACATCATAGCTATTGCGATCCAGTTCCGAAAAGGTGGAGCTTGTCGCCAGGTGGACGGTAATGTCGGGATACAGCGCCTGGAATTGCGGCAGCGCCGCCGTCAAACATCGGGTCGCGTAAGTAGGCAAACAGGTGACGGTCAATACGGTATTGGATTTACGCTTGCGCGTACGATCGGTGGCAATAGCCAGCAAACCCATGGCCTCGATCACTGAATGCAAATATTCCCGCGCCGCCGCAGTCAAGATCAAAGCATTGCGCTGCCGAACGAAAAGCTTGACCCCCAGCTTCTCTTCCAGGCTTTTTATCTGATGGCTGATTGCCGTCTGCGTCAGCTTTAATTCCTGGGCAGCGCGGGTAAAGCTCAGATGCCTTGCCGCGGCCTCGAACGCAAGCAAGCTTTGCAAAGACGGAATATATGGTCTCATTCTATGGACGTCGTAACAGGCGAAAACGGGCAAGCGTCACGGCGGCAGTCAGATATCTGCACTATGCTTCTCCTCCGGTGAATATGCCAACCCGCGGGCCCGATCAAGAGATGGTCAAGTTCTCTTATTTGAGCGCGGTCAGTTTATCGCAGGCCGGTACCGACACATGTTCGGCGCCGGCCTGCGCATTAAAAACCGGTCAAACTACCACCAGGCATGAAAATGGTGCACCGGCCCGTGTCCGCTGCCTACTCCAAGACGATCAGCCTGGCGGATCGCCTCGGTCAGGTATTCTTTGGCTCGGCGCGCGGCTTCGGGCACGTCCTGCGACTGCGGCAACAAGGCTGCCAGCGCAGCCGACAAGGTGCAGCCGGTACCGTGCGTATTCTTTGTTTCGATACGAGGTGTTGCGAGTTCGATCATGCGGTCGCCATCGTGCAGCAGATCGATAGCCATGTCGCCGGGCAGGTGGCCGCCTTTCAAGAAGACCCAACGCTCGCCCTGATGCGACAACTGTTCGCGCAAACGCTCCGCCACCCGACGCATTTCCTTCACCGTTTCCACCGGCCGCTGGCCAAGCAAGACCCCCGCTTCCGGCAGATTAGGGGTGAGCATGCTTACCCCAGGCAGCAGCGCTTCGCGCATCGCCCCGATCGCATCGCGTTCAAGGAGCGAATCACCGCTTTTGGCGATCATGACGGGATCAAGCACGATATGCACCGGTTTCCAGTGGGCCAGACGGTCTGCCACGATTTCGGTCACATTGCGCTGCCCCAGCATGCCGATCTTGACGGCATCGGCCGGCACATCGGCGAACAGGGTATCGATCTGCTGCGCCACAAAGGCCGGATCAACCGGCAACACAGCTGTCACGCCCAGCGTGTTTTGCGCGGTCAGGGCGGCAATTACGCCGCAAGCGTAAGCGCCCAGAGCACTCATGGCCTTGACATCGGCCAATACGCCCGCGCCCCCGGATGGGTCGACGCCGGCAATGGTGACGGTTTTTGGAATCGGGCGAACGGCAGACATGTGAATCCTCGAATACTGAATCACATGAAAGGATTCAGAGCGGCAAAGACGAAGGTAAAGGCCTGAACGGCGTCCCCCGGAGTTTACTCTGAAGTGCCCGCGCCAAGCTTGCCCCTGCCCCAGGCAGGGAACACGCCCTGGTCAACACCGCCCTGCCGGCCGGAGCCGGCAGACATGCTTATTGCTGGCAGCCCCGCATCTGACCGTATCGGGATTCATGAAAACGGCTGTTTCCCCGTCGAGCCGCCAAAGTCATCGCACGCCGAAAAGCCAAGCCGATGTCATGTTCATCAGTAAAGCCAATGGCTCCATGGAACTGGATCAATTCCTTCATGATCAGCAATACCGAAGCAGATACTTTGGATTTGACCGCGCAAGCTGCCCGGGCCTGGCCGTCAGGGTCGTCGCCGAAGGCTTTACAGGCCTCGTACAACAAGGCGCGGCACGAAACGATTTGCACATAGCAACTAGCGGCCCGGTGTTGCAAGGCCTGGAACGTGCCTATCGGGCTTCCGAACTGCGTGCGCAGTTTCATGAACTCCAGAGTTGCCTGAAAGAATTCATTCATCAAACCTATCATGGCGGCCGAGTCGGCCATGAGCAAAGCATCGTATGCCCGGTTCCATACCTTGGCAATGGCCTCCCCCTTTCCAAGGCGCGCAGCCTCTTGCCATGCGGTTTCACTGATTTCGAGCCGAGTCAGCGCACTGCCATCAACACAGCGCCGAAAGCTGATCTCGACACCGGGCGCATCACAATGCAACAAGCGGGCGTCGGCATTGGATCCGGTGCCACGCCTGACAAGCAAAACAGAGTCATCGGCACAGTCGGCTACTTCAATACCCGCCGCGCCAAACTGAAAATCCAGGCACTCAATTACCGGCAGATAGGTTCGGCAGCCACTGCTCAACTCCTCGATATGGCGCGCGGTTTCCGGCGCCGCCATTGAACTCATCATGAACGCTGCCACAACCGACTCCGCAATGGGTTCGGGGACCAGTGTGCGCCCGACGCTTTCCATCAACGCGGCCAGGTCGACTACGCCCAACCCCAGCCCGTCTTGCGACTCAGGCACCAACATGGTCAACCACCCCATCCCAGCCAAGGTCTTCCAGGCGGCGGTATCTCGCTGCGGATAGGCATCCCGCGTGCGCCTGGCACGCGCTGCCCCACCAAGATCCCGGGTAAGCTCGAAGGCGCTTTGGGCCATCGCGGCCCTATCCTCATCCGAAAAAGAAGTCGAATTCATGTCCTGGCCTTGTTCGCGGAAGGGAGGCCAAGCACACGGCCGGCGATGATATTGCGCTGAATTTCATTGGACCCGCCATAGATGGAAAGCCGGCGTGACTGCAAGTACATTTCGGAATACTCCAGGCAGGTATCGCCATCCCACTGCGTCTCGCTCAGGCAAGCCAACTCGCCCCCCGCCTCCTGCACGCCGTCCAATACTCTTTGCACGGTTTCAGTGGCCAGTATTTTCAAGTAGGAACTTTCCACTCCGCGATTTGCGCTGTTTTCCGCCACATTCAGATAGGATGCGGTCAGCGTTTCCACATCGATCTCGGATTTCGCCAGGAGCGCTTGTGCCCACTGCCGATCAGGATGTATTTCACACAAGGCCCGTAAGCGCTCCAGCGCTTTGAATGCGTGCGCGGGCGCCCCAAGACGCAAACGTTCCTGCGCCAGCACTGCGGTGGCAACCGACCAGCCATCTCCGATTTCGCCCACGACATTCGATAGGGGCACTTCGACATTGTCGAAAAAGACTTCGCAAAACTCGTCATCCTCTGCGATGGTGCGTATGGGACGACGGCTGATACCCGGCGAACTCATGTCGATCAGGACAAAGGTAATGCCCTTCTGCCTGCGGTCCTCGGTGGACGTCCTGACCAAAGCAAACATCCAGTGCGCATGATGGCCCCAGGTCGTCCATATCTTGTGCCCGTTCACCAGCAAGCTGTCTTCGCGCACCTCTGCACGTGTTCTCAAGCTGGCTAGATCCGAGCCGGCGCCGGGTTCGGAATAGCCCTGGCACCAGACCTCATCGCCCGCAAGAATGGCCGGCAGGTGGCGCTGACGCTGGGCCGGGGTTCCGCACTCCATCAACAAGGGGCCGATGTGATTGAGCCCTTGGGTCGGAATGTCGGGCGCCCCCGCCTTGGCCATTTCCTCCATCAGTATCACCTGTTGTATCGGGCTCGCCTCCATTCCTCCAAACCGGCGTGGCCAATGCGGCGCGATCCACCCCCTTTGCGCCAGTTGCCTGTACCACGGCATGCATTGTTCCGGTTCCGCGCGCCGGGTCGTATGTTTCAGCGCCGCGGGTATGGCAGCTTCCAACCAGGCTGCAACCTCCTGCCTGAAAGTCTGCTCTTCTGATGACTCCACTCTTAGCACGAATACGCTCCTGGAATACGACCGGCCTATGAAACCGCTTCGCTGCGGCTTTCGGCAAGTAGACGCAGTTCGCTTTTCACCACTTTGCCTACAGCCGTTCGAGGCAAGGCATCGACGAAAAAAACGTACTTGGGTTTCTTGTAGCTCGCGATGCGCTTCTTCACGTATTCGATCAACTCCTTATCGCTCAGGACCTGGCCATCCCGTAGTTCGACAAAGGCCGCAACGGCTTCACCGAATACCGCATCAGGCACCCCAACCACAGAGGCTTCCCGGACGGCTGGATGTTCATGCAAGACCATCTCGACCTCCTTCGTGTAGATGTTGAAGCCGCCACTCAACACCATGTCCTTCTTGCGATCGACGATGTAAAGATAGCCGTCAATATCCAGCCGCCCCATATCGCCTGTGCGTATCCAGCCATCCACCACCGCCTCAGCGGTTTCCTGCGGGCGGTTGTAGTAGCCGCGCATGGTTGTAAAGCGGCCCGGCGCGCCTGAACGTACAAGGATTTCGCCCACTTCCTCGACGCTGACGGGTTTGCCCGTTTCGCCTACAAGCTTCACCTCAACGCCTATCGTCGGCCTGCCTACCGATGCGGCATGAGTAAGCTGCTCGCTGTGATCGAGACAGGTGACCGAGCCCACCTCGGTCATTGCAAAAAACGAATGCAATTGCGCATGCGGAAGCAAGGCCATCAGCTTTTTCTTGAGCTCCACTGGGAAAGCCTCACCCGTCACGATGATGTGGCGCAGGCTTGAACAGCGTTCGGGCGCCTGTTCCAGATAGGGCATGAGCATGCGCGCAACGGTTGGCACCATACCTGCGGCGGTAACTTTCTCTTGCTCGATCAGCCTTATCGCTTCCTGCGCGTCGAAGCTTTCCATCAACACCAGGGTGCCACCCAAGCAAAGCGAATTGGCCAGACGAGCCAAGCCCGTGCGATGCGCCAAGGGCGTCGTCACCAGATAGCAATCCTGATGCGAAATGCCCCATTCAATCGCATTCATGAAGCAATGCGGAATGATGAAATTCGCGTGAGTCACGATCGCGCCTTTCGGCTTTCCCGTGGTGCCCGAGGTGTAGAGAATCATGCAATCCTCCGCGCTTAGCGGCACCTCTGGCAATGCCTCGTCAGTCGGCTCAGCCAACTCGGCAAAGTCACGGCCACGCGCCTCCCCCCTGGCCTTGGCGCCTACCAGCAGCAGCTTGGCCGTGGGGAAGCGACTGGCTACAAGGTCGACCGCTTCGACGTTGTCGGCATCCAGCACCACGACAGAGGGCTGGCTATCTTCCAGAAAATACTCGAGCTCACGCAGCGTCAGCCGGGTATTAACGGGAACGACCAAACCGCCAACCATGTAAGTGGCATAGAAGGTTTGAACCAGTTCCACACCATTGCGCATATATACCAGGACGCGATCACCCGGACTGACCTGCCACCGGCTGAAACCCACCGCCAAAGCGTGGCAGGCCTCCATGAGCTCGCCGTAACTTACGCGTAGAGACCCCAAAACCAGGCAGGTCTTGTCGGGATTGCGCAAGGCCTGTCCAGCCAGTAATGTTTCAAGACGCATGGCAGTTCCTAAGCAAGTACGAAGGCAGGATATGGCGTATCGGGGCCGAGCTCATCCCAGGCAAGTTTGACCCGCTTGCCTATGGCCATTTCTTCGCCATCGCACTCCAGCACATTGGCGATAATGCGCACGCCTTCGTCCAATTCAACCGTAGCCACGCACAACGGCACGCGGCCCTCCAGCCCCGGCCCCTGTATGCGCACAACCGTGCAGGCGTAGATCGTGCCCGCCCCACTAACCTCGCGCCATTCCAAGTTGCGCTTGCCCGTGTAAAGGCTGACGGGTCGAGGATAGTGTTGAAAGCGGCCGGTTTCGGTGCAGTATTGAAGCAGAAGCTTCTTCTGTTTGACGCCATCCCAGAAGGCCTGGGTATCGACGTAGACTCCTGGTCGGGGAATGGGGCGGGAAACAGGCGTGTTGTTTGTCGTCATGGTCAAGCCTCCAGAATCATGGCCGAACTGGTACCCCAGTTGCGTCCGTAGGGAATTACGCCGATACCGGTAACCAGGGCATTGGCCGTGTCTTTCACTTGGCGCCCCCCGCCCTCGCCAAACATCTGCCGTACCGCCTCGGCCAGGTTCAGGCCACCGCTTGCAAGACCCGGCTGCCCTGCCGATATCTGTCCACCTCCGGTATTCAGCGGTAGTTCTCCGGTGATGGAAAGGTCGGTTCTCAAGGTGTAGTCCGAGCCTTCGCCTTTGCCGCAGAACCCGAAGGCTTCAAACTGCATCATGACCGCTATGGTGAAATCGTCATAAGGCTGGAACATGCGCACATCGGAAGGCTTCATTCCCGCGGCCGCCAATACCTTCGGCCCGATCTTGGTAAACCCCGACTGCGTAATATCCGCCACCGGATCGTTACCGTTGAAATTGGTTACCTCGGCATAAGCAGTCGGGTACACCATCTTGCTCAAACCCAGTTCGCGCGCCTTCTTCTCCGTCATGACCAGAAAGGCATTCGCCCCGTCGCAGAACATCACGCTGTCCAGCAAACGCAACGGGTCGGCGATCACTCGGGAGTCCAGATAGGCCTCCAGGCTCAGGGGTTTCTTGAATTTTTCGCAAGCATTGTCGTTATGCAATGCGTGAGCGCGTTGCGTCACGGCAATCTTGCCCAGCGCTTCCGACTTCAAGCCATATTGGTGCGCATAGCGGCTCATCAGCAAACCGAATGTGGCCGGCGGCCCTTGCACTCCGGGCGGGTCCTGAAATTCGGACCGGTAGGCGCCATAGTTCGAGCGCCAGT
>JBEBXA010000003.1:0-136706 GCA_040391825.1 Pigmentiphaga sp.
GCCTACCTTATATGGAAATCGTGGCGGGTTTTGCCGCCGCAGGCGTCTTGTGCGCCATGTTGCCACCCATGGCTATTGCCAGCGAGATCCGGTTCATAGTCGAAGACTGCTCGCCGCGTTTGATTATCTGCCATGCAAGTAATGAGGAAGAGGTCAGGGCCGCCGCCGCCGACGTTGATCACATCTTGGTGGTGGGTCGACCCGGCTACGACAGTTACGATACCTGGCTGGACCAGGCAAAGCCCAGTCGTGACTTTCCGCTCGTAGACGAAACTGATATTTTTTCCATATCCTATAGCTCCGGTGCAACTGGCAGGCCCAAGGGCATTCTGCTTTCGCACCGATCTCGAATACTGACTGCTTTTGTCGCCGCCGCCGAATACCGATCATTCGGCCCGGATTCACGCATGTTGGTCAGTACCCCCGTATTCCACGGCGCGGGCTTCCTGAATCTGCTGGCACCACTCTGGTTTGGAGGCCAGGCTGTCATCCTGCCCCAGTTCAAGATCGAAGCACTTTTGGGGTTGATCGAGCAACACAGCATTACCAAGGCCCACATGGTGCCGGCTCATTTTTCGGCCTATTTTTCTCTGTCGGAAGCTGAACGCTCACGCTTCGATGTTTCATCCTTGCGTTGTATCGTTTCAGGCACCGCACCGCTTGCGCAATCGGTCAAACGACGAATCGTCGAATCGTTTGGGCCCGACGTGCTGCATGAACGCTATGGCTCAACCGAAGCGTCGCTGGTGACCAATCTGCGGCCGGAGGATCAACTGCGCAAGATCGCCTGCGTAGGAAATACGTTCGCGTCAGTCGAGGTCGAGATCCGCGACATGGACGGCAGGCCTGTGGCTGCAGGTGAGACGGGGGAGCTCTGGAGCCGCTCTCCTTTGATGTTCTCTGGGTATTGGAACCGGCCCGAGATCGAAGCGAGTGCAATCCGCGATGGCTGGGTGTCGGCTGGAGATATGGCTCGGCGAGACGAAGAGGGCTACATCTATCTGGTCGATCGAAAGAACGACATGATTATCACCGGCGGTGAGAATGTGTATCCTCGCGAGATCGAAGAGGTGCTTCTGCAGCATCCCTCGGTGGCGGAGGCCGCGGTGGTAGGAATGCCTCACGATTACTGGGGGGATGCGGTCACCGCATTTGTTCACTTGCATGCGGGAAAGGCTGTTTCGGAAGCGGTCCTGCGCGAATATTGCGCGACGCAGCTGGCGCGTTGGAAAATTCCGAAAGCCATTGTGATTGGAGACCCCTTGCCTCGTAATGCCATGGGTAAGATTCTGCGGCGCGAGGTTAAGGCCGCGGCCCTCAAAGCACTGAAATGATTCGCTCGTGTTCTTGATCGTCTGACTTCGTTAAAACATCGGCGGCCCTTCAAGGGCCGCCGATGTTTTAAGCACGGGCCGCTCGGCTAAGAGCCAGCCCTGGAATCGCTTGGTCTATTCGATCTTGATGCCGACTCGGCTGATTAGGCTCTGCCACTGTTGAATCTCTGCGGAAATCCGGCTGGCAAAGGCTTGCGGCGAGGTAACGAGGGTACGTGCGCCTTGTTTGACAAACACTTCGCTTACGGCTGGTTTCTCGATAGCTTTGCTAACTTCCTCATGCAGGCGATTCACGATCTGAGGGGGGGTGCCCGCCGGTAGGAGCAAACCGAACCAGATGGGAGCGTCGAACTCTGCAAATCCCGATTCAGCGAAGGTTGGCACATCGGGCAACAAAGGGTTGCGCTCTTTACCCGTCACCGCAATAGGGAGCAGCCGTCCAGCCTTGATTTGACCCATAGGGCTTGCAATACTTGAAGTGCCAAAGTCGACCCGGCCTGCTACTGCTTCACTGATTGAACCGGCAACCCCCTTGAAGGGGACATGTACGACTTTGATCTGGACTTTGTCGAAGAAAAGCTCGCCTGCCAAGTGCGATGAAGTCCCTTGGCCACCAGAACCAAAGGTAAGGAGATCGGGCTTGGACTTGGCCAGCGCTACCAGTTCCTTGACCGATGTCACGGGCAAATTGGGACGGCCCCACATGATGGTCGGCGCTTCGGCAATGGTGGTTAGAGGAATAAAGTCCTCTTTTGCACGATAAGGCAGTTTTGGATATAGCGCGGGCGAGACTGTGAATGAGTTTTCGGTCAATAGCAGCGTGTGACCGTCCGGGGCGGATCTTGCAACGCTTTCGGCGCCAATCGTGCCTCCAGCCCCGGCGCGGTTTTCCACTACGACTGTTTGCCCGAGTTGCGAGGACAGTTCCACGGCCAGTTTGCGGGCGGCCAAGTCAGTAAATGAACCGGCTTGAAACGGGACTACGATCCGTAAGGGTTTGCTTGGCCAGGTCTCATTGGCGCCGGCGTTAGTTGCCGCCAGTGATGTACATAGCCCCGCCATGGCAAACAGCGAATAATTGATCCATTTTTTCATTTTCGATCTCTGCTAAATGATCTCTCGCTGCCGGCGCTTGAAGAGAGTTCGGGGTAAATGGCTGTGCTGCCGGAGCCGATAGAGTCGTGACCCTATCCGAGTCAGGAGCTGCTTACTGCATCGTCAGGGCTCGGGCGGCACCTGACCAACGCATGTTTATCGTTGCGGAAAACTTCCTCGCCATGTTGGTTGTAGACATGGTCGCGAAAGACGATGAGTCCGCGCCCGGGTTTAGAAGTCAGGCGCTTTTGAATGACCTCGACCTCAGTGCTGATGGTGTCGCCGGGATAGACGTGCTGAATAAATCTGGCGTTTTCTATACCTGCGAGGGCAATGACGCTTTCCTTGAATAAATCGCCGGTCATCGCTGTTGAAAATGACATGACCAGATGGCTTGGGCACAATCGGCTTGGCAAGCCGCGTGCGTGTGCGACGTCGTTGTCGAGAAAAAGTGGAACTTCGTAGCCCACCAGCGAGCAAAATGCCTCGTGATCGGCATCGGTAATGGTTCGCGTGCGCGTTGGATAACGGACGCCTACTTCGAAATCCTCGTAGTAGCGGCTATTCATGATGCGTCTCTCGCAAAGTTAATAACGCCGCGCGCAGCCAGACCTTGGATGGCGTCAAGAGACATGCCGGCCTCTGCAAGAACTTCTTGCGTATGCTCGCCCAGTCGAGGGGCAACGCCGGGATGGCGCGCGGCACAGCCATCGAAATAACCTGGTGACGCAAGCATCTGGGTCCTACCTATGCCGGGGTGTTCGCGTGGGACTAGTGTTTGCGTGCGCAGAAGGTCGGGATCGGCGACCAGGTCAGATAAGCCATTTACCCGTTGGGCCGGAAAGCCGATTCGGGCGGCAAGCGCTTCCCATGCTTCTACTGTCCGCTCGTTGGCCACGGCGCCGATCAGGTCGTAAAGATCGTTGACATTCGCATTGCGCTGGACTGGATCGGTTATGCGGGGATCCTGGGCCAGCTCGGGGCGACCCGTTGCGCGGAAAAATTCCATCCAATGGTCGCGACTGTAGGGGGTCATGGAAATATAGCCATCGCTCGCCCGATAAATGCGCCTGCCATCTCTCAGCACCCGGTGGTAACCCAACCCGCCGACGGGGGGGGCAAAGGTATGCCCTTGAAGGTGTTCCAGCAATGTGAAGGCAGCGACGGTTTCATACATCGGCACATCGACCAGCCCTCCGCGCCCGGTCGCCGTGCGCTTGTACAAGCCGGCGAGTATGGCGCAGGCCAATCCAAGGCCAGCCACTTTGTCGGCAATCAGGCTCTGTACCAGTTGGGGTACGCCATCCGCATCCGCATTCAAGGCGGCGATACCGGCTGCGGATTGGATGACGTCATCGATCGCGGCTGAGTCGGCCCTACTGTTGTCCGCCGAAAAGCCCGTTGCCATGCAATACAGGATGCCGGGGTTGGTTTGCGCCACGGACTCGTAGGACAGTCCAAGTCTATCGATCGCTGCGCGACGTACGTTGTGGACGAATACATCCGCGTTGTTCAGCAATGAGATCAGGGTTGCTTGGCCTTCGACGGATTTCAGATCAATCGCTACTGATCTCTTACCGCGATTCAGGTTCAGGAAAATGGGCCCCATGGAATCATGGGAGGCCAGTCCTGCGTGGCGCATGATGTCCCCGTCCAGGGGCTCTATCTTGATGACGTCGGCGCCGTAGTCCGCCAATATTTGCGTAGTGAGCGGTCCGAAGACGACAGTGGTCAGGTCAATCACCTTGACGCCCGCAAGCAATCCTTCCGGTGTCTTGGCCATGCTCAGTCTCCGGTGGGGCGCAGCACGGCTACCGCCGATATTTCTATCAGCGCATCCTTGCGCAGCAAGCCGGCCACGAGTACTCCGGCAGATGCCGGCGTCGCGGATTTCAAAAATTCCCGCCGTACGGCCGCAGTGTCTTTGTAATTCTCTGTGGTGACGAAAAAATCATGGGTTTGTACGATGTCTTCACAAGAGCCCCCAACCGAGTTCAATATTTTCTCGAATTTGAGAAATATCTGCCGCGTCTGTTCGGCGATGTCGCCTGGTGCGGTAATGACGCCGCTGTCATCCGTTCCTGTCGTACCGGAAAACCAGATTGTGTCGCCTACCCTGAGCGCTGGTGCGTACGTATAGTGCGCGGGCCAGGGTTTGCCAGTGGTAAGTGCAGTCCTTGTGTCCGACATCATTGGCTCCCGGTAGGTTTCTTGTGGGGAAGAACGCGATAAATATGGAATCCTTCCAAAACTTTCTCGCCTCGCTGGTTCAGCAGACTTGTTTGAAATCTATAGAAGGTGCGGTGTTCCTCTTGCCAGATTTTTTCCAGGACGAAGCGGGGCTGAACGGTGTCGCCTACCAGGGCCGGGGTCAAGAAATGGCATCCCTGTTCAACGAAGATAAAACCGTCGATACGGTCGCGTACGGTCGTGGCTCCCAGGGCCACCATCGATACAAGTAAAAGACCGTGTGCCAAGGGCTTTCCGAAATGGCTCTGCTTTGCATATTCGATGTCGTAATGAATCGGATGGACATCGCCTGAAATTCCCGAGAAAAAAAGGAAGTGGGCATCGGTAAGCGTCTTGGAGGGGCCGTCGAAGGTATCGCCGAGCTGAAGTTCCATGTGTTCCATCATTGGTTTTTAACAATCGGAGGCGAGCGCAAGAGACGATGCGGCGCTCTACGTGCGTGCATCGTCCATCTGCCTTTTCTATCTGCCGCAGCGACCTGAGAACTAGGTCTTTGGGGTTTTCTTCGCGCTTGTTCGTACGGGTGCGTCAGGCGCAGCCAAGGCCTGCATGAGAAAGTCGGCCATGCCCTCTGCAATTTCGTTTGCTTTCAATCTGCCGGCAGGGCGATACCACTTGGGGATCCAGTTGATCGCGCCCAACATGGTCAGGCTTGCCAGTTTGGAGTCGGGACAGACGAGTTCTTTCCTCGCAACGCCCACTTCGATCAAGTGCCGCACTCCGGCTTCGAATTCATCCCGTTTAGAGACATAGGTTGTGCGCTGAGCCGTATTGAGATATTCCAGATCCGTAAGCAGGACGCTTCCCACGCCATCGTTGATGATTCCACCGATGTGAAGAACCAAAAGGTTGCGCAGGCGCGCCTTGGGGCTGCTATTGGGTTCCAGGCTTGCCAGTGCTTCCAGGCTGATGTCCATGCATCGCATATGACACTGGAAAAGAATGTCTTGCTTGTCGCGGAAGTAGTAATACAGATTGCCCTTGGTAATGCCCAAGCGGTCGGCAATGTCCTGCATCGTGAGTGAAGACAGGCGCGATTCGCGCAGTACGTCTCCCACACTGCGCAGGATTTCGTCGCGTCTGGATACTTTAGGGGTGCGACGTCCGCTCCAGCGCCGAGTACCAGGGGCCGGGCTTGCATCGTCGTCAATTGCGGGGGCTGAATTAGATTTTGACTTCATGGTCAAATTCTAGGTAGCTACTTCGCGAATGTCAACCGTCGATGAGTGAAGGAGAGGGGTTTCGCAGGTATCGCGCCATTGCGAATGGAGCGCGGGATTTTTCGATAAGCTTTAAGTTCAATCCCAAAGACCCCCTCGCTAAACGTCAAGCGCACGCGGCTGCGCATGCCTAACAAACGCAACTGCTACGCGCCGGACGCCAAACCAGCTCATCCGGGAGGGGGGATGTATTCAACTGCAGTAGGCGAAGCGCAATCGATGACTTAGCCCAGCTTCAGACAGCTAAGCTAGTCAGACATGTTCAATTATCTGGACATGTGTTACTATGCAGTTGAGGTTGTCTAGACTTCAATCCTAACCAGATAGCTAACCACGGGAATCAACCATGAAAATCATCAATTACACCGATGCTCGGAACGGTCTAAAAACCGTTCTGGATCAGGTAATTGACGATGCGGATGTAACCGTCATTACGCGAAGAGATGCTCCGGACGCCGTTGTTATGTCTAAAGAGCACTACGACGGAATCATGGAAACGCTTTATCTAATGCGTTCGCCTGCTAACGCCGAAAGGTTATTACGGTCAGTGGCTAACACCCGCAAAGGCAATTACAAGGTCCGCGAGCTCATTCACGCGAAAGAGCCAGAGAATGCAAAAGCAAAAGAAACGGCAGGTAGCATTTGAAGAGTTAGCTTGGCAGGATTATCAGTTCTGGGTGGATCAGGACGTCAAGCTTCTCAAGCGCATCAATAAGCTGATTGAAGAAAGCCTACGAGACCCCTTTAAGGGGATAGGCAAACCAGAGCCCCTTAAAGGAGAGTTACAAGGTTGCTGGTCTCGGAGAATCAACGAGGAACATCGCCTCGTTTACCTGGCAGATGATGAACGAATTATCATTCTGCAATGTCGGTATCACTACAAGAAGTGATCCTCAAAAGCCTGCAAATTGAACTGCCCCCGAAAGTTGGACGTAGCTCCAATCTTCGGGGGTTTTTGCATGGAAAGTACGAAGAGCGCTTTAAGCTGAAAGCGGTCAACGCACCCTTTACAGTCACACTTGCGGTGAAGTGATTGGTAAACCCAAAAATAAAAAGCTCTGTTAGATCAATAGCCTAACAGAGCATACGCGTGGGGAATCTTGGTGGAGCGGAGGAGGATCGAACTCCCGACCTTCGCATTGCGAACGCGACGCTCTCCCAGCTGAGCTACCGCCCCATTTAATGCACAGCACAAATATACCGGATTTTTTCCAAGCCCGTAGTGGCTTGTGTGCGTATGGATCCAAGCGGTATCGGCGCCAGTACCGGCTGCTTTCAGGCATAAGCCCGCTTCTTGCTACCCATTGCGGATATATGCTTAAAACATACGTTTATAACGTGCGTGCATATTCGTCTTATTTGCCCCTTACTCCCCATAAATGCCGGGTTGACGCCGTTTTTTTGGTCGCGGTTTGGTAAACTGCCGGCACTATCTAGACGGGATGCACTTGGCCATGGCCGCTTTCAATACAGAGCGCGTTCTTAGCGTTCATCACTGGAATGACACGCTTTTCAGTTTCAAGACCACTCGCGATTCGGCGCTGCGTTTTCACAATGGGCATTTCGTGATGATCGGCCTCGAGGTTAATGGAAAGCCATTGGTGCGTGCCTACAGCATCGCCAGTGCGAACTATGAAGAGCACCTTGAGTTCCTCAGCATCAAGGTGCCTAATGGTCCGCTGACGTCGCGGCTGCAGCACTTGAAAGAGGGCGACTCGATTCTTGTCAGCCGCAAGCCGGTGGGAACTTTGGTGGTTGATGATTTGCTGCCGGGCAAGAATTTGTACTTGTTCGGAACTGGTACAGGCCTGGCCCCGTTCATGAGCATCATCAAAGACCCCGAAGTGTACGAACGCTTCGAGAAAGTGATCCTGGTACATGGCGTACGCTGGGCAAGCGAGTTGGCCTATGCGGATTACATCGACAATGAATTGCCAGCCAACGAGTTCTTCGGGGACATGGTGCGCGGCAAGCTGATCTACTACCCGACGGTGACGCGCGAGCCTTTTCGTAATCAGGGCCGAATTACCGAGCTGGTGGAAAATGGCAAGCTGGCTGCCGATATCGGCCTGCCGCCGCTCGATCCTGCCCATGACCGCGCCATGTTGTGCGGGAGCCCACATATGTTGGCGGATGTCAGCGCGATGTTGGATGCGCGGGGGTTCAAGGTATCCGCGGGTACAGGGCAGCCGGGCGATTATGTCGTTGAGCGCGCTTTCGCGGAGAAATAAATCGGTACGGCAAGTTGCCTGAATTTTCAGTGCAAGAGCTTGCCGTTTTCCGCGAGTTCTCTGATGCGTTGCACTGTGTCCATGTCGGCGGCAAGATAAGCCTGTTTGCGTAGGCCCTCGGTGGTCTGGTCCAGTTCCGACTGGCCTTCTTCCTGCGCTAGTTCATAAATGAAGCGCAGGAAGATGAGGTTGGGCTCGGGTTCTTCTATACGTACGAGCGCCTGACTGCGCGGCCACAGCTCTGTGGCGTGGGCGATTACGTTCACTTCCTGCATGGGGATGAGCGTGACCTGATCGTGCACCTGAAACGGACCGAAATCCAGGGTGCGGGTGAGCGTGGTCTTGCCATCTTCGACCGTTTCGCTTTCTATGACGCAAGTCTCCAGCCCCATGACGAATTCGGTGGGGTGGTGAGCCCGGATAAACAGCCCCCGCCAGACTTCCTCACGCGACAACGGCGTCAGCAGCGGGACAAGGGGGTCATTGATCTGGATCAGGTGTTCGAATCGAAGCATGGGCAGAAGCAGTGGCGGCACAAGGGGCTATAAAAGCCATTTTATGCCGCCTTGTTATTGTTGAAGGAAACCTTAGTCTATCCGCATCGGCAAGACCATCATCTGCTGTCCATTGACGTGCATGCGTCGCTGTAGCGAATTGATGGCTTGGTTGTGAAGCAGGCGCGTAACAAAGTTTTCCCGTTTGAAAACCAATTTGCTGGCGAACACGATGGTGTTGGGGAATTGCTCCAAGGTGTCGTTGATCAGCTCATCGAGGGTGTTGACGGCATCGGTGCCGAAACTGAGCTTGCTGGTAGCGGCAAGGCCATAGCTGTTGCAAAAACGCTCGAAATATTTGAGCGATGTCGTGGCTTGCATCCGCATGATTTCCAGCGCTTCCGGGCCGCCATATACCTGAGCATCCACCGTGCGGGCATTGAGAAAAATGAAGTTCTTGAAGTGGTCCGGAAACATGCGTTGCACCCACAAAAGCGCATGCAGACCACCGCCACGACTCGAACCCACCAGGAAGGCCGCCGTAGGTGCCTGGGGGTCCAGTTCCGGCGGCGAACAATCTGAACCAAACGACTGGTCGGCGAAGATGTCGTCAATTTGGGCAATACGCTGTCGTATGTCCCGATAGTGCGAACGGACGCCCAGGCAAGCAAGAATCAGCACGCCGGTAATCAGCAAGGTGACCCAACCGCCCTCGAAGAATTTCTCTACCGTGGTAACCACCAGGATGGAACTGGTGATCAGCAATCCCAGCAGAGATAAGGCGAGGCGCCGACGCCAATGGGCTTTGTGCACGGGTTTGTGGCGGTTGCGTATCCAGAACAAAGAGAGCCCGGCCAGGGATAAGCTGAAAGTAAGGAATACGTTGATCGAGTACAGAACGACCAGTAGCGACACGTCGCCGCCAGTGAGCAGCAAAATCGCAAGGGCGGCAACGCCCATCAGAAGGATGCCGTTCTCGGTGACCAGGCGGTTGGATAGATAGCGGAATCGGTGAGGCATCCAGGAGTCGGACGCCATATTGGACAACACCGATGGTCCTCCCAGGAAACCGGTGTTGGCCGCGACGAACAGCAGGCCTGCTTCGAAGGTCAGGACGACAATCAAGGCGACCACTTGCTGATTGCCGACGAAGCCCATTTCCGAGAGGATGTCGCCGAACACGACGGCATTCAGGGTTTGGCCTTCAGTGGGCGTTGCATTCCACAGCAGGTATAGAAGGATGATGCCGCCGGCTGTGAAAGCCAGGCTGATCGCCATCATCATCATGGTCAGCTTGCCGGTGCGCACGACCGGTTCAGCCAAGCGGTCGACGTTATTGGAAACGGCCTCGATCCCGGTGTAGGTGCCGCCACCCAGCGAATAGGCTTTGAGGAACAGGGCCAGCACGAAGAACCAGCCCGATTCTTGTGAGAATTCCCGCACTTCTTTCACGGTGTCGGGGATCAGGAAGGGCAAGCCTTCGGCGTGGGCGGCGATGCCCCATGCGATCAGCGCCGCATGGGTAATGACGAAACCGACGAAAATGGGCAGCAGAACGTGGATGCTTTCCTTGGCTCCGCGCAGGTTCAGCCATAGCAAAATCACCACCATGGTGCAGGCGGTCCAGAGCTTGAACGGCTGCCAGTCAGTGGGTAGCAGGGAAAACAGGGCGTCGGTGCCGCTGGCGACTGAGATCGCAATGGTGAGGACGTAATCGACGATCAGCGCGGAGCCCGAAACCAGGCCCGCGGTCGGGCCGAGCAATGCGGTCGAAACGCGGTAACCGCCGCCGCCGGTGGGGAACAGTTCGATAACCTGGTTGTAGGCCAGAGCAACCACGAAGACAGTGATGGCCGTGGCAATAGCCAGGAACAACGCAAGATGCGTGTGGCTGCCTAAGGCGCGAAAAGCTTCTTCGGGGCCGTAAGATGAGGATGACAAGCCATCGGCACCCAAACCCACCCAAGCCAGAAAGGCGGCGAGCGCGATGGAATGGCGCGTGTCGGGTGAAAGCGGGTCGCGGGCCTTGCCGAGAAGGCGTTCGCGCCAAGATGATGTTTTCATACCAAAGAGGTCCCGAGTGGGGGAGTGGTTTTCCTGAGCCAGCGGCGCGCAGCGTACGCGCTTAAAGGAAAGCGCGCTTCGTAAACCTTATTGCAATCATGGTTATTGTTGATGGAAAGTCCATTTATGCCTAGTCTTCCGTAATCAACTATTGTTATCTAAATTTTGATAGCTTTATGTTTAGGGCGCTACTATTTCCCCTGCACCTACCAATAGGAAGAATCCATGAGCAAACAGATTATTCACACCGATTCGGCTCCGGCCGCGGTCGGTCCTTATTCCCAGGCTGTAGCTTTGCCGGCGGGGGGCAAAACGGTGTACTTGTCAGGCCAGATCGGTTTGCACCCCAGCACTGGTGAGATGATCACCGACAGTTTCGATGCCCAGGTCAGGCAGGCATTCGCCAACATGGCCGCGGTGGTAAAGCAGGCTGGCGGCACGCTGGATCAGGTCGTCAAGCTCACCCTGTTCTTGACGGATCTGGGTCAGTTTTCGGTTGTCAATGAGATCATGGCAGAGTTGATTCCGCAGCCGTTTCCGGCGCGATCGACTGTGGGTGTAGCGGCTTTGCCCAAGGGCGCGGAGTTTGAAGTCGAAGCCATTCTGGTGATTTGATTGGCGCAAGATCTGTCTGCCGATACCGGTGATTTATCTCCCCAGCAGCGCAAGATGCACAAGCTGGGGCTGGTTTGTGCGGAAGATCTGGTCCTGCATTTGCCTATCCGCTACGAAGACGAGACCCAACTGACACCAGTCAAGCGCCTGCTGCCGGGAATGTGGGCACAGGTCGAGGGTACGGTGACGCGCTGCGAAATCAGCTATCGCCCGCGACGCCAGTTACTTGCGGCCATCGCCGATGAGAGCGGTGAACTCGGCCTGCGTTACCTGAATTTTTACCCCAGTCAGCAAAAGCAACTGGCGGTAGGTAGGCGTATTCGCGCCCGGGGTGAGGTCAGAGGCGGTTTCTTCGGCATGGAAATGGTGCATCCACGTACTACCGTAGCTGATGACTCTACGCCTTTGCCTGATCGTTTGACTCCGGTTTATCCGACTACCGAAGGCTTGTCGCAAGCGGTTTTACGCAAAGCGATTGCCCTTGCCTTGAAAACGGCAGATCTGAGCGACACCCTGCCTGCGGAGTTGTTGCAGCACTATGGCCTGATGGGGTTTGAGGAGTCCGTTCGGCTACTGCATGCGCCTGACCCGGATATCGCGGCACAATCATTGCTTGAGCGCGCGCATCCGGCTTGGTTGCGTATCAAGTTCGACGAATTGCTGGCGCAGCAATTGTCTTTGGCGCGTGCGCGAGCCGCGCGTTTGGATAAACAGGCCGTAGCCTTGCGGCTTTCTTCCGATCCCAAGGGGTTGGTGGCGCGCTTGTTGAAAGGACTGCCTTTTACGCTGACGGCCGCGCAGCGGCGTGTCGGCGCCGAGATTGCCCAGGACCTTGCACGCAAGCACCCTATGCAGCGCTTGTTGCAAGGGGATGTAGGTAGTGGGAAGACAGTCGTTGCGGCGCTGGCTGCCGCTCAGGCTATTGACAATGGATACCAGGCAGCGCTGATGGCGCCCACGGAAATCCTGGCCGAGCAGCATTTCCGAAAACTGGTCGATTGGTTGGAGCCGCTGTCAGTAAAGGTTGTTTGGCTGACCGGCAGCTTGACTCCCAAGGCTCGGCGCGAGGCCGTGGCCCAGATGGAAAGCGGCGAGGCCCAGTTGGCAATAGGCACCCAGGCCCTGATCCAGCAGCATGTGCAGTTTGCGCGTCTTGGCTTGGCTATCGTCGATGAACAGCACCGCTTTGGCGTGGGCCAGCGGTTGGCGCTACGAGGCAAGGGCGGTTCACAAGATGTTTTCCCTCATCAGTTGATGATGACCGCCACGCCGATTCCCCGGACTTTGGCGATGACTTTCTTTGCCGACCTGGACGTCTCGGTTATTGATGAGGTGCCTCCGGGGCGAGTCCCTGTCATCACCAAGCTCTTGTCGGATACGCGTCGCGAGGAAGTCGTCGCCCGTATTCACGATGCGGCGCGTAGCGGCCGTCAGGTGTATTGGGTATGCCCCTTGGTTGAAGAAAGCGAGACGCTGGAATTGCAAACCGCGGTCGATACTTTCGAAGCGCTGCGCGTCAGCTTGCCTGAGCTTCGTGTAGGCTTGGTTCATGGCCGTTTGCCCACTGCCGAAAAAGCCGCCGTCATGCAGGCATTCAAGGCAGGTGAAATCGACTTGCTGGTGGCTACCACCGTGATCGAAGTCGGGGTGGATGTGCCCAATGCGTCCTTGATGGTGATCGAGCATGCCGAGCGTTTTGGCCTGGCCCAGTTGCATCAGTTGCGGGGACGGGTAGGGCGCGGAGCGGCCGAGTCGGTATGTGTGTTGTTGTATCAGGCGCCACTGTCGCAAATCGCCAAGGCTCGCCTGCGCACCATGCACGAAACGACGGATGGCTTTGAGATTGCGCGCCGCGATCTTGAGCTGAGAGGACCAGGTGAATTCCTGGGAATAAGGCAGTCGGGACTGGCCATGATGCGTTTCGCCGATCTGGACACCGATCTGGAAATAGCCGAACAGGCGCATGAGGCGGCTGCAAGGCTGCAGGAGCAGTCTCAAGAGATAGTTTCTGGCCATCTGGCTCGCTGGATGCGCGGCCGGGAAGATTTCATGAAAGCTTAAAAAAGGGAATGCTGCATGACCTTGACCGAGTTGAAGTACATCGTGGCGGTTGCCCGCGAACGGCATTTCGGGCGTGCGGCCGAGGCCTGTTTCGTAAGCCAGCCGACCTTGTCGGTAGCCATACGCAAGCTTGAGGACGAGCTGGGTGTGACGCTGTTCGAACGAGGCGGAACCGAAGTCGGTGTTACCCCCATAGGCGAAAGGGTCGTTGCCCAGGCGCAGAAGGTACTGGAAGAAAGCGCCAATCTGAAGGAGATCGCCAAACTGGGCCATGACCCGTTGTCGGGGGCGTTGAAGGTTGGCGTGATCTATACCATCGGCCCCTATCTCTTGCCCCAGTTGATTCCCCGCTTGATTGCGCGCACGCCACAAATGCCCCTGCTGTTGCAGGAGTATTTCACGACGCGTCTGCTGGAGTTGTTGCGCCAGGGCGAGATAGATTGCGCGATCATGGCTTTGCCGATTCCAGATGCCGGGCTGGTGGTGCAAGCTTTGTACGACGAGCCTTTTGCCGTAGCCGTGCCACAGGGGCATGCGTGGGCCCAGCGCAGCAGCGTCAAAGCGGAAGAGCTCAAGGACGAGACGATGCTGTTGCTGGGAAGCGGCCATTGTTTCCGCGACCAGGTGTTGGAGGTCTGTCCGGAGTTGTCGCGCTTTTCCGCTTCCAGCGATGGGATCCAACGTACCTTTGAGGGCTCATCGCTGGAGACGATCCGACATATGGTGGCATCGGGAATAGGCATTACCGTTTTACCGCTTAGCTCGGTGCCTGCGCATCCGGACGAGCGCGATCTGTTGCGTTATGTGCCTTTCGATGAGCCGGTGCCGGATCGCCGTGTGGTGCTGGCTTGGCGCAAGAGCTTTCCGCGTACGGCAGCCATCGAAGCGCTGATCGCCGCAGTGCATGATTGTCAATTGAATGGCGTTACCATGCTGAACGAGGCTGTACAGATAGCTTGAAGCTGTAGCTTGAAATGCTGGAAAACAGCGCTATCTGCTTATTGAGTGTCCTGTCATTGTCAATCTAGGAAGGGAGTGATCTATGGTCAAGAAAGTAAGCCCCAAGAAAGACGTGTCCAAAAGCGTTGCGAAGAACCTCAGCCAGACGGCGGTTAGCGTTCCGCGCATCGACATTGGTATTTCAGACAAGGATCGCACAGCGGTTGCCGGAGGGCTATCCAAGCTGCTGGCGGATACCTATACGCTGTACTTGATGACCCATAGCTTTCACTGGAACGTGACGGGTCCGATGTTCAATACCTTGCACACCATGTTCATGACCCAATACACCGACCTTTGGAATTCAGTCGATGATGTGGCCGAACGCATCCGTGCCCTGGGACACTTTTCACCAGGAACCTACCGCGAGTTCGGTAAGTTGTCATCTATCAGCGAGCCGGCTGTTATTCCCGAGGCGCTCGAAATGGTTCGCCTGCTGGTCATGGGTCACGAAGCGGTGGCCAAGACCGCGCGCGAAACTTTCAAATTGGCAGATGCGGCCAATGATCAGCCGACCGCCGACCTCTTGACCCAACGTCTGGATTTCCACGAAAAAACAGCCTGGATGTTGCGCAGCCTCTTGCAATGAGCTGCTAGCGTTCCAGCTTATTCATCGATTGGGCTTTGGGTTTACCTCATCGTTCGACCATCCATCCCTACGATGCAAGTTTTTGCTCGTAGGGATTTTTTTGTCACAAACAGGGATGCCTGAGTTGCTTGAAAAATTATTTGAAGTTTAAACGTTTTAAGTTAAAGTAATTGTCAGAGTTCCCGAAGACCGGGCGTTTTTACGTCCAATCGCTAGAGGTGGAGACTGACCATGGAACGCTCGGCACATATCGATACGTTCGCGCGGGATAACTTGCCCCCTGCCGACGCTTTGCCAGAGTTCTTGCTAGATAACCCCGACCTTAGCTACCCGCCACGCTTGAACTGCTCGGCCGAGTTGCTGGCAGGGGCGATCAAGGCGGGCCACGGCGGGCGCACGGCGATTTGGTCTATGGAGACAGGAACACCTCAGGCCATCACCTATCAAGCCTTGCAAGATCAGGTCAATCGTTGGGCTCACGTCTTGACCGAAGATATGGGGCTGGTTCCGGGCAACCGTTTGCTGTTGCGCGGGCCGAATAATGCCGGCATGGCTGCAGCTTGGCTGGCGGCGGTTCAGGCGGGCTTGGTGGTTGTGCCTACCATGCCTTTGCTGCGTGCGGCCGAGTTGCGGCAGATCGTCGAAAAGGCCGAGATCGTTGCTGCCGTATGCGACAGCAGGCTGAAGGCCGAGATGGAGTTCTGCCTGGATTCCGCCCACCCGAGCTTTTGCGCACGTTTAAAGCAAGCTAGATATTTCAACGATGATGCGGCGGATTCGATCGAGTCGCTTGCGCAAAACAAGCCTTCGTCCTTCGAAGCCTGCGATACGGCTGCCGATGATGTCTGCCTGATTGCATTTACCAGCGGCACCACGGGTAATCCGAAGGGATGCATGCATTTCCACCGCGATGTGCTGGCGATGTGCGATCTGTTTCCCCGGCATATCTTGCAGGCGTGTGCGGATGACATCTTCTGTGGAACACCGCCCTTGGCATTCACCTTCGGCTTGGGCGGACTGCTTTGCTTCCCGCTACGGGTAGGAGCATCGGTGGCCTTGGTTGAAAAACTGACACCCGCCTTGCTGTTGGAGACCATACAGGCGGTGCGCGCAAGCATCGTGTTCACCGCCCCGACTTTCTATCGCCAGATGGCGCCATTGACGCCCGATTACGACATATCCAGCTTGCGCCATAGCGTCTCGGCGGGCGAAGCGCTGCCCGATGCCACCCGGCAGTTGTGGAAAGGCGCAACGGGGTTGGAAATGACCGATGGCATCGGCAGCACTGAAATGATCCATATTTTTATCTCCAGTGCCGGCGAGCAAGTGCGCAGAGGTGCGATTGGCAAAGCCGTGCCGGGCTATCAGGTGCAGGTGGTGAACGAGCACATGCTGCCGCAGCCGGTAGGAACGGTGGGGCGCTTGGCTGTGAAAGGGCCCACTGGGTGCAAGTATCTGGCTGATGAACGGCAACGGTCGGTGGTAGTGAATGGCTGGAATCTGACAGGTGATGCTTTTCTGAAAGATGCCGATGGCTATTTGTTCTACCAGGCCAGAACCGACGACATGATCGTTTCCGCCGGCTACAACATTGCCGGGCCGGAAGTGGAAAGCGCCTTGCTGCAACACGAGGCCGTGGCAGAGTGCGGTGTGGTGGGGGCTGCCGATGAAGAGCGCGGGCAGATCGTTGCCGCCTACGTAGTGCTTAAACCCGGAGCGCGGGCGGATGATGAGATGGCGAAAGTGTTGCAAGACCACGTTAAGAAAACGATCGCGCCGTATAAATATCCGCGTTTTATCCGCTTCGTCGACGCCTTGCCGCGTACCGAAACAGGAAAGCTCAAGCGCTTCGCCTTGCGTTCACTGTAAGTAGCTCGCGTGCCGCTCGTGCTTGCCAGACGATATGTGCTGGGCTTGTTACGATACGGGCATGAATAGAATTTCGTCCGCGCCTCTCGCCCATCGTCTGTCCCTCTACGCCCGTTTGGTGCGCATAGACAAGCCGATCGGCATACTGTTGTTGATATGGCCTACCTTGTGGGCGCTTTGGGCCGCCAGTGAGGGGCGTCCGCACTGGTATCTGGTATTTGCGTTCATCGTAGGTACGGTATTGATGCGCTCCGCCGGCTGCGCCATCAATGACTATTTCGACCGTGACGTCGACTTGTACGTCGAACGCACGCGCGACCGCGTACTTACTTCAGGGCAGATTTCCCCGCGTGAGGCGCTCGGGGTCACGCTGGTCCTGACCTTGCTGTCGCTGTTGTTGATCCTGCCCATGAATCACTTGGTGTGGGCCTTGTCCGTGGTCGCTGTATTTCTGGCTGCCACTTACCCCAAGTTCAAGCGCTTTTTTGCCATTCCCCAGGCGTACCTCGGTATTGCGTTCGGCTTCGGTATTCCCATGGCGTTCGCTGCCGTCCTGGAAAGCATACCTCTCAGCGGCTGGGTCATGCTGGCCGCCAATATCGTTTGGGCAGTCGCCTACGATACCGAGTACGCGATGGTTGACCGCCCCGATGATCTCAAGCTGGGGTTGAAGACCTCTGCGGTCACCTTCGGCTCTTGGGATGTCGTGGCGGTAGGTATTTGTTATGCACTGACCCTGGCTCTGCTGGGCTGGGCCGGGCATTTGTTGGGGTATGGCTGGGCGTTTGGCGCCGGGCTCGCCTTAGCGGCGGGGGTGGCGATACGGCATCTGTGGTGGATAAGACATCGCGATCGCGCGGCGTGTTTCAGGGCATTCCTGCATAACACCTGGTTTGGCGCAGCTGTTTTTGGTGGGATTTTCCTACAGACCACGGTGCTTGCCAGATAGGACGCGTAAACCCGATGCCCCTGGATATAATTGCCGTTTTGCGCCCGTGCCATGACGTCTGTCGCTGACAACCTCCGAATCGTACGGCAACGCATAGAGCTAGCTGTTCACGCGTACGGGCGTGCTCCTTCGTCAGTGGGGCTGCTTGCCGTCTCCAAGACCTTTCCGGACCACGCCGTACGCGAGGCCTATGCGGCGGGGCAGCGGCTTTTCGGTGAAAGCTACGTACAGGAAGCCGTCGATAAAATGGCCGCGCTGGCCGATATCCGGCATGAGCTTGAATGGCATTTCATCGGTCCCTTGCAAAGTAATAAAGCCAGGCAGGTCGCTACCCGGTTTGATTGGGTACACAGCATAGATCGTTTGAAAATAGCCCAGCGCTTGTCAGAGCTGCGCCCGCCCGAGCTGGCTGAACTGCAACTGTGTATACAGATCAATATCGATTCCGAGCCCACCAAGAGCGGTATCGCCCCTGCTGATGCGATTGCCCTGGCACAAGCCGTGAGCCGGTTGCCCAGGGTGCGCTTGCGGGGACTGATGTGTATTCCTTCGCCCCGACAAACCATGCAGGACCAGCGCGGTGTTTTTGCGCGGCTTGCCGGCCTGATGCAAGATCTGAATAAAGAGGGTTTGAAGCTCGACCACTTGTCGATGGGCATGTCGGATGACCTCGAAGCGGCGGTAGCCGAAGGGGCCACCATGGTCAGGGTAGGGACTGCGGTTTTCGGGGTTCGAAACACGAATACCCGATAGCTGCGGCTTGCAGATATCCTTTATCTTTGCTTGCCCGCGCGATGTATACCCGTGGGCGATACTTACTGGAATGTGTGATGAATCCTGAGTTTTCAATTGCGTTCATTGGCGGCGGCAATATGGCTGCCGCCCTGATTTCCGGTCTGGCAGGCAAGCTGTGCCCGATGAGCAACATCCACGTGGTGGAAGTCAATGATGCCTTGCGCCAGTCGTGGCAAGACCAGGGCGCCAGCACGGCGGCAAGCGCCGATGAGACTCTGTCTCGTTGTCAGGTATGGATATATGCCGTCAAGCCCCAGGTAATGAAAGAGGTGGCGCTGGCCACTCGGCCTTGGCTCAAGGACAGCCTGGCGATCAGCATTGCCGCGGGTATCCGCGCGACCGATCTGGCAGCGTGGTTGGGGGCCGGCGAAACCCCCTGGCCTCGGATCGTGCGCTGCATGCCCAATACTCCGGCCTTGATCGGCCAGGGCGTGACCGGCCTGGCCACGCTCGAAGGTGTGGGGCAGGCCGACCGCAGCTTGGCGCAAACGATTCTCGAAGCGGTAGGCACTGTCGTCTGGGTTGACGATGAAGCGGCCTTGGATGCGGTGACTGCCTTGTCCGGCAGCGGGCCTGCTTATGTTTTCCTCTTTATTGAAGCGATGATAGAAGGTGGATTGGCCTTGGGTCTGAATGCTGAGCAATCACGCCAGCTCGCCCTGGCTACGCTTGCCGGCGCGACCAGCTTGGCGGCCCACTCCAGCGAGACGCCGGCGACGCTGCGCGAACGGGTGACCTCCAAGGGAGGCACCACGGCTGCAGCGCTAGATGTCATGAACCAGGATGGACTGAAGCAAACGGTAGTTCACGCCATGCAAGCCGCTGCGCATCGCGCAACCGAGATGGCTGATGAGTTCGGGAAGTAAGCGGGACATTTCGGTTGCACGTCACCCGCCCTTTATCCTTTTCTGGTTCAGCAGGGTCATGTCGACCCTGTCCTTCCAGATGTTGTCGGTTGCGGTGGGGTGGCAGGTTTACGAACTGACCGGCAGTGCCCTGGACCTGGGCTTGGTTGGCTTGGCCCAGTTTGTCCCCATGGTGTTGCTGACCTTCGTCGTGGGGCAGGTAGCTGATCGCTATGACCGCCGGGTGATCGCCAGCGTGTGCATGATCATCGAGTCATTGGCCGCGGTTTTGCTCGCCTTGGGTACCTACGAGGGGTGGCTGACTCGTGATGCGATCCTGGGGATAGTGGCGATGGGCGGGGCCGCTCGGGCCTTCGAATCACCCACTATGGCGGCATTGGTCCAGACTGTGGTTCCCCGCGCACTGATTCCGCAGGCGGCAGCCTGGTCCACGTCGGCGACCCAAACCGCCCATATCGTAGGGCCCGCCATGGGTGGCCTGCTTTATGGCCTGGGTTCGATGATGGCGTATTGCATCGCTGGCCTTTTTTTCTTCATCGGCGCCATCTTGGTGGCTTTCATCCGTATTCAACAAGCCATTGCCGCGCGTGAGCCGGTTACGCTCAAGTCCGTTTTTTCGGGAATTGCATTCATTCGCAGCAGACCCATTATTCTGGGAACCCTGTCGCTGGACTTGTTTGCGGTATTGCTGGGCGGAGCCACGGCGCTGTTGCCCATCTATGCGCGTGACATCCTGCAAACCGGGCCCTGGGGGCTGGGCTTGCTGCGGACCGCTCCCGCGGTGGGGGCGCTGGCCATGTCGGTTTTTCTGGCGCATTACCCTATCCGGCACAGGGTCGGGCATGTCTTGTTTGCTTCTTTGATGGTTTTTGGGCTGGCTACCATCATTTTCGGGCTGTCTTCGCATTTGCTGGTGTCGATGGCGGCACTGGTCGTGTTGGGAGCATCCGACGTGGTAAGCGTGGTGATCCGCTTTACGCTGGTGCAACTGCAGACGCCGAATGAAATGCTTGGACGGGTCAGTGCGGTGAACTCGCTGTTTGTCGGTACTTCCAATCAATTGGGGGAGTTCGAGTCGGGCGTGACAGCAGCGTTGTTTGGCGTGGTGCCGGCTGTTCTTATCGGCGGGGTAGGGACCATGGCTATCGCGTTATTGTGGATGGCCCTGTTTCCTCAACTCCGTCGGCTTAAGTCGCTGGAGGGCTGACAAAGCCGCTGAATGCCCGTTCATACGGGCGCGTACGGTGGCTGCTGAGTCGCCGGCACATCTCTTGACGTGCCGCCCTGGTGCGATACTGCGGGGAACGAGGTGGCGGCCTTGGGGTCGAACCTTTTCCCCGCAAGATATCCCAGGGAGAGTAATCATGGCATTGCATGCTGTTTTGGAAAAAGTAGCCTCGCGCATTGTGGCAAGGAGCGGCGACCGTCGCCGCGAGTGGCTGGCCTCCATGCGGCAGCGAGCAGGGTCGCGTGTGGCGCGCAGCCAGCTTTCCTGCACCAATCTGGCCCATGCTTTTGCCGCCATGCCGGCCGCTCCCAAGATCATGCTCAAGGCCCAGGAAAGCCCGAATCTGGCCATCGTATCTGCCTATAACGACATGCTGTCCGCGCATCAGCCCTTGGCTGACTTTCCCGCATGGATAAAGCAGGCGGCGCAAGAAGTGGGAGCGACCGCGCAGTTCGCGGGCGGAGTGCCTGCCATGTGCGATGGGGTAACCCAGGGGCAGGATGGCATGGAGCTGTCGCTGTTTTCGCGCGATGTCATCGCCATGGCCACTGCGGTAGCCTTGTCGCACCAGATGTTCGACGGTGGGCTGTATTTGGGAGTGTGCGACAAGATCGTGCCGGGACTGGTCATCGGGGCTTTGGCATTTGGCCACTTGCCGGCCATTTTTGTACCGGCAGGGCCCATGACCAGTGGGGTAGGCAATGACGAGAAGGCGCAAATCCGCCAGGGCTACGCCGAAGGCAAAGTGACGCGGGCACAACTGTTGGAAGCCGAAAGCCGCGCATATCACGGACCGGGAACCTGTACCTTTTACGGTACCGCCAACTCCAACCAGATGCTGATGGAGTTTATGGGCCTGCATTTGCCGGGCACCGCTTTCATTAATCCCAACACGCCTTTGCGCGAAGCGCTGACTCGCGAATCCGCACGCCATATCGTGTCCTTGTGCCACGGCCGTGAACGTTATACGCCGATTTGCGACGTGCTGGACGAGAGAGCCTTTGTCAACGGCATGGTGGGATTGATGGCGACAGGAGGGTCTACCAACCATACCCTGCACTTGATCGCCATGGCACGGGCGGCACGCATTATGCTGAACTGGGATGATTTCGATGCGCTTTCCTCGGTCGTGCCGTTATTGGCACGGGTCTACCCAAATGGGAAAGCCGATGTCAATGAATTCCAGGCGGCAGGAGGACTGCAGTTTGTTATCCGGCAACTGCTCGAAGCCGGTTTGTTGTTTGATGACGTGACGACAGTGGTTGGGCGCGGATTGAATGCTTATTGCCAGGAACCTTGTCTGCAAGACGGTCGTTTGGCGTGGCGTGAGGGCGCGCAGGCGTCGTTGGACGACAGCGTCGTCAGGCCCGCATCGCATCCTTTTTCGGAGGATGGTGGGCTGCGACTGCTGAAGGGAAATCTGGGGCGTGCGGTAATCAAGGTTTCGGCTGTCGATGCCGAGCACCGCATCGTGCAGGCACCCGCCATCGTCTTTCACGATCAGAATGACATTCTGACGGCGTTCCAACGTGGCGAACTCGAACGTGATTTTGTGGCCGTCGTGCCATGGCAGGGCCCTGCGGCCAATGGCATGCCCGAGTTGCACAAACTGACGCCTACTTTGTCAGTGTTGCAGAACCGCGGCTTCAAGGTGGCCTTGGTGACAGACGGACGGATGTCGGGGGCTTCAGGCAAAGTGCCGGCGGCTATTCACGTAACACCGGAAGCTTTGGCTGGAGGGATGATCGCCCGGGTGCGCACAGGGGACATCATCAAGTTGGACGCCTATGCCGGCACCCTTCAGGTGATGGAAAACCTGGAAGAACGGGCGGAGGCGGCTAGACCGGATTTGTCCGCCCATTGGGAGGGGGCAGGGCGCGATCTGTTCGGCAATCTGCGGCGTCATGTAAGCGCCGCAGAAAACGGAGCATGTACCCTGTTCGATACGGTCTAGCTTGCGAAGAAGGTAAAGCGGATCAGGAACAGGATCGCGATCAGCCATGCCGCCGGGTGGATCTGGCGGACACGGCCGGTGCAGGCCTTCAGGACGACATAGCTGATGAAGCCGAATGCCAGGCCGGTTGCAATCGAATAGGTGAACGGCATGGCCAGTGTCGTCAAGGCGGCGGGAATGGCCTCAGTCACATCTTCCCAATCCACGTCGATAAGCTCGCGCATCATCAAGCCCGCGACGTAAAGCAAGGCGGGGGCGGTGGCGTAGGCGGGTACCGAACCTGCCAGCGGCGCGATAAACAGTGCGGCAAGAAACAACACGCCAACCACGGTGGCGGTCAGGCCGGTGCGTCCTCCGGCCTGGACACCCGATGCGCTTTCAACATACGCGGTGGTGCTGCTGGTGCCCAGAACCGAGCCTGCTGTAATGGCTATGCTGTCGGCAAACAATGCCCGCCCGATGCGGTTTTTCTTGCCCTCAAGCAGACCGGCGCGTTTGGCTACACCCATGAGGGTGCCGGTGGCGTCGAATACTTCGACCAGGACAAACACCACGATTACCTGAAGAAAGCCGATGTGCAGGGCGCCCAGGATATCGAGCTGCATAAAGGTGGGCGCCAGACTTGGCGGCATGGCGAAAATGCCTTGGAACTGATTGATGCCCAGCAGCATGCTAAGGATGGTCACGGCCAATATGCCGACCAGAATCGCGCCGCGAACCTTGAGCGCGTCCAGCACCGCGATGATGAAAAAACCGAAGATGGCGAGCAGGGCCTCAGGTTTGTGCAGATCGCCAATTCCTACCAAAGTGGCAGGATTGTCGACGATGATGCCGGAGCTGGTCAGGGCGATGATGCCCAGGAACAAACCGATACCGGCCGCAATAGCGCTGCGCAGCGACGGCGCAATGCCCGCAATCAGCCAGGTGCGCGCTCCCGTGACGGTGAGCAGGATGAAAATGATGCCGGAAATGAAAACCGCGCCCAGGGCTTGTTGCCAGGTGAACCCCAGGCCGGCCACGACGGTAAATGCGAAGAAGGCATTCAGGCCCATGCCTGGGGCCATCCCGATCGGGTAGTTGGCGACGAAGGCCATGATCAGGGAGCCGATGGCGGCAGCCAGACAGGTGGCGACAAACACCGCGTCGCGATCCATGCCGGTAGTGGACAGGATCTGCGGGTTGACGAAAATGATGTAGGACATGGTCAGGAACGTCGTTAGTCCGGCAAGCAGCTCGGTACGGACGTATGTCCCGTGTTCATTCAGTTTGAAAAGACGCTCTAGCATGGTGGCTTCCAGATCGGGTGGCGGTGATGATGGAGAGCCGTATGGCGCTGCCGGATGCGAAGGGCGAAAGAAGCCCTTCGCACATCTTGTTCGAATACTTGCTGCACCGGCAGTGCATAAGGTTCCCCCGAGCCGAATATTAGAGTTGGACCGTAAAAATGGGAAGCCGCTCGTCTACAGAATTTGCCGTATGCGAAAAAAAACCGCTCATGTGAGCGGTTGTCCGTAGCGGCGCAAGCCTCTTGAGGCCGCCATTTCCACCATACCTTGACGGCTTTAAATAGAATTATTTTTCCGGTTGTTTCTTCAGTTGCAGGCTGTTTTTCACATCCTTCACATCCTTCACACCCCGGCTTATCTGTACAGCCGAATCAATTTGGGCCGCATCATCGGCCAAACCCGAGAGTTCAACCACTCCATTGACCGTCTTGACCTTGATGCTGAGTGATTGAGTTGTTTGTTCTTTCAGCAGGGCGGCTTTGACCTTGGTAGTGATCAAGGTATCGCCTGCAAAAGTACCAGCAGATTGTTTTGGTGCGTCGTCGGCGGCATTTGCCTGGGCCAAGGGCGCAAGCAATGAACAAGCACCCACCATGGTAGCGATCATCATTTTTTGTTTAAACATGGACCTCTCCTGGAAAACGGCCAGCCGGCACGCGCCGGGAGCGAGCCCGCCCGTTTTCTTGGGCTTGATCGACCTGACCGAACGCTTTGAACTTACGGGTAAGCCCTAGCGCTGTCAAAGCACCATGTAAGGTTTTGTAATTTAGACCGCGAAACAGTCAGTATTATCAATAGCCCGGCTTCAAGCCGTCACGTTTGAAAGACTTTCGTCGCATATGTAACGTAGACGGGGCGCTTGTCGTATCCTGCCGCTGGCTCCTGTCTACAATGGCGCCTTATCGGAAAAGGTTCTATGTTCAGCTACCGTCACGCATTTCACGCCGGCAATCACGCCGATGTGCTCAAACACCTTGTCTTGGTCCGGACGCTTCGTCATCTGGGCCAAAAAGACGCGCCTTATTGGTATATCGATACCCATGCCGGCGCCGGGGCGTATGCGCTGGATGGCGAGTGGGCAGGCAAGAATGCGGAGTTCGACACGGGCATCGGTCGTATCTGGACACGCGATGATTTGCCGGAGCCGGTTGCGGACTACGTCGAGCAAGTGGCGGTGTTGAATCCCGACGAGCGTTTGCTCTATTACCCCGGTTCACCTTTCTTTGCGAAGCAAATGCTGCGTGAAAGGGACCGCTTGCGCTTGTTCGAGTTGCACACGACGGAAATCGACGTTTTGCGCAATAACTTCAAGCAGCAGGGCAAGGATATCGCCCGCCGCACCATGATTTACGCTGCTGACGGTTTTGATGGTCTCAAGGCCTTGCTGCCGCCGCCCACGCGGCGTGGCTTGGTGCTGATTGATCCGTCATACGAAGACAAACGCGACTATGCCCGCGTCATCCATACGATCAAAGAGGGCCTGGAGCGCTTTGCCACCGGTTGCTACGCGGTGTGGTATCCGCAGGTGCAGCGGCGCGAGTCTATCCAATTGCCGGAGAAGCTGGCTCGCTTACCGGTCAAGAGCTGGTTGCACGTCAGTCTGACCGTACACAAACCGCAGAAGGATGGTTTCGGTTTGCATGGCAGCGGAATGTTCATTGTGAATCCGCCATGGTTGCTTCAGGCTGAACTGAAAGACACCATGCCGTGGCTGAAGGAAGTGCTGGGGCAGGATGCCGGCGCGGCGTTTACGCTGGACGCCAAGCAAGGTTGAGCGGCCCGAAGGGCCGCCCCTTCATCAATCGACGCGAATGTTGTTGCGGCGAACGATATCTCCCCAGAGGGCAATTTCGCTACTAACGTAGGTAGTGAAATCGCTGCGTCCCTTGAAATCGATTTGAACGCCGGTTCTGCGCATCACTTCGATCACACCAGGGTCTTGCAGTGCCTTGCGATTGGCGTTCTCGATTTTTTGCACGATGGCATCGCTGGTGCCGGCTGGGGCGAAGACGCCCGCCCACGTTGCTGAAATAACCGAGGGGAAGCCTTGTTCGGCAAAGGTCGGCACGTCGGGCAGGGCGAAGTGACGGGTGCTGGCGGCAACTGCGAGCGGCCTGGTCTTGCCGGCGCGCAAATTAGGCAGGGACACGGCCACGGTATCGAACATCATCGTGATGTTGCCTGCCAGCAGGTCAAGCGAGGCTGGCGCGCCGCCACGATAGGGTACGTGGGTCAGGTCGACTTTGGCGGCTTGTTTGAACAATTCACCCGCTAGGTGCAGCGATGTGCCATTGCCTGCCGAACCAAAGGTCAGTTTGCCCGGTTCGCGTTTGGCTTGCGCGATCAGATCATCCACGGATTTGATGCTGGACGATACGTTGACCGCCAGAACGTTAGGGACGAAACCCCAGTGGGCGATGGGAATGAAGTCCTTGACTGCGTCGTACGGCAGCTTGGAATACATGGACGGATTGACGCCGTGTGTTGCCGAGGTGCCAATCAGCAGTGTGTAGCCATTGGCATCGGCCCGGGCGACTTGGGCCGCACCGATGTTGCCGCCTGCGCCAGGCTTGTTTTCAATGACGATGGATTGCCCCAGTTCCCGCCCTAGCGCAGCGCCCATGGCCCGAGCCATTTGGTCAATGGCGCCGCCTGCGGCGAAGGGAACGACCAACTGAATCGGTCGGCTGGGGTACTCCTGCGCGTGAGCTAATTGCGGGGCCAGCCAGCAACCCGCCAGCAGAGCGACCAGTGCGCTGATCTTGAAGTTTCCAGCTATGTTTTGTTTGGCATTCACGGGTTTTTGTCTCTATGTTTGATGTTATGCGTAGGGTGACCGCATGTCCGGTGATGCCGCAGTTTGGATGTCGACCGGACTTCAGCCCCTGTGTGACCATTCATGCACTATTGAAGACAGACTGGGGTGCGAGCGTCTGCCCCTTGCAATAGGCCGGCTTACGCTTTTTCAGCCTGTTTGGATTCGAGGTCGGCAATATTGGCCAACAGTTCAGCGCCGCGGTTGGCGGCTGACAGGCCGCGGAACAAAAAGCACAAACTGACCACCGCCTGCATTTCTTCCCAAGTGGCGCCCCCGCGGCGAGCGGCGATGCCATGCAGTACGGCGGCATCGCTCAGGTCCATAAGCAGCATGCCGAACAACATCAATTGGCTGGTCTTGACGTCGAAGCAGGCGGGATACATTGCGTGCTCGCGCATTTTTTCCTGGAGATCGACCAGTTTGGGATCGAGTGCGCCGGTTACGGCCAGGCGGGCTTCGATGCGAGGAGGCACAAAACCGATCAAGTCTTGATAAATAGCAGCACGCTGTTCAAGTGTTTGGTCGGGATCGGCATAATTGCCGATACTGGCGGTGACGGCGTCACGGTTAATGCGTTTGGGTAACATGTCCATCCTCACAAGGTAGAATTTCGTTTATATTCATTGAAATCGATTTTTAAGTCAATATCGATTTTAAGGTGGCTTCCAATATAATGGTGAGCAATGAGCACATCCCTGACTTCCCAGCTAACCCAATCTTTGCGCGATGAATTGCTGAGCGGATCTTTCCGTCCCGGCCAGCAATTGCGTCTGAATCAACTCAGCCAGAATTTCGACGTTAGCCTTAGCCCCTTGCGCGAGGCCTTGTCCCGTTTGGCGGCTGAGGGTCTGGTTATCGCCCACGACCAGCGCGGGTATCAGGTCGCCCCGGTGTCGCTGAAGAACCACCGAGAGATCACAGATTTGCGGGTCATGCTCGAGCCCTATGCGTTGAGGGCTTCCATCGAGCATGGCGATGACGACTGGGAAGTCGCTCTGCTCGCGTCGCACCACCGGCTACAGCAAATAGAAAAACGTGCTGCTACCGATTCGGGTGCGCATCAAGAATGGGAAATTCGCCACCGAGAATTTCATTTGATGCTGATCAGTGCCGGGCAAATGCCGGTCTTGACCCAGTTCTGTGAAAAACTGCTGGCATTTTCCGACCGCTATCGGCGGATTTTCATCAGATCCAGACAGCTTGATCGCGATATCCCGGAAGAGCACGACGCTATTTTGCAGGCAACCTTGCAACGTGATGACAGCCGTGCCTCTGCTTTGCTGGCGCAGCATATTCAGCGCACCGCCGACAATATTGGGTTCATGCTCGAACAGTCAGAGTCCTGCATACCCGAGAAACCGGCCCCTATCACCTCTGCCGAATGAAAAAAATGCAGCGCGAGGCTGCATTTTTTGCTCCGCTTGAGCGGATCTTTACGGCGGAAGCGGCAGGTTCTGGCTTGGCGCTTCGAAACAGGCCCGATCAATGATCGCGTTTGTCTTTCAGGTCCTCTTTGACATCTCCCACGCCTTTCTGAACCTTGCCTTCCACTTGTTTTGCCACGCCTTTGACTTGCTGGCTGGTGTTGTCCGTAGCCTTACCCACAGCCTCTTGGACTTTGCCTTCGATATCTTTGGCCGTTCCCTTGACTTGATCACGATTCATGATGAGTTCCTCTGTTAACGGAGAGTTCCGCGATACGAGGTTCGCAAAAAGCGTTCCCGGGCTTGACGGCAGACAATAAAAAAGGCTTGCAGATTGCTCTGCAAGCCCAGGCCACTTAACCCAGCAAGTGTCAGGCGGCAACTACCTCTTCAACTGTTTCGCTGACCTCGTCATCCACCGAGGAACGGATCAGGTGATCAAAAGCGCTGAGTGCCGCTTTTGCGCCGTCGCCCGCCGAAATCACGATCTGTTTGTACGGGACGGTAGTGACATCGCCGGCCGCGAATACGCCTGGAATCGAGGTTTGGCCACGGGCATCGATTTCGATCTCGCCGTGCTTGCTCAGCGCTACCGTGCCTTTAAGCCATTCGCTGTTCGGCACCAAGCCGATCTGGACGAAGACGCCTTCCAATTCTACATGACGCACTTCGCCGGTCTGCCGTTCCTTGTAGGTCAAGCCATTCACCTTCTTGCCGTCTCCGGTAATTTCGGTGGTTTGCGCTTGGGTGACTACGGTCACATTGGACAGACTGAACAGCTTGCGCTGCAGGACGGCATCAGCACGCAATTCCTCGCCGAACTCTAACAAGGTGACGTGTTTGACCAGGCCCGCCAAATCGATAGCCGCTTCAACCCCCGAGTTGCCGCCGCCTATGACAGCCACCCGTTTGCCCTTGAACAATGGGCCATCGCAGTGGGGGCAGTACGCCACTCCATGATTGCGGTATTCGCGTTCGCCGGGAACGTTCACTTCGCGCCAGCGAGCGCCGGTTGCAAGAATGATGGTCTTGCTCTTGAGTACCGCGCCGTTGGCCAGCTTGACCTCGAACTGCTTCTTGCCGGGCACGAGGGACTCGGCCAGTTGCAAGTTCATGATGTCGACGTCATAGGCCTTGACGTGTTGTTCAAGAGCAGTCGCAAACTGAGGGCCTTCGGTGGCTTGTACCGAAATAAAATTCTCGATGGCCAGCGTATCCAGGACTTGGCCGCCGAACCGCTCGGCCACGACACCTGTGCGCACCCCTTTGCGGGCGGCGTAGATGGCCGCTGCAGCTCCGGCCGGACCGCCGCCAACAATCAGGACGTCGAAGGTTTCGCGTGCGTTGAGCTTCTCGGCATCGCGCTGGCTTGCACCAGTGTCGAGCTTGGCAAGAATTTCTTCTACGCTGGTGCGGCCCTGGCCGAACACCTCACCGTTCATATAGGTGGTGGGAACAGCCATGATTTGGCGTTGCTCGACCTCATCCTGGTAGAGAGCGCCGTCCACCATGACGTGCTTGATGCGGGGGTTGATGAGAGCCATGACATTCAAGGCCTGCACAACTTCCGGGCAGTTCTGGCATGACAGCGAAATATACGTTTCGAAGGCGTAATCGCCATCCAGATTGCGGATATGTTCGATGACGTCGGCGTCGAGCTTGATAGGGTGGCCGCCCACTTGGAGCAATGCCAGTACCAGCGACGTAAATTCGTGGCCCATGGGGATACCGGCGAAACGGATGCCGATGTTCGCTCCTGGGCGGTTCAAAGAGAAAGACGGTTTGCGCTCGGTGTCGTCGCGTCGCTCGATAAGCGTGATGCGATCAGATAGCCCGGCGATTTCCGTCAGCAATGCTTGCAGTTCACGCGATTTTTCGCCATCGTCCAGGGAAGCGACGATCTCGATCGGCTGCGTGATCTTTTCCAGATAGGTTTTCAACTGGTTTTTGAGATTGGCGTCCAACATAGTCGTTCCAATGCCTCCTTTTGACGTTGTTCGGAAAACTCATCCGGGCGGCTCGCGCCCGGATGCACTACCTACTACTTAAAGCGCAGGGCGTAAAAGCCGCTTGCTTAGATCTTGCCGACCAGGTCCAGTGAAGGAGCCAGGGTGGCATCGCCTTCTTGCCATTTGGCGGGGCAGACTTCGCCCGGATGGGCTGCAACGTATTGCGCAGCCTTGACCTTGCGCAGCAGTTCTGCCGCGTCACGGCCGATACCGCCGGCGTTGACTTCGATGATCTGGATCTTGCCTTCGGGATCGATCACGAAGGTGCCGCGATCAGCCAGACCAGCTTCTTCGATCATGACTTCGAAGTTGCGCGAAATGATGCCAGTGGGGTCACCGATCATGGGGTATTGGATCTTGCCGATGGTGTCGGAAGTGTCGTGCCATGCTTTGTGGGTGAAGTGGGTGTCGGTCGAGACAGCGTAGATTTCGACGCCCAGTTTCTGGAATGCAGCGTAGTTGTCGGCCAGGTCGCCCAGCTCGGTCGGGCAAACGAAAGTGAAGTCGGCCGGGTAGAAGAACACCACCGACCACTTGCCGTTGAAGCTTTCTTCGGAAACGGGCACAAACTTGCCGTTATGGAAAGCCGTGGCTTGGAAGGGCTTGACCTGAGTATTGATAAGAGACATTGCGGTTTCCTCTTTGCTGGGTTGAAAAAAGCGTATGGATGAATGGTATACGCCAGGGGTCTATTGTACAAATTGATTGATTTAATTAAGTCAATCGTAAAAAACTATTTACAGCAGAGCAATCACCCTGCAATCTTTATTCTTGTAAGTTTTCGATTACTGGCGCTAGCCAGCAGCAAAAACGTTTCTTAATCTGCGGACGATCTAGGTTATATGGGGCCGATACCCCTTAGATACAAGGTCCGGTGCGGTTTGACAAGCCCAGGCAAGGCCCGATCAGCCTAAGGTCGCATAGCCCGGTGTCCGGCGTGCGAGTCCATCAAACGCGTCAAGCATGCGTCCAGCCCATTGCGCCAGTGTGTCATCGCTGGCCAGCAGCGGAAAATCGCTTACGCAGCGAGCCCATTGGAAACCGCCAAAGACGCTGTAGTCGGCATAGTTTGGTGTGTTGCCGCCCAGGAAGGGCTGCGTTCTGAGGCTGATGCGCAAGGGCGCGAGCGTTTGGCGAAAAGCGCCGACTTGTCGATCGCGGTCGGCGCAGCAGGCTTCCAGCGACATGCCTAGACGCTCCTCCCGGCTACTACGAAAATATTGCTTATCCCGCTCTGCCAGATGCGGGTAGATATCGGCGACGATCAGGCGCAATATGCCAGGCAACAGAATGGAGTCAGCCCAGGCATTGACGAACCGGGTCAAGGCGAATGCCTCGGCGCCTCCGAATAGGGAAGGTTGGTCGGGGTAGGTTTCCTCTAGGTATACCGCGATGGCCCAGGAGTCGAAGATAGGCTTATCGCCGTCAAGTAATACGGGAACCTTGCCTTGCTTCGAAAATGCGATGACGTCTTTTTCGGTAAAGCGCCAGGGGATGGTTTCCACGGGCAATTGCTTATGCGCCAGCGCTAATTTGCTTCGCCAGCAATAGGGGCTGAAGCGTCTGGCCGAGTCGGCCCCTGCAAGGTCGTAAAGCTGGCGGGTCATCGGGATTTCCTCATGAAGGCGGCAAGCGCCATTAAAGGCGCGATTGAGCCCGGACGGTCGCGTTCTATTGAATACGATCGCTTGCTGGGCTGCGCTTATCTGTGTACAGGCTGATGATATATTCTTGGCCCCATAGGTGGTGGCATTAAGCTCGCAGTTCATTCAAAGGGAAATCATGAGCGCTTACAAACGCTACGCCCAGGTCCTGGGTGTTACCTGCTTTGCAATGCTTGGCGCTTCGGCCTGGGCGCAAACGATCAAGATTGGCGAGATCAACAGTTATAAGGCCCAGCCTGCATTTCTGGAACCCTACAAGAAGGGCATGCAGCTTGCGCTGGATGAGGTCAATGCGGCCGGCGGGGTGAATGGTAAGAAACTGGAGTTGATTATCCGGGACGATAACGGCAACCCCGGCGATGCTGTGCGAGCCGCCGAAGAGCTGGTCTCGCGTGAGCGGGTTGATTTGTTGACGGGGTCTTTCCTGTCGCATGTGGGTCTTGCGCTGACCGATTTCGCCAAACAAAAGAAAGTGTTTTTCCTGGCAAGCGAACCCCTTACCGACAAAATCACCTGGGAGGACGGTAACCGCTATACCTACCGGCTGCGCACGTCCACTTATATGCAGGTGGCGATGCTGGTGCCGGAAGCCGTCAAGTTGAAGAAAAAACGCTGGGCCATCGTGTATCCCAACTATGAGTATGGCCAGTCTGCCGTAGCGACATTCAAAACACTGATGAAAAAGGCTCAGCCCGATGTGGAGTTTGTGAGCGAGCAAGCGACACCTTTGGGTAAGGTGGATGCGGGCAGCGTTGTACAAGCTTTGGCTGATTCCAGGCCCGATGCTATTTTCAATGTGCTGTTTGCCGCCGACGTGACCAAGTTCGTCCGGGAAGGCAATACACGCGGACTGTTCAAGGGACGGCCTGTGATCAGCGTATTGACCGGCGAACCTGAATATCTGGATGCATTGCGTGGTGAAGTGCCTGATGGTTGGGTGGCGACGGGTTACCCGTGGCAGTTTATTGATACGCCCGAACACAAGGCTTTTCTCAAGGCCTACCAGGAAAAATTCAAAGACTACCCGCGTCTGGGCTCGGTAGTGGGCTATGCCAGCATCAAATCCATCGCCGAGGGCATCAAGCGTGCCGGTTCTGCCGAGACCGAGGCCTTGATCAAGGCTTTCAAAGGTTTGAAGCTGACAATTCCGTTTGGCCCAATTGAATACCGCCCTTTGGATAATCAGTCCACCATGGGTGCCTATGTGGGCAAACTCGCGCTCAAGGACGGTAAAGGGGTGATGGTGGATTTCCGTTATGTCGATGGCAGTGCGGTCCAACCGCCAGATGCCGAGATCCGCAAGATGCGCAAGGCGGATTAGATTGTTTGAAAATGTGTCGACCTTGATGACGACAAGTCAGATCGAGGCCGAGTTGAAATGCTTTCCCTATTGCACCAGGCCAGCGGAGCCGGTTTGGATCCCTGATGAGCACCTGGGTGAGTCCCTGAACATCGGCGCAGCCTGATGCAGAGCCTTTGATCCGCCGTAGCTTCGGTATCTGAAATAGCGCTTGTAGTGGAGCATCCTTTGGTCGTAAAGGCCAAAGGATGCGAATCTGTGGTTGTCGACTGAGGTCTAAAGACCGTTGTCGATGTTTCTAAACCAACCACGGAGTTATCCATGCACTCTTTACATCACGCTGTGTCTGACGATGGTCATCTGCCCGAATTGGCGCCAATGACCGATGAGCGGCTACCGTTCACTGTTCGCATCGTTCGCGATGAGGCTACGCTGGGCAAGGCGGTCCAGTTGCGCCAGGCGGCTTATGGCCGCCACGTTCCTGAACTGGCCAAACAATTGAACGAACCCGAAAAACATGACCATGCCCCAGGTAGCGTCGTCTTGTTGGCCGAGTCCAAGCTGGACGGACAGCCGCTGGGCACCATGCGTATCCAAACCAGTCGGCATAGTCCTTTATGGCTGGAGCAGTCGGTGACCTTGCCTGATTGGTTGCAGGGCCGATCGCTGGCCGAGGCTACCAGGTTAGGAGTATCCAACGGGTCGGTAGGGCGTCTGGCCAAAACCGCCATTTTCAAGGCGTACTACCAGTATTGCGCTCAAGAAGGGATCGACTATATGGTGATCGCCGGACGTTCGCCGCTGGATCGGCAGTATGAATCCTTGTTGTTCCAGGACGTGTTCCCGGATCTGGGTTTTATTCCCATGCGCCATGCGGGTAATATTCCCCATCGTGTGTTGGCGTTTGAAATAGCGACCGCCGAGCAGCGTTGGAGAATGGCCAGCCATCCTTTATTTACATTTGTTTTCCGCACGCGCCATCCGGATATCATGATTAAGCCAGCTGTCAGCTCGGCACTACCGTTACACTCGACCATTGATGCCGGAAAGGTCCAAGCCTACACAATCTAAATCAAGATCGGCAAATACCAGCCTGCACGCGTGTAGGCTGGTTTTAATAATCCCGGCGCGTCTTGCAAGGCATGCCCGCCGGTGTGACTGCGTCATGTAGAACCTATGCAACGATTTTCCGATCGCCTGACGGGGCGAACCAGACAGATTTCGGCAGCTATCGATTATTTATTGAATCGGCTTTCGTATTATCTGATTCCGGCGGCGATCTGTGTGTTGAGCGTGTTTGCGTTGTTTATCCAGGAAGACGCGCGTAGCCCGAGTGGCGGCGTGAAGTTGTCATTCCATGCCGGACAGCAGCCTGCCCAGGAAGGCTGGTCGCCTGCGAGTGCATTAAACGCATTGAACAAACTGCCGCTGGTACAGCGTCAGGATACCCATCTTTCAGAGCTTCCCTATTGGATGCTGGTCGAGCCGCTTGCCGACCAGGTCGGTGAACGCGTCATCGAGTTTCCTTCGCGTCATCTCCAGGAAATTGCATGTTGGAATGCCCGGACCCTGGAGCTTCTGGGGAAGGCAGACCGACATGTCGCCTCTGGTGATATATCCGCCTTCAGGGCGGGCTTTCTCCTCCAGTCAAATGAGTCCCGGTCTGCCGATGGCGCACTCTGCAAGATGGTCCACAGCGGCCCGGCGCTGATAACCGCGGTCAGTTGGCCGCAAGCCGAACTCGAAGGTCTGGAGCAACGCTTTAATCGGGGCTCGGGACTGCTTGAAGGCGGGCTGCTCACGCTGGCCTTTTTTACGCTGTTTACAGCGGTCATCAACCGAGAGTCGCGCTACGTGCTGTTGGCCATATGGCTGGTGGGGAACTTGCGTCTCGGCGCTCTCTCAATGGGCTGGGATACCCAATGGCTGGGCATCCCGATTTCTCCGGACTGGATTCTTCTGGTTCGCAAGCTGACTATCGCAGCCTACTACATCGTTACTTACGCGCTATTCAGCCAGGTGTTCAAGCAGGAGCTGAAGCAGATAGGCGGAGGCCCCGTTCGGTTCGGGCAACGGCTGGGGCTATTGCTCTTGGTCTTTGCAGCGTTAGTGCCATTTACCGCCTTTCTACCGCTTATGTGGATCATCGTGACGCTAGGTTCGGCCGCGATCATTTACTTCCTTGCACGCTGCATCATTCTTACCCGTTCGCGTACGGCGTTGTGGTACAGCGCTGCGTTGGCGATCGTTTTGCTGGCTTCCTTTTCCGAAGTCATCGGGGCTGCATTCGACTTCAAGATGCTGGTCGGTGTGTTCAACAGCGTTACGGCGGCCCTTGCCGCCAGCCTGTTGGCAGCATTTGCGTTCGCCGATCAAATGCGTACCGAGCGCCGTAGTCGCCTGCGTGCGCAGGCCGAGCTCGAACGCACATACGATGTCACCCCAGTCGGGCTGTTCACACTGAACGCCGACGGCTCTTTTTTGCGCACCAATAATGCCATGCGGCAAATGATGGGCGCAGATCAGGCCGAGGGGACGCTTCGTTGGGACGATTACTTCGACCCAGGCTCCTGGCAGCAGCTTCAGAGAGTCTCGAAGGACGCCGATAGCGAGGAAATAGAAATCAAGGGGCGCAAAGGTAGCGATGAACCGGTCTGGTTTCTGGTCCGTGTCGCACGGCTGGGGACTTTGATCGAAGGCTCATTGCAAGATATCACCGAGCGTCAGAAATTCACCGATCGCCTGCGGTTCTTGGCCAATAACGATTCCCTGACGGGAGTGCTGAATCGGCGTGGCATAGAGAAACGGCTGGAAGATGCCATTGAACGCTTGCGCCAAGGGAGCAGCACCTCTTTGGCCCTGGCCTATCTGGATCTGGATCGTTTCAAGCTGATCAATGATCTCTACGGCCACCAGACCGGCGATGAAGTCCTCAAGCAAGTGTGTCTGCGGGTTGGGCAAGCGCTTTCCAGCAGTCAAGATCTCGGACGAATCGGAGGGGATGAATTCATCGTCGTCTTGGAAAATATCTCACTAGAGAACGCGACCCAGCTTTGCCGCCAACTGATCAATGAAGTCGGCACGAATTACTTTCGGGTCAGATCTCAAGCTTTTCTCGTCAATGTTTCAATCGGGCTGGTTGAAGTCATGTCCGACATTCAGGCTAAAGATGCGATCTCGGCAGCTGATCGGGCATGTCGTGAAGCGAAGACCCGCAAAAACAGCAGCCTGGTCATTTATGAAAAACACGCTTCCGCTTTTCGCGAGCGTTCCGAAGAGCTATGGTTGATCGAGGCATTGGGTAGTACTTTTTCGCCTGCCGGGCTTTTTCTTCAGATGCAACCCATCATGTCGCTAAAGGAGCCTCTGGCATCGCTGGATTTCGAAGTGCTTATCAGGATGCGTGGAGAAAATGGCCAGGTGATTCCAGCAGGAAAGATTATCGCGGCCGCCGAAGCCAATGGTGGCATGGCCGCGCTAGACAAATGGGTGTTGACGACAACGCTGGAATGGGTGCTGGAACACCGCACCGAATTGGCCAATACCCGTTTTGTGTGCGTCAACCTGAGCGGAGCTTCACTTAATGACGAAGCTTTTATGGCCGACGTTTTTACGGTGCTTGAACGCTACCAAAGCGTGGCTCACTATCTGTGTATCGAGATTACCGAGGGCGTTGCGCTGCATGATATCGAAAATAGCCGGCGTTTCATCGAGCGCTTGCGCAGCTTTGGTTCAAGAATCGCTCTGGACGATTTCGGGGCTGGCTATACCTCTTTCCTGTATTTGAAAGAACTGCCCGCCGATGCCCTGAAAATCGATGGTTCTTTCATTCGTTCACTGAACCATCATCCCGCCAATATCGCAATTCTCGAAGCCATCATCCAACTGGCGCGCAACCTTGGTATGCGCAGTATTGCGGAGTGGGTAGAGGATTTCGCCACCTTGGAAATGCTGGTTGAGTTGGGGGTCGACTACGTGCAGGGCTATCTGGTGGCGCAGCCACAGATGCCGGAAGCCATATTGGCGGCAAAGTCGTCGGCCGACTTCATTATTGATCCCCAGTTCGCCGAATTCGTGAAACAGGCCGCATCGTCGAGCTATAACGCGTTTGGCGATGACAATGAATTCCCCGACTCATTGCGGTATCACTAACTTGTGGCTAGGGATGCCGCGGCAAGGAGTTTATCGCTCTGGGCGTACCTCGAAAAATGCTTCGGGCGCGTCTCCTAGGCCATTGAAACCTTCCTGGCGTGCTTTCATGCTGGCCTTCTGCCAACGTTGGGCCAGAACTTTTTCTTCGGAAGAAAGATCGTCCGGCGCGGAGTCTTCGGCCGTCGACCAAGCTTTGTAGGCTGGGGCGATTTCTTCATGACCGCCTAGCGCCCGTTCCAGCGTGCGTAAATATCGGCGTTCCGCCTGCTGGCGCAGATCGGCGGGAATGTCGGGGAAGTCTTGCAAGGTGACGGTGTAAGCCATGTCATATCCGAATTGAAATACTGTATGAATATACAGTATTTGGCCAGTATATCCTTGGTTTGATTGTTAGCGAGTAGTTTTGAACGCTGTGCCGCGCTGTCGTAGATGCGCGACAAGAACTCCTCGCCCCAAGGCGCCGGGTTACCGGTTTTTTTGCGTGTAAAGAAAATGAAGGAAGGATTTAGCCTTTTTAGCTTTCCTTCGTCCGGTAAAATCGTTTTTTTCGTCGGGGCATGAGCGATCAAGGCTATGGTGGCTTCCCCCGCAATTGCCAGTTCTCAAGTAGCCGGCATTCAATTAGAAGGACGTATCAATGAGTGAGCCGATTCGAATTGGCATTGCCGGTTATGGCAACCTGGGACAAGGCGTGGAAGCGGCGATCGCAAGAAATTCCGATATGCGCCTGGTAGGCATCTTCACGCGCCGTGCTCCGGCGGATTTGCTACCTTTGCACGCAGGCACCGCTGTTTTTTCCATGAATGATCTGTCGAAAAAGGTCGACGACATCGACGTCTTGATTCTGTGCGGCGGCTCAAAAGAAGATTTGCCGCAGCAGGGCCCAGTGCTGGCTGCGCAATTCAATACCGTCGACAGCTTTGATACCCATGCGCGTATCCCCGAGTATTTCGCCGCCGTAGATGGCCCGGCCCGAGCCCGACAAAAAACGGCGCTGATATCGGCCGGCTGGGATCCCGGTATGTTTTCCATCAATCGCCTGTATGGCGAGGCTCTGCTGCCGGATGGCGCGACCTATACGTTTTGGGGCCGAGGCTTGAGCCAGGGGCACTCGGATGCCGTACGCCGTGTAGAAGGAGTCGCTGCGGGCGTGCAGTACACCGTGCCCGTGCCATCGGCAATGGATCAGGTACGCAGCGGTGCCCGACCGGTGCTTACGACCCGTCAAAAACACACGCGGGAATGTTTTGTCGTATTGCAGGAGGGGGCGAATGCCGAGGCAGTCAGGCAAGCTATCGTGACCATGCCGCATTACTTTGATGAGTACGACACGACGGTGAATTTCATCAGCGCTGAAGAGTTGCGCCGTAACCATGGCGCGATGCCACACGGTGGCTTCGTCATTCGCAGCGGCAACACCAGCGACAAGCATGCCCAGGTAATCGAGTACGCCCTGAAGCTGGACAGCAATCCTGAGTTCACCGCCAGTGTGTTGGTGGCCTACGCCCGAGCGGTGATGCGCTTGAACCAGCAAGGCCAATACGGAGCCAAGACAGTACTGGATGTGCCGCCCGGACTGTTGTCACCCAAGACAGCCGAACAATTGCGCGCCGAGTTGCTATAGGGGTCTGCTGAGTGCATCCCAAGGGGCTGGCGGCCTTATCCCCCGCTAATTTCGGTATGGTCATGGCGACAGGCATCGTGTCGCTGGCGGCTCATTTGCTAGCCATGCCCGGCGTAGCGCGGGTTTTGTTCCACCTCAATATCGCGCTCTACGGAGTGTTGTGGCTGCTGACTCTGGTTAGAGCCGTCTGCTATCCGCGCCGGTTTTTTGACGACATGATCAATCACCTGCGAGGGCCGGGATTCTTTACCTTAGTGGCCGGCACCAGTGTCCTCGCTTGCCAATATGTGATGCTTGCCTCCGACTACACCGCCGGGCTGGTGTTATGGAGTGTCGCTGTTGGGCTGTGGCTAATCTTTACCTATACGATATTTGCAGCGCTTACCGTCAAGGAGGACAAGCCCGGCCTTGATCGGGGGATTAACGGAGGGTGGCTGCTGGCGGTAGTCGCCACTCAGTCGATTGCGGTCCTCAGCGCCTTGCTGGCCGCCCGCACGGGCCAGCCTTACCGGCTTGAAATGAATTTCCTGGCCTTATCGATGTGGCTTTGGGGCGGCATGCTGTATATCTGGATCATGTCGCTGATTTTCTATCGCTATACTTTTTTTCAGCTTTCGCCGGGCGACCTTGCCCCGCCTTATTGGATCAATATGGGGGCAATGGCGATTTCTACCTTGGCCGGCTCCCTGCTGATCAAGAACGCTGCTGACGCCCCGTATCTATTGTCGCTGCTCCCTTTCCTGAAGGGTTTTACGGTTTTTTATTGGGCAACCGGCACGTGGTGGATCCCTATGCTGCTGGTGCTGGGGGTGTGGCGTTATGTATATAAGCGCTTCCCGCTAAGATATGACCCCCTGTATTGGGGAGCGGTGTTTCCGCTGGGTATGTATACCGCGAGTACCTTTCAAATGAGCACGGTAATGCACTTGCCGTTCTTGAACGGGATACCCAGGATATTTTTTCCCGTCGCCCTGACTGCCTGGTGCTTGGCTTTCGCCGGCTTGTTCTGGCAGTTGCTGCGCCGGCTCGGCCCGCGCGACTCGCCAGCCGAAGTATCCTGATCGCACAAGTAGCTGGGCCTGAAGGTCTGGCCGAACCACTAGTAAGTGCGAAGCGTTAGGCCGCTGCAAAGTGGCTAGGGCGTTTGCAGGCCTGGCCGAGCTCACTTTGATGCCATCCGGATGTCAGGACTCTATGCGCCAGCCTTGGCGCTCTGGTAATCCTTCAGATAGTTATCGGCCAAACCTTCCTTCTGTTTGTCAGTAAGGATTTTGCCTGCCATTTGGAAAAACCCATGTTCTTCTTCTTTGAGATGGTGGTGGACTTTTTTAGACAGCTTCTTGGCCATTGCCAACCATCCGGAGCTCGACTGATCGGTTTTCTCTAGTTCTTCGACCATTTCATCGATCTCATGATGCTCGGCAATGGCATGCCGGGACACGTCGATACCAGTATTGTCCATCATGATGGGCGCATAGAAATGCCGCTCTTCCGATAGTGCGTGGGCGGCAAGATCTTCCTTAAGCAGGCGGAAGAGTTCATCCCTACGGGCCGACTTGCCTTTGGTCCTGACCAGGCCGCGCGCAAGCTTGCGCTGTAATTCATGACTTTCACGCAATGCTTCAAAGATAGTCATGCCGACAACTCCGTTGGGTGGGGTGTGGTCAACACAGTAAGCCGCTAATACGTAACCGGGCGCTAGCGATTGTGACTGTGGCATGAACGAGGCTGTGGGTGGCCTCCGCGCCTAGGACTAAAGGGATACGTTTGTGGTCGTCAACGACCAAGCTTTTCCTCAACCATATCGGAAAGCAATTCGATCGCACTGTAAATATGCCGAAAAGTCTCCAGCAGATCGTCCGCGTCCATGGGCTGGCCTGAACTCAGCTGTTGATGGACCAGGGTGGCACCATGCTTGACGCTGGCGAGATGAGCTTTGATGGTTGGGATTTCTGACATTTCTGGGTTCCACAAAAGGCATTAAAAGGTAAGCATATCCGGCACGGTCTGCCGTGATTGCGTCGGTATGGGCAAGGTGGCGCATACCAAGCAAAAAGCCAGTCGGCAATATGCCCGACTGGCTTTTTCGTACTCTTGTGCAGTTCTGCTTGCTTAGCGGGCGGGTTGTTCGCATCGCTGCAGTCAACCCGTTTGCCAAACAGCAAGGCCTAACACTTACCTTATGCGATCGCGTCCAAGGCTGCGTTCAAGGTAGCGCTGGGGCGCATGGCCTTGTCTGTCAGGTCGGCGTTCGGACGGTAGTAACCGCCGATATCGACCGGCTTGCCCTGGGAGGCGCTCAGTTCAGCAAGGATCTTGGCTTCGTTGTCACCCAATGCCTTGGCAATGGTAGTGAACTGCGCTTGCAGGGCCTTGTCTTCGCTTTGCTCGGCCAAGGCTTGGGCCCAGTACATGCCTAGGTAGAAATGGCTGCCTCGGTTATCCAGGCCGCCCACCTTGCGTGCCGGCGACTTGTCCAGATCAAGGAATTTGCCGGTTGCCTGATCCAGCGTTTTCGCCAGGACAAGCGCCTTGGGGTTGTTATAGGCGTTACCCAGGTGTTCGAGCGAGGCGGCAAGGGCCAGGAACTCACCCAAGGAGTCCCAGCGCAGGAAGCCTTCTTCAACGAACTGCTGGACGTGTTTGGGTGCTGAGCCGCCCGCACCTGTTTCGAACAAGCCGCCACCAGCCATCAGGGGAACGATGGACAGCATTTTGGCGCTGGTGCCGAGTTCCATGATGGGGAAGAGGTCGGTCAGGTAGTCGCGCAGTACATTGCCCGTTACCGAGATCGTGTCTTTGCCGGCGCGGATCCGGTCGACCGAGAATTTCGTTGCTTCGACCGGGCTCAGGATGCGCAAGTCGAGGCCATTGGTATCGTGATCTTTCAGGTATTGATTGACCTTGGCGATGATCTGCGCATCGTGGGGACGGGCGGAGTCCAGCCAGAACACAGCCGGAGTGTTGGAGGCGCGCGCGCGATTGACGGCAAGTTTCACCCAGTCCTGGATGGGAGCATCCTTGACCTGGCACATGCGCCAGAGATCGCCTGCTTCCACCGCGTGCTCAAGCAGCACTGTGCCGGAGCTATCGGTGACCCGGACCACGCCATCGGCGGGGATCTGGAAGGTCTTGTCGTGTGAGCCGTATTCTTCGGCTGCCTGGGCCATCAAACCGACGTTGGGCACGCTACCCATCGTGACGGGATCAAAGGGGCCGTGTTGTTTGCAATCAGCGATCACTGCCTGGTAGACACCGGCATAGCAACGATCGGGGATGACGGCCTTGGCGTCGTGCAGTTTGCCGTCGGCTCCCCACATCTTGCCTGAGTCGCGGATCATGGCGGGCATCGATGCGTCGACGATGACGTCGCTGGGCACGTGCAAGCTGGTAATTCCCTTGTCGGAATTGACCATGGCCAATTGTGGGCGTTGAGCGTATTCAGCCTGGATGTCGGCTTCGATTTCAGCTTTCTTGGCTGCGGGCAAGTCTTTAAGATGTGCGTAAAGATCGCCGATGCCGTTGTTGGGGTCGAAACCGACTTCCCGTAGTGCATCTGCGTGCTTAGCCAGAACATCCTTATAGAACACGGATACGACATGGCCGAAGATGATGGGGTCCGACACCTTCATCATCGTTGCTTTCAAGTGGACCGAAAACAGTACGCCCTTGCTCTTGGCATCGGCGATCTGGGCTTCTATGAAGCTGCGCAACGCTTTCTTGCTCAAGGTCGCGGCGTCGATGATTTCGCCCACTTTGACTGCGGTTTTTTCCTTGAGCACGGTCTTCGTGCCATCGGTAGCCGTCAGTTCGATTTTTACGCTGCCGGCATCGGCAATCAGTGCTGATTTTTCGCTACCGTAGAAATCGCCGCCATCCATATGGGCCACATGCGACTTGGAGTCAGCCGTCCACGCGCCCATCTTGTGCGGGTGCTTGCGAGCGTAGTTTTTGACGGACAAGGGCGCGCGACGATCGGAGTTGCCTTCGCGCAGCACAGGGTTGACTGCGCTGCCTTTGAGCTTGTCGTAGCGGGCCTTGACGTCCTTGTCCGTATCGTTCTTGGCTTCGTCGGGGTAATCAGGCAGCTTGTAGCCTTGCTGCTGCAATTCCTTGATCGCCGCCTTCAGTTGCGGAATTGATGCGCTGATGTTCGGCAATTTGATGATATTGGCTTCCGCCTTGGTTGCCAGTTGGCCGAGTTCGGCCAAGTCATCCGAAGCCTTTTGGGCGTCGTTCAGATAATCGGGAAACGCGGAGATGATGCGGCCAGCGAGAGAAATATCGCGGGTTTCGACGACGACATCCGAAGAGCGGGTGAACGCCTTGACGATCGGAAGCAGCGAACGGGTCGCCAGGGCGGGTGCTTCGTCGGTAAGTGTGTAAATGATCTTCGACGTTGTAGACATGTTTCTCGTTAACCTCGCGTTATCACAGAAATGGCAAAAGCCTTGAATAGAGCAGAGCCGGCGGGTAGATAAGCCAGGCAGGCGCGCATCGGGGCCGAACGGATTAGCTTGCGGTGTCGGGCGCTTGGGACCGACCCGCGTCAGGTTTGGCGGCAGGGTAGACCTCGGCTCGACTGTACGGGCGATAGGCGTTGTCCGAGCTTCGGCCATCGTTAGATACAGATGGCATCACTCGCGTCATCACTTTCCGGTCTGAGCTTCCTGCTTGTGCTTTGCCAGCGTCGGTTCTGGACGCCAAAAAAGGCGCCAATAGGCGCGTTCGAGTATAGCAAGGAAATCCTTGGCTTTTGAGCGCTATTCCTTGCTGCGATGGGGCGAACGCGCCGGATTTCTACGGTGCGGTGGCTCGTGGAACCGCCGCCTGGCCGACGCGATGGATGCTCTGTGTCGCCTTCGGTTTAGCTAATCATGCATCAGGGAGCGCAGGACGCTCAGCGGCGTAAGGCAAGGCGTCAGTTGGCGCCTACCCCGATGCGGCGCGGTATGAGTCAGTTATTGACAGCCAGGCCAGCGGAGAGGCATGTGGCAGGGGTGGCGCATGGCGTCACCTGAAGCCCCAGCGATAGAGTTCAAACACATTTGAATGTTCTATTTTGTTTAATTTGTTTCAAAAACTCCCAAAACTGCCATGAAATCTATTACAGTTGTTTCCAAGTGTTCCAATTCTTCCATTAATTTCCCTTAGATATCTGCTCAGGCAGTAAGCGCGCCTTTGCGAAGTATCAGTTTTGGCGCTTTCTGCGATCGAGCCAGATGCATCGATCAAAGGAGAGTGCCTTGCAGCAAAAGCTCGCAGCCCTATTTGCGGCTACGCTGGCCGCAGTGACATTGATTTCGTGCGGTGGCAGTAGCAGTGATTCAGTTCCCGACAATGACCCACCGGCAAGCCAAGCGCCAAATATTCTTTTTGTGGTGCTGGACGACTTGGGCGTCGATCAACTGCCGGTGTTTGGCTACGGCGGCGCCACGGCTGCACAAACGCCGAACATCGATGCCATTGCCCGCGCCGGTGTGCGCTTCCGCAATGCCTGGACAATGCCTACGTGTACGCCCACCCGTGCGACCTTCTTCGAAGGCCGCTATCCTTTCCGCACCAATGTCCTGAACGCCGTCGTTGCTCTCGACCTTGCCAACTCGCAGGTGTCGCCTTACGAAATGACGACTCCCAAGGTTTTGAAAGAGAAGGGCTATGTCAACGCCCTTATCGGCAAGATGCATTTGTCCGGTTCTGACCTCAACCCGGCAAACAATCCCTTGGGTGACGGGGTCATGCATGAACTGGGCTGGGATTATTTCGAAGGCTACCTGGATGGTGGACCTTACCCGATCGACACTACTGCCGGCGGAGTGAACCGGGGCGGCGCAGTCTATGGCTGCGGTTTTGTTCCCAACGCCGCTGATGATCCGGCAAATGGCGCAGACAGTGGCGCCTGCTACCAGGCCAGCGGCGCTTGCGCCGAACTGTCCACGGCTAGCGCAAGCACCCCGGGGCGCGCTTGCCTGGAGCAGGGCGGTATCTTCGATCCCGGCCAGTCGTGCCAGCCGACCAGACCGGCCTACCTGGATTTCAGCATCCAGAACGGTTATTACACCGGTGAGTGGGTCATCAATCAGCCGGATGGCAATGTTGAGGTCGTTGCGCCCTCTGACGCCCGCAGCCGCGGCTATCGGTCTACGCTCGAAACCGATCGGGCGGTTAGATGGGTCAAGCAACAGGCGTCAAGCCAACCCTGGATGTTGAGCGTCGGCTACTCCGCCATACATACTCCGCTTCAGCCGCCACCCGTTTCGCTCTTGCCTGCAAACTCCAAGGAAACCGGAGCCTATGCATGCGGTGCGGACATCCAAGAGCAGCGGGTTCTCACCAACCAGATGCTTGAAGCCATGGATAAAGAGATCGGCCGTCTATTGGTCGAGGTCGGCATTGCCAAAAGAAATGGCGATGGCACGCTCGATTATCGTCCGCAAGACACCAACACCGTTGTGGTCGTCGTCGGCGACAACGGCACCTACGCGCCTAGTGTTAAGGCCCCCTTCAATCCGGCCCGCGCCAAGGGCTTTCCTTACCAGACCGGAGTTTGGGTTCCGCTGATCGTGGCGGGTCCTATGGTCAAGGAGCCGAATCGCGATGTTCCGCACATGGTGAATTCAACCGATCTGTTCAGCCTGTTCGGTGAGCTCGCCGGCGTCGACGTGCGGCAGGCGGTGCCTCAGAACCGGGCCTTGGATGCCGAGCCGATGTTGGCCTACCTGACCGAGCCTGGCCGGGATAGCATCCGCACCACCAACTACACCGAAATGGGAACCAACATCACGTCATCGACCGCCGCTGCCGCGCCGCCTTGCGTTATTCCTTCGTCCAATGTCTGCGTGCAAGTGTTTCCGCAGAAGGGGGTGTGCGAAGATCAAGGTGGAACCTGGTATGGCGCAGATGGCGCAGCGGGAAGCACGGGGCTGTCGTCCTGCTGCGCAGTCAATGCCTATCTTGCAGGGCAGGGGGACGATCCGGTAAACATCATGCCTGATTCGCAGAAAGCGATTCGCAACGATCTGTTCAAGCTGGTGCGGATCGACCGTCTGAACTGCAGCAGTGGAATGATCGAATCCGCCGACGAATTCTACGAGATCAACGAGCATTCCCCGATCCCGAAACTCGACAACGCTATGAGCGATCTTCTGACCAAGCCAAGCATGACGGCTGAACAGCAGCAAAACTACGCGGCATTGCGCGACGAGTTGCAGAAACTGGTGAGCAGCGAAGTTGAATGCCCAGGAGATGGCAATCAGGATGGGGTGGTGGATAGCCAGGACCTGGCCAACTGGGCACATTTCAATAGTAGTAACGGGGGGCGTTCCAGTTGGTACGACTTCAACCACGACGGGCTCACCGACGCAGCTGATCGGGTGATTATCGAGCAGAACCTTGGCAAGAGCTGCAAGGCTTCATCTACCTGAACGAGGTCTGCTGCGGAATGGTTTTGGGGAAGTCCCGGGTGGAGTAAACAGAAGTGCTCCGCCCGGTTTCCATATCCTCGGTTAAGAACAGCATCCGCAGATACAACAAAACAGGCACGGCTGTCAGCCGTGCCTGTTTTGTTGTGAGAATCGCAGCACCCCGCATGCGCAGGAGAGGCTGCTTATGATCCCGTGGATGCGCTGGCCGTTGCCAGCCTGGGTGGTGCGGGCGCGTCTTTGATCAAGCGGAAGCCCAAATGCGACATTGGGCTGTATGGGTCGGAGCTGCGCCGCGCACTCGGCCGGTACGATAGGCAGTAGTCTTCGTTGCACAGAAATGATCCGCCGCGGATCACTCGTTTCGGCGCATTGGGAGGTACGCCCGGTTCGGAGGGGTCGAATGCATCGGAAGGACCAGGCGGGTTGTCGATGGGGGCCTTGGCGCTACGCGCCTGTATGGCGAAATAATCGGCGCGATACCAATCGGCCACCCATTGCCAGGCATTGCCCGTCATGTCATACAAGCCATAGCCGTTTTGCGGGAAGGTTCCAGCCGGCATTGTGCCGGTGGCCCCGCCCGCCTTGGGGCTGATAACCGGGAATGGGCGCTCCTTGGTATCCCAGTAGTTGGCCTGGAATTGGCCGCCTGGTGCGAGCTCGTCGCCCCAGACATAAGTGGCCTGTTCCAGCCCCCCACGAGCTGCGAACTCCCATTCGGCTTCAGTAGGCAGACGCTTGCCCGCCCAATTAGCGTAAGTGAGGACGTCTTCGTAGCTGACCTGTACGACAGGATGTCCGCCTTTGCCTTCGATCGAGCTTTCCGGGCCTTGTGGGTGACGCCAGTTGGCCCCAGGTACGTAGCGCCACCATTGTGAGTAATCCTGAAGATTGACGGGCGCGTTCGTGCCGACGAAAACCATGGCGCCCGCTACCAGCACGTCATCGGGCGGCTTGGGGATGCCGGGCGGCAACTGCACCCGGATTGTTTCCCAGTCGGGTTTTTTCTCGGCGGTAGTGACATAACCCGTCTGTCGCACGAATTCGGCGAATTGGTCATTGGTGACATGGGTGACGTCCATCCAGAACCCCTTGACCTTGACCGCATGCGCCGGGCGCTCGTTTTGCTGTGCGAGTTTGCTGTCGCTACCCATCTGAAAGACGCCGCCAGGCACCCACGCCATGTTCTTGGGGCCTGAAACGCCATCACCAAGGACGACCATGGGCTTCGCACCAGTCGGCCCTTGTTCTGGCCAGGCGAGCCAACCCAGCGCGCCTCCGGCGGCCAAGGTGCCCAGCGCTGCGCCGCCGAGCAGCAAACGGCGGCGACTCGGTTTAATAAACGGCATGGCTAGGGGCGCAGTTGCCGAGCTTGGCTTGGACGATTTGTCCATCAGTCGCGTTCGTCAATCCGTCAAAAACTTTGTTGACCATGAAGTCGTAAACACTCGACAAGCCCCACTCCCGAGCAATTCGGCCCCAGTTTGCAGCGTCTTCGCTGTTGACTACACCGTCCCTATTGCCATCGCCCGGGCAGTCTGGATCGGAGGCCAGCATATTGTCCAGTTTAGCCAGCAGATCGTTATAAACAGCCTGAGTATCTGCAGTAGGTGCCAGCATCAGATTGCGGTCGGCGGTGTCGAGTAGCGGTGTCGGAGCAGCCTGGTTGATCTCGTACAGTTCATTGGTGACTACCGTGCTTCCACTGTCCGATGTCGGGTCGTAGGTCTGCGTCGTGTTCTGAACCAGCTTGAAGCGATCGTTGCGGATGGCCGTCGAAATCTCGGGAAGAATTCCCATCTGCGGGAGGCTGGCCTTGTAGAGCGCCTGGTTGACTTGCCAGCATTGCTGGTAGCCGGCGCCGCCGTTATCGATCACGGATGCATCGCTATACCCCGGGCCCCACCAGACGCCTTGGTTGTCTTCGCAGACGCCTTTGGAGATGGGGATCTGTGTGCAACTGCTGCTGATTGCGCAGGGGCCATTCCTGGTGCCGTTTGCCTGCTGGTTAAAGCCACCCATGGTGAAGTTGATAGTACGCAGGCTGGGCTGGTCGGGGGTGGTCAGGTAAGGCAGGATGGACACTGAATCCAGCGTGCGCGGCACGGCTTTATGCACGTCGATACCGGCCAGTTCGCCAAAGAACTGGAATAGGTCGACCATGTTGACCATGTGTTCGACCTCGCGGTCGGGCTGCACCACTTGCGGCCCGGCGATGATCAGCGGATCCCAGACGCCGGTCTGGTAAGCGGTGCCTTTCGCTTGCGAAGGACTGAATGGCAGCTTGACCGCAGAGCCCAGCGAGCCGTTGTCGCCGACGATCACGATGACGGTGTTCGATGCCTTGGGGTCATAGAGCAGTTTGCCGTTGCCATCGCGCTGGGCCAGACCGGTTTCGACCAGCAGCCGGCCAAACTCGGTGTCCATGGCTTCCGTCATCTGGTCTTGTATGAACCGGCCGGATACGGAGTCGTTGCAGTCCCAGTTATCTGAGTTCGGGCCGCCATGAACGGGTGTCAGGCTGTTGGGAGCCTGTTGCCAGGGCGTGTGGGCGGCGGTGTAGCTGACAGTAGCCATCCAAGGTTTGGTGGACGATGCGCGAGATTTGATCCAGTCCACCGCGGCATTGGTTTCGATCCGGGTGCGGTAGCCTCTGGCCCGCGGATCGCTAAGCGGTACTTCTTCCACTTTTCCATCGTCGATGATGACGAGTGGCGAAACGTAGAAGGCGTTCTCGCGCTTGAAGTTGAGCGAGGGCGGGGCAGAGCCGCAGGCCTGGTCGGGTACGAAGATGCCACCGGAGTCCAGGCACTGCAAGCCGGCCGCATCTTGCGTCAGCGAAGTGCGGCTGATCACGCTGCAAGTGTTGTCGGCTTGGTAACAAGCACCGGTGTCCGTGCCTCCCGCGGATTTGCCGGGAACGAAGCCGCAGGCGTAAGCCTTCTCGGCGCCGACGCCGCCCGCTGTGGAATCAATGGAGCCAGGCAGCCCGCCGATCCAGCCATAGAAGTGGTCCCAACCCAGCACGCTGGGGGTGGAGTGGCCCGCTTCGTTGTTTTCGGGGCCAGCCAGGTGGAACTTGCCGAACATCGCGCTTTCGTAATTGGCCTGCTTGAGCAGTTTCGGTGCGGTGACGTCGTAAGGAGAAATCTGGGCGTTGGCCACATCGTTCGGGCCGATCGCTTGATATATCTGAGTGCGGAAGGGGAAACGGCCAAGGAAGAAAGAGGCGCGTCCTGGCGAACATTCAGGCATGGACCAGGTGTTCCGGAATCGTACTCCCGCTGTGGCAATGGCATTCATGTTAGGCATGCTTGGCGCGGTGGCGCCACCGTAGCCAAAGGATGCCATCTGGTCGATGCCGACATCGTCCATGATGACGAAGAGAATGTTCGGCGCTTGGCTTGCCGGCGGATCGTTGCTGGAAACCGGATCGCTGCTGCCGCCGCACGATATCAAAGTCAGCGCGGCCAGCGTCATTGCAAACAAGGCTGGAAGTTTTTTGTGCAAGGTTGTTCTCCAGGGGTCGGCGTGCTTGGCTCAACGCAGACGGTAATGCTGCCAATTTCGCAAAGACATCTTTACTGCCTGAACAGAAATTGAAGACAAAATGTTACGGAATTTGAAATAACCGTAGCACTTTATCGTGTTTTTGGAATTTTTAGAAACATTTGTAACAAATTTTATGGGGCGGTGAGTGCATGTACCGCCTCGGTACTGAAGTGTCCGCCGTTTTGATGATGTTTTTTGCGTATCAACGATACGCAGAGCTCGACCTTGCATGGAACATTGTGATGTTGATTGAAATTGCGTATAACGCAAATTTACATTCGTTTTTCGAAAGCGCTGATTTATTACTTTTTGATACATTGGTCGAGTGGATAGGGTAGGTTCGATAGGTCTAGATCCTAAAACCAGGCAAAGCGGTTCATCGTGATTTGACCGGGCAGTGTGCGCTCGGCTACCTATTCCGTGGCTGAACTCGAGCATAGGCAATAAATGCCAGGGAGGTACTGAAATATGCTGTTAAGAACGACTTACGCTGTCAAGATCAGTTTTCTCTTGTTTTTGCAGGTAAAGCAGCCGCAGCGCATGCATTGCCCGAACGTTAGATAATGTCATTGAATCTGCGTAAAACGCATAAAAACGTGCGCACTGCAAAGACGTTCTCGGTAAAAGAGAAAAGGCTGCTCATCAGCTACATCAATGACACCCTGAGCCAATCGATCAGCGTGGACGAGTTGGCCGAAGTGGTCGGCTTGGAGCGTCATCAGTTTGTGCTTGCCTTTCGGCTGGCATTCGGCACGACCCCCAAGCAATTTGTTTTGAGCCAGCGAATAAGCCGCGCTGCCTGGCTGCTCTTGCATACCGACGATGATCTTGCCCGCATTGCATTGAGCGTCGGCTTTGCCACCCATAGTCACTTTTCCTCGTCCTTCTTGCGAGCAATGGGGGCTAGCCCCAGTCTGTTTCGCCGCCGCCGCAACCTCTCTTCGCACGAGCATCGCGAACAGGAGCTAGCCGGGCTTGTGAGTGTGCCTTTCCATGCATATGCTGGGTCTAAGGCCGAGGCGTATGACAAGAGCCCTGGCGCACATGCATTTCTGTATGCCTTGCGGCATGACGAATTGAATCTGCACTATCAGCCACAGATTCTGCTGGACGATCAAGGCAAGTTCAAGCTCAGAGGGGTCGAAGCCCTTTTGCGCTGGGAGACTTTGGCCTTGGGGTCGATCCCGCCCGAGCAATTGGTCGCGCAGGCGGAAGAAATAGGCGTGATTGATGAACTAAGTAATTGGGTCTTGCGGCGTGCCTGTGCGCAACTGGCCGATTGGCGCCGCCGCGGCTTGGGCATATCCCGGATATCGGTCAACTTGTCGACACACAACTTTCACAATGCAAAGCTGCCCGAGGAGGTAGCTCATGCCTTGGATGAATATCGGCTGGAGCCTGGCTGCCTTACGCTGGAAGTCACTGAGCGTGTACCCTTGGTGATGGTGCCAGAAACGATCGCTGTCATTGGCCAATTGAAAAAAATGGGTGTTCATTTATCGATCGACGATTTTGGGGCAGGATCTGCCGGGTTCAAGTATTTGAGACTTTTCCCATTTGAAGAAATCAAATTGGACCGAGACCTGATCAATGACTTGGAAATCAGTTTGATCGCCAGGAAGGTCATGGCGGCCATTCTGCGCATGGGCGAAGAGTTGGGTCGAGTCGTTGTTGCCGAGGGCGTGGAAACGGCTGCTCAATGCAGCATTCTCATGGCGGAAAGATGCCGGGTGATGCAGGGTTATTATTTTTCCCGGCCCTTGTCGGCAGCCGATTTAGAGCGTTGGTTGAGCGATGACGGGGTGAATCGAAGCATCCGCGAGATCTCTGACGTCGTGCCGCAGATGGGATGGCGCGAGGGGGCGACTTAAGCGGAGCAAGCCGAGTCAATTTCGCGGCGCATGGATACTCGCTAATGCGCTTCAGGTGCTGCCGCCCTTAGGTATGGAGGCGAGTATTGAAATGGCGTTTCTTAATGGCAGTCCACCGCCTCCTGGTCTAGGTAGACTTCGAAAGCGATATTTTGCGCCATGCTTTTCATCAGCTGTTCGAAGCGATCACCCTGCCAACGTTTGGCGGCATTGCGTGCAATGGCCGTGGATTTTTCGTTGCTTTGCGAGGCCAGTATGAACAAGGGATGTTGCTCGCCAACCGGCAAACGAGCCGAAAATTTCTTCCATTCGGGAAACTTCAACAGCGCTTCCAGCAAAGCATGATCATGTACGGCGGCGTCGCATCCACCAGTTCTAAGCGTTACCAGAGAGTCCGCTGGCGCTTTGAATAGTTTTTCAATTGCCCCGTAACGGGCGGCAAGGGTGCCGACATAACGCCCGCCCTCGGCCAAGCATACCGTTCTTCCCTTCAATTGCCGCCAGCTCTTGATGTCGGTGTCGCTACGCATGATCGCCATCGGTGCGGCTACGTAGCCAGTTGCTATCGCAGACAGGCCCTGCAAGCGGTCAGCATCCGCTTTGGTCAGGGTTAGCAGCGCCAGATCAGCCTCGCCGCGTTGTAGGGTACTTGCCGAGCTTGCAGACGTGACCGCCACAAAGCCCGGAGCGGCTTTCAACTGCTTCGCGATGTCTTCCGCGATGGCGGTTTCCACGCCCTCAGGCGTGCGCACCTTGGCCCCGGCAAGATGGGTCGGCACGACGTACTGTATTCCGGCGATCAGCTGTGGTCGCGCTTGGCTGGCCTTGCCGGCGGAACTGGCCGGCAAACAAAGCATGCCAAGCAGCGCACCAGTGAGCGGCAACAACAATCGGCGGAACGGCTTAGAGGCAGAAATAGTCATGGCTACACGTATTGATAGTGCAGAAGGCGGCGCTTCAGATTTTCCAATATGACTTGATCGATCAGCGTTGCCAGGATGGCGATGGTCAGAATGTTGGTCATCACGCCGACCATGTCCGCGGTCTCGCCTGCATAGGCCAGCGATCGTCCCAGCCCGCGACCGAAGCCGATAAGCATCTCGGCGGAAATCAGCGCGCGCCAGGCATTGCCGAAAGCCAGTTGGGCGCCGGTAATCAGCTCCGGCATGACCGCCGGCAAGTACACCCGCCTGACCATGTCCCAGCGATTTGCACCCATGACACGAGCCGCCGACACATGGACTTTCTGTACGCTTTCGCTGGCGTTCATAACTGACAATGCAGCGGGGAAGAAGGCCGACAGCGCGATGACCACAATGATGGGCAAGTTGCCGAAACCCATCAGGATCAGGAACAAGGGCACCCAGGCAATCGACGGTATGGATTGGAGGATGATGATGGCCGACTTCAGTACTTCGCGAAAGAAGAACAGGGCGGTGCCCAGCAGGCCGAAACCCACTCCGAACAGCAGCGCCGCGCCATATCCGAACCCCAGGCGCGTCATGCTGCCCGCCAATGCGGCATGGAAGCCCTCGGATTGAAGTTCTTCGATCAGACGGGCGACCACAGTGGGCACCCCGGGCATCAGGAAATCCGGCAGGATCCAGGCCGCAATTTGCCAGAACAGCAGAATGGCCGCGATCGCGACGACAATGGCCGCTATTTTTTTTGATCCGGAAAGGCGAGTTTGGGTGCTCATGAATGCTTCAACTGAAGTGGCCGACAAAGCCGGCCACTGGAACTAGATTGGGACTAAGAAATAGAAGGGTAGTGCAGTGACCGCGGATGCGGGCATCGCGCTACCCCGGCTTGCTACATCAGAGCTTGCGGGCCTTCTGCCATTCGAGGTCGACAATATTGTTGACATTGAATGGTTTGCCGTCGCGGGTTTTCAGTGCACCTTGCGCCTGCATGATGTCGGCAATCTCTTGCATGCGGTTGAGTTCTTTCGTGGTAAGAATGGCGCTGAAGGTTTGGCTTTCGATGGCCGACTGAATGACCTGTTCACGTGGGACTTCGCCCTTGTGCAGGGTCTTCAGCGTAGGCTCGGAAATGAAGTAGCCAGCGATAAGCTTGGCGGCCTCAGCCGGCTTTTTCTGCATCAGAACAATGGCTTCGTGCTGGGCATCCATGGATTTCCAGACGGCGTCCTTTTTCTTTTTCAGTGCTTCGCCCGAGGTGATGACGACCATGCAGGGGAAAGGCCATACCGCGCCGATTTCATAGATCTGCTTCACCGGCGCGATAAGCTGCGCAATACTGGCTTGGGGCTCGAACAGGAAGGCGGCGTCGACTCGCTTGCCTACCAGGGATTGAACGGCCACCTGCGGGCTCACGCCCATGATGGTCAGGTCATCCGGTGTCAAGCCGGCATTCTTCAGTACGACACCCTTGAGCACGGTGTCGGCCGTGCTGCCTTCGGTTTGAGAGGCCAAGGTGCGGCCTTTCAGGTCGCTGACCTGTTTGATGCCGGTATCGTCTCGGGCGACGATGGCATGAAAGCCGTGTTGCGCGCCGCCTACGACTTTAAGGTCGGCACCGCGCGACGACCAGGATGCGGCATTGGTAAAGCCCAGGACGCCTGTGTCTAGTTGCCCGCCCACGATGGCCTTGATCAGGTCGGTGCCTGACTTGAATTCGATTAGCTCGACATCCAACCCGTGCTTTTTGTAGAAGCCGCCCTCGTAGGCAGCGATGACTTGCGCATCGTCCATGACGCGCAGATACCCCACCTTCAATTTTTCGGCGGCCATGGCCTGGGAACTCATGGCAAATGCAGCCAGGATGGGGATCAAAATACGTGAAAACTTCATTCTGCTACTCCTTCCAATATTTTAGAAACTTCGTCATGCTCGGCTTGAATGCCAAGCAGGCCCAGAATTTCGCGTCGCATGGGCGCCAATTCAGATAAATCATGTGTTTTTTCTTCGCGGCTCAGGTTGAATTCCTTAAGCACCCTGGCGGGCCGTGGGCTGAATAAGAGAATGCGGTCGGCCAGGAACAGGGCTTCGTCCACATCGTGGGTAACCAGCAGCACGGTAGGGCTGGCCTCGCGTATGAGTTGACGCAGAACGTCTTGCAAGGTCATGCGCGTCAGGGCGTCGAGTGCACCGAAGGGCTCATCGAGCAACAACACTTGGGGATGTGAAATAAACGCGCGTGCAAGTGCTGCGCGCTGGCGCATACCACCCGACACCTGGTGAGGGTAATAGTTTTCGAAGCTTTTCAGCTGTACTTTTTCCAGCCACTCGTAAGCCTGCTTGCGTGCGGTGGCCTTGTCGACCCGCTGCAATTCCAGCGCCATGACGACGTTGTCGGCCAGCGTCAACCAAGGATAGAGTGCGTTCTCTTGGAACATCAAGGTGCGTTCGGGGCTGGGGCCTTCGATCTGTTTGCCAGCAGCCAGCATTTGGCCCGCGCTCTGTACTTCCAAGCCAGCGGCAATGTGCAGCAACGTTGACTTCCCGCATCCCGAGGGCCCTACCAAGGCGACGACTTCGCCGGAGGTGATTTCGCGATTGAAACCGTTGATTACCTGCAGATCGCCAAAGCGCTTTTCTATATCAATAAAAGACAGATTCATGGGTGGGTTGTTTGCTGCGGCGAACTGGGGGACGGTCCATACGCCATCGGGAGAGCAAAAGTGCTTATTCCGTGATGGCTTAGTTGGAGAATTTTCTTAGTACTTTTTTGTTATTAAAACGTTAACAGCGGGCAAGCCCCTACCCAACTATTCATATGATCTTTTCTTATAATTTTTGGTTATAAAGGCCCGCATGTAGGCTTTTGGAGTGTGCCTCGCTTCCTGGGCGATGAGGAAGGGCCGCTGGTGTGTAGGCCGCCATGGTCCATCCCGGTGAGGCCAGCTCTAAGGTGTTGCGTGAGAGCCGCATGGAAAGCCAATGAAATACTGCCACCTAGCTTTAATCAGAAGGATAGCGTTGACCCACAGAATTTGAAAGTTCCCGCGAATTTTTTGAAAGCGTACGCGGGGCTGCATCGATATAGTTCGTTCGTACCCTCAGCATGGTTGGTATCTCGCCGGGTCATAGGCGCGTGTACGCTGCAACTTTTCTGTGTGAGTCTGGTTCTGCGCTGTTTTATTGTGGCTGTAGCGCAGTCTGCTGCATCTTCAACGGTAAAACTGTGCAATATGAACCTTTGGTTTGTGATCGGCCTGATTCTTTACTCTTTGGCGTTCTTGATCCCCTCAGTGAAGTTGTTGCAGCGGGCAGGCTATCCGCTTTACTTTGCGATATTTTCAGTGATCCCGGTGCTGAATATCGTTGCGCTTTGGATGTATGCGTTCAGTTCTTGGCCCAATCGCGTTCGAGTTTTTTAAGGCCGTGCTGAATTTTTCTAAGGTAATCAGCTAGCTCTTAGGCTCGAGGATAATCTGCCGCCGTTCCGGATGTGAAGGAATGAGGGGTCGGAAGCGTGGCGACAGCCGCAGATGTCCCTTTAGCTCGCTGAAAGCAGCTTGAGTCCGATCACGCCGGCCAAAATCAGTGCAATGCAAAAGATCCTGAGCGGCGCGGCGGAATCGCCCAACAGCGCGATTCCGAGAATTGCGGTGCCTGCTGCACCGATGCCGGTCCAGACCGCATAGGCTGTGCCCAGTGGCAGTGCCCGCAGCGAGAGTGAAAGAAGAACGACGCTGGACAGTCCGGTGGCTATCGTAAATATTCCCGGAGTCAGCCGCGTGAAACCTGCAGACCATTTCATGCCGAAGGCGAATGCTATTTCGAAAATACCAGCGATGCTAAGTAGTATCCATGCCATGTCAGAGATTCCGCGCCGGGTTCGCCAGCGTTGAGGCTGGACTTGATGAGAGATATCTTGCTGAAAGACAAGAGCGCCGTAATTAGCCAGATCCACTGGAATAGGCGTCGATTCACTGAAATGAGCGTCGGCCTGAGCAGTTTCAGACATTACGGACTCATCTTTTTAGAAAAGCGTGCTAGTGGATAGGGCTTGCTATGCGCGCGAGGCGTTCGCTTCCGGGTATTTCAAGCCTTCTGGGCAGCAGCGGGAGGTACGCGGAATGCAATTCCAAACCGATTGAAGGCGTTCATCAATCCGATTGCATACGTCAGATCCGCCAGTTCCTTGTCGTTGAACTCAGCCGCCGCTGCTTCATAGTCAGCATCGGGAACGCTGGTTTCGGCTACCCGTGTTACGGTTTCGGCCCAAGAGAGCGCGGCGCGTTCGCGCATGCTGAATACCTTGCCCGTTTCGCGCCACACCGCTACCAGTACGAGCTTGTCCACTGTCATGCCGTTCTTCAACAGGTCGCGGGAGTGCATGTCGATGCAATAGGCGCAGCCATTTATTTGCGACACCCGCAGGTATACGAGATTGATCAGTTCTTGTGGAAGGCCGCTTTTTTGTATCGAGACATACACGCCGCCGAATGCTTTGTAAGCTTCTGGTGAAGCCTTGGCGTAGTCGATGCGGTTGCTCATGATGAGGTCCTTATATTTGCTAATTGAGGAGACTCTATCGTGTGCCATCTTGGTCTACTCGAAAAGATCCATAATCCAGGTTTTTTTATAGGCCATGGCTTTTAATCAGTACTTGATCCCCCACAAGGCAATTCTTTGCGAGCAAAGATCTTCTGCTTCTTGCTCCTTCATCGGCTGAAAAAGGCGAAGGATGAGAATTTATATGCACCTTGAGAAACCTTGATTTCGCCGAGCATGGTGCGTCCTCAGGGTGCACGGCACCACTTTCATACCAGTTTCGAGATGCGTCTTCCGAGTTTTTCGGCGGTTTCCTGGGAGTCTATGTTAGTGAAGCCGAGGAGCAAGGCCGGGGCTGCATCATCAGCCACCGTCCAGTCCCTCAGTGCTTCTGCGTACAGTCCCTCTTTTCGCATGCGTGCCACAAGTTGGCGATCTGACTGTTGCCCTTGCAAGCGCAGGATCAGGTGCATTCCTCCGGGCTGTGAGTCGATGCGCAGGTGTTTCCCAAGCGCGCTTTCCAAGCCTGCTTTTGTCGCTTCCCGACGCTCAGCGTAAAGCTTGCGCATGCGTTGGATATGACGCGCGAAATGCCCCTCTGTTATGAAGGCGGTCACGATAGCTTGAGTGAGCTCCGGGTTGCCGCCTGTAAATACCTGGCTGATCTGTTCAAACCTTGCCACCTGCGCTTCCGGCACGACAAGATAGGCAAGACGCAGGCTAGGGGAAAGAACTTTGCTGAAGGTGCCGGCATAGAGCACCCGACCATCACGATCCAAACTTTTCAATGCAGGCAGAGGGCGGCTTACATACCGATATTCGCCGTCGTAATCGTCTTCGACAATCCATGCCTTGTTGCTTGTAGCCCAGTCTAAGAGCGCCAAGCGTCGCGACAAGGATAAAGAAACGCATAGAGGACTCTGGTGGGCAGGCGTGACTATCGCCGCCCGTGCCCGTGGCGCCATCTTGATCCCCTCGGACACGATCATGCCGTCCCGATCCACTGGAACCGGAACAGCTGCAATATGCATGTGTCCGAGTAGCTCTCGCGTGGGCGGGTATCCGGGGTCTTCGAGCCAAACTCGATCGCCTACCTTCAAGAGCGCGCGGCTAACCAACTCTATCGTTTGGCGATATCCCGAAGTCACGAACACCTGCGAAGCAGAGCAGTTGATGCCGCGCGATAGGTGAAGGTATGAGGCGATCTCGGCACGCAGCTGCCGCGAGCCGTATACGGAGGGGTGAAGCATGTCAGAGGCTTGCATGGCGCGCAAACATCGTGCGCCCAGACGCGCCCAGACTTTTCGAGGAAACTCATCCAGTGCGGGCAAGCCCATTTGGAAGGGAAGAATCGAGTCGGGGCGGAAGCTGGCCACCGGGCTGGAGTCATGAGCTTGAAGGGGTGCGCTTGAAGCTTGCGTTCGCAGCTTCAAGCCAGGCGTCACGATGGTTCCGGCCTGGCCTCGGGCTTGAATGTAGCCTTCGGCGGTCAACAGGGAATACGCTGCCTCAATCGTTCCTCTGGCCAAACCCAATTCCTTGGCGAGTGCGCGGGCCGAGGGGAGTCGGTCGCCAGGTTTTAGCGAGCCGTTGGAAATGGCCCCTCGGAAACGGGCGTAAATTTGCCGATAAAAGGGCTCGGCCGCAGTGGGGTCCAGCAACGAGACATGGCTGGTATTTGCAATGTCCATGGACTAGTTAATTTCGTAATTGATATAGAAATCGTAGCACCATGATGGTCCAGCTCTAATCTCAATTCATGGATCTTTCGTGAAAGGCCATGGATTCTTAAAGTGACGGCTTTTCTCCTCGCGCAGAGCTGCTCGGCGTACTGAACGACCTGTCAAGTTCTAGACGAAGATGCAATAACACGAACATTGAGCAATGGCATTTGAAAAGCATCTGGAATTAAGTAGATGAAGAAAATTCTGCACATTATTTGCAGCCCGAATGGACGAGCTTCAGAGAGCTCTCGGCTTTCCGAGAAAATAATAAGGCTGTTGCTGAAGAGCGAGCCAAGCGCAATGTTGCTAAAAAGCAGGGTGCTTGGTGATGGCGCAATACCCCATATTGATGAAAATTACGCGCTCGCTCTTGGTTCGCAACAAGCTTCGTATGCAGAAACCCTTGGGCATGGCTCTATGGGCATTTCGGAGGAGCTCATTCAGGAGCTGGAGAGTTCAGACATTGTGGTCATTGGAACTCCCATGCATAACTTCACGGTACCGGCAGCGCTGAAGACGTGGATAGATCATATCGTTCGAGTCCGGCGGACGTTCCAGGTAAGCAAAGAAGGGAAGGTAGGGGCGCTGCGCAACCGTCCCGTTTTTGTTGCCGTGTCGTCCGGAGCAAGGTATTCCGGCGAGCGCGCGCGTCAACCCGACTTTCTTACCCCCTATCTAAGAACCGTTCTGGGATGTATCGGGCTGCATCAGCTTATTTTCTTTTCTGTGGAAGGAACTGCCTTTGGGGAGGATGCGGTCGCAGCAGCTCGGGCAAGGACGGATCAGGCGCTACAGGAGTATTTCAATTCGTTCTGCCTATCGTCGGCTCTCGTTGAACAATAGGCATGGCGCCATGGCGCGCTAGCCGGCCTGCCTAAAGGCGGGCTTGGCTTCTTGATTGCTTGTGCCGATACATTTCTTGGTCGGCTTGAGCAAGAAGCGCCTGGGCGTCGCCATGTTGCAAGGGGTCATAATTGATTAGCCCCGCACTGTAGGCCAAGGCAGATTCGCTGGGCACCGAAGAGTTGTGTGCCGCCACGGCATCGCTAAGGCGGTTCAAAGCGGCAGCTGCTGTTTCCCCGCAGTGCTGGCTCATAAGAACCGCGAACTCGTCCCCCCCGAACCGGGCTATAACGTCTGAATTTCGAAAGGTGCGGCGCAATATATTGCTGAACGAGATAAGTGCTTTGTCACCCTCAGCATGGCCAAGCCGGTCATTGATTTCCTTGAATCGATCCAGATCAATGAAAAGTAGGCGAACTTCCAATCCGAAGCGTTGGCAACTGGCAAGGAGATGATGGCTGAGAGCTTCGAAGCCGCGCCTGTTCGTCAATTGGGTGAGGTGGTCAACGGTGGCCAGTTGGGCCGATGAGATTTCCTGTTGCGCCATTGCGGCTAAATCTACCAGGCATGCACGATCGGCTTCGGAAAGTTGTCGGGGCTTCGTGTCTAACAAACAAAGCGTTCCAAGGACTATTCCACTAGATAACCTCAAGGGCTGGCCTGCATAAAAGCGAATGTGCGGCGACCCAGTAACGAGCGGGTTGTCGTAAAACCGCTGATCAGCCAAAGTGTCGGGGACTTCGAAAATGTCGTTGCTGTGAAGTGCATGACCACAGAACGACACGTCACGAGGCGTTTCTGCGGCCTCGAGACCTTGGTTGGACTTGAACCACTGGCGATCTGAGTCCACCAGGCTAATCAGCGCCATGGGGACTTGAAATATATGCTGGGCCAGCCTTGTAATGCGATCGAATCTGTCTTCGGGAAGAGTATCGAGAATGTGGAGAGAATGAAGCGCCTGAATTCTAGACGCCTCGTTCGCAGGGAGCTTGGGTGTTTGCATCAGTAAATCTCATCGCGCCGAACATGCGTTTGCTCTATCTCATAAAGAGAGTGGGCCATCGCAGGGAAATATTCCAGATTTTCCCAGAATACGATGTTCCAGTGACATGATTAAAAACAAAGGTAAATGACTGGCCGCAGCGGAGATTCTGTTCGACAAGCTCTTCAGGCAGAAGGGCAGTAGGTCATGCTGAATCCGACGTATGTCTAGCACCGTTTCGCTCCACATGACTGCATATTCCCATGTAAGGCGTGCGGCCAGATTCCGGGAAAAGTAAAGCTCAACAAGCCGGCGCAGCAGCATGGCCTCCTGCACTTGGCGGAGACGGTGAAGGGCAGGATTTTCGTTGTCTATGGAATGAGCAAGAAAAAACCCGCATATCGTTTAAATATGCGGGTTTTGAAGGTTTTGCTATGGTGTCTTGGTGGAGCCGGGGGGAATTGAACCCCCGTCCGCAAGCCCTCTACAGGCAGTTCTACATGTGTAGTCGATTAATTTTTATTTAACCGCGCACTTAGCCAACCGACAGGCCGGTGCGAAGCGATTCACGTAGTTTAAGTATGGACCGTGTGACCCCAGTACATACCGATTCCTTGTGAATGTCGTTGCTGCAGTTCAAAGTTGAATCTTCCGGGGTTAGCCTTCGGAAACTACCTTTAGGAAGGTTACCCTCCCTCTGCCTGACCCAAGGACAGATCAGTGCAACGGCTCACCGCTTAAGCGGCGAGAGCGAAACGCTCGTCGTTGGCGTTTATTTGCGTTTCCAGTGGTTTTACGAGCGAACTGGTGCTCGACATGCCCTGCACTGCTTCGCGACCCACGTCGAATCCGGATCGGCCCCGATGTCTCGATTGTATCCCATATGGTGGCAGTAAGACGGATTTCAAGCACAGTCTTACAGGAATGCCCAGGCTTACCGCGATGACATACCGCTGATTATCGCCAGCAGATCGTCAGTGGTGACGGCAATCGCGTCGGCGTTCCATTGTTCGACGGGTATGTCGCCGCCGCAATAGCCGTAGGCGGTAGCGATGGTCCTCATTCCGGCTGCTTTGCCTGCCACGATGTCTCGCAGGTCATCGCCTATATACAGGCACCGCGCGGGGTCGACGCCGACTTGGCGTGCGGCGTGCAGCAGGGGTTCAGGGTGCGGTTTGGAGTAAGCGGTGGTGTCGCCACAGACGACTACCGCGCTGTGGCCCAGTTCCAGGTGCTGGAGCAGGGGCGTGGTGAAGCGTGCGGCTTTATTGGTAACGATGCCCCAGGCCTGGTCATCTTCGGCTAGTTGGCGCAGTAGTTCGGCGATGCCGGGAAACAGTACTGTATGGACGGCAATGTTGGCTTCGTAGTCGGCCAGAAATTTTTGTTTGGCGGCTTCGTAGCCGGGGGACTCAGGTGTCATGCCCAAGGCCACGCCCAATAAGCCGCGCGCACCGTGTGATGCCATCGGGCGCAGCATGTCATAGGGGAGGGGGGACAGTCCACGATCCAGGCGCTGCTGATTGGCCGCCGCGGCCAGATCTGGAGCGGTGTCGGCCAGCGTGCCGTCAAAATCAAAAAGAACCAGAGGTTTCATATACGCACCGTAGCGACAAGGTAGTTGACGCCGGTATTTGCGGTCAGGCTGTATTTTTTGCTAAGCGGATTATATTCAAGGCCTTTTATGGAGCTTGCCTGTAAACCGGCTCTGCGTGCGCAGCCTATTAATTCGCTGGGGCGAATAAATGTATCGTAGCTATGGGTGCCGCGAGGAACCAGGCCCAATATATATTCAGCACCAATAATCGCAAATGCGAAGGATTTCATATTGCGATTGAGGGTGGAAAAAAATACTTGTCCGCCGGGTTTGACTAAAGTGGCGCAGGCACGAATCACTGATTCCGGATCGGGAACGTGCTCAAGCAATTCCATGCAGGTAACGACGTCGAAGGACGCCGGTTGGTCAGCCGCCATTTGTTCGACGCTGATATTGCGATAGTCGACTTTGACTCCGGTTTCGAGGCTATGGAGGCGCGCCACTTTCAGAGATTTCTCTGCAAGGTCGATGCCGGTTACCAAGGCTCCGCGGGCCGCCATGCTTTCAGCCAATATGCCGCCGCCGCATCCCACATCGAGAATCTGCTTATTGCCCAGGCCGTGAGCAGTTTGGCTGATCCAGTCCAGGCGTAAAGGGTTAATGGCATGAAGGGGCTTGAACTCGCTTTCCGGGTCCCACCAGCGAGAGGCCAAGGCGCTGAATTTCGCCAGCTCCGCAGCATCGGCGTTGAGTGTGGGGTTAGAAGGTGGTGTGGCGGTCGCGTTCATGGATACTCCAAATGAAAAACCCCGCAGTAAGTATTACCTGCGGGGTTTTAAGCTAACAGCACGGAGAGGTGCTGTTAGAACCCGGCCGATAACCGGGTTGGGGGAAGAGCTTAGCGGTTGCGCGTACCAACCACTTCTACTTCAACGCGACGGTTCTTGGCGCGGCCCGCGGCAGTCTTGTTGTCTGCAACAGGTTGCTTCTCGCCCTTGCCTTCCGTGTAAACACGGTTGGCTTCGATGCCCTTGCTAACCAAGTATGCCTTGACAGCTTCGGCACGACGCACCGACAGACGCTGGTTGTAGGCATCGGTACCGATGGAGTCGGTATGACCCACAGCGATCACGACTTCAAGGTTGAGGCCACGAACTTGGGTAACCAGTTCATCGAGCTTGCTCTTGGCTTCAGGCTTGACAACAGATTTGTCGAAGTCGAAGAGGGCGTCGGACGAATAGGTGACTTTTTCGCTAACAGGCACTGGTACCGGAGCAGGTGCCGGAGCAGGCTTGGCAGCCGGAGCCGGAGCCGGAGCGGGTGCCGGAGCAGCAGCCTTGACCAAAGCGCCATCGCAGGATTCAGCAGCGGTTGCGGGGGTCCAGAACCCATTACGCCAGCACAGGCCGGTGGAGTTCTTCAGCAACGGACCACCAGCGGTTTGCCAGTTGTCGATCGTTTTGCCTGATTGAGCGGTGGCCACGCCTGAGGCCGTTACGGCAGCGAAGGCGATAGCCAGAGAGATTCCAACTTTGGAGCGTTTGTTCATGTTTCTCCTCTTAGCCTGAGATAAAACTCGCAGCGAACCCCCGCCGCAACATGGATATACAAGTTCAGTATAGCATCGCGACTGTTTGATCTTGCGAGTGGCTATGCAGATAAAGTAAGGGTTTGTGCCAGAAAGGACATTTATCGCACGGGGTGTGCCACTGCGATAATCGCGACATTATCCTTTCAAGAAGATGTTTGGCCGGTATTTTAATTGGCTGTGGCTTTTTCGCAACTGGTTTGCCTGCCGTTTTGCCGACGTCAATGTCTCTGAAGGCGCGGTATATAAGGCTTAGAGCGGGGTCATAGAGTGCGGGGGATGTGCACCACACTCGCCGCCGCTTTTTGTCGGAGGCCTCCTTTATGTAGATAGAGCTAGCGGACAGTGTTGGCGTTAAAGATTCAGTGCGTATACCAGACCAGGGCCGGTCTTCAGTCGTTTGTCGCTCCGCGCGTATGACCCGTTCGGGTTTGGTGGGGGCAGTGTGTTTATATGAGCACCACTCGTAATGCATAAGCCCGATTCTGCTGCGTAGGATGAATGGCGTTGAGGGGGGAAGGCAGATTGATCGTGCGCAGCGTCTGGCCGGTGTTTCTTGGCCCGGCTACGTCCTTAGCTTGCCTTGGCCTGATGTCGGTTCGATAGCAAGGCTGTAGGCATGAGTCATGCCGCAATCCCGCCGGTATCGGCAGGTTCCACAGAGAAATGACACGCAGGCGCGGGCGAGCCGCCTTCCCTGGTGGCTGAGTGCTAAACTCATAAGCTTCGCCCGAGTCGTGATCGGCATGGCTTATGCATAGCAATCTGGAGCTTGTCTGCGGATCTGCCTGTGTTGAGTCGTCGATATTCGACCGGTTTCGCCCGCCGTATTTTGCGGGGTGCGATAACACTTCTTGATGCAGCTTGCCCATGGATTCCTTCGCCAAGGAAACACTACCGATCTCTCTTGAAGAAGAGATGCGCCGCAGTTATCTCGATTACGCCATGAGCGTGATCGTCGGCCGCGCGCTTCCCGACGTCCGGGACGGCCTCAAGCCCGTGCACCGCCGCGTGTTGTTCGCGATGCATGAGCTTAATAATGACTGGAATCGCGCGTACAAGAAGTCGGCCCGTATCGTCGGGGACGTGATCGGTAAGTACCACCCGCACGGTGACCAGGCCGTCTACGACACCATCGTTCGTATGGCGCAGCCGTTTTCCTTGCGCTATATGCTGGTCGATGGCCAGGGCAACTTCGGTTCGGTCGATGGCGATAGCGCCGCGGCCATGCGGTACACCGAAATTCGTCTGGCCAAGATCGCCCACGAGTTGCTTGCCGATATCGATCAGGAAACGGTCGATTTCGGGCCTAACTATGATGGCAGCGAAAAAGAACCTTTGCTGTTGCCGTCGCGCTTGCCCAACTTGCTGGTCAACGGCAGCTCCGGCATTGCCGTGGGCATGGCGACCAATATTCCACCGCATAATCTGTCTGAAGTCGTTGATGGCTGCCTGTTTTGCCTGCGCAATCCGGAATGCACGATAGACGAGCTGATCGAAATTATTCCTGCTCCGGACTTCCCCACGGGGGCGACCATTTATGGCATGTCCGGTGTGCGCGAAGGCTATCGCACCGGCCGCGGCCGCGTGGTTATGCGTGCCAAGACCCACTTCGAAGATGTCGATAAGGTCGGCGGGCGGCAAGCCATCATCGTTGACGAGATCCCTTACCAGGTCAATAAGCGCTCCTTGCTTGAGCGCATTGCCGAACTGGTCAACGAAAAGAAGGTCGAGGGCATTTCCGATATTCGCGATGAATCCGATAAGGACGGCATGCGCGTTGTTATCGAACTCAAGCGCAATGAAGTGCCTGAGGTGGTGCTCAATAATCTCTACAAGAATACGCAGCTTCAGGACACCTTCGGGATGAACCTGGTGTCGCTGGTCGACGGGCAACCGCGACTGCTCAACCTGAAACAGATGGTCGAGTACTTCCTGGCGCACCGCCGTGAAGTAGTGACGCGGCGCACGATATTCCAATTGCGCAAGGCGCGCGAGCGCGGCCACGTGTTGGAAGGTTTGGCAGTGGCCTTGGCCAATATTGATGATTTCATTGCGATCATCAAGGCTGCTCCGACCCCCCCGATTGCCCGTCAGGAACTGATGGCGCGTACCTGGGATTCCTCTTTGGTGCGTGAAATGCTTTCGCGGGCCGAAACCGAAACCCCGGGTGGACGCGAGGCCTATCGCCCCGAAAGCCTGCCTGCCGAATTCGGCATGCAGGCCGACGGCTTGTATCGACTCAGCGACACGCAGGCTCAGGAAATCCTGAACATGCGCCTGCAGCGCCTAACCGGCTTGGAGCAGGACAAGATCGTCGGTGAGTACAAGGACGTCATGGCGACGATCGCCGATTTGCTCGATATTCTGGCCAAGCCTGCACGTGTGACCATCATCATCAGTGACGAGTTGTCTGCCATCAAGGCCGAGTTCGGCACCGATACCAAGGATTCGCGCCGATCGCATATCGAGTTCAACGCGACCGAACTTGATACCGAAGACTTGATCACGCCGACCGACATGGTGGTTACCTTGTCGCACAGCGGCTATATCAAGAGCCAGCCGCTGTCCGAATACCGGGCGCAAAAGCGCGGTGGGCGCGGCAAGCAGGCTACGGCTACGAAGGAAGACGACTGGATCGATCAGCTCTTCATTGCCAATACGCACGATTTCATTCTGTGTTTCAGCAACCGTGGCCGGGTGTACTGGTTGAAGGTGTGGGAAGTCCCGCAGGGAACCCGCAATTCACGTGGCCGGCCTATCGTCAATATGTTCCCCTTGTCGCCAGACGAGAAGGTTACGGTGGTGCTGCCGGTCAAGGCGTTCAGCGAAGACCATTATGTCTTCATGTCTACCGCCAAGGGTACGGTCAAGAAAACACCTCTATCCGACTTCTCGAACCCCCGCAAGGCAGGGATTATTGCGGTCGATCTGGACGAAGGCGACTACCTGATCGGCGCTTCTCTAACCGACGGCGAGCACGATGTCATGTTGTTCTCGGACGCTGGCAAGGCGGTGCGTTTCGACGAAAACGACGTCAGGCCCATGGGCCGCACCGCGCGCGGCGTGCGCGGCATGATGTTGGATGAGTCGCACACGGTTATTGCCATGCTGGTAGCTGAGAATGAAAGCCAGAGCGTGTTGACGGCAACTGAAAATGGTTATGGCAAACGTACCCCGATCGGCGAATACACACGCCATGGACGGGGAACGAAGGGCATGATCGCGATCCAGACTTCAGAGCGCAACGGCAAGGTCGTGGGGGCAGTGTTGGTTGATGCCACGGACGAGATCATGTTGATCACTACCGGTGGTGTTCTGGTGCGTACCCGGGTCAGCGAAATCCGCGAGATGGGGCGTGCGACCCAGGGCGTTACCTTGATCAACGTCGATGAGGGAACGCATTTGTCAGGCGTGCAGCGAGTGGTGGAAACCGATAGCGAGGAACTCGACATTGAGGAGCTCGATGGTGAAGCCCCGGATATGGCTGGCGAGACCGATGTCGCGCCGGACGACGCAGCACCTTCCAGTGATGTCGAATAAGCGCGAGTATCGATGAAGCGACCGTACAATTTTTCCGCCGGTCCGGCGGCCTTGCCCGAAGCCGTTCTGCAGCAAGCGGCGGCGGAAATGCTGGATTGGCATGGTAGTGGCATGTCCGTGATGGAAATGAGCCATCGGGGCAAGCATTTCGGGCAAATCTGCGACGAAGCAGAGGCGGATCTACGCGAGTTGCTCGCAATTCCCGACGATTACGCCGCCCTGTTCGTGCAGGGTGGGGGCTTGGGCGAGAATGCCTTCGTCCCGATGAATTTGATCGGGCGGCGCGAAGCCCATGCGGCTGACTATGTTCTGAGTGGTTCGTGGTCAGTCAAGTCGCAGAAGGAAGCTCGCCGCTACGGAGATATCGCTGTGGCGGCCAGCAGCGAAGCGCCTGCGCTTGTCGGAGCCTCGCAACAGGCCGCGTGGACTTACATGCCCGAACCCGCATCGTGGAACGTTCGTGCACAGTCCAGCTATGTCCATCTGTGCAGCAATGAAACCATAGGTGGCGTCGAGTTCAATGAATGGCCCGACCTGGCTGCTCTTGGCGCGCCCGATACGGTGCTGTCGGTTGATGCGTCTTCGCATATTCTGTCGCGTCCGATGGATGTCACACGTGCCGGGCTGATCTATGCCGGTGCACAGAAAAACATCGGTCCGGCAGGGCTCACGATTGTCATCGTGCGTAAAAACCTGCTCGGACATGCCTTGCTCATCTGCCCGTCGGCTTTCGATTACGCCAACGTCGCTGAAAACGATTCGCGCTTCAATACGCCGCCTACTTATGCCATCTACGTGGCTGGGTTGGTGTTCAAGTGGCTCAAGCAGCAGGGCGGCCTGGCCGCGATGGAAGCCGTCAACATACAGAAAGCGCAGCTTCTGTATGATTACCTGGACTCCAGTTCCTTCTATCGCAATCCGGTGCATCTGTCGGTGCGCTCACGGATGAATGTTCCTTTCTTGTTGCATGACGAATCGCTCAATGCGCCGTTCCTGGCTGCTGCGGACGAGGCTGGTTTGCTCCAGCTCAAAGGTCACAAGAGCGTAGGGGGCATGCGTGCATCTATCTATAACGCAATTCCTCTGGAAGGGGTGCAAGCCCTGGTCGAGTTCATGAAAGGGTTTGAGCGCAGCCATGGATGAAGATTTGCAGAAAAAACTTTTGCCTTTGCGCGAGCGCATTGATTCCATTGATGCCGCGGTGCTCGAGTTATTGAGTGAGCGGGCTCGCACCGCGCTGCAGGTAGGCGAGGTCAAGCATCATGTGAATGGGCCTGTGTTTCGCCCCGAGCGCGAGGCGCAAGTGATCCGCCGTCTGCAGGATTTGAGTCAAGGGCCTTTGCCGCCCACGGCTTTGGCGGCAATCTGGACTGAAATCATGTCAGCCTGCCGTGCGCTGGAACAGCCCGCGCGCGTGGCTTATCTGGGGCCGCAAGGCACATATTCGGAAATGGCGGTGCTGGCCCATTTCGGTCACGCGGTCGAAGGCGAGTCTTGCGGCACGATCGATGAGGTTTTTCGTTCAGTGGAAGCCAAGCGCGCCGATTTCGGAATTGTGCCGCTTGAGAACTCCAATGAAGGCGCGGTCAATCGTACGCTGGATCTGCTATTGACTTCGCCGGTGAAGGTGCTGGGCGAGCGGTCGGTACCGGTCGTGCAGTGTCTGATGACCCAGACCGGCACGCTTGAAGGGGTGGATGTGATTCGCTCGCATCCGCAATCGCTGGCTCAATGTCAGGGCTGGTTGTCCGACCACCATCCGGAGTTGGTGCGGGAATCGGTTGCCAGCAATGCAGAAGCGGCCCGCATGGCATCTGAAAACCAGAACGTGGCTGCGATTGCCAGCGAACAGGCTGCCGAGCGATGGGGCTTGAAGATCGTGGCAGCGGGTATTCAGGACGATCCTCATAATCGCACGCGCTTTTTGGCGATCGGGCATCTGGAGACCGCTCCTTCAGGCAGGGACAAGACCAGTCTCATTCTCGCAGTGCCCAATCAAGCAGGCGCGGTCTACCAGATGTTGGCGCCCATGGCCGAGAACGGCGTGTCAATGACGCGTTTTGAATCCAGGCCAGCCCGGACCGGACAGTGGGAATACTACTTCTACGTTGATATTGAAGGCCATTGCCAAGATGCCAAAGTTGCCAAGGCGCTGGCGGCGCTGCACGCGCGAGTGGCTTTCTTCAAGGTTTTGGGTTCATACCCGGTAGCTCCCTAAAAAGTACGGATGACCATGATGGCTGCGGGAATACCAAACAAGCCGTGGATCCCGGTTCTTGCCGTGATTGGCGTGGGGTTGATTGGTGGCTCATTTGCTGCCGCGCTGCGCCAGGCCGGGCAGGTGGGCGAGGTTCTCGGGGTAGGGCGTCAGACGCGGTCGCTCGAGCGCGCCCGCGAATTGGGTTTGATCGACCGTGCCGTGTCGCTGCAAGAAGCGGCCGCCCAAGCCGATCTGATCATGATCGCGGTGCCGGTGGGAGCGACGCGTGCAACGCTTGAGGCGCTCGCACCACATCTGGGGGCGCGCACGGTCGTGACGGATGCCGGCAGCACCAAACAGGATGTGATCGCGGCCGCGCGTGTAGCCCTGGGCGAGCGTATCGCTCAATTCGTTCCTGGCCACCCGATTGCCGGAAGTGAGCAGAATGGTCCCGACGCGGCACAACCGGACTTGTATGCTGCTCGCACCGTAATTCTTACGCCTATCGATGAAAATCGTAGCGTCGATATCGAGTTCGTGCATCGGGCCTGGGCATTGTGCGGTGCCCGGGTACGCAGCATGGATGCCGCTACTCACGATACGGTATTGGCGTCGGTAAGCCATGTTCCGCATTTGTTGGCGTTTGCCTATATGGCGCAGGTGGCCGCGGCGCCCAACGCGGCCTTACGCTTGGAAATCGCGGGCAGCGGGTTTCGCGACTTTACTCGCATTGCGGGCGGCTCACCCGATATGTGGCGCGATATTTTTCTGGCGAACCGGGATGCAATCCTGGGCGAGACCGCTGCGGTTCGAGGCATGCTCGACGCTTTGGAGCATGCCGTGCGCAGTGGCGACGCCGCCGGTCTTGAGTCAATGCTGCAGTCCGTGTCGCATGCTCGTCGCGGTTGGGACGAGGGCGCTGCGGCTGCTGTCGATACCCCGGAATAGAATTAAACATGTCGAATACCGTTTTCTCACCCCCTTATCTTGATCTTGCTCCGGTTGCCACGGCGCGCGGGCAACTGGCCCTGCCGGGTTCCAAAAGCATATCCAATCGGGTGTTGCTGCTCTCTGCCTTGGCTCAGGGCACGACTCACCTGTCGGGTTTGCTTGACTCCGACGATACGCGAGTGATGCTAGGCGCCCTACGCCAGTTGGGAGTCAAGATAGAAAAGGGCGCTGCCGAAGACGAGGTTCTGGTAACCGGGGTCAGGCATTTTCCGGTTGGCCGCGCCGAGCTGTTCATGGGAAATGCGGGAACCGCCATCCGTCCCTTGACCGCGGCTCTAGCCATGATGGGCGGGCACTACGTGTTGAGTGGTGTGCCCCGCATGCATGAGCGGCCCATAGGTGATCTGGTCGACGCTTTGCGAATGCTGGGCGCCACGATTGCTTACCAGGGCAAAGAGGGGTATCCGCCTCTCGCCTTGGGCTGGGGTGAAATCAAGCTGCGCAAGCCGGTACGGGTAAATGGCTCCGTATCCAGCCAGTTTCTTACCGCCATGCTGTTGGCTGCGCCGCTTGCTACCGCCGCGGCCCAAAGCGATTTCATCATCGAGGTCGAGGGTGAACTGATTTCCAAGCCCTATGTCGAGATGACGCTGAACCTGATGGCTCGCTTCGGCGTAGTGGTGGAGCGCGAAGGTTGGCAGAGGTTTGTCGTTCCGGCTCACGCGAACTATAGCTCGCCGGGCAAGATGCCGATTGAGGGGGACGCGTCCTCGGCTTCTTACTTTTTGGCGCTTGGCGCTATTGGCGGTGGTCCGGTGCGTGTGACCGGGGTAGGCCGAGACAGTATTCAAGGCGATATTGCTTTTGCCGAAACGCTGCGGGCTATGGGCGCCAAGGTGGAAAGCGGCCCAGACTGGATAGAAACCTCAGGGGTTCAGGTGGCTGCAGGTGGGCGTTTGAAAGCATTCGATGCTGATTTCAATCTGATCCCCGATGCGGCGATGACTGCGGCCGTGTTGGCTCTGTATGCCGACGGCCCTTGCCATTTGCGCAATATCGGAAGCTGGCGCGTCAAAGAAACCGACCGTATTCACGCCATGCAGACCGAATTGGCCAAGCTGGGCGCTAGCGTGGCCGCTACCGCGGACAGCCTCACGGTTACGCCTCCAGCGGTTTGGCACGCTGCCGAAATCGGCACCTGGGACGATCATCGTATGGCCATGTGTTTTTCGCTGGCTGCATTTGGCGGAGTGGGGGTACGGATTCTTGACCCCGGCTGTGTCAGCAAGACCTTCCCCACTTACTTCGATGTTTATGCGGGCTTGGTCGAGGCCTGAACTATCTGTTTGCGAACGCGGCGGTGTTTTCGTTGATCTTGCCGAAAGATCGCCCCGCTGATGTGGCCGCCGCTGGATAAGGCGAGTGCGAAGCCGCCCGTCGATGGCCGGAGCTGGCGAAAATGTACTGTGGCGGCGCGATATGCCGTCCGCGACGCCAGGCCGATTGTCTGCTGTCCATGCGCAGGTGTTTTTAGTTAGTAGCTGAGTTTTTCCCGTTTGTTGATGCACGGGCGATGCCCATCGAAATCGATCTGATGGATCCAATAGGTTTTATTAAACGATGAATGCCCCACTAGTACCTGTTATTGCCATCGATGGCCCCACTGCATCGGGCAAGGGCACCATAGCTGCACGAATCGCCCAGAACCTGGGGTGGCATATGTTGGATAGCGGCGCGCTTTATCGCTTGACCGCCCTGGCTTGCCTGCGGCGTGCCATCGGGGCGGAAGATGTTGCCGGGGCCGCGGCGGCGGCGCTCTCGCTTGAGGTCAGCTTCGATGCTGATGGTGTCTACCTGGAAGGCGCGAACGTAAGTGAAGACATTCGCCAGGAAACGGTGGGCAATCTGGCTTCCAAAGTGGCCGCACTGGCCCCTGTACGCGAGGCTCTGCTGGCACGTCAGAGGGCTTTTCGAAAGGCTCCCGGATTGGTCGCCGATGGTCGCGATATGGGGACTGTTGTTTTTCCAGATGCCAGTCTTAAGGTTTTCTTGGTTGCAAGTGCGCAGGCGAGGGCCGAGAGACGCTATAAGCAGTTGATCGAAAAGGGTTTTTCGGCTAACCTCTTAACCCTTTTGCGTGATTTGGAAGCGCGTGACGCGCGCGATATGCAGCGGGCTAATGCTCCGCTTGTCGCGGCAAGTGATGCGCTTGTATTGGATTCGTCTGAATTGAGTATTGACGAAACCGTAGGGCAAGTCATGGTCTGGTGGAACGAGCGCTCGCAAGGCGCCTGAGTCCGCACCGGGCCTGGCCGGGGCTGTATTCCCGATTGTGCCCATCACCGCAAGAGTTCATGGTCCTCAGCAATGAGGTTGTTTCACTCCACCGATTGGTGTGGTTTCAGGTCGAATTTCTCGTCCGCCCCCAAGAAGTGCGTAACCCGGTAACACAAACAATGTCTTCGGTTTCCCAAATCCCTGCTGGCGAAGAAAGCTTTGCCGCGATGTTCGAAGAAAGTATCAAACGCCAGGAAATGAAGTCTGGCGAAGTCATCACTGCTGAAGTGGTGCGCATCGACCATAATTTTGTCGTGGTCAATGCTGGTTTGAAGTCCGAGGCGCTGATTCCCCTCGAAGAATTCCTGAACGACAAGGGCGAACTCGAAGTCACCGAAGGCGATTTCGTCTCGGTCGCTATCGATGCCCTTGAAAACGGCTATGGCGACACCGTGCTGTCGCGCGACCGCGCCAAGCGCCTCGCGGCCTGGCTGCAGTTGGAACAAGCCCTCGAGTCCGGCGATCTGGTTACCGGCACCATCACCGGCAAGGTCAAGGGCGGCCTGACCGTCATGACCAATGCAATCCGTGCTTTCCTGCCGGGTTCGCTGGTTGACCTGCGTCCCGTCAAGGACACCACCCCGTACGAAGGCAAGACCCTCGAGTTCCGCGTCATCAAGCTCGACCGCAAGCGTAACAACGTCGTGTTGTCGCGTCGCGCCGTGCTCGAAGCCAATATGGGCGAAGAGCGCCAGAAGCTGCTGGAAACGCTGCACGAAGGCGCTATCGTCAACGGTATCGTCAAAAACATCACCGACTACGGCGCGTTTGTCGACCTCGGCGGTATCGATGGCCTCTTGCACATCACCGACCTGGCATGGCGTCGTGTGCGCCACCCGTCGGAAGTGCTTACCGTTGGCCAGGAAATTCAAGCCAAGGTTCTCAAGTTCGACCAGGAAAAAAATCGCGTTTCGCTGGGTGTCAAGCAGTTGGGCGAAGACCCCTGGGTGGGCCTGGCCCGTCGTTATCCGCAAAGCACCCGCCTGTTCGGCAAGGTTACCAACCTTACCGACTACGGTGCATTCGTTGAAGTCGAAGCGGGTATCGAAGGCCTGGTGCACGTTTCCGAAATGGACTGGACCAACAAGAACGTCGATCCCAAGAAGGTTGTCACCTTGGGCGACGAAGTCGAAGTCATGGTTCTCGAAATCGACGAAGACCGTCGCCGTATCTCGCTGGGCATGAAGCAGTGCCGCGCCAACCCGTGGGAAGAGTTCTCCATCAACCACAAGCGTGGCGACAAGGTCCGCGGCGCCATCAAGTCGATTACCGACTTCGGCGTGTTCGTCGGTCTGCCTGGCGGCATCGATGGCCTGGTGCACCTTTCCGATCTGTCCTGGAGCGAGTCCGGCGAAGACGCCGTGCGCAACTTCAAGAAGGGCGACGAAGTGGAAGCGGTGGTGTTGGGTATCGACACCGACAAGGAACGCATCTCGCTCGGCATCAAGCAGTTGGAAGGCGATCCCTTCACCAACTTCGTGGCTACCCACGACAAGGGTGCAGTGGTACCGGGTATCGTCAAGTCGGTCGAACCCAAGGGTGCTGTGGTTACGCTGTCGGTTGACGTCGAAGGCTACCTGCGTTCCTCCGAAATGTCCTCAGGCCGTGTGGAAGATGCTTCCACCATCGTCAAGGTGGGCGACAATCTTGACGCCATGATTCTTAACGTCGATCGCAAGACGCGTTCCATCCAGTTGTCGATCAAGGCCAAGGACAGTGCGGAAACGGCGGATGCCATCCAGCGCATGTCTGATGCCAGCGCTTCGTCGGGCACGACCAACCTGGGCGCTTTGCTCAAGGCCAAGCTCAACGAACGCGAGAACGGCTGAGATGGCTAACTGACCGTCAGTGATCATTTCGGCTCGCCCTGGCATGAATTCCATGACGAAATCCGAGTTGATCGCCCGTCTGGCCACCCGCTATCCCCAGTTGGTGGCCAAAGACGCCGATTACGCGGTCAAAACCATCCTGGATGCGATGACGCAGTCTCTTTCTGAGGGGCAGCGCATCGAAATCCGCGGTTTCGGCAGTTTTTCCTTGTCGAAGCGGCCGCCACGTATCGGACGCAACCCCAAGTCTGGCGAAAGAGTGCTGGTGCCCGAGAAACGGGTACCGCACTTCAAGGCGGGCAAGGAGCTTCGGGAACGTGTGGATGCGTCAACGGCTGAACCTTCAGGCAACTGAAGGCTAAGACTGATGGTCGGTAAGAAGAAAGCCCTTTTCCAGGCTTAAGCCTAGGTGTCGTGGTTCTGGCTTGGCCAGTCCGCCACGCACCGCCTCCTTGATAAGGGGCACCGGCTTGGGAATGGGCTTTCCTCGCCATTGAAAAACCCCGCCAGCTTGTAAAAGCTGACGGGGTTTTTCAATGGCACCCGGAAATGGGCTCAGGCAGGCTTACAATCGTGTCATTCCTCAAACACCTGGAGTGTCGATATGCGATATCTCGTTTGGGCGCTACGGCTGCTCGTATTTGTTGTGGTCTTGTTATTCGCGCTCAAGAATACGGACCGGGTGAACGTCTATTTCTTTGCCAATCACCTTATCAGCGAAGTGCCGCTGATTGTCGTCATGTTGGGCAGCTTCGTGGTGGGTGCCATCTTCGGTTTGTTATTGACCGTGCCCGGCGTGTTTCGCCGGCGCCGAGAGGCTGCCGCCTTGCGGCGTGAACTTGATGAAGTCAAGGCTTCCACGACCGGCGATCGCTCAGTCCATAGCGTGCCTCCTTCGCCGGACGTGATGATTCCCTTGTCTCCGTTGTAAGGGCTTGAAGTGGATTTTGAACTCTGGTGGTTGATTGCGGTACCGCTTTTGTTTGGGCTGGGCTGGGTGGCGGCGCGCGTCGACATCCGGCAGATGTTGTCCGAACATCGGAGCGTGCCCGATTCTTATTTTCGCGGACTCAACTTTTTGTTGAACGAGCAGCATGATCGCGCCATTGATGCTTTCATCGAAGTGGCCAAGCTCGATCCTGAAACCATAGAACTGCACTTTGCCCTGGGCAGTCTGTTTCGCCGCCGTGGTGAAATCGAGCGCGCTATCCGTGTGCATCAGAACCTGTTGCAAAGGGCGGACTTGCCTTCCGGGCAAAGAGAGCAGGCCTTGCATGAGCTCGCCCAGGACTATTTGCGGGCAGGGATGTTGGATCGTGCGGAAGCCGCCTTCGATCAACTGAAAGGAACTCGTTTCGCGCCGGATGCATTACGGGCCTTGATTCGGATTCACGAAACCGAGCGCGATTGGCCGCGTGCCATCCAGTCTGTGCAGGCTTTGCAAGGTTTGATAGACGAGCCAGTGCCGCAGGCCGTGCACTTTCATTGTGAAGAAGCCGCCGCCGCATTGGCCGCTGGCGATATGGATGCTGCCCATGCGGCGCTGGATGCCGCTACCCACGCATCGGTCCAGGCCCAACGGGGCAGCGAAGCTGTGCCGCATGTTCGTATCGCGATGATGCGCGCTGATCTGGCCTTGCGTGAGTCCGATCTGCGTGCCCAACGTCTACATTTGGATTCTGTGCTGGCGGCCCACCCCGACTACGCCGGCCTGGTTGCGGACCAGCTGCTGGCCAATCATGAGGCGCGCGGTACGCCTAATGAAGGCTTGGAGCAACTGGAAACGCATTACACCCGTTATCCTTCGCTGGATCTGTTTAATTCCATTTTCCAAGCCTTGCGCAAACAGCGCGGACTCTCGCAAGCCTGGAATTACGCGCGAGCTGCCTTGCAACGCAACCCCTCCTTGTTGGGGCTGGATCGCCTGCTCGAAGCGCAAATAGCCAAGAACAAAGAGCCGCAGTCCGCTGTAAATGTAGTGGCGCTGAATGCACCGGCGGCGCAGCCCGAAGCCACCGCTACATGGCTGCCTGCCGACGATGCGGCGCTGATGCGCAGCCTGATCCACAAGCACACCCAGAGGCTTGACCGCTACGCCTGCCGCGCGTGTGGGTTCAAAGCGCAGCGCTTCCATTGGCAATGTCCAGGATGCAACGCCTGGGAGACCTATTCGCCTAAACGTCTGGAAGAACTGGATGCCTAGTACTCCTTCCCTGTCGGCCGCCGTGTCGTCCCCCTTGCCCAAACAGCCCCTGCCATCCGAGGCGCAACGTGCTGCGGCGCGAGTGTTGGTCGTTGGCGATGTGATGCTGGATCGCTATTGGTTTGGCGAGGTGCATCGTATTTCCCCCGAGGCGCCGGTGCCTGTGGTGCGAGTCTCGCGCAGCGAGGATCGCCTGGGCGGTGCGGCGAACGTGGCGCGCAATGCTGCCGTGCTGGGCGCTCATGTGACGTTGATCGGGGTGGTAGGCGCCGATGATTCGGGCGCGGCGGTTAAGCGCTTGTGCGCCGAAGAGGGCGTATCAACGGATCTGATGGTGGACGCAAGCGTTCCCACGACCATGAAAATGCGCGTGCTGGGCCGTCAGCAGCAACTGTTGCGGGTGGACTTTGAACAGACGCCATCACCCGGCACCCTGGCCGAGTTGGCCAATAAAGTAGCCTTGCATCTTGCCGATCACGATGTACTTGTCCTGTCGGATTACGCCAAGGGGGTACTGGATCAGGTGCAAGACCTGATCGAATTGGCCAGAGCCAAGGCTTGTGTCGTGCTGGTCGACCCCAAAGGCGATGATTACAGTCGCTACCGGGGAGCGACGATGATGACGCCCAACCAATCTGAAATGCGTGAAGCGGTGGGGCGCTGGCGGGATGAAGACCAATTGGCGGAACGCGCCCAGCATCTGCGAGATGCCTTGGGCCTGGACGCCTTGCTGATAACCCGTTCGGAACTGGGAATGACACTGTATACGGCCGAAGGCCGTGATCACGTGGATGCCCAGGCGCGTGAGGTTTTCGACGTATCGGGAGCCGGCGACACGGTTATCGCCACGCTTGCCGTCATGCGAGCAACAGGCGCCGACCTGCACGAATCCATGCGCTGGGCCAATCTGGCCGGCAGTATCGTCGTGGGCAAGCTGGGTACTTCCATTGTTACCCCGGCCGAGTTAAGTGCGGCATACGCTGCCTGAAGAAAAGGAATTTGCCATGATCATCGTTACTGGCGCTGCCGGTTTTATCGGCAGCAATCTGGTCAAGGGCTTGAACCAGCGAGGGGTGCAGGACATCATCGCTGTCGACGACCTGCTTGAGGGTGACAAATTCGTCAATCTGGTGGATTGCCAGATTGCTGATTACCAAGACAAGCATGAGTTTCGCAAGCGGGTGCGGGAAGGCACTTTGCCCCCCGTGAGCGCGATACTGCACCAGGGGGCGTGTTCGGACACCACCGAGCGCAACGGGCAGTACATGATGGACAACAACTACCAGGTTACCTTGGAGTTGTTCGAGTACGCGCAGCGCGCTCGCATTCCCTTCTTGTATGCCTCGTCGGCCGCAGTGTATGGCGCGGGTCCCGTTTATACGGAAGACTTGAGCAACGAGAAGCCCCTCAATGTGTATGGATATTCGAAGTTCCTGTTTGATCAGGTCTTGCGGCGGCGTTTGCAAACGCTGACGGCACCTGTGATTGGTCTGCGCTATTTCAACGTGTACGGTCCGCGCGAGCAGCACAAGGGTCGAATGGCCTCGGTTGCGTTTCACAATATGAACCAGTTCCTCAGCGAGGGGCATGTGCGTTTGTTTGGCGGCTGGGACGGCTATGTCGATGGTGGTCAGCAGCGCGATTTCATCTCAGTGCATGACGTGGTAGCGGTCAATCTGCACTTTCTGGATCAACCCCGCCAGTCAGGCGTGTTCAATTGCGGTACGGGTCGAGCACAGCCCTTCAATGATGTGGCCGTGGCCGTGGTCAATACCTTGCGCGCCGAGCAAGGCGAAGCGGCTTTGCCGCTGGCTGACCTGGTAGCTCGTGGCCTGATCCGCTACATATCGTTTCCTGATGACTTGAAAGGGCGATATCAGAGTTATACGCAAGCCGACACCGCCCAGTTGCGAGCGGCAGGCTTTTCGGCACCGCTGCGTGACGTGCAGACGGGGGTGTGTGAGTACATTCGCGAGTTGCGGGCTGGCTAAGCCGCTAAGTACGCAGTACTACGCTAGGACACGATCGTGTCCGGCGCCTTTCTTCTAGGGCGTTTCGATATCAAGCTTAAGCATGGCGGGCAAAGGTGCACGCCACTAGCTTTTTTCGGAGCCCTTGATGAACCCCTTCCTTGATCCCAAGCGTGCGGCGCCTGCGTCCACCCCTTCCCGATTGCGCGGCGCCCGCCGCCGTCTCAGGCATCTTGCCTTCATGGCGGGTTTAGGTTTGGGGGCGGTGGGGGTGTGCCACGCTGTTGACGTCAATAGCGCGAGCTCAAGTCAGCTCGAGGCTGTGCGGGGAATAGGCCCTAAAACCGCTGCCTTGATCGTGAAAGAAAGGCAGCAGGGCGGTTTGTTCTCTTCGTATGAAGACCTGGGAGAGCGGGTGCGAGGACTGGGTGAAAAGCGGCTGAAAAGCTTACGTGCCGCGGGCCTGAGTCTGGGGCGCAGAGCGGCGGAAAGCCCGAATGTCATCATAAATACTCCTGGCCGCAGTAAGGGCAAGGCAAACTGAAAAACCGGCCTGGATTATGATTAGGCGCATGAAAACCTATCCTACTCTTGAGCATACTATCGGCAATACGCCGCTGGTGCGGTTGCAGCGTATTCCTGGCGCCCTGAACGCACAGCGCGGCAATGTCATCCTGGGCAAATTGGAAGGCAATAACCCAGGGGGTTCTGTCAAGGACAGGGCTGCACTTTCGATGATCGTGCACGCTGAAGAGCGCGGAGATATCAAGCCGGGCGATGTTCTGATCGAAGCGACCAGCGGTAACACCGGTATCGGCTTGGCGCTGGTGGCGGCCCTGCGCGGCTATCGCATGGTTCTGATCATGCCGGATAACCTCTCGCTGGAGCGCCGCGCTGCGATGTCAGCCTATGGCGCTGAGCTGATCCTGACTCCCGCAGCACAGGGCGGAATGGAATATGCCCGCGATCTGGCTCTCAAAATGCAGGCTGAAGGCAAAGGCACCGTGCTAGACCAGTTCGCGAATCGGGACAATCCACGAGCGCACCAGGAAACGACAGGCCCGGAAATCTGGCGTGACACCGAAGGTGGCGTCACGCACTTCGTAAGCGCCATGGGCACCACTGGCACCATCATGGGTGTCTCGTCCTACCTGAAGTCTCGCAATCCGGCGATTCAGGTGGTGGGTGCGCAGCCTACGGAAGGTTCGCAGATCGCGGGTATTCGCAAATGGCCGGAAGCCTATTTGCCGAAAATCTATGATGCCAGCGCTGTCGATCAGTTGAAATATGTGTCTCAGGCCGATGCTGAAAGTATGGCCCGCCGCCTGGCCGCCGAAGAAGGTATTTTCGGTGGAATTTCCTCGGCGGGGGCTTTGGTGGCGGCACTGCAAGTTGCGGAAACCGTCAGTAACGCCACTATCGTATTTATCGTGTGCGATCGTGGCGACCGTTATCTATCGACGGGCGTTTTTAACTGAACGTTTGGCCACCCGATCTTGTCTTTCCAGCTCCACCGCCAGGTCGGTAACCGCGGTGGCATAGAAGTAGCTGCGGTTGTATTGGGTCAGGGCGAAAAAGTTAGGTGCCGCTGTGCGGTATTCGGTGGTGCCGGTGGCGCCATCGAATAAATCAACTACCGCCAGTGGCCAGCTTTTCCAGACGTCTGAGCTATCGGGCAGGCGGGGCGCTCGTGCACCAGCAGCCTCCAGTTGTACCCAGCTCAGTGTGGGCTTGAGTCCACCGTCTACCAATGAAGCTGGGTCCGCAGGCAACTGCAATGGCAGAAATATGGGCTGATCCCTCTGCCAGCCATGCTCGACCAAGAAGTTTGCGACCGAGGCGATAGCGTCTTCGGGGCTAAGCCGAAGATCAATCTTTCCATCTCCATCGCCATCGACGGCAAAACTGCGGATACTTCCAGGCATGAATTGGGGCAGGCCGATCGCGCCCGCATACGAGCCTTTTATCGTTAATGGGTCAACCCCGCTTTCTTTGCACCAAATGAGGAACTGAGCCAGTTGCTCGCGAAAGAAGGCGCTTCGGTCTGATCGCGCTTGAACCGGGTAGTCGAAGGCGAGCGTGGACAAGGCGTCAACGATGCGGAAGTTCCCTGTTACCCGGCCATAGAATGTTTCGACTCCTATGATGGCCACGATAACGGAGGCTGGCACGCCATAGCGGACTTCCGTTCGCGACAGGCTATCGGCATGGGTGGCTTTGAAGGCCAGGCCCTCTTTAATGCGCCGTTGTTCGACGAAGCGCTCGCGGTAGCGGGGCCAGCTGCGCACGGAAGGCGATGAGGGAGGCAGCACCAGACGCGCCACGGTTTCCGAGAATTTTGCGTTTTGCAGGACCGCTGCGACCATCGACGGATCCAGCCCACGGGTCGACATTTCCGAAACAAAGCTTGCCTTGGCGTTGGCTTCGCCCGGTAGCGGCGCCAGGACTTTGGGTGCCGGCTCGGGCACCGTCGCTTGGGGGACGGGCAGCGATGGAGGCGGAGGTGTGTTGACCGCAGCTTGGGCGGGGGCATTTTGCATCCCTGACCCGGCAGGAGGACTGCCCGTCGCTGCACAGCCCCAGAGCGATGCGGCGGCTATGCCGAGGGCGGCACGGCGTAGGGAAAGGATGTTGGGCAGGCTGGAACGAAGAAGATGTTTCACGCGTAGAGGTCCAGGTTGGCGATACCGACAAGGCAGATGCTGCCTACTGTTCATCGCCGATGCAAGTCAGGGGCATAATGAAGGTATGGCTATGCTTTACTTTACGCACCCTGCGTGCCGGCTTCACGAGATGGGAAATGAACATCCTGAGTCGCCGCTGCGCCTGGACGCGATCTCAGACCAATTGCTGGCTTCGGGCCTTGCGCCTCATCTTGAGGGGCGCGAGGCACCGGCCGCATCGTTCGAGGCGCTGGCGCGGGTACATACCCAAGCTTATTTGGAGTTCCTGGCCAGGCAAGTACCGGGTGCTGCTTATGTGGAAGTCGACCCTGACACTTTTCTGAATCAGCACAGCTATACGGCGGCCCTGCATGCGGCGGGGGCCGCGGTAGCTGCGGTCGATGCGGTGTTGGCTGGTGAGGCGGAGAGCGCATTTTGCGCTGTCCGCCCGCCCGGCCATCACGCTTGTCCTGATCGTGGGATGGGTTTTTGCTTGCTGAACAATGTAGCGATTGCCGCGCGTCATGCCTTGGACGTACATGGCCTGTCGCGCGTAGCAGTGATAGATTTTGACGTGCACCATGGCAACGGCACCGTAGAGGCGCTGGCGGGTGATGACCGGGTGTTGATGTGCGGTTTTTTCCAACACCCTTTCTACCCGTTTAGCGGGACGGAAGCCACGGCTGCCAACATTTTTAATGAGCCTTTGCCTGCCTATAGCGACGGTAGCGTGGTCCGAAAGCTGGTGTCGGAAAAATGGCTGCCGCGGCTGGACGCTTACCGCCCACAATTGATCATGGTGTCGGCGGGTTTTGATGCGCACCGGGAAGACGACCTGGGTCGCATGGGTTTGGTCGAGGCCGATTTTGCTTGGATCACTTCGGCATTGCTTGACGTGGGCCGTCGACATGGTGCGCCGATCGTCAGTTGCCTGGAGGGGGGATACAACTTGTCCGCGCTGGGGCGCAGCGTATTGTCACATATACGTCAGTTGGCGGGTATTTGAGGGAAGGAGTCCGTATTTACCCGTATTCTTCCTGGGGGAAGAAGGTAGACGATTACTTATAATCAAGTTTATTCACGATGTCGCATGGTCCATGCTGGGCCATGCTGGTCTCTACTTATAACGAGGTTGCTTACATGAAGGTGTTGGTACCAGTCAAACGCGTGGTTGACTACAACGTGAAGGTCCGAGTCAAGTCGGATCAGACCGGCGTAGACATCGCCAACGTAAAAATGTCGATGAATCCGTTCGACGAAATCGCTATCGAGGAAGCCACCCGTTTGAAAGAAAAGGGTGTTGCGACCGAGGTCGTGGCGGTGTCGTGCGGCGTGACGCAGTGCCAGGAAACCCTGCGTACCGCCATGGCCATCGGCGCCGATCGCGCGGTTCTGGTGGAAAGTACTGCAGAATTGCAACCGCTGGCAGTAGCCAAATTGCTCAAGGCCTTGGCCGACAAAGAGCAGCCGCAACTGATCGTGCTGGGCAAGCAGGCCATCGACGACGACTCGAATCAGACCGGACAGATGCTGGCGGCCTTGCTGGGTTGGCCTCAGGCTACTTTTGCCAGCAAACTCGAAATTTCCGATGGCAAAGCTATCGTGACACGCGAAGTCGATGGTGGACTGGAAACCCTGTCTTTGTCCTTGCCGGCAATCGTGACGACCGATTTGCGTCTGAATGAACCGCGCTACGTCACCTTGCCCAATATCATGAAGGCGAAGAAAAAAACGCTGGAAACGGTCAAGCCTGAAGACCTCGGCGTTGACGTGACCCCGCGTTTGAAAACCCTGAAAGTGTCCGAGCCGCCTGCGCGCAAGGCCGGTATCGTGGTTCCAGACGTCGCGACGCTGGTAGACAAATTGAAGAACGAAGCCAAGGTAGTTTGAGATGACAACGCTCGTTATTGCAGAACATGACAACGCAACGCTGCGTCCCGCGACCCTGAACGCTGTCAGCGCGGCAGCAAAGCTTGGCGCCGATATTCATATTTTGGTGGCGGGTGCAGGCGTCGACAGCGTGGCCCAAGCAGCTTCGCAAGTAAGCGGCGTAGCCAAGGTGCTGGTGGCGGATGCCCCCCAATTGGAACAGGGCTTGGCTGAAAACGTGGCTGCGCAAGTGCTTGCCGTTGCTAGCCAATACACTCATATCTTGTTCCCGGCCACTGCGTCCGGCAAGAATATCGCACCGCGCGTTGCAGCTACGCTTGATGTCGCGCAAATTTCCGACATCATCGCCGTCGAGTCAGCCGATGTTTTCCAGCGGCCCATCTATGCCGGCAATGCTATCGCCACGGTGCAGTCGGCCGATGCGATCAAGATCATCACGGTGCGTACGACGGCCTTTGACGGCGTTGCCTCAACAGGTGGCTCGGCCTCAATAGAGGCTCTTGCAGTTGTGGACGATAGCGGAAAGTCGACTTTCGTCGGGCGTGAAGTGGCCAAGAGCGATCGCCCTGAGCTGACTGCAGCCAAGGCGGTAGTGTCAGGCGGACGAGGCATGGGCAACGCAGAGAACTTCAAGCTGCTCGAACCTTTGGCCGACAAGCTCGGTGCAGCCATGGGCGCTTCGCGGGCGGCGGTTGATGCCGGCTACGCGCCCAACGACTGGCAGGTCGGACAAACCGGGAAGATCGTCGCCCCGCAATTGTATGTGGCAGTGGGAATCTCGGGGGCCATCCAACATTTGGCGGGCATGAAAGACTCCAAAGTGATCGTAGCAATCAACAAGGACGCCGAGGCTCCGATTTTTGGCGTGGCCGATTACGGATTGGTCGCCGATTTGTTTGTTGCTGTTCCGGAGCTCGTCAACGCTCTTTGATTTCGTTTGTCGCCAGCAAGAGGTTTGCATGTCTTATCTTGCCCCACTGCGGGATATTCAGTTTGTCTTGCACGAATTGGCCGGTCTGGACAAGGTTCGCCAATTGCCCGGCGGCGAAGAAGCCGAAGTTGAAATCGTCGATGCGATCTTGGCGGAAAATGCACGTCTGCTCGAGGATGTCATTGCGCCGCTGAACCGCGTTGGCGATCTTGAACCCGCTACGCTTAAAGAGGGCGTAGTAACGACGACACCGGGTTTCAAGGAAGCATTTCGTAGTTTCGTGGAAGGGGGGTGGCAGGGCTTGCAGCACCCCACCGAGTTCGGGGGCCAGGGATTACCTAAATTGGTGGCGACGCCTTGTGTCGAAAACCTGAATGCAGCCGGTTTGTCGTTTGCCTTGTGTCCATTGCTCACTGATGGCGCGATCGAAGTACTGCTGACTGCGGGTTCCGACGAGCAGAAGCGCCGTTACATCCCGAACATGATCGCTGGTTCCTGGACCGGAACCATGAACCTTACCGAGCCTCAGGCCGGTTCTGATTTGTCTCAGGTCAGCACTCGCGCCCTGCCACAGCTTGATGGCAGCTACCGTCTGTTCGGTCAGAAAATTTTCATCACCTACGGCGAGCATGACATGGCACAGAACATCGTGCATATGGTGCTCGCGCGCTTGCCCGATGCCCCGGAAGGTATCAAGGGTATCTCGCTGTTCCTGGTGCCCAAGGTGCTTGTCAACGAGGATGGGTCGCTGGGGCAGCGCAACGACGTTTGGTGCGCGTCAATCGAGCACAAGCTGGGAATCAAGGCCAGCCCCACCGCCATGCTGGTTTATGGCGAGGGCAAAGGCGAGGTGGGCGAAGGCGCCATCGGCTATCTGGTTGGTACGGCCAACCGTGGCCTGGAAACGATGTTTGTCATGATGAACGCCGCCAGGTTCGCCGTCGGCATACAGGGTATAGCCTTGTCCGAGCGTGCTTATCAGCAGGCGCGAAGCTATGCGCGCGACCGCGTGCAAAGCAGGGCGGTAGAGGGCTCTAGCGCAGCGGTAGCCATTATCGAGCATCCCGATGTGCGGCGCATGCTGATGACCATGCGTACCCTGACCGAGGCAGCGAGAGCGGTCGCCTATGTGGCGGCGGGGGCCTACGATTTTGCGCACTTGCATCCCGACGCCGAGGTGCGTAAACGCAATCAGGCCTTTTACGAATACATGGTGCCGATCATCAAGGGGTTTTCGACCGAGATGTCGATTGAGGTAACGTCCCTGGGCATACAAGTGCATGGGGGCATGGGCTATATTGAAGAAACCGGCGCAGCCCAGCACTACAGGGACGCCCGCATCCTGGCTATTTATGAGGGCACTACGGCGATCCAGGCGAATGATCTGATCGGCCGAAAAACCGTGCGCGATGGCGGAGCGACGGTAAGCGCGATCATCGCGCATATGCGCGGCACGCTTGATGAGCTGAAAACCGATGATATCGATTTGGCGGCTATCAGCCGTCAATTAGCATTGGCGATCGACGCCTACGAAGAGGTCTTGCACTTCATTCTCGCCCATTACCGGGACGATGTCCGCGGCGTATTTGCGGGCAGTGTGCCTTATCTGATGTTGGCGGGACTGGTGCACGGCGCATGGCAAATGGCGCGTGCCGCCGTCGTGTGCAGGAAGAAAATACTGGCCGGTGATGTGGATCCCTTCTATGCGGGCAAGTTGGCGAGTGCAAGGTTCTACTGCGAGCATCTTTTGCCCCGGGTACACGGTTTACGCACCTCCATCCTGGAGGGGGGCGCCAGCGTACTCGCTTTGCATAGCGATCAGTTCTGATCCGATCTTAGTCGCCAACTGCTAGCCTTGCCATGGCGGAGGCTTTGAGATGCCGGAGTTGGCAGGGGGTTGGCATGTCGCCAACAGGGGCGGAGTGCGCTGGGAGGCTATCGGCACGCGCCAGTGGGCTCGTCTGCGCAAAGCCGCGAGAATCTTCAGCCCTTCGGGCCACTGGCCATAGCCGGATTCAGCGTTGATATGGCCTGCGTTTTCGATTTCTTCAAAGCGGCTGCCCCAGGCTTGGGCGAAGAGCTTGGCACGTCCCAGTGAACAGCAGGGGTCATTGGTGCTGGCAACCACCACGCTCTGGAAAGGTAAGCTCTGCATAGGAATTGATTTGAAACTGCGTAAGCAGGGAGCCGTGTCGGGACGCTCGATATCGGCTGGGGCAACCAGCAAGGCACCAGCCACTTTTTCACGAATGGGCGCAGGAAGGCGGCTTACGGCAATGCAGCCCAAGCTGTGGGCGATAAGCAGTGTGGGGCGGCTGGCAGCAGCTATAGTTGCTGCCAGCGTGGCGACCCATTCATGGGGGTCTGGTTCTTCCCAGTTACGCTGTTCGACGCGAATCGCACGCGGCATCAGGGTTTCCCACTCACTTTGCCAGTGAGAAGGCGCAGAGTTTTTCCAGCCTGGGACGATGATGGTTTGCAGTCGCATGGCGCCATAATGGACGGCCTGCACATAACGAGGAACTAATAATTTTATTTTTATTAATAACTTGAAGTTGTTAGCGTTAAGCTGTGTAGTGGATGTTAATTATTTCCTAAAGTAATAAAGATATTTGAAAACAGTCGTTCGTGCTTCTAAGGCACGGCGCCAAAATTGACTTTTTACCGACCGTAGGAGAATGACATGGCCGCATTGCGACTGGGCGATACCGCCCCCGATTTCGAACAGGATTCTTCAGCAGGACCCATCAAATTCCACCAGTGGCTGGGCGATAGCTGGGGCGTGTTGTTCTCTCACCCTGCGGATTACACCCCGGTTTGCACGACTGAGCTTGGCTATACCGCCAAGCTTGCGCAAGAGTTCGCCAAGCGCAACGTGAAAGTGCTGGCGCTGTCTGTTGATCCGGTGGATTCGCATCACGGCTGGATCAACGATATCAATGAAACCCAGAAGACCACGGTGAATTTCCCCATCTTGGCTGACGCCGACCGCAAGGTGTCCACGCTGTACGACATGATCCACCCCAACGCCAGTGCAACGGCCACGGTGCGTTCAGTGTTCGTCATTGACCCGGCCAAGAAAGTACGCTTGACCATCACCTATCCCGCCAGCACGGGCCGCAATTTCGATGAAATCCTGCGTGTGATCGACTCCCTGCAACTGACTGATAACTACAGCGTCGCGACCCCCGTCAATTGGAAAGAAGGCGAGGACGTCATTATCGTTCCGTCCATTCAAGACCCGGAAGTTCTCAAGCAAAAGTTCCCTAAGGGCTACACCACGGTAAAGCCGTATCTGCGTGTTACGCCGCAGCCTAACAAGAACTGAGATCGTTAAAACTGGTGCCCGGTAGGCGGCGGTCTGCCGAGTGCACTGTTTGAGATGTGGCTGACATCGAGTTGTGCTGTAATCCACGCTCTGTCAGTTTCGGGAAAGGAACCCACAATGCACCAGACCGCCGATGATTTCGGAAAACTCCTGCTGCGTCTTTCTATCGGTTTGCTTATGCTGATGCATGGCATTCCAAAAGTGATCAATGGCATTTCAGGTGTTCAGAGCATGCTTGTTGCACATGGCATGCCGGGATTCCTGGGCTATCTGGTCTACGTAGGCGAGGTGGTCGCACCTTTGCTTTTGCTGCTTGGAATATACAGCCGCCTGGGTGGTTTGCTGCTCGCGATAAATATGGTGGTCGCCATTGCATTGGCACATAGCCACCAGATCTTTACGGTTAGCAAATCGGGCGCCTGGGCACTTGAGCTGCAGGGTTTGTTCCTGTTTGGTGGGCTTGTGATCGCACTTATCGGCGCGGGTCGTTATAGCGCTGGCGGCAAGGGTGGCACGCTCAACTAGAGCACGGTTCTTGTACGCTCAAACGGCGGCTTCGGCCGCCGTTTTTCATTGCGGTTTTTACGACTGCCTTTTTGCCCTGGCCAAGTGTCTGTTGCCTTTGAATACCAGTTTTATATCGACCAGGAATAAGTAACCATCAAACATGTCGTTCCCTTGATGACTCGTCTAATGGAGTATCTACCCTTCACTTATCAAGCCATGTGTGCAGGGGAACAGGATGCCATCGAGTGTCAGAAAATTCATGGGAATACCTGTGCTGGCGTTTGCGCTGGCAACTGTGTTTGTCCCGGCCAAGGCTCAGCAAACCCAGACTCTGCTTAACGTTTCTTACGATCCCACGCGCGAACTCTACAAAGAAATCGATAAGCGCTTTATTGAAAAGTACAAGAAAGATACCGGCGTTGCGCTGACCATTCGTCAATCGCACGGGGGTTCCGGCAAACAGGCTCGCTCTATCATCGATGGGCTGGACGCCGATGTGGCAACCCTCGCCTTGGCCTACGATATTGATGCCTTGCACGAGCAAGCTCAACTGATTCCAGCCGAGTGGCAAAAGCGTTTGCCGCAAAATAGCTCGCCCTATACGTCGACCATCGTATTCCTGGTCCGTAAAGGCAATCCCAAAGCTATCAAAGACTGGAACGACTTGATCAAGCCTGGCGTCTCCGTTATTACCCCCAATCCAAAAACTTCGGGTGGAGCCCGTTGGAACTATTTGGCGGCTTGGGCTTATGCGCTTGCTCAGCCGGGTGGCAACGAAACCAAGGCTCGTGCATTTATCGCTGAATTGTTCAAGCACGTACCCGTGTTGGATAGTGGAGCGCGGGGTGCGACCACTACTTTTGTCGAGCGGGGCCAGGGCGATGTTCTGCTCGCCTGGGAAAACGAAGCCTTGCTATCGATGAAGGAATTGGGGCCGGACAAATTCGACATCGTCGCGCCCTCGCTGTCCATCCTGTGCGAACCGCCGGTTACGGTAATAGACAAGAACGTAGACAAAAAGGGTACGCGCAAGGCGGCGCAAGCCTATCTGGAGTTTCTCTACACGCCCGAAGGGCAGGAAATCATCGCCAAGAATTATTACCGTCCTCGTGACCCCGCTGTCGCTGCGAAATACTCGGCGGCCTATCCCAAGGTCAAGTTGGTAACCATCAACGAGGTGTTTGGGGATTGGCAAAAGGCTCAAAAGATTCATTTTGCCGATGGGGGTACTTTCGATCAGCTGTATCAGCCGGGCAAAAAATAATGCTTCGCTCATTCATCCAGGCGCGACCTAACTCAAGGAGAAAGCGATGAGCGCTGGTTCGATGACTGCCAGTCATGGACTCGCCCATGCGCGTCGTGGCCGGCGCTTCGGTCCTTTGCCAGGCTTTGGTCTAAGCATGGGGTTCACTGTTTTCTACATGAGCCTCATCGTACTTATTCCGTTGTCGGCCTTGTTCTTCAAAAGCGCGACGCTGACTTGGGATGAGTTTCTGGCTGCGGTGACGGCGCCGCGGGTCTTGGCATCTTATCGGCTGACCTTTGGCGCATCGCTTATCGCGGCCCTGGTCAACCTGGTTTTCGGCCTGCTCGTGGCCTGGACTCTGGTGCGCTACGACTTTCCGGGCAAGAGAGTTGTCGATGCGCTCGTCGATTTACCTTTTGCTTTGCCTACGGCTGTCGCGGGGATCGCTTTGACGGCCCTCTATGCCTCGAATGGCTGGATGGGGAGCTGGCTTGAACCCTTGGGCATCAAGGTGGCCTACACCCCCTTGGGGGTCGTGGTCGCGTTGATATTTATCGGCCTGCCTTTTGTTGTGCGCACCGTGCAACCCGTGTTGGAAGATGCCGAACGTGAACTGGAAGAGGCTGCCGTCAGCCTTGGCGCGAATCGTATCCAAACGCTAACTAAAGTTTTGTTGCCGACTTTGTTGCCCGCACTGTTGACTGGGTTTGCCTTGTCGTTTGCGCGGGCGGTGGGCGAGTACGGGTCGGTGGTCTTCATTGCAGGCAATATGCCCATGGTGTCCGAAATCACCCCATTGCTGATTATTGGAAAGCTTGAGCAATACGATTACGCGGGGGCGGCTGCGATTGCGGTGGTCATGCTGGTGTTTTCTTTTGTGATGCTGCTTTTCATCAATCTTCTGCAGTGGTGGCAAGCGCGCCGCGGGGCAGGGCGTTGGCTATGACTATGACTATGACTATCTCTCGTGCTCCCCATCTCGACGAGCCCGCACCCGTTCGCGCAATTGTTTTGATCGTCGCACTGGGCTTTCTAGGGCTGTTTCTGCTGTTGCCCCTGGTCGCCGTTTTTACTCAGGCGCTCAGCAAAGGCTGGCAGCTCTACGTTGATGCGCTGGTTGAACCGGACGCCTTGGCCGCCGTTCGCCTGACCTTGCTGGTGGCGGCCATCTCGGTGCCTCTGAATCTTGTTCTGGGCGTGACGTCGGCTTGGGCTATCACCAAGTTCCAGTTCAGGGGCAAGCAACTGTTGGTGTCGCTAATAGATCTGCCTTTTTCCGTTTCTCCTGTGGTGGCAGGCTTGGTCTACGTCCTGTTGTTTGGCACTCAGGGTTGGTTCAACCCTTGGTTGCAAGCGGGGGACGTGCAGATCGTTTACGCCGTACCGGGCGTGGTGCTGGCCACGGTGTTTGTCACCTTTCCCTTCGTGGCGCGTGAACTCATCCCACTCATGCAAGCCCAGGGTAGCGAAGAAGAGCAGGCCGCCTTGATTCTTGGCGCCTCGGGTTGGCAAATGTTTTGGCGCGTGACGCTACCCAACATAAAGTGGGGTTTGCTGTATGGAGTCATTCTTTGCAACGCCCGTGCAATGGGAGAGTTCGGAGCGGTTTCGGTTGTGTCGGGCCATATTCGCGGCCTCACCAATACCATTCCTTTGCATGTTGAGATTCTTTACAACGAATACGCGTATCAGGCTTCGTTTGCAGTGGCTTCGCTCCTGGCCTTGCTTGCCCTGTTGACCTTGGTATTGAAGCGCTGTGTCGAATGGCGCAGCACGCGTCTTGTCCGCGCACAGACTACCCCTTCCAGATATATCGCTCCGGTCCTTGGCCGCGAGCAGGCCGTGGCCGCTTGACGCTCGTAAGGATGAAGCAGAAATGAGTATCGAAGTTCGTGATCTTTCGAAGGCGTTTGGCGCTTTCAAGGCGCTTGATGACGTATCCCTGCACATAGAGTCGGGTGAGCTGGTGGCTTTGCTCGGGCCATCGGGTTGCGGCAAGACTACCTTGCTGCGCATTATTGCAGGCCTCGAAACTGCTGACCGCGGCAGTGTGCTGTTCTCAGGCGAAGATGCCACCGAGGTCCACGTGCGCAAGCGCCAGGTCGGTTTCGTGTTCCAGCACTACGCGCTCTTTCGCCACATGACGGTATTTGAGAACGTGGCCTTCGGCTTGCGGGTCAAGCCGCGCTCCATACGCCCGTCCGAGGCGCACATCAAAGAAAAAGTGCATCAGTTGCTGGGCTTGGTGCAGCTCGATTGGCTGGCTGATCGCTATCCCTCGCAGTTGTCGGGTGGTCAGCGCCAACGCATAGCGCTGGCTCGCGCTTTGGCGGTGGAGCCGAAAGTCTTGCTGCTGGACGAGCCTTTCGGCGCACTGGATGCCAAGGTGCGCAAAGAGCTGCGCCGTTGGTTGCGCCGTCTGCATGACGAGTTGAATGTGGCCAGTGTGTTCGTCACCCATGACCAGGAAGAGGCGCTTGAGGTGGCGGATCGCGTGGTCTTGATGAATGCAGGAAAGATAGAACAAGTGGGAACGCCGCAAGAAGTTTGGGAGCAACCGGCGACGCCTTTCGTGTATGGCTTTCTGGGTGACGTAAATCAGTTTCACGGGCACGCCCATGCGGGCATGGTGAACGCGGACGGCCTGTCTCTGTCTGCGCCTCAGTACTCGGATGCGGAGCATGCCAAGGCAACCGCCTACGTGCGGCCGCACGAGTTCGACATACAACGCTATAGCGATGGCGATATCGGTATGGTGGCGACGTTTGACCGCGCGTATCTATCTGGTCCCAGCGCTTATCTTGAATTGTTGCGCAAGGACCACGCCCGCCCTATCGAGGTAGAGCTGCCAGCCGAGGTGTTTCGTCAACTGAACCTGAAAGCGGGCGAGGCTTTGGTCGTGAAGCCGCGCAACGCGCAGGTTTTTCTGGTCTAAAGCGATGAAATCGACAAACCGTTCCCCCGAATTCTCTTCAAGCAGCGAACTTGCTTTACCCGCACGTTGGTCCCAGTTGCAGGAAAGCTTGCGCGATATCGTCGGCGTCCATCCGGACGTGGCGTTAGCGTCGTCGCTAGCTGCCGAAGACATGGTTTTGACGCACGCCATCTTCGAAGCGAATTTGCAGATAGACATCTTTACTTTGGATACCGGACGCCTGAATCCGGAAACCCTGGCGATGATCGACCGTATCGCGCAGCGATATGGCAAGCGTTTGCTTGTGATGCGCCCGGATCCCGCAGAGGTGGCCGCCTATGTGGAGCGGAACGGCCTCAATGCCTTCTACGAAAGTGTGCCGCTGCGCAAGTCCTGCTGCGAGATCCGCAAAGTCGAGCCTTTGCGCCGAGCTTTGGCGGGGCGCAGCGCCTGGATTACCGGGCAGCGGCGTGAGCAGGCCGCCACTCGCGGCGAGTTGCCCTTGAGTGAACACGATCCGGTCTTCGGGCTGCAGAAATACAACCCGCTTGCTCTATGGACGCAAGACGATGTCTGGAGCGCGATTCGTCTCCTGGATATTCCCTATAACCCTTTGCACGACCGAGGCTATCCATCGATTGGATGCGAGCCCTGTACCCGTGCTGTCCGTCCCGGAGAAGACCTTCGTGCGGGTCGCTGGTGGTGGGAGTCTTCCGACTCCAAAGAGTGCGGTCTGCACGCTGGCAACCTGTCGGCTATTCCGGTCTCCGTCGTCGTATCTACTGAGCGCTCAAACTGAATCATGTCAACTATCTTGAATACCACGCGCAGCCACCTGGACTGGCTGGAATCCGAAGCTATTTTTATCTTGAGGGAAGTTGCCGCGGAATGCGCGCGCCCTGTGCTGCTGTTTTCGGGCGGCAAGGATTCCTGCGTATTGCTGCGCTTGGCTGAAAAGGCGTTCAGGCCGGGTCGTTTTCCATTTCCGCTGATGCATATCGATACCGGCCACAACTTCAATGAAGTAATCGCCTTCCGGGATCAATGCGCCGCCGAGTTGGGCGAGCAATTGATCGTGCGCAGCGTCGAGGACTCCATGCGCCGGGGCTCGGTAGTGTTGCGCAAGCAAACCGATTCACGCAATGCTGCGCAGGCTGTCACCTTGCTTGAATCGATCGACGAGTTCGGCTTTGACGCTTGCATAGGCGGGGCGCGTCGCGATGAAGAAAAAGCGCGAGCCAAAGAAAGAATTTTCTCGTTCCGGGATGAGTTCGGTCAGTGGAATCCGAAGGCGCAGCGCCCTGAACTTTGGAACTTGTACAACACGCGTGTGCATGCCGGTGAAAACATGCGGGTGTTTCCTATCTCCAACTGGACGGAACTGGATGTGTGGCAGTACATCGCCCGCGAAAACCTGGCGCTGCCTTCGATCTATTACGCGCATCAGCGCGAAGTGGTCCGCCGCAAGGGACTGCTGGTGCCGGTGACGCCGATCACGGCGCCGCTGGAGGGGGAAACGATCGAGCGGCTGAGCGTGCGCTTTCGTACCGTGGGCGATATCTCATGCACATGCCCGGTCGAGTCCGATGCGGCAGATCCGTTGGCCATTATTGCCGAGACTGCTGTGACCGACATCACCGAACGTGGGGCCACACGCATGGACGACCAGACATCCGAGGCCTCAATGGAGCGCCGTAAAAAAGAAGGCTATTTCTGATGAACGCGATGACCGATCCTGATTTTTTTCCTGGAACCGATACTGAAGTATTGCGGCTGATCACTGCAGGCTCCGTCGACGATGGCAAGTCGACGCTTATCGGACGGCTGCTGTACGACAGCAAAGGAATCTTTGCCGATCAGCTCGATGCTATTTCACGAGCCAAATACAAGCGCACAGTAGGCGATACCATCGACCTGTCATTGTTGACCGATGGCCTGGAAGCTGAGCGCGAACAGGGCATCACCATCGATGTCGCTTACCGCTATTTTTCTACGCCCCGGCGCAAGTTCATTATTGCCGATGCCCCGGGTCACGAGCAGTACACGCGCAATATGGTTACCGGTGCATCGACCTCGGACGTGGCCGTCATTTTGGTCGATGCTACGCGCGTCGCCGATGGTCGGCTGCTGACACAAACCCGGCGTCACAGCACGCTCGCGCAGCTGCTGGGTATCCGTCATATTGTCGTGGCCATCAACAAGATGGATCTGGTCGACTGGAGCCAGGACGTATTTACGCAGATCGGCGCAGCTTATGCCGCACTTGCTTCCAAGCTAGGTATTGCGAATTTCCATATCCTGCCCTTGTCCGCCTTGACGGGTGACAACGTAGTGAACAAATCAGATTTGACTCCCTGGTACGACGGCCCGACGTTGTTGAGCTTGCTGGAGTCGCTTGAGGTGCGTGCCGACACCCGCGAGCTTCCCTTACGGTTGCCGATTCAGATGGCGGCGCGCCACGGTGGCGACCGTACCGATAATTTCCGCGGCTATATGGGGCAATTGGCGAGCGGCACGATAAACGTGGGGGATCGCATCTTGGTCCAGCCGTCGGGAGTTGAAGCCACAGTCAAGGAGCTGGTGGTCTATGAGGGCCGTATTACTGCGGCTGTCGCTGGAGACTCGGTTACCGTCGTATTGAACGAAGACGTTGATGTCTCGCGTGGCGACATCTTGACCCATGCAGATGCTCCCGCTCGCGTCAGCCGCCAGTTTGAGGCCGAGCTCTGCTGGCTGGATACCGAGCCGCTCAACCCGGCGCGCAAATACCTGCTGAAACAAGGCACCCGATTGACATCCGCCAAAGTGAAAGTTGTGTTGTCGCGACGTGATATTCATGAACTGGACGATGGGCTGGGGGCCGACGCGGGTCTGGCAATGAACGACATTGGACGTGTCCAGATTGCCACCCGTGACGCCTTGGCGCTTGATCACTATGACGTCATCGCAACGACAGGCTCTTTCATCCTGATCGACGAAGCGACCCACCAGACGGCTGCTGCCGGCATGGTACGAGCAACCCTTCTTGATTGACGCCGACAGCTATTCCTGAGAAAGAGCAATAGCCCATTACTGTCTGGAAGGGGGAGCGCCTCAGCGCTCGAGTTCTTTCGGTGGCGGCGCGCCGGGTGTTTCCGGCCGCCGCCACAGCCAGATCGCAACCACCAACATGCAGAAGGAGGCGAGCTCAAGTATCCAGAGCGGTTGCTTGATCAGAAATAGCAGCAATATGCTTAGAACCATGGCAATGGACGCGCTCCATTTGGCGCGCCGGCTGACTGCGCCGTGCAAACGCCAATCGCGAATCATGGCACCGAATAGACGGTGATTTTCGAGCCACGCGAGCAGGCGTGGAGAACCCTTGGCAGCGAACCAGGCGGCCAGGATGATGAAAACAGTCGTGGGCAGGCCGGGAACGAATACCCCCACTATGCCTAAGGCCAGGCATAGCAAGGCGGCAAGTACCATCAGGGCGCGGATGATTCTGCTGTTGCTGATCAAGAAGGTTGGTCCGGATAGTGATGGCATCGAGGGCCGGGTAGCGTGCTGTGCGAGCGCTCTTAGCGGTCGACTGCCCCATTATTGTCGATACCTGCCGCGGGTAGCCACTTGCTAAAGGCACGTTGTGGCGTGGAAGGTGCAATCCACCATTTTCTTTGTACGCTGTCCCATTGCGCACCTAATCGCCTGGCTTCGTCTTTTTCCGCGTAGGGAACGTTCAGGTAAATACGCGGTGGAGCCGATACGAACCCTACCGGTTTCTTGGACTTGAGCGCCTCCTGCAGGTTCAGAGCCCTTATGAAGTGATGATCATGATCTTTAGGCGTGAATAGAAACAAGGCCCGGCTGGCGCGTGTCATGGCCACATAAAACAGGCGGCGCTCTTCACCGCTTTCGGCGCGTGCATCGGGGAATTCGCCATTGACCAGATAGGGCAGCAGGACGTGCTTCCACTCCTTGCCCTTGGCATCGCGCGCGGTGGCCAGGGTTAAGCGGTTTTTCTGTTTCTTCAGTGTGCCGGATCTAAGCTGAGCCTGGTCCAGCGATTGAAGGAAGTCGCGGGTGATCAGCTTGCTTTGGCTGGCATAGGAGATGAAGCCTTCGATTGAGCGCGCGACCGTGGCCGCTTCTTGCTTGTAGACGAACAGGCGACGCGTTGTATCCGCAATTTTCAGGTTTTGCGCGGCATACGCCAAAACCTGGCCTGCCGGCCAAACCTCTGCCTGTTCGATCAGGTGATTGCATACTTCGGCAAAACGCTCACGCCAGCGCCGAGTGGCATCGTCGACTTGTTCTTGTGCATCCAGGGTGCGGCTCAGGCGTCCGGTGTAGAAATAGCGGATAGTGTCGGGTTCCGCCACGATGGTGCGTTCGGCATCGACCCATTCTGCTTCTGTATATTGCAAGCCCGCGAATAGGCCGAGCGCCCGCAAAATGGCCTTGACGTCGGCGGCTTGGCCGACCGGTGCCATGGTTCCCTGGGTGATATGCAATATGCCACGCAACATCAGTATCTCGATGCGATCGAAGTAGCTGGCGCAGCCTTGCATCTCATAAGGAATGGCGTGGTGAATCAGGGTGTTTTCCAGCGCAATGCTCTGGTGGGGTGCGCGTAGTAACACCGCGCAATCACTCAAGCTGACCTTGCCCTTGCTGGTCAGGCCTTGCAGGGTGGCGATCAGTTGCTGCGGACAGTCGTCGGCGGTCTGCGCGTCGTAGCGGACGACCAATACATCGGTGTCATGGGCGCTGCCCGACTCGAAGGCTAGGGCGGTTAGCGATTGGGCGCAGGCGCTCAATGTCGGCCCGCATCGAAAAGAATGGGTGAGAGGCAGGTGCTGCGTACCAGGAAAGAGTGCCGCGTAGGCTTCACCCATATAGCGGGGATCGGCGCCGTTCCAGGAGTGGATAACCTGCTCGCGATCGCCTGCGGCCACGACGCGGGTTTGCGGTCCGGTCAGCCTGCGTAGCAGGGCGATGTGCGCGGCGTTTGCATCGTGCCATTCGTCGGCGACGATCAAAGTCAGCGCGGGTAGCGTCAGGTATTCGCTGATCTGCTCGCAAAGCGCCAGGGCATCGACCACGTAATCATGTTCGCTCTGGAAGGCGTAATGCCCGATATCCAGGTGGCGCATTCGTTCATACTGGCGGCAGATGGAGATCAATCCGCGGGGCAGATCCAGGCTGTCCGCCAATTCGGCGTCCGACTCTTCATCGAAGCGCCGAATGGTCAGTGTGCCCTTTAAGCGCGAGAGCTGGTTGATTATGATTTCAGCATGCAAATTGCTGAGATCGTAGGCATAGTCGGGGTCAGCGTGAATGTCTTCGGCTGCAAGTTCGATGGCCTCGAAAACGTAGGGGCGCATGGCTTGCGAGTTATTCAAATAGCGATCGGCGCCTTCGATGCTGCCCTGGGATTTCCAGTTTTCCAGCAATGATTTTGCAAAGGTGGCGTAGGTTGCGATCTGCACTTGTCGAGACGCCGCGGCCTGACTTAGCCGCTGCCGGAACACTTGCTCGGCGGCAGGGGTGAAGACAAGAACCAGGATGTCGCGAGCGGCCAGGCCTTGTCGTTCGCGATGGGCGACGCAATGGGCCAGGGTCGTGGTTTTTCCTGATCCGGCTACAGCGCCGATCAGAATGGATTTGCCGGCGTGCGTAATAATTTGCCGCTGTTCCGGGGTTAGCAATAGGGAACTCATGGCGGCAGTGTAAAGCAGAGTGTCTTGGGGGGAGCCAAGGCAGAACTTGCATTTTATACTGTGTTTATATACAGTATTTTGGTGAAGAACGATGCGCATATTGATTCCGACTACCCCGACGAGAACTATCGGGATGCTCCAGCCCTACCTTTAAAGGGGCGGGGGGCGGTCGTTAACGTGCTTCATCGCTTTGACAAGGATCAGCGGAAGGCAGTGGATGACGGCTGGGGGGAGGCCGCCATAGCCGCGCCGTTGAAAACGGTCGTGGTTGCCGAACAGGCCCGCAAGATACTCTCGCGTAACGATTCACCCGATATCCCCTTTGATCGCGCCATCAATCCCTACCGGGGCTGCGAGCACGGCTGCGTGTATTGTTTTGCCCGTCCCACGCATGCTTACTTGGGATGGTCGCCAGGGCTCGATTTCGAAACGCGCCTGGTTGCCAAGGAAAATGCCGTCCAAGCCTTGCGCGCTGAATTGTCGCGGCCGGCTTACCAGGTCGATGTGATCAATATCGGTTCAGCCACCGATGCTTATCAACCGATCGAGCGGCAGTGGAAACTTACGCGGGGCCTGTTGGAAGTGTTGCTGGAAACCCGGCATCCGGTGTCCATAGTGACCAAAGGCGTTTTGATTGAACGCGACATCGATTTGCTGGCCAGACTGGCTGAGCACCGTCTTGTGGCTGTTTATATGAGCGTTGCCACGCTTGATTCGGCTGTGGCGCGTTTGCTGGAACCTCGTGCCGCGGCCCCTTGGCGGCGCATAGAAGCCATGCGCGAACTCAGTCGAGCAGGCGTGCCGGTTGGGGTCTCGCTGGCTCCCGTGATTCCCTTCATTACCGATGAGCAAATCGAAAGGGTGCTGGAGGCCGCTCGCGAGGCGGGAGCGCAGTCCGCTTTTTATACGATGCTAAGACTGCCCTTTGAAGTCAGGACGATTTTCACCGATTGGCTGTCCGCCCATTTTCCTGATCGCCAGGCGCGGGTAATGCATTGCATCGAAGCATTGAGGGGCGGCAAACACAATGACTCCCGTTTTGGCGTGCGCATGCGTGGGGAGGGCGTCTGGGCGGACCTGACCAGGCAGCGCTTTTTGCGAGCCGCCAACAAACTGGGTTTTTCCCGGCAACGCATCGAGCTTGACCTGAGCCAGTTTCAGGCTCCGGGGCGCCCAGCCCCGCCTAGGGGCAAGGTGCCCGACCTTGCCCAGCTTTCCCTATTTGATCTTGGTAGCCACAGCTAAACGCACGTGAAAGCTTCAAGACACCCAGTAGTTCATATAGACATCCTCGACCAGCAACGCGATGCCGGTCACCATGATGGATGTGCCGATCAGCAAAGTGAGGATGGCGATCCATACCGGCCCCCAGCCCGTTTTGGTCTTGCGACTATGCCCCGGGTTGTAGGTGGCGTCGAATCTGGCGTCAGACATCAGGCTAAGCACCAGCGCTTCGATAAAGCCGGCTATGGCGGGCAGCAGAAAGAGGAAGAATGTCGGGTGTTTGTACCAGGTCTCGGCGCGCAGGAAGGTGCCGATCAGGATCAGTGAAGCGATCAGCAGCACCCAGCCATAGCGACGGCCCAGATACCACCAATGGGCGCCCGCCCAGCCCAGTAATGCAGCCAGCAGGCCGGCGAGGATTTTGCTGCGAAAGGGCGCAAGAGGACCCGCCTGGCTTGGTGCGAGGGGGCTGGCTGAGGCTGTCTGAGGGGGAGTTTGTTGGAGATTCATTGATAAAACACGTTGATTTAGAAGGACTTTACCCGATCTTTGCTTGCAGGGGGAGGCTTAGCAAGCTATACTTTCTGGCTTTTCGTATGTCAACCCTTTTTCCAAGGATTACCTATGGTGGTGATTCGTATGTCTCGCGGCGGCTCCAAGAAGCGCCCGTTCTATAACCTCGTCGCCGCTGATTCGCGCAATCGTCGCGATGGTCGCTTCATCGAACGTCTGGGTTTTTATAATCCGGTGGCGTCCGAAGGCGAAGAAGGCCTGCGTATTGCACTCGACCGCGTGGAACACTGGACCAAAAATGGCGCCCAGTTGTCTCCGGCAGTGGCTCGTCTGGTCAAGGACTACGGCAGCAAGATCGCTCCTGCAGCCTGAGTTCACCGCCTTTATGGCGGCCAAGCGGACGGTGTAGGCCGTTTTCGCATTTTGCAAACCGGTTTTATCCGCACAGGATCTCTTTGTGACTGAATCCACGGCACCTGCCATTGATCCCGCAGCGCCCGCCGACCTGATCGAGGTTGGGCGTGTGGTCGAGGCGTATGGCGTGCGTGGTGGGCTCAAAGTGCAGCCTTTTTCGGGGCAACCCGATGCCTTGCTGGCAGCCCGGAAGTGGTGGCTGTCCAAGGGGGCTGAAGTCCGATCGGTGCGGGTGGAAAGCGCGAAACGTCATGGTGCGGCAATTGCCGCAAGCTGGGCGGGGGTAGCTGACCGCGACCAGGCGCAAGCCTGGAAGGGGTGGTCGGTACTCGTGCCTCGGAGCCAGTTTCCCGCGCCGGCAGAAGGTGAGTTTTACTGGGTTGATCTGATCGGCTGCGAGTTGTTGGGTATTGCTGCCAACGGCACCGATAAGGTCATTCTGGGTACGGTAGCGGATGTCAGCGATAACGGTGCACACGCCATCTTGCGGGTGTCGCGCGTAGTGCCGGTTGCGCCGGGTGAGCCGACCCAGCCCTTGCTTGATGCCAAAGGGCGCGAGCAAGAGGTGCTGGTACCTTTTGTCGATGCTTACATCCGGAACGTTGATCTGGGTGCCAAGTTTATCGATAGCGACTGGCCTGCTGATTTTTGATCGACCAAAGGATGGCTCGATCCATGCGTTCAAGCCTGCGGTTCGACGTGATTACGCTGTTTGCCCCGATTTTCTCGGCAATCAGTGAGCAAGGTGTTACCGGCCGAGCGCATGCGCAAGGGCGGTGGCAAGTAAATACCTGGAATCCTCGTGATTTCACCCATGACGTGCATCGCACTGTCGATGACCGCCCTTATGGTGGCGGCCCTGGCATGGTGATGCGGGTCGAGCCGCTTGAAAAAGCGGTGCTCGCCGTACAGGCCCAGCGTCAGGCTGGTACTGATGCCGAGCCGGCTCCCGTGATTCTGCTGTCACCGCAGGGTCAACGTTTCGACCAGGCTCAGGCTCAGGCCTTGGCGGCGGGGCCCGGTGCAATTATGGTTTGTGGTCGCTACGAAGGTATCGATCAGCGTTTTATCGATCGTTGGGTGACGCAAGAGGTGTCGCTAGGCGATTTTGTTTTGTCGGGCGGAGAAATCGCCGCGCTGGCAATGATGGATGCGGCAGTCAGGTTGTTGCCTGGTGTGCTTAACGATGATGAATCCGCTGTACAGGATTCATTCAACGACGAGTTGTCCGGTTTGCTGGATTGCCCGCATTACACCCGGCCCGAAGTCTATGACGGCCAGGCGGTACCCGATATCTTGCTGTCTGGGCATCATGCCAATATCGTACGTTGGCGGCGCAAGCAGTCGCTTGAAGCCACCTGGCGCAAGCGTCCCGATTTGATCGAGACCGCTCGCGGCAAAGGCTGGCTCAGCCGCGACGACGAAAAGTTTCTGTCGGACCTGCAAGGGAATGACAAGCGTTGACCACGTTGTGGCTGGCGTTGCAGTAAATCCGTCGGACAGAAGTCCGGTGGGGAACCCCATCCTCTGGGGGCGGTGGCAGCAATGCCATAACAAATATGGCCGCCTTGTATGATGGTTGACGGAGATAGAAATGGACCTTATCCAAGTCCTAGAGCAAGAAGAACTGACACGTTTGATGGCCAACAAGACCATTCCCGCGTTCGCCCCTGGCGATACCGTGGTGGTTAACGTCAACGTAGTCGAAGGCACGCGCAAGCGTGTTCAGGCATACGAAGGCGTGGTAATTGCCAGGCGCAATCGTGGTTTGAACTCTTCCTTCATCGTTCGCAAGATTTCGTCTGGCGAAGGTGTGGAACGTACATTCCAGTTGTATGCCCCGACGATCGCTTCGATCGAAGTCAAGCGTCGCGGCGACGTTCGCCGCGCCAAGTTGTACTATTTGCGTTTCCGTTCGGGCAAGTCGGCTCGGATCAAGGAAAAGCTCGTACGCAACACGCCCAAGGCATAAGCTCGCAGTTCCTGCAAGACAAGGCGCCCGTACGGGCGCCTTTTTGTTTGTATCGCCAGCAGCTCTGGGCTGGAGCCCATTTGCCGATAGGTCCTTGCTAGATGTCTATTCCCGTTTCCAACGATACGTCCCGCACCGCCCCTGCCGATCAAGGAGGCGATGACACACCGGAGGAATCGACTTCCTTGACGCCGGACACGGGGGCTGGCCGGCGTCGAGCGCCGTCACGGCCAGCGTTCGACGCGACTGCGCAGCCCTGGACGGCCAACCCGGGTGGCTTACCCCCCATAGCTGCCGAAAATCTGTTTGTTCCCGCATTACGGCGCCGCTTTGCCTCGCATGCGGTCTGGTCGCCGGAAGGGCACGACGTCAACCCGGCACGCGAGACTGATCACGACCTGCGCTTGGCCTCGGTCCTGGTTCCCTTGGTGATGAGGCCGAATGGGATACAAGTCATGCTTACACAGCGTACGGCGCATTTGCATGATCACGCGGGGCAGGTCAGTTTTCCTGGGGGGCGGGTCGAATTGAGCGATACCTCGGCATTAGACGCCGCCCTGCGCGAAACGGAAGAAGAAACGGGTTTGTCGCGCGCCCTGGTCGAAGTATTGGGCCAACTGCCTGATTACCTCACGGGTACGGGTTTTCGTATCGTGCCGCAGGTCGGCTTGGTCGAGCCCGACTTTCAGGTGATTCCCGATCCCTTCGAAGTGGCAGAGGTGTTTGAAGTGCCTTTATCCTTTTTGATGGATCCCGGCAACCATCGCTTGCATAGTGTGGAGCTTCCCAACCATGGTCGCCGTACCTACTATTCAATGAGCTGGGGGAAGTTCTTCATTTGGGGAGCGACAGCAGGTATGCTGCGCAATCTGTATCAGTTCCTGCGGACCTGAGCCCACTCCGTGTTTTCCCCGGGGCAGCCGCCATCATGCTGCCAAATCATGTCATTGCACACTAGAATGCACCCATGAGCTTCTTTGCCCTTCTATTAGCTTTTCTGGCCGAGCAAATCAGGCCTTTGCCACGTAACAACTCCGTTCACGAAGCCGCGCGCAGCGCTTGCAAGTGGGCAGGCCATGCTCTGGATGCCGGCCGTAAGGGATACGCGGTGCTTGGCTGGCTGCTGGTTGTGTTGCTGCCGGCGCTGGCCGTCTGGTTGCTCAGCTCTTTGGCCTGGTCTCTGCACCCGTTGGTGTCCCTGCTGTTTCAGGTCTTGGTGCTTTGGTTCACCTTGGGCTTCAGGCAGTTCAGTCACTACTTTACCGAACTCCAGTTTGCCTTGGCTCGTGGCGACATACCGCTGGCCCGCCAGCATCTGCAAGACTGGATGCGTACTTCAGGCAACACCTGGTCCGCAGAAACGATGGGCATCCCGGAAATCTGTCGTACCGCCATCGAAGAAGGCGTGGTAGCTTCGCATCGCAATGTGTATGGCGTACTGTTTTGGTATGCCGTATTGCCTGGCCCTTCAGGTGCCGTCTTGTACAAGCTGGCAGGTATCGCACGCCAGGAATGGGCGGAACGCAAAGACGCTTTTGGCACGGTGGCGCGGACTGCTTTCGAATTGCTGGACTGGATTCCGGCGCGCATGACCGCGGTTGGCTTTGCCATCGTGGGTAATTTCGAGGACGCTTTATACGGATGGCGCCAGCGAGCGGCAAGTTGGGAAGACCCCCAGCGGGGCATCGTGGTCGAAAGTGCGGCAGGTGCGTTGGGCGTCAGGCTGGCACCGACCGTCGAACAAGCGCCACCGGCATCGGCGCCTGAGCCGGAACCCGATATGGTTGGCCCGATGCAGCCCGCCTCGGCCGCCAGCGAATTTGCCGCACCTGAGGCAGTTGTCGACGAGCCCATGAGGTTGCCTGATCCCGCCACCCTGCATGCCGCGGTGGGCCTGCTGTGGAGGGGCGTTGTTCTCTGGATGGTCTTGCTGCTACTGCTATCGCTGGTGTCCTGGGCGTCTTGAGTAGCCATGCCTAAGGCGAAAGGGGCGCAAACTCTTTCTATGTTGCACCGCACGAGGCGTGAGTCATCGCTCAGCGGTATAGTCAGACAATGATCGAACCGGACGAGGTCAGCCATGCACGCTTTCCAATACAGCCCGAATCGCACCTCACGTGTTCTTGACGTAGAAATCGATACTCGCCAGCGCAGCCCCGGAATCTGGGATGCCGATTGCATGGTCTACGAAGACATAGCCGGCCAGCGATTATTCCGTGGCGCTGGTGTGGCCCTGCGCGGCATCACCGCAAAAACCGAAGACGATTTGTTGGACGAAGTCGAGGTGCGGATTGCCGATGACATCGAGCATGAGCGGGGCGTAAAGCTATAGAGGCTTGTACGCTTGGGCTGTCATTGGCTTGCGCCTATTGTGTGAACCTCTAGATGCGTATGTGCGCCGAATGCCGCTTAGCGTTGCGCGACAATAAATAGCCTGGGAAAAGGCAGAAGCACCGTTCCATTTTCTAGAGACGGATAAGCTTTTTCAATAGCGTCCTGGTAGCGTTCCAGAAAAGCAGTTCGTTCTGCGTTTTCAAGCGGCTCAAGAAAAGGCCGCAAGGCAGATCCTTTGAACCATTCGACTACTGCGGCTGCTCCACCCGCCAGAGCATGGTAATAAGTCGTTCGCCAGACATCCACTCGGCTGCAGTGCGTTTGCAGGATCTCGTAATACCAGTTTGCACTGTGTCGGGGAAGCGGCTTTAGCTGGCCGATTTTATCGGCCCACTGTTGATCTGATGCGACTGCGCGAGCAAGCACATGTGCAGGCTCTTCAAGGTTATCGGGCGTTTGCACTGCCAGGCAGCCACCGGCAGCCAGTTTACCGACCAAGCTGGGGTAGAGGCGATCATGGTCGGGTAACCACTGCAGCGATGCGTTTGCCAGTATTACGTCAAAGTGTTCAGACGGATTCCATGTATGAATGTCGGCCAAATCGAATTGAAGGCTGGGTAGTCGCTGCCTGGCGGCTGCGATCATATCTGCAGAGCTGTCTATGCCGGTGACGACTGCGTCTGTGAACCGTTCCGCCAGTACCTCGGTGGAGTTACCCGGCCCGCAGCCCAGGTCCACGGCCAGACGCACATCTCGGTCAGGCAAAGCCGCAAGCAGATCCCGGACAGGGCGAGTGCGTTCGTTTTCAAAAGTCGAGTATTGCTTGGCGGACCAGGTCACGTGTTTTCCTTGGGGGCGTTCTATTGGAGCTCAGCCTAGCTCTGCTCGTATTGCTTGTGCGCCATGCAGGAGCGGTTGCCGCAGGAGGTGCTGACGAAACTACCTTATCGATTTTACTCGCGCATGTGGCCAGCCGTGACTAAAAATCTACGCGCTGAGGTCGGATCGCTACCCCCGGTCGCGCCGCCCTATAATTCCCGCTTCTCCATTCCGGCGGCACCCATGCCCCCTCATACCTCCGCCTTACCTCTTCGCGTCCTGGCGCTCATCCCGCCCATGACGCAGCTCAACACGCCTTACCCATCCACCGCCTATTTGACCGGTTTTCTGCGCTCCCGAGATATTCCGGCTGTTCAAGAAGACCTCGCGCTCGCGCTGGTGTTGCGATTGCTGTCGGCCGATGGGTTGCAAGCCGTAGCGAGGAAAATCGACAGCCTGCCCGTACTTCAACATACGCCTGCAGTACAGGCTTTCGTCGCTCAAGAGGCTCGTTATCTGGCGACTATTGATTCCGCTATCGCTTTTTTGCAGGGGCGCGATCCGACTCTGGCGCATCGCATCGTGGGCCGGCATTTTCTGCCGGAAGGGCCGCGCTTTGCCTCGCTCGACGTGTATGTGGACGAAGATGGGGGAGACCCCTTGGGCTGGGCTTTTGGCGCTCTGGGTTTGCACGATAGGGCCAAACACTTGGCCACGCTTTATCTGAACGATCTTGCCGATGTGCTGCGCGATGCGATAGATCCGCGTTTTGAGTTCGTGCGCTATGCTGAGTCCTTGGCCAGTAGCCAACCCACATTCGATCCTCTGGCAGAGGCGCTGGCTACGCCAGCCAATTTGGTGGACGAGACCTTGCACGAACTGGTCCGGGCCGCGCTTGAACGCCATACGCCCACGGTGGTGTTGCTGTCAGTGCCGTTTCCGGGCTCAGCCTATGCAGCGTTTCGTATCGCTCAGGCAATCAAGGCATATGACCCGAACATCGTTACGGTGTTGGGGGGCGGTTTTGTCAACACTGAACTGCGCGAGCTGGCCGAGCCGCGCGTCTTTGACTATTTCGACTACGTGACACTGGACGCGGGCGAGCGTCCGCTGCTGGCTTTGCTGGAGCACCTGCAAGGCCAGCGCTCGCGTCAACGCCTGGTGCGAACCTTTGTGCGGGATGCACAAAGCGGCGACGTTCGTTACATCAATATGATGGAGGCCGACATCGCTTTTGCCGATGTCGGCACGCCGACTTGGGATGGGCTGCCCCTGAACGAATATCTATCGCTGCTGGACATGCTCAATCCGATGAATCGGCTATGGAGCGATGGGCGTTGGAACAAGCTTACCGTGGCGCACGGCTGCTATTGGAAGAAGTGCAGTTTCTGCGATGTGAGCCTGGACTACATCGGCCGGTACGAAGGCGCATCGGCAACCGTGTTGGCCGACCGTATCGATGCCATTGTGCGCGAAACCCGCCAGACAGGTTTTCACTTCGTTGATGAAGCCGCGCCACCCAAGGCTTTGAAAGCTTTGGCGCACGAATTGATTGAGCGCAAGACGGGCATTTCGTGGTGGGGCAATATCCGTTTTGAGAAGACCTTCAACCCAGAGTTGTGTGAACTACTGGCCGAGAGTGGCTGCATTGCTGTATCGGGTGGGCTGGAGGTGGCGTCCGACCGTTTGCTGAAGCTGATGAAAAAAGGCGTGTCGGTGGATCAGGTTGCACGGGTTACCCGCGCTTTTACCGACGCGGGTATTTTGGTCCACGCCTACCTGATGTATGGGTTTCCGACACAAACCGTGCAGGACACTGTGGATGCTTTGGAGTATGTACGCCAGCTCTTTGCCAACGACTGTATCCAGAGCGGTTTCTTCCATCGCTTTGCCTGTACCGTGCACTCGCCCGTGGGACAGAATCCGGAGGAGTACGGGGTAAGTTTGCAAACTCTGCCGCCGGTTTCTTTTGCCAAGAATGATATTGGCTTCCACGATCCGCTGGGTGTTGATCATGATGCGCTCGGCCGGGTGCTCAAGAAGGCCATCTACAACTATATGCATGGTGTAGGGCTGGATGAGGATGTGCGTAGCTGGTTTCCTTTCAAGGTGCCGCGCACGACCGTTGCAAAAAACCGGATCCAGCGGGCGCTTGAGCAGGGTTGATGCCGGCTGCCTGAGTCATCCCTGCCAGATAGGGTTTTCGGCGCGTATCCATAGCGCTGAATCCGGGGCGGTGGTTGGGCGCGTCGCACTTATGTCATTGGTGTATCCGGGTTTTGGCTTAAGGCGTCAGCGCTTATCGCCGCCGTTCGGGCAGTGCCGGTGACCAGGCTCCAGATGCCGGTTGAGACTGCCGGCCAGGTGTCGCCGCGCCAAGCTATATGCTGGTCGGGGCGGATCAGGGTCAAGCGAGTGGAGTAGAGCTGCGCAATACCGAGTGGGGCGGGCTGAATGACTTTAAGGGGAACGCCTGCCGCGCGGGCCTGGCTTTGTGCTTGTTCGATGTCATCGATTGAAGCCCCATGAGCCAACAAGGTGAAGCCGTTGCCGAAGTGATCGTACAGCGAGCTTCCATCGTGCATCCAGGCGTGTGGCGCAACAGCGCCTGAGCGGCTGGAGGGCACATAGTTGATGTAGTCGTGGCCGGGGGGCTCGCTACCCTCTTTGGCAATGATTGGTGATTCATCGTAACGATAGCCGCGGATGACTCCCAAGGTAGAGAATTCGCGGATCTTGCTTGTCTGGATGCGGGCGCCCAACTCACGCCGTAGGCTGGCGCCGTCGGGAGTGTTGTCTTCCAGGCCTGGAGCCCACATCTGGTTGCCGAGCAATGAGTGGTTGGCTACGGCTTCATTCATTACCATCTCGTGCACCGGCCTGCGCTCTTGCTCGTAGCTGTCGAGCAGAAGCGCACCTCCCCAACCTTGCAGCACAGCGGCCAGCTTCCATCCCAGGTCTACGCCATCGGCAATACCCATATTCATGCCGTAGCCGCCGAACGGAGGGTGCAGGTGGCAGGCATCGCCGGCCAGGAAAACGCGGCGGTCACGATAGGAGTCACCCAGCAGCCAACTGGCCACCCATTCGTCGGTGGACAGAACTTCGTAAGGAAGATCAATACCGGTGGCATTTCGGATCATGGCCGCGGCGCCGTCGGCTTCGATTTTGAAACCTTCCGGTACGCCAGTGGGCATGAAGAACCATTTGTCGCCCTGGTCCATCGGGCCGATCAGGCTGGGGGCTTCGGCATTGACTTGCCAGTACATGATGGCCCGGCCGTGCTTGTGTGCCTGCGTCAGTCCCGGGGCGTGAAACACCACGTTGTAGTTGCGGGATAGGCCATATTTGCCGTTCAGCTTGGCACCTATGCTCTCGCGCACTTTACTGCGGGCGCCATCGGCGCCGACCACGAAGGCTGCGTTCACGATGAACTCGCCACCGTGCGCCAGGTCACGAACGGTGGCATGCACCTGATCTGTGTCCTGCACGAACGAGCTCAGTTCACAACTGAATCGCAGCTCTACGCTAGGCAAGGATTGGGCGTGCTCGCGCATGACTTCTTCCACAATGTATTGCGGAATCCATTGGGAATGTTCCGCATAAAGCGGATTGCGCCCGGGAGCACAGTAGAAGGCGTTGTCAAAGCGAGTCAGTTCATGGCCGGCCAAACGAGTACAAAAGACTACCGTTGATGGGTAGTCGACTCCCAGGGGGGATGCCGCGCGGAGAGTGTCCGCAATGCCCCAGCGCCGAAAGTGCTCACGCGTACGCACATTAGTTGTCTTGGCGCGTGGCGCGTAGCCCACGCGATCATTGCGTTCGATGAGCAAGCAGCGGATGCCCCGGTGGCCCAGTTCGATAGCGGTGGCCAGTCCGACTGGGCCTGCGCCCACGATCAAAACCTGAGTTGACGTAGATGAACGACTCAATTTGTATCTCCATGCATCATGCTTCTATGTGGCGATGGTAGGAGCTGCTTGATGATATTGGAAGATGTGAGATTTACCATTGTGATATAAAATTTCTATCACCATAGACATGGATGTCTCCCATGAAATTCAACGCGATGAGAGATTTTCTTGCGGTAGCTGAGCGGGGCAGTCTACGCGCCGCCGCCCGCCATCTGGGCAGCGCGCAACCTGCCATTAGTCACAGCATCCGGGAGCTGGAAAAAGATTTGGGCGTCGTGCTGTTCGAGCGCCATTCCACCGGCGTCGTCTTGACCTCGATGGGGGAGGTGTTTCAGCGTCGCGCCATGACAGTGTTTCATGAGTTGCGCCGGGCACGGGAAGAGCTGGACCAACTGCGCGGTGAAGTCCACGGGAGGTTGCGGGTAGCCTTGGCCAGCGTACCTCACATTGCCTTGTTGCCGAATGCCCTGCGCCCATTTCGCCAGCGCTATCCAAACGTCACGATGGAGCTCATCGATTCGGTCTATCCCAGGATGGAAACAGAGTTGCTGGACGGCAGCCTGGATTGCTATATCGGTCCAGCCCCGATCGAACCCGCATCGGGCTTGCTGCTTGAAAAGCTGTTCGACAACAATCGCGTCATTGTCGGTCGCAAGGGGCATCCGCTGGCCGGCGCGACCTCGTTGCATGAACTGAGTGGCGCGGAATGGATCACCACGTCGATTACTCACAAAGCCGAAGAGGAACTGGGCCCTTTGTTCGCCCAACATGGATTGCCTGCCCCCCGAGTGGTGGTGCAGTCTCACTCGTCGTTGACCTTCCTGGTTTCCATGGCGTATTCCGATTTTCTTATGATGTTGCCGGTGCAGTGGGTTCAGTCGCCTTTGTGGCGGGACGCGGTGCAGCAGATTTCCGTGCGTGAACTTTTGCCGGCGCCGCCGATCTGTTTGCTTAAGCGCAGCGGCTTGCCGCTTACCCCGGCGGCCGAGTATTTCTGCGACATGATGCGTAGGGCCGTGCAGCAAATGGATACGCTTGTCTTGTAGAGTAGGGCACCCTATGTAGGTATATCCTGGACCTCTCAACAAGGGCGGTGCGCCGCTGATGGAGTCAACGTGCAAGATTGGAAACTGCAGGCAACAGGTTGGATCGATGAGCGCAATTTCGAAATCGATACGGCTCAAGGTGATTCCGGCTATTCGTTTCGAGTGCGTGTCATTGGTTTTCCCATGATGGAAGAACAGCAGGTATTCGCTACGGCTGAAAGTGCCCAGAGTGCTGCTCTGGAGTTTCTGCAGCAGCAGTTCACTGGAAAAGTCAGCTTGGAATAGCAGATAGCGGGAGCTTTGCGGACGCTTGGGTGAGTGGGCATCAGCCACCGCTTGTTTTTGGGCGGCGCGGCCGTTAGCAGGTTAATGTTGGTTGCAGACGGTGCCTTGCTATCGTCAGGTTCCAACCAAATAATGCAGGTTCGGCTAAGTGATGATGTATTTTGCGAGGATGAAGCAATGCAAGTAGATAACGCGGTGGAAAAGACCAAACAAGCTGTGAATAAGGGTGCGGATGCGGTTGAAAACGCCATCGACGACGTTGCAGACAAAGCCACGAACGCAACTCGCAAAGCCAGGGCGGCCACAGAGGACGCGCTTGATCAGGGACAGGATGCACTTGAAGGCGCGTTGCGCTGCGCTTCTGAAATAGTCCGCACCCATCCGCTTACCTCGGTCGCCGTTGTCGGTGCGATCGCTTACCTTTGGGGGCGTCTGCGCTAAAGGCCGATGATGGGCGGCAGTTCGCGGGGGATGGCTATCGCAGCGTTGGGTTGCCCCTGTAAGCTTGGCTGCCATCGGGACGGGCTCTGGGCAAGACCCCTGAGCCCAGCCGATGCAAGTCGGCACAGACTGGCTTTGTCGCAGTAAGATATCCAGATGTCATTCTGGAGAAGGGAAAATGGCGACGGGCAAGGCAATAGATGGCAGTGTTTGTGTGGTAGATGCCGACCATACAAGGTGGAGTTGGGTGGTTACGCTAGAGTTGGCCGATGGCACGTCCCGGCGTGTTAATGCGGATCGGACATTTTCCACCCAGACACAAGCCCAGCAATGGGGTGAGGCAGCACTGGCATCACTGCTGAACGAGTAGTTCGTCAGCTTTCGGGCATTGACGCGGTGCCGGTTCTTGCTCACTTTCAGGATTCTGCTTTTATGCTGGCTTGCGCTGCGGGCGCAGACGCAGCACCATGAGGTGAATGTTTGCTTCACAGTTTGATCCTCTGTAAGTTCAAGTGATAGGCTCGTGGCTGTGATTCGATAGGGGTATCTATGAGGCGTACGTATCTTTGGCTACTTACGGCATTGGCGTTTCAAGGCTTGGCTGCTTGTGCGCATCAAGGCGCAGCGATTTCTTCTCCAGAGCCTACGTCCGCCGCTGTCGACGATCTACGAGCCTACAACTGGCAAATGGAAGAGGCACTGACTTCTGGTAAGCAGGCGAAGTTGCGGCTTCAGTTCATGGACGGCAATGTCGTGGTGAGCGGCTTGTGCAATACGCTTCGCGCGGGCTACCGCGTCGATGGCGCCAAGATGACGATAGAGCAGGTCGTAGGAACTCTCAAGATGTGCAGCGATGCGGCACTGATGAAGTTCGAGCAAGATGTGGCTGCGCGCCTCAAGACCGTGACGTCGTTCGGCATCGTGGGGGTCAATCGACAAGACTTTAATCAAAAGCCTGTGCTGACCTTGAAGTTTGCCGGTGCAGATGAATGGCGACTCGATGGAAAGCCGACCAACGAAACCAAATACGGTTCTGCGGGGGAAACGATTTTCCTTGAAGTCGAACCGACGCTACAAGCTTGTCACCACCCTCTGATACCTAATAAACAGTGTATGCGAGTGCGCACCATCAAGTATGACGCGCAAGGCTTGAAGCAGGCCCAAGGGGATTGGCAGCTCTTCTACGATGAAATCGAAGGCTTTGAACACCAGGCAGGCATTCGCAATATTTTGCGCGTCAAACGGTATGCTCGCGCCAATGTCCCGGCGGATGCCTCACGATATGTCTATGTGCTGGACATGATCGTGCAAAGCGGTCGGGAATCTTCAGCTCGCTGATCTGTGCTGAAGTTTCATAACAATCAGGCCTCGGTGCGCAAGCGTCGAGGCCTGATTGTTGTACTTAGGGCAGGGCTTGATCCCTCTCGTCTGCTACCAACCTGACCTTTGCTGCACTGGATCGAAAATACAGGTATTTCCCTTCTGGTTTAATTAAGAAAGACAAGGTATTTTTATGCGATCTCTTTGAGAAAGACGCAATGCCTATCCTATGCTTGTTGGTGTTGCGCTTAACGTAATTCGCTGCCAACCGATGAGGAATTGCGATGCGTCGAACGGCGTTTTCTGTCGGTGAGCCTGCCCCCTGGTTTTATTGCCGCACTCAACTGAGAGAGCGCTTTTGCTTTGACACCATTGCTGGCCGGTATGTAGTCATTTCTTTTTTTGGCTCTGCGGCGGATCCCGCCTCGATTAAAGTGTTGCGAGATATCGCGACTCATCGCGCCCGGTTCGATGACAAGCAGGTATGCTTCTTTGGCGTTTCCGTAGACCGGAAAGATGAGCAACTGGAGCGGGTACGGGATTCAATACCGGGCGTTCGCTTCATCTGGGATTTTGATCGCGCGGTGAGTGCGCTCTACGGAGCATTGCAGTTAGACGATAGCATCAAGAAAGTGACTTATGTACTGGATCCTGCTCTACGCGTTCTAGCCAGGGTGCCGATGGAAGATCGAGTCGATGACCACGTGCCATCGTTAGTGCGCTTCTTGGATAAGCTGCCTCTATTGACGCCTTCGCATCCAGCCACACCTCAGGCCCCGGTCTTGGTAGTTCCCCATATATTCGAACCCACACTGTGTAAAGCGCTGATAGCCTATTACAACGAACGAGGGGGAGAGGAGTCCGGATTCATGGTGGAAAGGGCGGGTAAAACTGTCCAACTCTCTGACCATCGCCATAAACAACGTCGTGATTGCGTTGTCGTCGATCAAGAACTATCCAAAGCGTGTGCATCCCGTATAGTCAGTCGTTTGGTTCCGCAGATACACAGAGCCTTCCAGTTCAACGCTACGCGCATGGAGCGCTATCTGGTGGCCTGCTATAGCAGCGATGAAGGCGGGCATTTCCGGCCCCACCGCGATAACACCACGAAGGGCACAGCACACCGTCGTTTTGCTGTTTCCTTATTTCTTAATACGGGAGAGTACGAGGGAGGACATCTACGTTTCCCAGAATACGGACAGGCGCTTTACAGCGCTCCAACCGGAGGGGCCGTGGTCTTTTCCTGCTCTCTTTTGCACGAAGCGATGCCTGTAGTCCAAGGCTGCCGATATATGTTCCTCCCTTTTCTATACGACGAAGAGGCTCGCAAGATTCGACATGAAAATCTTGCGTTTCTTGAAAATTGAGGCGTGTGCTGTGCTGTCCGGCTCGGTGCGCCTTGCGAGCAACGAGAATCACATCAAAATAATGTCGTACTGCTCCTGGCTGTAGATCCCCTCTACCTGCAGCGAAATGGGCTTGCCCGTGAAGTCCCCCAGCCCAGCCAGATTCTGGCTTTCTTCCTCCAGAAACAGATCAACCACCGCTTGTGATGCCAGGATGCGGAACTCCTTGGGGTTGAACTGCCTAGCCTCGCGCAAAATTTCGCGCAGAATTTCATAGCAAACGGTCCGCGGCGTTTTAACGTGCCCGCGTCCATCGCAAGTTGGGCAGGACTCGCACAGGATATGGCTGAGCGATTCGCGTGTTCTTTTACGCGTCATCTCTACCAGTCCTAGTTGCGTAAAGCCGTTGAGCGTGATGCGGGTGCGGTCTCGTGACAGCGCTTTGCGCAACTCCCCGAGCACTGATTCCCTGTGCTCGGTATTTTCCATATCGATGAAGTCGAGAATGACGATGCCGCCTAGATTGCGAAGACGCAATTGGCGCGCAATGGCCTGCGCGGCTTCCAGATTGGTCTTGAAAATAGTGTCGTCAAAATTGCGTCCGCCGACGAAGCCCCCGGTGTTGACATCGATGGTGGTGAGGGCCTCTGTCTGGTCGATGATCAGGTAACCGCCCGACTTCAGGTCGACGCGGCGGGACAGGGCGCGGGCAATTTCATCGTCGACGTTGTACAGGTCGAATAGGGGACGCTCGCCAGTGTAGTGGACCAGTTTTTCCAGCACTGAGGGGGTGAACTCGCGCGCCCAGGCAATAAGGCGTGTGAAGTTGCTGCGTGAGTCGATCTGGATGGAAGCTGTGTCGGCATTGACCACGTCGCGCAAGACGCGCTGGGCCAGGTTTAGGTCTTCGTGCAGCAGGTAGGGAACGCCTTGGGTGCGTGCATGCTGTTGCATGATGGCCCAGAGTTTGCGCAAATAGCCGATGTCGGCGGCCAGCTCTTCGTCGCTGGCGTCCTCGGCCTGGGTGCGAACGATAAATCCGCCTTTGTCCTCGGGCGAGATCAGCTTTTGCAAACGATCGCGCAATAGGGTGCGTTCGGCTTCGGATTCAATTCGTTGCGAGATGCCGATGTGGGGGTCGTAGGGCAGGAAGACCAACATGCGGCCCGCGATGCTGATTTGGGTAGAGAGCCGAGCGCCTTTGGTGCCGATAGGGTCTTTGATGACCTGCACCATAAGGGTCTGGCCTTCGAACAGCAGCTTTTCAATCGGCGTGGGCGGGTGTGCCCCGTGCGCCCGTTCGTGGCGGCTTTCGCGAATATCGGCAATGTGCAGAAAGGCTGCCCGGCCCAGGCCGATATCGATGAAAGCACTCTGCATGCCTGGCAGGACACGGGCCACCTTGCCCAGGTAGACGTTGCCAACGTAGCCTTTTTGCGAGGTTCGTTCGATGTGAAGCTCTTGGACCGCGCCTTGCTGGACGACGGCGACACGAGTTTCGTAGGGCGATACGTTGATGAGAATGTCTTCTGTCATGGAGTAGCCGATGTGCGCGAGACGCGTCAATGTTGCCAGCTTACCCCGAGACTCGATTTTGCTGCGGTGCCGCAAACATGCGGCACGCAAAAAATCAGGGGAGCTGGATGCCGGCTGAGCCCAGCAGGCGGGCTGTTTCGAACAGAGGCAGGCCCATGACCCCGGTGAAACTGCCTTCAATGTGTTCGACGAAGACGCCGCCCATGCCCTGGATGCCGTAGGCGCCGGCTTTATCGAAAGGTTCGCCGGTGTCGCAGTAGCGGTCGATATCGCCTTGCGTCAAGGTGCGAAAACGTACTTGGGTGATCGATAGATCTTCAAGCAGGGTGCCTCGATCTATCATGGCCAAGGCAGTGTGGACTTCATGGGTAGCACCCGATAGCTGAGCCAGTATGCGCTGGGCATCACTGCGGTCCAGCGGCTTGCCAAGCACTTTTTCGTTCAGGATAACCGTGGTGTCGGCAGCCAGGATGAGGCCCTGGGGCAAGCCCTGCTGGCGAAGAAGCTCTACCCCTTGCCACGCTTTTTCGCGAGCGGTGCGCCTGACATAGTCGGCGGCCGCTTCGCCCGGTAACTGGGGTTCGTCCGGCCCTTGAGCGGGCGGGGCTAGCAGTACCGTATGTTCCAGGCCGAGTTGTTGCAGCAGTTCGCGGCGGCGTGGGCTGCGCGAAGCAAGATAAATGGGCATCATGATCTAGGCCCGGTGATAAGGATGATTGTTCAGAATTGACCAGCCGCGGTAGAGCTGCTCGGCCAGCAGGACGCGGACCATGCCGTGCGGCAAGGTCAGGCTGGAAAGACGGATCAGACTGGTACAACGTTTTTTCAAATCGGCATCGAGGCCATCGGGACCACCGATGATGAGCCCGATATCGCGGCCATCATTGCGCCACTGCTGCATTTGCTGAGCCAGGCTGACCGTGGTGAGGTCGCGGCCGCGCTCGTCCAAGGCAACCCAGCAACCGCCCACCGGAAGCGCAGCCTCGATGCGTTTGGCTTCAAGGGCTTGCATCTGGGCGGCGGTTTTGCCTGAGGTACGCGCTTCCGGACGCACCTCGCGCAATTCGATGGCGCAATCCACCGGCATGCGCTTGGCGTAATCGGCAAAAGCTTCGTCTACCCATCCGGGCATGCGGGTGCCGACTGCAACAATGACGAGCTTCATGGCGGACTAGCGATTCAGGATGCCAATTTCATGCGAACCGCTTTGCCGCCCCAAACCTCTTCAAGGTTGTAGTACTCGCGGATGGCGGGCTGCATGATGTGGACGACCACGTCGCCCAGATCCACCAGGACCCATTCGCCGGTTTCTTCGCCTTCGGTGGAAATGACTTCACCGCCTATGGCTTTGATTTGTTCGCACACATTGGAAGCCAATGCGCGCGTTTGCCGGTTCGAGGTACCGCTTGCGATGATGACGCGGTCGAACAGGCTGGTGAGGTGGGTGGTGTTGAGTACCGTGATGTTTTGCGCCTTGACGTTTTCAAGGGCGTCTACGACGGCACGTTGTAGTTTGCGTATGTCCATGCTTTAGACCTGATACAGGCGATGCTGCTGGATGTAACGCAGCACCGCGGGGGGAACGAGACCGTCGACGGATTCGCCGGCGGCTAGGCGTTGCCGAATAGTGGAACCTGACACCGGCATTTCTGGCATTGGTAAACGGTGCAGGGGAAGGTTGTGCTCGCGCAGTGCAAGCAGTAAAGGCTCGGGGGTTTGTAGTTGGCTGCCGGGCCGTGCCGCAACAGCGAGTTCGGCCAGTGTGACGATCTCTTGCCAGTTTTTCCAAGTGCAAAAATTGGCGAGTTGGTCGGCGCCGAGTATCCAGATGTACTGGATAGGCGCAGCAGCTTGCGCGGTAAGTTCGCGCAGGGTATCTATGGTGTAGCTGGCGCCACCACGCTCGATTTCAATGCGATTGAGCACGAGCCCTGGGTGTTCGGCGATAGCTAGTTCCACCATGGCGGCCCGATGTTCGGTCGAGGCTGCCAAAGCTTGTCGCTGCCAGGGAGCGGCAGCGGGAATAAGCTGCACTGATGCAGTGTGCAGATGCGTCTGCGCGCTGAGGGCCAGAGTAAGGTGGGCTTCATGGATGGGATCGAAGCTGCCGCCCAGCAAACCCACGCGCGGACGCGGTGTCGGCGAATTCAAACCCATTCCCGGGCATGCAGCACATCGTAGAGCCCGGCTTCAGGCGAACCGGGTTCGGGCGACCAGTCGTAGCGCCATTGCGCCATGGGCGGCATGGACATCAGGATGGATTCGGTGCGTCCGCCCGATTGCAGGCCAAACAGGGTGCCACGGTCGAAAACCAGGTTGAATTCGACATAGCGCCCGCGGCGGTATGCCTGGAAGTCGCGTTCGCGTTCACCGTAGGGCAGGTCGATACGGCGCTCGACGATGGGTATGTAGGCGTCAAGAAAGTGGTCGCCGACCGAGCGGGTCGCGGCAAAGGCGGGGTCGAAGCCGCCTTCATTGAAATCATCGAAGAAGATGCCGCCTACGCCTCGGGCTTCCTTGCGGTGTTTGAGGTAGAAGTATTCGTCGCACCATTTCTTGAAGCGCGGATACAAGTCATCGCCGCTGGGCGCGAGCGAAGCCTGACAGCTACGATGGAAGTGACGAATGTCCTCTTCGAAGGGGTAGTACGGGGTCAGGTCCATGCCGCCGCCAAACCAGAAGACGTCGTCTTCGTCGGATTCGTGTACCGACTTGGCGATGAATACCCGTACGTTCATATGCACCGTGGGCACATAGGGATTGCGCGGATGGATGACGAGCGATACCCCCATGGCTTCCCAAGGCCGCCCCGCCAGTTCCGGGCGATGCGCACTGGCCGAGGGCGGCAAGGTAGCGCCCATGACATGGCTGAACAATACGCCGGCTCGCTCGAACACTTTGCCGCCTTCGATCAGGCGGGATATGCCGCCTCCGCCTTCAGCGCGTTCCCAGGCATCGGCGCGAAACGCCTGCCCCTCAATTGCCTCCAGGCGAGCCACGATGCGTGACTGAAGCCCTGTGAAGTAGTCGTGGGTAAGGTGAGTGTCAATCTTCATTGCGTGCCAGCGTCCTGGGTGGCGCGGCGTGCAATGGCGCGCCAGCCGATGTCGCGCCGGTACTGTGCGCCGTCGAACTGGACCGCGTGCAGGACATCGTAGGCGCGTTGTTGCGCCAGACGTACCGAGTCCCCCAGCGCGGTTACGCACAAGACCCGGCCTCCACTGGTTTTGACCGCCTGGCCGTCAAGGACGGTGCCTGCATGGAAGATCATGCTGTCGGGGGTTTCGGCGGCGAGCCCGGTTATTTGATCGTTCTTGCGAGGAGTGTCGGGGTAGTTGTGCGCGGCCATGACCACGCCCACTGCGGTGCGACGATCCCAGGCGATATTGGCTTGATCGAGGGTGCCGCCGACGGCGTGCTCGAATACTTCGAGCAGGTCGCTCTTGACGCGCATCATGATGGGCTGGGTTTCCGGATCTCCCATGCGGCAATTGAACTCGAGAACCTTAAGGCCATTGGCGCTGATCATCAGGCCGGCGTAGAGGAAGCCGGTGAATGGAATGCCGTCCTTGCTCATGCCGTGAATAGTGGGCCAGATGACTTCGCGCATGATGCGCCCGTGCAGTTCAGGCGTTACCACGGGGGCGGGCGAGTAGGCGCCCATGCCGCCGGTATTGGGGCCTTCATCGTTGTCTTTCAGGCGTTTGTGATCTTGGCTGGTGGCCAGCGGCAGTACGTTTTTTCCATCGCACAGCACGATGAAGCTGGCTTCTTCGCCATCAAGGAACTCTTCAATGACGACGCGTGCGCCGGCTTCTCCGAGCTTGCCGTCACCGAGCATGTTGTCGATGGCGGCGTGGGCTTCTTCTACCGAGCTTGCAACGACGACGCCTTTGCCGGCGGCTAGGCCGTCGGCCTTGATGACGATGGGCGCGCCTTCGCGATCAATATAGGCATGGGCGGCGGCGGGATCGGTAAAGGTTTGGTACTTGGCGGTCGGGATACTGTGACGCACCATGAAGGCCTTGGCGAAGTCCTTGGAGCTTTCCAATTGTGCCGCCGCTTTGGTGGGCCCGAATATCTTGAGCCCGCGTGCGCGGAAAACATCAACTACGCCGGCAGCCAGCGGGGCTTCGGGGCCTACTACCGTCATGCCTATGCCTTCTTGCTCGGCAAAGTCGGCAAGTAATACCGGGTCGGTGATATCGATGTTCTGCAGGTGTGGGGTCAGCGCCGTGCCGCCGTTGCCGGGAGCCACGAATATTTTCTGCGCCTTGGCAGACTTGGCCAACTGCCAGGAAAGGGCATGCTCGCGGCCGCCAGAGCCAATGACAAGGATTTTCATGCTGATTATTCGTCCATCACGGCGGTGGTGTAAACCTCCTGGACGTCGTCCAGGGACTCGAGCGCATCAAGCAGTTTTTGCATTTTTTCGGCGTCGTCGCCGCTCACTTCAGTTTCATTGAGCGCCTTCATGATGACGCCATCCATTTCGGCTTTCAGGCCAGCTTGGTCGAACGCCATCTTCACGGCGGCATAGTCGGCGGGCGCACAGATGACTTCAATGACGCCTTCTGCGTCGGTAACGATGTCTTCCGCGCCTGCCTCGAGAGCCAATTCCATGACCTTGTCTTCAGAGGTGCCTGGAGCAAAGAGGAATTGCCCGCAATGCTGGAACATGAAGGCAACCGAGCCCTCCTGGCCCAGGTTGCCGCCATTCTTGGCAAAGGCATGCCGCACTTCGGCCACGGTACGGGTTCGGTTGTCGGTCATGCAGTCGACGATGACCGCCGCCCCGCCGACGCCGTAGCCTTCGTAGCGAATTTCTTCGTAGTTGGCACCGTCGATGCCACCAGCGCCCCGCGCGATTGCCCTTTGGATGGTGTCCTTGGGCATGTTGGCGTCGGTCGCTTTGTCCCAGGCCAGGCGCAGGCGAGGGTTGGTATCGGGATCGGCGCCGCCCGCGCGGGCAGCTACGGTAACTTCACGTATCAATTTGGTCCACAGCTTTCCGCGCTTGGCGTCTTGACGCCCCTTGCGGTGCTGGATATTGGCCCATTTACTATGTCCGGCCATGGAAATCGCTTGTTGTGTAACGGAGATTTGTCCATTTTAGCTTGTGCAGCCGAAACTAGCCCCAAGACAAGTGCCGTCTTGGGGGCAATACCACAAATTATCGACGCCATACCCAGACGTTCTTGCGGTAAGGTCGCTCTTTTAGCGTTACGATCTCCGGCGGCCTCTACGCCCAGTCCTTTTTCGTACAACGGAACCTGCCATGGCTTCTCCGATCCTCGTTGCTAAGAATTCAGATACCGAACTTTTCCTGTTGCCCGGCATGGCCAATCGCCATGGCTGCATAACCGGGGCTACCGGCACCGGCAAGACGGTAACCCTTCAAGTATTGGCAGAGTCGTTTTCCCGGCAAGGTGTGCCGGTATTTTTGGCTGATGTCAAAGGCGACCTGACCGGTGTTTCGCAGGCAGGCGTCGCGACCCCCAAATTGCAGGCAAGATTGCAGTCGCTCGGACTGGACGAGCCGCAATGGGGAGCTTCGCCCGCAATTCTTTGGGACGTGTTTGGCGAACAAGGCCACCCGGTACGGGCAACCGTTTCCGATATGGGGCCTTTGCTGCTTGCCCGCATGCTGAACTTGAACGATACCCAAGCCGGTGTTCTGACCATGGTGTTCCGGATTGCCGACGACGATGGTTTGCTGCTGCTGGATCTGAAAGATCTTCGCACCATGCTGCAGTACGTGGGCGAGAACGCGACACAATTCAAGACTCGCTACGGCAACGTTTCGCCTGCCTCTGTCGGCGCCATTCAAAGAGGCTTGTTGGCATTGGAAGAGCAGGGCGGCGATAAGTTCTTCGGTGAACCCATGCTGAATATCGATGATTTGATGCAGACCGACGGCAATGGTCATGGAATCATCAACATCCTGGCCGCAGACAAACTGATGCAGTCGCCGAAGCTTTACGCCACCTTTTTGCTGTGGATGCTATCCACCTTGTTCGAGAGCCTGCCCGAGGCGGGTGATACGGATAAACCGAAATTCGTCTTTTTCTTTGATGAGGCTCACCTGTTGTTCAACGATGCGCCCAAGGCCTTGCTGGAGAAAATCGAGCAGATGGTCAGGCTGATTCGCTCCAAGGCGGTCGGGGTGTATTTCGTCACGCAGAATCCTCTTGATATTCCCGAGTCGGTGCTGGGGCAGTTGGGCAATCGCGTCCAGCACGCATTACGCGCATTTACCCCACGCGATCAGAAAGCGGTCAAGGCAGCCGCCGATACGATGCGTCCGAAACCAGGGCTGGATATCGGTGCCGCCATTACCGAACTGGGGGTGGGAGAAGCCCTGGTCTCTTTATTGGACGAGAAAGGCCGGCCAGGGATGACCGAACGGGTTTACGTTGTGGCGCCGGGCAGCCGTATTGGCCCGGCTACAGAAACGGAGCGTCAGGCCTTGAGGCAGGCTTCTCTCGTTGCGGGTATCTACGAAAAAACCATTGACCGCGAATCGGCTTACGAAATTTTGAACAAGCGCGCAGGCTCCCAGGATGAGAGCCCCGCGGCGCCGGGTAGCAAGCCGACGACCAGTCCGTCAGCGCCTGCGGCGAGCGACGATGGATTTCTGGGAGGGTTGCGCGATGCAATATTCGGTTCCACCGGCCCCCGCGGCGGGCGCCGCGAGGGCATGCTGGAATCCGTCACGCGCAGCACGGTACGTTCGGTCAGTACTCAAGTCGCCCGTGAAATCACGAGGGGTTTGTTGGGGTCTCTATTGGGTAAGCGGCGTTAAAAACGGCAAGATCGGCAATCAGCTGTCTTGACGGTTATTGCCTATGCAGCAATAATTAAGCCATGGCTGATTCCATCCTCCCGGTTTTTGGCGAGCAAGCCGATGAGCTCTCTTCCCTCGTAGCCAACTACGACCCGAACGAGAGCCTGGGTTTCCTGGTCAAACAAGCTCATGCATCGATGCAGCGCGCCGTCGATGACGAAATGACGGAATTGGATCTGACTGCCATGCAGTGGGGCCCGCTGATGTTGCTGGCCATGAAGCGTGGTGAAACCGCTGCAGAACTGGCCCGGTGTGCCTGTTCTGATACGGGTGCCATGACGCGCATGCTGGATCGCCTTGAGTCCAAGGCCTTGATCCGACGCGTGCGCAGCGTGGAAGACCGGCGTGTCATCAAGTTGGAATTGACCGACGACGGGCAGCGGGTATGCGCGCAGGTTCCGCAGAAGTTGAGGGATGTCGTTGAATTGCATGTTCAGGGGTTTTCGCAAGACGAAGTGGCGCTGTTGAAGCAACTCTTGCGCCGCATGATCGCGAACGGAATGCCGTCCTCCTGACGATGCCCAAAGAGGGCCGCTTTTTTTTGCCCTATATAACTGCCTAAGCAGTAACAGCCTGATCAACTAAATTCAGCTAAACGTAAGTATTGCCATGAAAACTGTTTTGCTTTTCCCTGTGATCGCCGCCTTGGCCGCTTGCGCCAACGTGGATAAGGCTGTCTTGCCTGAGGCGCACAGCTTAGAGATCGCGACTTTGGGCGCTACCCAAGACACTATCGCTTGGCCTGCCGAGCAGTGGTGGCAGCGTTATGGCGACCCGCAGTTGAACACCCTGATCGAGGAAGCAATTTCGGACAATCCGGGCATGGTGGCCGCACAAGCGCGCTTGGCTCGGGCCAATGCCGGTGTGGATGCCGTTGGTGCGGATAGCTACCCACAGCTTGGAGTCAGCTTTACTTCCACTCGCCAACGCTATACCGAGAACGGTGCGATTCCGCCTCCCTTGGCTGGCGCCACCAGAACCGACGCCAGGTTGGCGCTGAATGTGAGCTATGACTTGGATTTCTGGAACAAAAACGGCGCGCTGTTGAAAGCGGCTGTCTCCACAAGTCGGGCTGCAGAGGTGGAACGCCGGGCAGCCGCCAGTATTCTGGCGAGTACGGTCAGCACAGCGTATTTCAACTTGCAGCGTGAACTCGCCCAGAGGACCGTGCTGGACGATGCGATTGAACAGCGGGCCAAGGTTTCTGCATTGACCCAACAGCGTTTCGACGCTGGCCTGGATACGCGAGTGGAGATCAAGCAGGCCGAATCCGCCTTGGCTCAAGCGCGTACGCAAAGGGCGCAGCTCAATGAAGACATCGCGCTTGCGCGTAATCAGTTGGCGGCTTTGTGTGGCCAAGGGCCGGCTCGTGGCGAGCAGATTCAAGCTGTGGTGCTCGGTGCTCCTGGCACGGATTTGCCGCTCAATATTCCCCTGTCATTGGTGGGGCGCCGCCCTGATATCGTCGCCGCTCGATGGCGCGTAGAAGCTGCCCAAGGCCAGGTAGCTGCCGCCCATGCCTTGTTCTACCCCGATATCAATTTGGCTGCATTCGTCGGAACCTCGGCCTTAGGTTTAAGCAATCTATTCAATTCGGGTAGCCAGATTCTGGGGGTGGGGCCAGCTATTACTTTGCCCTTGTTCCAAGGTGGCCGTCTCAATGCCAATTTGCACGGCCGCGAGGCCGACAGCAATCTGGCGCTCGCCGCATACAACCAAACGGTGTTGAACGCAGTCAATGAAGTGGCTGATACCTTGGCCTCGGTGCGTGCACTGGAGAAGGTGCAAGCTGAACAACGACTGGCGAAAGACGCCATCGACCAGGCTTACGCCTTGGCCGCCAAACGCTACCGAGCGGGTTTGGGTAACTATTTAAGCGTGCTTGCCGCGCAAAGCGCGGTGTTAGAACAGTCGCGCCTGGAGCTTGATCTGAAGGCGCGTGCACTGACCTTGGATGTTGCCCTGGCCAAAGCCTTGGGGGGCGGTGTGCAACTGCCTGCGGAGCTTGCCGGAATGCCGGCCGCCATGCGCTCAAACCCGAATCAATAACGCTGCCGCGATTTTCGATCCAAATTTACACCAAGGTTCTGATATGGAAACCGCTGTCTCAAATGTTTCAAACACCCGCAAAAAGCTTATGTGGGGTGCGGCCCTGGTCTTTGTGATCGTGGCGATTGTTTATGCGGTATGGTGGGCGATCGTTGCCCGTCATTTCGAACATACCGACGACGCTTACGTGCAGGGCAACCTGGTCCAGATCACACCGCAAATTGCCAGCACGGTGGTAGCGATCAATGCTGACGACACGGACTATGTCCAGGCCGGACAGCAACTGCTTTTGCTGGACAAGGCCGATGCGCAAATTGCATTGGAGCAGGCCGAGGCGATGCTGGGGCAAACGGTAAGGCAGGTGCGTACGCTGTATACCAACAATGGCGCGCTTGCCGCGAACATTGCCGTCAGGCGCGCCGATCTTGACCGTGCCCAGGCCGATCTTGCGAAAGCGCAGAATGACGCGCACCGGCGCCAGGGGCTGGCCGAATCGGGCGCGGTCAGCGGCGAAGAACTATTGCATGCGCAGGCCGCCGTCAACAATGCGCGTTCGGTGCTTGCGGCCGCCCAAGCAGGCCTGGCGGCTGCGCGTGAACAGCTTTCGACCAATACCGCGCTGACTGACGGCACTAGCATCGAGCAGCATCCCAACGTATTGGGTGCTGCTACCAAGGTGCGCGAAGCCTTCATCAATCTGTCGCGCACCTCTCTACCAGCGCCCGTCAGCGGCTATGTCGCCAGGCGCAGTGTTCAAGTCGGCCAAAGGGTAGCGCCAGGCGCGGCCCTGATGACCATCGTGCCCCTGAATCAAGTGTGGGTGGATGCCAACTTCAAGGAAGTTCAGCTTGGGCGTATGCGCATTGGCCAAGCCGTGACGCTAGTGGCCGATATATACGGGGCCAAGGTGGAGTACCACGGTACGGTCGCTGGGCTAGGGGCCGGTACTGGCGGGGCATTTGCGCTTCTTCCTGCGCAAAATGCGACGGGCAACTGGATCAAAGTAGTTCAGCGCCTGCCCGTGCGGATCGCGCTCGATCCTAAAGAGGTGGCGGAGCATCCACTGCGTATAGGTTTGTCCATGAACGTCTCAGTCGACGTGTCGTCGACCGCGGGGGAGGAATTGGCTGATGGCCGCAGAACGGCGCCAGCCTATTCCACAAACGTGATGGAACATGCCCGTGAAGAAGCGGATGCACTGGTTGCGGCAACCATCGCCAAAAACATGGGTGTTAAGGCGGGTGAGCCTCAAGCTGCCGCCAAGTCGGCACCGCTGCAGGTGTCTGCTGGAAAGAGGCAGCCCGAGAAGCAGGGTAGCGGCTCACTTTAAGCAATCGTCGGATTCGTTTCCATGTCCAACTCCAATTCCGCAGCCTTGCCGACCGGCCAGCCCGAAGGTGCGACTTCGCCGGCTCAGGCTGAGCACCCGCCATTGAAAGGCGGTCAGCGAATTCTGGGTACCGTTGCGCTATCAACCGCCGTGTTCATGAACGTTCTGGACACGTCCATCGCCAATGTTTCGCTACCGGCCATCTCGGGAACCCTGGGGGTAAGCGTCAGCCAAGGGACTTGGGTGATCACCTCGTTTGCAGTGGCCAACGCCATTTCCTTGCCCTTGACCGGATGGCTGACGACCCGCTTCGGCCAAGTGCGATTGTTCATTATTTCGGTGCTGCTTTTCATTCTTGCATCCTTGCTATGCGGTCTTGCACCCAATCTTGAATCCCTGATCGCATTTCGCGTGCTGCAGGGCTTGGTTGCCGGCCCGATGATTCCGCTTTCGCAAACGCTGATGCTGGGCAGTTATCCAAAAGAAAAATCCGGAATGGCCCTGGCTTTGTGGTCGATGACGACGCTTGTCGCGCCGGTTGCCGGTCCTTTGCTGGGAGGCTGGATTTCCGATAATTATTCCTGGCCCTGGATTTTCTACATCAATATCCCTGTGGGTCTATTGGCCGCATGGGTGACATGGATGGTCTATCGCAAACGCGAGTCTCCTACCCGCAAGCTTCCGATCGACACCGTCGGTCTTGGTTTGCTCGTGATCTGGGTTGCGGCGCTACAGATCATGTTGGACAAGGGCAAGGAGCTGGATTGGTTTGCCAGCACGACCATCGTGGTGCTGGCAACGATTGCCTTGGTCTGTTTCGTTTTTTTCGTGATATGGGAGTGGACCGATAAGCATCCGGTAGTCGATCTGCGGCTATTCAAGGGGCGAAATTTCACGACGGGCGCGGTGACTTTATCGCTTGCCTACGGTATTTTTTTCGGCAATGTCGTGTTACTGCCTTTGTGGCTGCAGACGCAGATGGGATACACCGCTACCGATGCCGGCTTTGTTACGGCTCCGATCGGCTTGTTGGCTATCGTGCTGACGCCGGTGGTGGGGCGGATTCTGGGCAAAACCGACCCCAGGTTACTGGTGACGGCAGCATTCGTCGTTTTCGCTGGTGTCAGCTTCATGCGGGCAGACTTCACGCCTCAGGCGGACCTGTTCACGCTTTTGACGCCCACCGTGTTGCAGGGTGCGGGGATGGCGGCGTTTTTTGTTCCTCTGGTTGCGTTGACCATGTCCGGGCAGCCGCCCGAAAAAATTGCCAGCGCCGCTGGTTTGTCGAATTTTTTGCGTATTACCGCGGGTGCGTTCGGCACTTCGATTACGACTACGCTTTGGGAGGACAGGGCGGCCATGCACCATGCCCATCTGGTCGAACACATTGCCGCTGATAACCCAAGTGCTGTGCAAGCTATCGCGGGGATGCAAAGCAGCGGAATGTCATGGGAGCAGGCAATGGCTACGATCAACAACCTGATCGGTAGCCAGGCTTTGACGATGTCGGCAGTGGATATCTTTTATGCCTCGGGGCTGATTTTCGTCGTTTTGACCGGCATGGTTTGGTTTGCTCGTCCGGGCAAACCTGCGGCGTCAAGCGCAGAGGCCGGAGCCGTGCATTGAAGCGCGCCCATGTCGCATACCGGCTTGAGGTATTCCCAAACGACTATATTGAAACTCGCGCATCATTAGCGTAAAGGCATTGCTTCTTTCGCTCAGGTGCAGTGTGCTCAAGATTTTCATGGCAAAGTCATGATTTGTTTGCGCCGGCGAGGGGTAGGTGCGGCTTGCATACAGATCTTCGCCAGGATGGTGCCCGCCGCCTTTGGCGGCATATCGTGTACGGCGGCTGGCAGCAGCGGCAAAGGAAACTGTTTGATATGGCCTTGCGCTCAAAAGCTCTTTGTTTGTTGCTGGCCCTCTTGATCCAGGGGTGCGCACCGTTGGGCCGCGCTCCGGATTCGCTCCCTCCCATAGATACCTCTATCAGTGCGCGCAGCCAAAATAGTCGCGTCCAATTCGTAGTCATCCACTACACGGTGTCGAACTTGACGCGCGCTTTGTCTTTGTTGGCTGAAGGGGCGGTCAGCAGCCACTACCTGATCACCGACGAAGAGCCCGTGCGTATCTACCAATTGGTGGATGAAGGGCGCAGTGCCTGGCATGCCGGAGAAAGCGAATGGCGTGGCCGGACTTGGCTCAATAGCAGTTCGATAGGGATAGAGATCGTCAATCGTGGGCCTGTGCAGACCGCCGACGGTCCAGGCTGGCAGCCCTATAGCGCTGCGCAGGTCGCTGCTCTGCGCGCTTTGCTGCACGATATCGTGGCGCGTCACGATATTGCTCCCGAGAATATTGTCGGGCATAGCGATATCGCACCTTTGCGCAAGCAGGATCCCGGGCCGTTGTTCCCTTGGAAACAATTGGCCGAGGATGGACTAGGGCGTTGGTACGATGCAACCGCGGCGGCTGCATTACAGGCCAGATTCGAACTGCAAGGCTTGCCCGATGTGATCTGGGTGCAGCGGCAGTTGCTGCGCTTAGGCTATGCGGTCGTGCAAAGCGGTTTGGTGGATGCCGACACGAAAGCTGTCTTGTCCGCTTTTCAGATGCACTATCGGCCCAGCCGCCACGACGGCCTGCTGGATGCTGAAACAGCTGGCATCATCGCTGCGTTGCTGGCGGCAGAGCCTGCCTAGTTCTTGGTGCCGAATAGGCGATCGCCCGCGTCACCAAGCCCCGGTACGATGTAGGCCTGCTCATCCAGGTAATCATCGAGCGAGGCCAGATACATCGGCACATCGGGATGATGGTCGTGATAGACCTGCATGCCTTCGGGCGAAGCCACCAGGGCGACAAACATGATGTTCTCGGCGGGGACTCCGCGTTTTTTCATCACATCGACCGCATGCGCCGCTGAATAGCCGGTTCCTATCATGGGATCGCACAGGATGAAGGTACGGCCTTCGATTTCCGGTAGCCGCACCAGATATTCGATGGGGCGGTGATGTTCGTCGCGATATAAGCCGATATGGCCGACCCGCGCCGAGGGAATGAGATCGAGCAAGCCATCGGCCATGCCGCTGCCGGCGCGCAGGACAGGTACGACCGCCAGCTTCTTGCCTGCTATCACGGGCGCATCCATGCGCGTCATGGGGGTTTCGATCGAGCGCAAGGCCAAAGGCAGGTTGCGTGTTACCTCGTAACCCATCAGCTGCGTGATTTCGCGCAACAACTGGCGAAATGTGCGTGTGGACGTGTCCTTCTTGCGCATATGCGTCAGCTTGTGCTGAATAAGCGGATGGTCGAGGATGAAAAGATTGGGAAAGCGGGGATCTTTCTTCACATGAGTTCCCTTATTGGTGGGCTTGGGCAACTGAATCGACTCAGGCCCCAGCAATGTTTGTCCGCGATTGTATGCGCCCGTTTAGAATCCTGGCATGCTACCCACCAGATCAAGGAGAATTCTGATGTCCAAGGCTATCCAAATCGAACAGTATGGCGGCCCCGAAGCGCTTAAGCTTGTCGAAGTGGACGTACCTCCCCCCGGACCGGGCGAGGTGCGCATCCGGCAATATGCGGTTGGCCTGAACTTCATCGATATTTATTCTCGCTCGGGTTTGTACAAAAGCGCTTTGCCGACGGGCCTGGGCTATGAAGCGGCCGGGGTGGTGGACGCGGTTGGGGCTAAAGTGCGCCATCTCAAAGCTGGCGACCGTGTTGCGTATGGGCAAAGTCCTTTGGGAGCTTATGCCGAAGTGCGCAACGTGCCGGCCAACTTTGTCGTCAAGCTGCCTGATGGCATCAGTTTCGAAGAGGCCGCCGCGCTGATGCTCAAAGGGCTGACGGTGCAGTATCTTTTTCGCCAGACCTATCGTTTGCAGGGTGATGAAACCATTCTGTTTCACGCTGCCGCGGGCGGTGTTGGCCTGATGGCGTGTCAGTGGGCAAAGGCCTTGGGCGTAAAATTGATAGGGACCGTGTCTTCGCCGGAAAAAGCAGCACTGGCCAAGGCCAATGGTGCTTGGCGCGTTATCGACTATTCGCGTGAAAACGTCGCTGAGCGGGTGCTGGAGCTGACCAAAGGCAAGAAAGTGCCGGTGGTCTATGACGGGGTAGGTAAGGATACGTGGGAAACTTCGCTCGATTGCCTGCAGCGTCGCGGCTTGATGGTCAGTTTCGGCAATGCCTCGGGCGCGGTGAGTGGCGTGAATCTGGGCATTTTGGCGCAAAAGGGGTCGCTCTATGTGACGCGGCCCATTGTCGCGCATCACGTCGATACATTGGAAAAAATGCAAGCGGCGGCAGATGAGGTTTTCGAGCTGGTGCTGGCAAAAAAAATCAAAGTGCGAATCGATCAACGGTTCAAGCTGGAAGATGTCGGCTTGGCGCATGAAGCTTTGGCCGCTCGAAAAACGACGGGCTCTACAGTGCTTACCATCGACTAAGCAGTTTTGCCGGGTATAAGGAATCGGTTCATGAAATGGGTCATCGTTGCGATTTACCTGGGCTCTATTGGGTATGTGCATTTTCGAGGCAAGGTCAGGCTGCGTTTTTTCAGGCAGCTATTCGATCATTCCTCCATCATGGCGCCGCTCAATGTGTTCATGTATTGGCTGTCCAAGGTGCCGGGTACGCCCTATATTCCGGCCGGGCATTTACCGGCTTTGCAGGCCCTGGATGACAACTGGGAAATCATTCGCGACGAAGCGGTGCAACTGCGCGATGCGCAGCGGATTCGCGCCGCCGAGAAAAACAACGATGCCGGTTTCAATTCCTTTTTTAAATCGGGCTGGAAGCGTTTCTACCTGAAATGGTATGACGCCGGCCATCCCTCGGCGATCGAGTTCTGCCCCAAAACGGTCGAGATCCTGCGTGGGATCCCTGAGGTCAAGGCTGCCATGTTTGCAGAGCTACCGCCGGGGGCAAAATTGAATCAGCATCGAGATCCCTTTGCGGGCTCATTGCGTTATCACCTAGGTCTGGAAACCCCTAACGATGACCGTTGTTTTATCGAGGTGGACGGGCAGCGATACAGTTGGCGCGACGGGCAGAGTGTGGTGTTTGACGAAACCTACATACACTGGGCTCATAACGGTACCGATGCCGACCGGATCATCTTGTTCTGCGACATTGAGCGCCCCTTGCGATACGACTGGGCCCAAGCTTTCAATAAATGGTTCGGACGCAAGGTTATGACCGGGGCCAGCTCTCCTAATGAAGAAGGCGACAAAACCGGGCTCATCAATAAGCTGTTCTACATCGTCTGGATCGCCGGCGGCTACCGTCGCCGGCTGAAAAATTGGAACCGGACGGTTTATCGCCTGGTAAAGTTCGGCCTGATTATCGGTGTTGCTGCTTTGATCATCTATCTCTGACGCCGCAGAGCCGCTGCATAGCGGCTTGCGCGCAGCCTAGAGTCCGCGGCGAAAAATCAGGAAACCCAGGCCCAACCCGATGATCGCACAAGCAGCCAGCAAGGGTAGGGCTTGCGACCAGACCGGATTTGCCCCAGCCGAAACGCTGACCAGCAAGGTAACTAGCGGAGCCGCGGCGAACTGGCCGAAATTCGATCCTTGCAGGAACAAGCCTTGCAAGCTGCCTATCTGCTGAGGCGATTGCGCGAGCTTGGGGGCGACCGACAGGGTTGCGGCAGGTAGCATGCCTCCCATCAAGTTCAAGGTGATGCAGGCAAGAAAACGGATGGCATCGGGTAATCCATCGCTGAAAATGGCCCAGGCCGATAAGCCGACCACGACATGGGCCACCATGATCAAGACGCTGGTGCGTACCCCACGCTGCAGCAATGACGCCCCCAGAACGGATCCCAAAGCGTTGAAAAACACCACGACGGCGGTCAGTGCTGAGGCAGTCGCCAAGGACAGGCCACGCTCCTGTATGCCCCAGCTAGGCAAGAAAGTCATGACAGTGAAGAACTGGATCGCGTAGAACGCGAAAGAAGCCGCGAGCATCCACGGCGTTAGCTGACGCAGGCCGCCGGTTAGCTGTCGCCAGTCGACGATTTTTTCCGTGCGCGCAGGCGTGCGGTAACGGGCCCTCCAGTGCCAGACCCAGAATGCGCAGAGTGCAGTCAGTACCGCGATGGTTGTCCAGAGCGCTCGCCAGTGGCCGTTGCTGAGCAGCGTTGGAGCAAGCAGTAAGGCGAGGCCGACCCCCAGAGGCATATACGCAGACCAAAGGCCTAATACCAGTCGCGCCTGGCTGGGGGCGCTGCGGGTGATCAGCAGGGCGGGGACCGAGACGACGATCGCTATTTGGCCGGCGCCCTCCAATACCCGGCTAGCCAGAAGGGTCGCGTAGCCCGAAGAGGCCGCACCCAGCAAGCCGCCTGAGGACAGGCAACACAGTCCAAGCAAGGTCAAGCGCCAGGCGCCGAGATGGCCCGCCAGCAGGCCCATGGCAGCTGCGCAAAGCATGGCCATAGTGCTGAACAGGGAGACTACCCAGCCGACTTCTTGCAGGCTCAGACCTAGGTCATGTTGCAGCGATGGCAGGGCGGGCGGCATTTTCCCCACGCACAAGGCCACCAGCACCCCGCACATGACGCCCAGGGCCACGCCGGGCCAATCCGTGTGGGCAAGCGTAGAGGGAGGCTTGGCCTTGCTGGTTTTGATATGCATGCGGAGAGTCTGCGCCACTTTATCCCGGATAAAGTGGCGCCCTGAAAAATGAAAGAGGCCGTTTCCGGGCCACGTATTTTGTTCGTCTTGCGGGGCCAGGCTCAGGCGAGCTAAAGGCGCACTGTAAACCAAACGCGAGGCTCGACCCGTAAACGCGATTCACCCGTCGCGAAGCGGCTTGTCGAGCAGCACGATTTGCGGTGCAGACGGGCTCAGACCTTACCGAACATCAGTTTCATTGCGGGCAAGAGTCGGGCGGCGGTTTCCGGTCGTTCCAGCGCATAGTCCAGGTTCATTTGCGCAACGTCTACATGTTCTTCGGCAAGGGCTTGGGCGCGGGCGCTCTGGCCATTTTCCATCGCGTGGACTAGTCGATGGTGTTGCAGATGGGCATAGAGCATCCATTTCTGACGCGCATCGCCGATGTTTTGCATGGGTAGCATAGTGCTGGGCGAAGCGAAAGGCAGGCGGTTGTTCATCTCGATAGCGCGGCTCAAGGCGTAGTTGCCGGCAGCGTCGACAATCAATTGATGGAAGCTATCGTTCATGACGCCGTACAGCGCATAGTCGTCGTAGCTCATCTCTGGTTTGCTTACGGCGCGATCTCCATCATTTAGGCAAGTACGCAAATCCAGGGCCAACTGGCGCGATACGCCATGCTCTGCCACCAGCCGCGCAGCCATGCCTTCAAGATGGCCGCGCACCGCAATGGCATCGTTGATCTCGCGCGGCGTGAAGCGGCGCATCATGTAACCGTTAGTGGGCGAGGGTTCGATCAGGCCTTCCTGCTCCAAAGCTGCCAGCGCCAAACGAATAGGCGTTCTGGATACGCCCAGTTTCTCGGCCAAGGGGACTTCCGCCAAGCGTTCTCCGGGGGCAAACTCGCCTTTGAGAATCAGGTCGCGCAATTGCACTAGAACGCGGGTTTGTTGTGATTCCAAGTTGAGTCTCCTGGCGTAATGGTTAAGCGCGGCACGAGCCATGGCTGTTGTAGCTGCGCTCCCTTGGGCGCTGCCCCGAGTGGGCTACGTATTTTAGCCCCCTGATTAAAACTGGATCCAGAATTGATAAAAATGACTGTTTCATGCTTCTTCAGAGAGTTTCACTTTCCTCTCATGAGTTTTTTATTTGATTAATTTTTATCATAAGGTATTGAATTTAAAAAATATTTAATTTTTCAGTCAAGTCTGAAGATGAGGGTCGGCAAGTTGGTGGCTTTTTATGGTTTACTAAACTGGATCCATAGAATAGTATTCTGCATGCATTATTGCGATGGCTCGGTAACGCGAAGGTGTCACGCGGGTCTGCAAGCACTGTCATAGGAGTTGACGATGTCCCCTGAGCAGAACGATCTCATTACGCGTGTGGGGCAGGGTAGGCCCGCTGGCAAATTGTTGCGCCAGTATTGGCAACCCGTGGCCCTGGTCGACGAGCTGGACGGCAAGCGTCCAATCAAGGCCGTACGTCTCATGGGGCAAGATTTCGTCTTGTTTCGAGACGAACAAGGGCGCTATGGCATGCTGGATCGGGATTGTCCGCATCGTGGCGCCGATCTGGCTTTCGGCCGACTTGAGGACGGGGGGCTGCGCTGCGCCTTTCATGGTTGGTTGTTCGACGTCAATGGCGCCTGCCTGGATACGCCTGCCGAACCCGAAGGCAGCAAGCTCAGCCAACGCGTCAAACAGGCTGCTTATCCCGTGGTCGAAAAGAGCGGCCTCTTGTTTGCCTATATCGGTACAGGCGAAGCGCCGGCTTTCCCAAATTTCGACTGTTTCGTCGCGCCCAGCGCATATACCTTTGCATTCAAGGGCTATCTCGATTGCAACTGGCTACAGGCGCTCGAGGTCGGCATCGACCCCGCGCATGCATCCTACCTGCATCGGTTTTTCGAAGACGCAGATACCGATGCCAGCTACGGCAAGCAATTTCGGGGCGCTTCGGCTGACTCGGCCATGCCGATCACCAAGGTCTTGCGCGAATACGACAGGCCCGAAATCAAGGTGGATGCCGCCGACTATGGCTTGCGCCTGACAGCCTTGCGCAAATTGGGGGAGCACCAAACTCATGTGCGTGTCACCAATCTGGTCTTTCCGCAGGCCTTCATCATTCCCATGAGTGCGGAAATGACGATTGCACAGTGGCACGTGCCGGTGGATGACACCAGTTGCTATTGGTATGCCATTTTCACCAGCTTCGGCAAACCGGTAGACAAGCAGCAGATGCGCGACCAGCGCCTGGCCTTGTACGAGCTTCCTGATTACAAGCCGCGCGTCGGGCGCTTTAATAACTACGGTTTCAATGCCGACGAGCAAGCGACGCAGACCTACACCGGCATGGGGCACGACATCAATGTGCACGACCAGTGGGCAGTGGAGTCACAAGGAAAGATCCAGGATCGCACCCGCGAACATTTAGGCTCTACCGATAAAGGCATCGTGGCGTATCGCCGCCTTCTGCTTGAGGCCATCGACCACGCTACCCAAGGGCAGAAGGCCTTGATGATGATAGGTGAGGCCGAAGCCGCAACATTGACCGGTCCACCTTCCATTGACGGAATCGGCCCTGGCGATAGCTGGAACGACTACTGGCAGCAAGCCGATCGCAAGCGCCGCCAGGATTCCGAGTGGGCGGCATAGCCGCCATATCTCATCGCCCGGATTGGTGCCAGTCCCGGCTTAAGCATTGCCGCGCGCCGACGCGAAAATCCGGTCGCCCCAGTGGCGCTACCTCATTCGGAGTTTCCTATGTCTTTCGTGGATCGGTTCGGTTTGTGGTCCGACGCTCAGCAGGCTGCCGCGCGTGAAGTAATCGCCGCGCTGGAAGGCGGCACTATCGATGTCGTCAGGTTTTCCTTCCCTGACCAGCATGGCATCCTGCGAGGCAAGACGCTGGTTGCCCAGGAAGCCATCAGCGCACTGAACAGCGGCGTCACTATCACGACCACCATGTTCGCCAAAGACACCTCGCATCGCACCGTCTTCCCGGTATTCACCTCTGGCGGTGGTTTCAGCCGTCCGGAAATGCAGGGAGCAGCCGACGTGTTGATGGTGGCCGACCCTCTTACCTTCAAGGTGCTGCCGTGGGCGCCGAACACCGGGTGGCTCTTATGCGACACCTATTTCCAAACTGGCGAGGCGGTGCCATTCGATACACGTCAACTTTTTCGCAAAACGCTGGGCGAACTGACTGATGCCGGCCTGGAACTCGTTACCGGCCTTGAAGTGGAGTGTCATGTTTTCAAGGTGGTACAACACCACATGCAACCCCAGGACGCGGGCCAGCCAGGACAACCCGGCATGCCCCCCGACGTCGAATTGCTTTCCCACGGCTACCAGTATTTGACAGAACTTCGCTACGACTCGGTCGACACTGTCATGGAGCTGGTGCGCAACACTGCGCAGAAACTAGGCCTGCCATTGCGTTCGCTGGAAATAGAATTCGGCCCCAGTCAATTCGAGTTCACCTTCGCGCCAGGCAGCGCTTTGCAAACGGCCGACGACATGATCCTGTTTCGTAGCGCAGTCAAACAAGTGTGTCGCCGCAACGGATTCCACGCCACTTTCATGTGCCGCCCGCGCATTCCCAACGTTGTTTCCAGCGGCTGGCATCTGCACCAATCCCTGCGGCGCATCGAAGACGGCAGCAACGTCTTCATGCCAGATACCCATGGCAGTGAGCTTTCGCCGATCGGTCGCCACTATCTGGGCGGTTTGCTTGCCCACGCCTGCGGCGCTACCGCTTTGTCTACGCCCACCCTCAATGGCTACAAACGCTACCGTCCCTATTCGCTGGCTCCTGATCGCGCGATCTGGGGCCGCGATAACCGCGGCGTGATGCTGCGCGTCCTGGGCGGTTATGGCGACAAAGCCACCCGTATCGAAAATCGCGTAGGCGAACCCGCCGCCAACCCCTACCTCTACTTCGCTTCCCAAGTCATCTCAGGCCTGGACGGAATCAAACACTCGACCGACCCTGGTCCCTCCGCCGACATTCCTTACGAAACCGAAGCGGCCAACCTTCCGCATACCCTGACTGACGCACTGCAATGCCTGCGTGAAGACAACTGCTTGCGCGCAGGCCTGGGCGAAGGTTTCGTCGACTATTTCTGCCACATCAAAGAAGCGGAAATTACCCGTTTCAACCTGGAAGTCAGCGATTGGGAACAACGCGAATACTTCGATACTTTCTGAGCCTGCTCAGCTAGTAGAAAACTGGCGTTAGCAGTTCGCCCCGGAAGTTCAAGGTGCCCTGCCAGTGGCAACTTGAACTTCCGCAATCCCGATGCCAGAAGAGGCTAAAGGCACGAGCCCGTAGCCCTGAACGCGCTTCAATGCGCAGACCGGTGCAGCCAAGCATGCTCAGGCATAGTCCGCACATTCATCCTTTGAATCAAAGTACCGCACCAGTGCATCGAACATTGTGCGAAGGGCCACCGTGCATAGGTCGAGACAATCCCACTGCATAGGATTTTTTGAGGCGCGGCAAACCTCTAACGCAGGTTGGGGAGGGGGCCTTGGCCTGGCGTCGCGTTGAAGCGCGCCGAGGGCTTCCGAAGGGAGCGGGGGGATGTCGTCGGGCGCTGTCTGAG
>JBEBXA010000004.1:0-108549 GCA_040391825.1 Pigmentiphaga sp.
TATTCAGGATGAAGGGCGCGGGCTTGGACGCCAGACTGAGCGGTGTGCCGATTTTCTCGATCGAGCTAGATTCGAGTGGGCAACTGAGGTTTGGCACCGAAGGACCATGGAGAGGTTGGATCGAAGTAAACCCCAACAGTCCTTGGAAATATCGTCATCGTATCGTGCTCAATATTGCTGCTGCGGTACAAGATGCGATGTACAGGAAAATATCCTGTGAGGTCCTGCCGCCGGGCCTGAAACTTTCGCCAAGCGAGGGTAATTCCGGTTAAAACGACGATAAAACTGCCCTACAGTGGCGGCAGGTGCAGCGCTATAGGCATCTTCAAGTCGCAACCAGGAGGCAGCAACATGCCAAATATTATTCAACGTTGGAATCAGTACCAGCCCAGTAAACCCGTGTGGTTATGGTCGAGTGTAGGCGCAGCAGTGTTGACGATGGTGCTGGGCTTTGGGACAGGTGGTTGGCAGACCAGCAGTAACGCTGCCAAACACGCAAGCGTGTCAACAGAGAAAGCTGTTGCGCAATTTGCGGCAGCCATATGCGCAAATCGATTCATGGCAGCCACCGACGCTAAAACGGCTTTGGCCTCGCTTAAAGCGGCTGAGTCATGGAAGCGGGATCGGGTTCTTGAAGAAGCGGGCTGGGTCACTTTCGCGAAGATGCAGAAACCTGTTACCGGGGCTGCCGAGTTGTGTGTGACACAGTTGCTGGCAACCGATTCGACTAGTCCTACGGGGGGTGCCTAGACACGGGTCTATTCCAGTTCCGATGTGGCGGGCCGGTTTCAGACATCGGCTCGAGACTGGCCACCAGGCTCCAAAATTACAGAGTCTGGCGTCCATTGCGCTGGGGTCCGACTCCCCTGCGCTACCGGCACGTTGCTACACGGCGGGTGGATCCTGTTCCCTGGCGGGGTGACGGTGCTTGCCGAGCGCTTCAATGAAAGCCTCGCTGATCTTGCCTGAATGAGCCTTGGCAATCACCATGCCGGTATCGCTGGGACCTTGCGGGATTTGCGCCGCGGCGAGCAGCTTGCCGCCCTCACCGACCGCAAGCATGGTCTTGTTGTGACGAAATTGTTCTCGCACAAACTCCAATACGCGACCGTCGCTTTCCAGTGCAGTAATGCCTTTCGCGCCGTCGGGAATCACTACTCCGTCAAACAAGGCGGAGGGATGATTTTCGAATGAGGCGTCAGCATCGAGCATGCTGCCATCCGCCGTCTCGAATGGACCTACTCGCGGTCCTAAGACGCGCGCTACAGCGCCAGCTTTCGCCAGTGCCGCGGCAAGCGCCGAGACGGTAGCGCCGTTGATGCCAGCGCATATCAGGATCGCTACTTTGCGGGTTCGTACTCCTGCCTTGCCGGGCCGCGCGGTCAAGGAAAGTGAAGGAGATACCGTGACTTCCGGTTTGGCTGCGGTTTTCAGCGCTTTCGGCATGGGCTCGGGCATTGCCATGCCCAGTCCCTTTGCCACCGCGCCGGCTAGTTCCTCAGAAACGTTGCGCAGCATCGAGACGGTGCGCACGCGTATGGCGGGCACCGTTACTTTGCTCAATTCAAAGCGAAATGCATCGCAGATGTGCTTCCTCTCGAAATCGGCCTGGCTGTCGTAAAAAAGACGGGCTTGACTGTAGTGTTCGGCAAAGCGTTCAGGTTTTCCTCGCAGTTCAGCCTGTTCGGTCACTTCAGGAAAGGAAACGAATCCGGACATGCCGGCCTGGAAGGGGCATCCCCCGGCCAAGGAGTTGGGCTCGTAGGCCACGCGTCCTCGATGAATCGCTTGGCGGTGCATGCCTTCGCGCTGATAGTTATGCACGGGTGCAAGGGGGGCGTTGATGGGAAGCTCGTGAAAGTTGGGGCCGCCCAGTCGAGATATCTGGGTATCCACATAGGAGTGAATACGGCCCGCCAATAGCGGATCGTTGGTGAAGTCGATTCCCGGCACGACATGTGCTGTACAGAAAGCGACCTGTTCGGTCTCCGCAAAAAAATTGTCCGGGTTGCGATTCAGCACCATGCGTCCGATAGGGGTTACGGGCACCAGCTCTTCGGGGATGAGCTTGGTGGCATCCAGCACGTCGAAGCTAAATTTCTCGGCTTGCTCCTCGGTAAATATTTGTACGCCAAGTTCCCATTCTGGATAGTTGCCAAACTCGATAGCTTCCCAGAGATCTCGTCGGTGAAAGTCGGGGTCGGCTCCCGAAATTTTTACAGCTTCTTCCCATCCATGCGAGTGGGTACCGAAGAGAGGGTTCCAATGGAACTTCACCAGCTTGCTTGCACCTTTCGCGTTTACAAAACGAAAGGTGTGAACGCCGAAGCCTTGCATCATCCGGTAGCTGCGCGGAATACCACGATCTGACATTACCCATAAAAGCGTATGGGTAGATTCCGGCATCAGCGAAACGAAATCCCAGAACGTATCGTGGGCAGAGGCGGCCTGAGGCATGCCGTTGTGGGGTTCCGCCTTGACCGCGTGTACAAGATCGGGAAACTTCATCGCGTCTTGAATGAAGAAAACCGGAATGTTGTTGCCGACAAGATCCCAGTTTCCCTGGTCCGTGTAGAACTTGACCGCGAAGCCCCGGACGTCCCGTGCGGTGTCTTTCGAGCCTCGCTCTCCGGCAACTGTTGAAAAGCGTACGAATACAGGTGTCTTCTTACCTGCTTCGGCAAACAGGGATGCCGCAGTCAAATCTGGCAAAGCCTTGTAGCACTCGAAATAGCCGTGTGCCGCTGAACCGCGCGCGTGCACTATTCGTTCTGGAATGCGCTCGTGGTCGAAGTGAGTGATTTTCTCGCGCAGGACAAAATCCTTGAGCAGCGCAGGGCCCCGCAGGCCCGCCTTCAGTGAGTTTTGGTTGTCGGATACCTGTACCCCTTGATTCGTAGTGAGCACTTGGCCGTCACTATCTGCTCGGACCTTGGCAAGCTGCCCGTCTTTGGCGTTAACACCCGGTTTGGCTGCTTGCCCCGTTTTTTCTGATCGGTTGGATTCCGACAAGGTGCTGGTCGCAACCAAATCGGACGTTGAGGCCACGTGGGCCCCGGTAAACGGACAGCGCGCAGCCGCCTCGCCATACTCTCCGGCCTTCTCAGCATTATGAGGCCGGGCGGCGGCTGTTTCGCCTGTCGCGCGAGCTTTCTTCAGCGCAGGGTTGCTGGCATTCGCCTTGGGAGGCGTCGCCGGCCCACTGTCGGTATTCAGAAAAGCCGAGTCAATCGCGAGTTGAGTGTCCGCCTGTACGTCTGTTTTCTTACGGCTAGCCATTTCGAACCTCCTCAGCGCAGAGAAAACCCTGGCGTGAGCACGGCGCTCATTGAGGGTTGGAGTTTCCCCGGATGCTTAACAGCATCGGCGACCGCTGAAGAATGCGGTATCGATACTTTGGAACAAGAGGTTTCCTGCTTATGCCGCCGTTCAGTTACCCAGGGGAAATAAAACCTTCTTAGCTTCAGGGAGCGACTGGATCCATCCGGTTACCAAGTCGTTGACGTAGTTCCTCTTTGGCGCGTTTGCTGCACATCGCCTCGAATGAGAGCTGGTAACCGCCTGCTTTTCTGATGGGCACGAACCATGCGAAGAGTGGTCGGCGAGTGCACATCTGAATATCCAGCGATGGGGGAAATGCAGTTGGGGTCAGTGTCGGTATCGCCGAGACGCAGCTCTGAAGCGTCGCACTCCACCATTCACCATCGGCGTAGGACTTGTTCTTCATACATTCTTCAAGTTGCCTCTGCCTTTCCCGGAGTTCATCGTACTTCTGCTTCGCTCGTAGTTCACGATACGGGTCTATTTCAGCAGGAGGAATGGGTAGCGCAGAATTGAGTATGCTGCGAAAGCTTCATTAACGGCAGCATCGTCATCGAGATCGTGGCGAGGCCTCGAACTCCGGGGTATCCGCTATCGTTTCCTCATGAAAATTGATTGGGTTTTTGCGATATCGCGTAAAGTGAGCGGGATACCTTGAGGTCGGCGACCCACCGTCTTTGCGCAAGGCAGCCCTGCTGGAATCGATAAATGCCTGATCCAAAACGTCTCCAAGCATTGCTGATTGAGTGTGGCCGAGGCCATGAGCCGGCGTTGGCTGAACTCTATCGGCTTAGTGCTCCGCATCTGTTTGCACTTGCCATCCGCATGTTGAGAAGGAAAGACTGGGCTGAGGAAGTCGTCCAGGAATGTTTCATCAATATTTGGCAAAATTCTGCCCGGTTTTCTGCCGAGCAAAGCCAGGCAATGACGTGGATGACGCATATAGTGCGCAACCGTTGCATTGATCAATTGCGTCGACCAAACCTTGAGCGCCCCGACCCGGATTGCACCCTCCAGGACGCATGGGCCGATCAGGCGCCCGGCCCCTTGGGGCGTTTGCAGGCGAGGGAAGAAGGTAAAAGGCTGGCTGCTTGTTTGGGGGAGTTGGAGGCAAAACAGCGCATGGCGATCGCCATGTCCTTTTTCGATGATCTTAGTCATCGGGAGATTGCGCAAAAACTCGAATGCCCGTTGGGAACAATCAAAAGTTGGCTGCGGCGGGGGATGGAACGTCTGAAAAGGTGCCTGTCATGAATTATCGTGATCCGCAATTGCAGGCGCGGCTGGCCGCGCAATACGTGTCGGGAGCCATGCGAGGTGGGGCGCGACGCCGGTTCGAGAATCTGATGGCGGCCGATGCCAGCCTGCGGCGTGAAGTGCGCCAATGGGAAGACGACATTTACCCACTGGCATGGTCGCTGCCGCCGGTAGTACCGCCGCGCCGCGTCTGGCGAGCTATTCAGACGCGTACATGCCGTTCAGCATCTGTGTTTTCATGGGGCTGGAACGGAGTCTATTCATGGCGTCTGCTTAGTGGAATGCTTGCGCTGATGCTGGTCGCGGGCGTTTTCCTCTACCCCATGCAAGTCGACCGCGCCGCTCATGCGCAGTTGCTGGCCGTCTTGCAGAGTCCGCAAGCCCGGGCCATGTTGGTCGTCCGGGCTGGTTCGGACGGCGTTCTACACGTGCGTGCGCTGGAAAACTTGGCATCGGTCGCGGGTGATCGTGCCCTTGAGCTTTGGGCTATTCCGGCGGGCCAGAAGCCGCAATCCCTCGGCCTGGTAGCTGTAGGGGAGGCAACTGCGTTGGTTCGCTCACGCGGCTTGGCCGGTGTCGATCAATTGGCGATCAGTCTTGAGCCCCCAGGAGGATCGCCGACGGGTCAGCCTACCGGTGCGATCGTGATGAGTGGGAAGGTATTGGAGATCTGATTATTTTTCTTCAACGATGCATCCATTGGTGAACTGCAACCGTATATCTCGCTAGTGGTTCCCACTACAGGAGATCGTCATGAAGAAAATCGCTACCTTTGTATTCGTTGCCGCAACCTTGTTCGTTCCGCTTAGTTACGCTGCTTCGTCGGGCCACACTGTCATGGTGGGGGGATCGGCTATGTTTCCCAATAAAGATATTGTCGACAATGCCGTGAATTCTAAGGACCACACGACACTAGTTGCTGCGGTCAAGGCGGCGGGCTTAGTCGATACGCTGAAAGGCAAGGGCCCTTTCACGGTGTTCGCGCCGACCGATGCGGCCTTTGCCAAGCTGCCTGCAGGCACCGTCGATACACTGGTCAAGCCGGAGAACAAGGCAACTTTGACTAAAATTCTGACTTATCACGTCGTAGCCGGTAAATACGACTTTGATGCACTGGCAGGGCGTATCAAGAAAGACAGCAAGCACGTCGTCGAACTTAGCACCGTCAGTGGGGGCAAGCTCTGGGTGATGCAGAATGGTCCACACAATCTGACAGTCAAGGACGAGAAGGGTGGGGTGGCCGACATCAGCACCTACGACGTTGGGCAGTCCAACGGCGTCATTCATGTCATCGACAGCGTACTGATGCCCAAGTGATTGCAACAGCCAAGGCGGCGCTCAAGGAGTTTCACGGGCGTCGTCTGACCTGTTAGTGGATGGCAGTGGTGGTTAGGCATGATCAAATAAGTCCTCCCCAAACGCTGGCATTTACAGCGTTTTTACTGTTCGTCCGATGAACTGGATGGGGCCGGTAGGCTTGCCGATAGGAGAGCCATTGGCAGGTTCCAAAGTCAACTCGAATAGCTGATCGGCTTGGAGCGGTGGCAGCTTGTCTAGCGGAATCAGCAGGGACTCGCCGGGTTTGACCAAACCTAGCGAGATAGGCCCGCTCCAACCATCGGCTTTGGTCCAGAATTCCAATGCCTTGTCTGCTTGGAGAGGAGTCTTAGCCAATGGGATCAAGCGCACTTCGCGATCGGTGCTGGCCTGTATGACCCAGCCTGGAGCTTGGCTTTGCGGAGCAGTCAGCACTGCGATGAACTGGGGCACCTCAGGCGTTGCGGCGGGGCGGGCGAGAAGTACCGCCAGCAGGGCCGCCGCGGTGGCCAAGCTGGCCCCTGACAGGCCTCGCCAGAAGGCTAGGCTGTTCCATCCCTTCCACATACATGGTGCGGTTGATCGTGACGAAGTCGTTGGTGTTTGGGCGTCCAGGCTGCGGGCAATGCGGAGCCAGAGTCGTGGCGAAGGGGCGATGGGCTCGGCCAGCGCCGCCAGTGGCAAGAGCCGCTCTTCCCATGCATGCACTGCGGCGCGTAGGGCAGCGTCGTGAATCAGTCGGTCTTGGACCTCGCGCCGTTGTGCGGCTGAAAGCGTTCCCAGCACATATTCGCCAGCCAGTTCATGCAAATCGGAGGACAGGTCGGACGGGGTGCGAGAGGTCATGACAAGCATTCCTGCAAGGTGCGAAGGCTGCGTTTGATCCAGGACTTGACCGTTCCTAGGGGAGTGCCCAGGCGGTGCGATATTTCGCCGTGAGATAAACCGTCAACATAGGCGTGCAGGATGCAATTTCTTCGAGCGGGTTCAAGCTGCTCAAGGCAATGCTCGATCCGTCCGGGGCTGGCCTGCCGAGCTAGTGAGCCAGCTTGGTCTTGCCAGGCGGCCATGGATGCTTGTGCATTGATGGCCGCGAGACTGCCTTCGTCCAGATCGACTTCACGGCTGCCATGGCGTACCGCGTTAAGAGCAAGGTGGCGCGCGACGCTGTAGATCCATCCGCGGGCGGATCCGCGCGTCGAGTCGAAGCTGGTGGCGCGGGTCCAGATGTTGATGTAGGCGTCATGCACAATATCCTCGGCCAAGGCAATGTCGCGCACTATGCGCTGCACGACACCCAGCAAGCGGGCCCCTTCCTGTTCATAGAGCTTGTGCAGAGCCTCGTGGCTACCTGAGGCACAAGCTGCCAATGTGGCTTCGTAGTCGAATTCTGGAGGGGCGTCTGGCATTTATGCACTGGGAAGGGCTGTGCGTGATCGGGTTAACGCGTAGCGTCAACGGAAAACATCAGTGCTGCATGTTAGCTGATGTCGTCCGAAACGCGATGCGCACAGCGTATTCGTGGAATCAGTTCGCTTTCCAGAAGATGTAGTCAGCCTGGTACTTGACGGTCTCCTTGCGGTTCTTGGTTGCGGGGCTGCACACGGAGGCTGGGGCCACGCCGCCCTTGAGCGCCACGCGTTGAATATAGGTGACACCAGTCATGGCGCCAGCACCCATGGCCGGATTGGCCTTGACCAATTGATAGGGCAGATTACCCGCGCCGGCGGGGGCTGTCGCCTGTTGGACCGCGGTTACTTTGGATCCGTCCGTCGCTTCCCAGGTTGCAGGCGGCCCGTAATAGCTGCCGACCTGTTTGCCTGAACGGTCGGTCAGGACGGCTTTGGGCCCGACGAATACCCATTCGGTCTGACCCGCAGCATTAGCCTTGTCTCGGCACTGGTAGGTGATGTCGCCCTTGCCTACCGTTTCCCAGGCGACCAAATTACCTGCGGGGACCTTGATACTTGAGGGTAGGTTTTCTTGCGAGAAGGCCGCGGGCTTCGAGGCCAGGGCGCCGCAGGCGGTCAGCAGGGCGGTGGCGAGGACGCCGGAAATGGCGGGTAAATGAGCAAGGCGCATGGTGTGCATGGATAGTCTCCGACAAGAAGGAGTGGTAAGGGAAGTCGCATTGATGCAGCCACCTGAAGAGGCTGCTGCAGGTACTACCCGCCAGGAGGTGCGGTGGATGCACCCTCGTCCAAAAAAGTCGCCAGCGCTTTATGCGGATGCTAGTTGCTAAGCGATAGATTGTGGTGTCACTCAGTCTCGCCACTAAGGAGCTTATGGCGCTTCTGTTTCGTTGTAACGGTTCAGCTTGTGAGTGAACGAGATTCTGCGGCAATCGCTTGTCTTCTATCTGTGTAAAATGCAAACAGGGTGTCAACTGCGTGTTGCGGTGGGACAGGTTATGCGCTGGTCGGGCCGCCACGCGGAGTTCTCGCGTACCATGAATCGACACTCTTCACGGCAGGAGCTGCCGCGAGCTCAGCTTTTGGCTGAACGTGCTTTCGCCGCCGTCGAACGCTTCCTTCATATCGAAGCAGTTAGTGGAGTCGTGCTGCTGGGTGCGGCAGCGATCGCGTTAGTTTGGGCTAACTCATCTTTCGCCGACACTTATCACGCGCTTTGGCATAGCCCGCTTTCTATAGGGCTGGGAAGTTTCGTATTTTCCCAGTCGCTGCATTTTTGGATAAACGACGGTCTGATGACGATCTTCTTCCTGGTTATAGGAATGGAGATTCGTCGAGAAATACATGAAGGTGCCCTGAGCAGTTTCAGACAGGCTGCGCTACCGATGGCAGCCGCTGTAGGCGGAGTTGTCGTTCCCGCGTTGATTTATCTGGTCTTGAACGGTGATCCGACGCGGCAACAGGGTTGGGCCGTACCTATCGCAACGGATATCGCGTTTGCGGTAGGTTTGCTTGCTCTGCTGGGCAGATCTATTCCCGGTAACGTACGGGTCTTCCTGCTTGCTCTGGCGATCATTGACGACATCATTGCAGTATTGGTGATCGCGTTTTTCTACTCCAGCGGGCTCGACTATAGCGGATTCGCGGTTGCGGCCTTGGGCGTCCTGATGGTGCAGGGTTTTCAGCGAATTGGGATCGGGTCCGCGTATGCCTACATAGTCCCCGGTTTCGTCATTTGGGCGGGTCTGTTGATGACGGGTGCCCATCCGACTCTCGCCGGTGTCGTCCTGGGACTGATGACCCCTGTGTTGCCGATTCGTACGCGCGAACGACCTCTGGATGCGCTCTCGCGAATTGCCGATGACCTGCTCCGCCGCAGCACTGGTTCGACAAAAGAGGTGGGTCAGATGACCCAGTCTCTGAGGGAGCTTCGCTTGGCGCAGCGGGAGTTGTTGCCGCCCGTAGTCCGGGTGCAGATGTCGCTGCACCCTTGGGTTGCTTATGGCGTGATGCCATTGTTTGCGTTAGCGAACGCGGGTGTAAGCATGGGCGGCCTCAACTTGTCTGCCGGAGGGGGGCAGTGGATCATGGTTGGGGTCGCGTTGGCTTTGGTCGTGGGCAAACCGCTAGGCGTAATTGGCGTGAGTTGGCTCGTGGTGCGCTTGGGCTGGTGCGAGCTACCACCTGGCGTATCTTGGGGTGGCATCTGCCTAATCGGCATGTTGGCCGGTGTTGGCTTCACGATGTCTATCTTCATCGCGATGCTGGCATTTGCTGACGAGAGCCTTTTGAATGCGGCAAAACTTGGTGTGTTGGTGGGCTCGCTCGGGGCTGCTATGTTCGGTCTTGGCTGGGGTGTGTCGTATATCAGACGACTTCGCCAGCGGGCTAATCTACGCCAGCTTTGAGAACTGATAGGGACGCATCCGTGCCTGGTCGGGCGGCGGTTACGCTCTTTGAGCAGATGACGGGCCCAGCGCCGGGATTGCGAGAAAGGGCGCTGCAGATGCCCCTATCGAATCTCTATGTATTGAGCCGATTCATCTGCTTATTACATGTCCAGTTTTTCAATTCTGGTGCACCGCACATGGTTGTATGAAAATTCGATCGAATACTTCTCTCAACTCAGTCGGCGCCAAGACCTTCGCGCAGTTTCTCCGCCATCTTCAGATGCTGCTCCAGAGCTTGCACATGAGAACTGGCGAAAGCCCTTACATCCGAGCTGCCCGCTTCCTGTGCGGCCGTTTGGAATAGCTTTACTGCGTCTTTGTGGGCAGCTACACCGATTCGGCTAGCGTACATTTTGTCGAAGCTTTCGCCTTTGAGAAGACTTAAAGCTTTCAACTCAGTACGTTGCATCACTGATGGCTCTGTAGGCGCTTGATATCCTTTCAGAGATGCAAGCTTGGCCAGTTCCTGACCGACTTTCGTGTGGTCATCAATCATATGCTGCGCAAAAGATTTCACTGCGGCTGAAGTCGATTTTTCGAGGGCTAATTTGCTGCCTTCTATCTCAGCATGGCCTGCTTGCGCCGCATTCTCCATGAAGCTTATGTCTGCTTTAGACAGCGATCCAGCGCTTTCATTCGTCCTGATACTTGGGCCGCCAGTTGTGGCAGAGGGCGGACCTTGCGCTATCAAGGCGGATGAGAAGAGAAGTGTGGAAGCTGCTGACACACAAATAGCGAGGGTTCGATTATTCATATCGTGCTCCATATATAGGCCCGAGTGGCCAAGCAGCAATTAACGATCCTATGCTTTGCGGGAACGATTGTTGCGCTCTAGTCGTGCAAAATTTTTGTGAGCTGCCCGTTATGACACTTGAGTCCACGGCTTTATATATGCGGCAGTTTGCGTTGCGCCTGTGCACAGCGGAGTCGTGCACTGCTGGTCTAATCGCTGCGACATTGGCCGATATCCCTGGTGCAGGGGAATTATTGGATCGGGCGTTTGTAACTTATTCAGTCGCGGCAAAAATTACGATGTTGGGCGTCCATGCGGAGACAATAGAGCGCTACGGATTGACAAGCACGGAAGTAGCCGAAGAGATGGCACGTGGCGCCTTGGCACGAAGCGCAGGAAATATCGCCATATCGAATACGGGCGTTGCCGATGCGAACGGATCGGGCGCCGACGCTGGGGTGCAGTGTATGGCATGGGCGTTCTCGGTCGACCGGGCGCCCACACGGGTAGAGGTTTTTACGGAGCGCCAAAAATTTTTGGGAGGGCGCAATGGGGTGCGGAAGGCTGCTGCCGAGTACGCGTTGAAGAGGTTGGTGTTTTATGCCGATAAGTTGGATTTGCCTCGCCAAGTCATTTGACCTGTACTCGGCGTGATTGGAGCGCTGAGGACAATTTTTTGTTAGGTAAGCAGCGTGAATGGTTGTAATGCCAAGATTTTAAAGAATGCTGAGTCGTATCGCGACATGTCGATCATTGTCCACCCCGCTAACAGAAACCAGTCTGTGGACGAACGCATAGCGGCGTGGATGAAGGTCGAACTCACGCGAGGCGATTTGAGTGCCTCAGAGCTCCTCTATTCCGAGCATGCTGTTAAAGAAATATTTTGGGCCTTAAAAATGGCATGTCGGGTGTACCGTTACGAGCCTCAAGAACTCACAGCGGTGGTACGAGTCGATGAGACAGAGGTTCGGGTAATGCGAACAGCTGGTTTGACGGGGCCGAATCCGTCGGTAAGCGCTTAAAACATCCACTTCTCATTAGATGTTCGTCCATCCCAAATTTGAAGAATGGGCATAACTTTCAACATAAGCTAGTTGTTCGAGACAAACAGCGCGGCTGAGGCGATTGGTTGGCGCGGCGAGTCCCTTAGCCAATGAAGATACAGCCAGTGTTGCTTCGGTGAAAGTCACCTAGGGGTAGACGATTCTTACTGCAATTGATACCAAATATTAGTATCCCCGCAAGTTGTGTCGTTAATGCGCAGAAGGTAATTAGACCGATTACACTTCCTTTGCGTAGCGCCAGTTTGGCGTAAGAGTGCGAAGACTACAACGGGGAAACTGATGACGTTTGATCTCACAACACCCGCGATTCAATGTGACTGCGTGCACCGCAGCGATTTGTTTGAGTCCCAGCGCTTCGAGCTCATGGTCAACAGTATTAATGACTATGCAGTCTACATGCTGAGCATGAGCGGACATATTGGGAGCTGGAGTCCGGGGGCTCAGCGGCTAAATGGCTACATGCAGAGCGAAATTATTGGTCAACATTTTTCCTCGCTCTATACGGTCGAGGACCAATCCGCGGGACTGCCCGCGAGAGCGCTGTACGACGCTGAACATTTGGGGAAGTCAGAGTTCGAAGGTGTGCAGCTCCGCAAAGACGGCACAATTTTTCTCGCTCATATAGTTATCGAGCCGATGAAAGACGATGATGGTCGGCTGCTCGGCTTTGCAAATGTGACGCGTGAAATTGCTGAGCGCAAACACGTTGACGAAGCATTGAAGGCAAACGAACAACAATTCCGCTTGTTGGTCCAAAGCGTGACTGACTACGCCATTTTCATGTTAGACCCGAACGGGGTCGTAACCAATTGGAATTCGGGCGCTCAACATATCAAGGGCTACACAGAGAATGAGATAGTGGGTCAACACTTCTCACTGTTTTACACGCCAGAGGACCGCGAGGCGGGACTTCCGGATCGCGCGCTGGCCACCGCGGTGAGCGTCGGCAGCTTCGAGCAGGAGGGGTGGCGCCTTCGTAAGGATGGCAGCCGCTTTATGGCTCATGTGTTGATTGATCCCATTTTTACCCCGACCGGCGAGTTAGTCGGCTTTGCCAAGGTGACTCGAGACATTACCGAGAGAGTGGAGACCGCGGCGGCTTTGAAGCGCACCGAGGTGGCGTTGCAGCAGGCCCAAAAAATGGAAGCCATTGGTAAATTGACGGGTGGTGTGGCGCATGATTTTAATAATGTTTTGCAGATTATCTCTGGCAACCTCCAACTGCTCGCTCGAGAGGTGCTGGAGAATGAGCGAGCTCAGGATCGCCTGCAGAGCGCTTTAGGAGGTGTTGCGCGCGGCGCGAAGTTGGCCAATTATCTGCTTGCATTTGGGCGGCGTCAGGCGCTCGATCCAAAAGTAGTGAATGTCGGTCGTTTCGTCAACGAAATGGAAGACATGTTGCAGCGCACGCTCGGAGAAAGCGTGACGGTTAAGCTCCTCGTCAACGACGATCTGTGGAATACGCTGGTCGATTTGGGTCAAGCTGAAAGTGCGGTGCTAAATCTGTCCATCAACGCGCGCGACGCTATGAGTGGCTCTGGAACGTTGACCATTGAAGCTGACAATGTCTTTCTCGATAGTGACTATGCTCGCGAATATCCGGATGTTAGCGTCGGACAATATGTGATGCTGGCGATCACGGATACGGGTACAGGCATGTCGTCGGAGGTTATGGACCGCGCCTTCGACCCTTACTTCTCGACTAAACCCGAGGGCGAAGGTACCGGGTTGGGACTGTCAATGGTTTACGGATTCGTGAAGCAGTCAGGTGGACACGTCGAGATCTGTAGTGAGCTGGGGGTTGGCACTACTGTCAAGCTCTATCTGCCACGGTCAGCCGAAAAACAATCGTGTTTTCAAGCAATGATTTCAAGAGAGGTCGTCGGAGGTAACGAGACTATTTTAGTGGTAGAAGATGATCTTCTGGTATGCGCCGTTACCGTGGATATGCTTACTGATCTTGGGTACAAGGTTCTCCAGGCGCATGACGCCACGAGCGCGCTTGCAATTATCGAAAGTGGTTTAAATATTGATTTATTGTTTACCGACGTTGTGATGCCGGGGCCACTGGGCAGTACGGAACTGGCTTACAAAGCACGAAATAAGCTGCCAAATATTGGACTTTTGTACACTACCGGCTACACACAAACCGCTATTGTGCATGGCGGGCGTCTCGACGCCGGGGTCGACCTGCTTGCCAAACCGTATGCGCGCGAAGATCTTGCCCGAAAGGTGCATTATGTGCTGGCGAATCAACAGCAACGTAGGGAGGCGGCAGTCGAACAAGTCGTGGAGCATCCAGCCTTGTTGAAGGCGGCTGTTCCTCTTACTGTCCTTCTGGCGGGTAACGACGACTTGATAAGAACAGACGCCTCAGGAATTCTAGAGTTGCTTGGACACGTAGTGATACAAGCCCCTGACTCCGAAAAGGCGTTAGAAGTGCTTGCAGCTAAGTCCATCGACGCGCTTATCATCGCGATCGGACTTGGAGGCACTCCTGACGAAAGTTTGGCTTTTAAGGCCCGAGAGCTCCACCCTTCTATTGGAATTGTGCTCGCCTCCGAACAGGAAATTTTCGTTGGCATCCTGCGTACGGTTGCTTTGCGAAAACCTTACAATATCGCGACGATCTCGAATGCGTTACAGGCTGCACTTCTCAGTTGATCGATCACCACTTAGGCAATGTGATGCCACGGCATCCATAATAGTCGGCTACCGTACGAGATCTATGAGGGCTGCAACTTGCGCTTGTTCGGCGGCAATGATCCGGCGGCGGGCCTGACGCCACAGCCCGTCGGGCAATTCCTCGCCCAATACGTGCTCGGCATGTTGCCAAGCGGCCCAAGTTAACAGGACGCCGCCCGGACCAACGAGGACGGCTTCGCGGGTTTGGCGGTGTACCCTATACTGCCATCCTTCGTCTTGCGGTCGTTAATCGTACCCATGGCGGCGTTGCTACACGGAAAAATAAAGCGCTACATCGCAGCAAAGTCGTGCAGCAATCGACCAAAATCGCATGAAACGAGATTAAATCAGACGCTTTTTCGGCATGTCTAAGTCCATGAATGTTAAGGAAATATCAGTAGAACCAACGGCTTGGGCATTATGCGTCGCCCCCATGATCGATTGGACGGATCGTCACTGTCGATTCTTCCATCGCCTGCTTGCTCCGCATGCGCGTCTCTATACCGAGATGATCACCACCGGAGCGATCTTGCTTGGCGATCCCGCTCGTAGTCTGGATTTCGACGCCAGCGAACACCCGCTTGCCTTGCAGTTGGGCGGTAGCGATCCGCAGGCGCTGGCGCGCGCGGCAAAGATCGGAGCGCAGTGGGGCTATGACGAAATCAATCTGAACTGCGGCTGTCCTTCTGATCGGGTTCTGAAGGGTGCGTTCGGCGCCTGCTTGATGGCCACTCCCGCATTGGTGGCCGATAGCGTGAAGGCCATGCAAGATGTGGTGGATGTGCCGGTAACGGTGAAGCACAGGATCGGTCTGGACTACGAAGAGTCTTATAGCTTCGTGCGCGATTTCGTCGGCACCGTTTACGAGACGGGCTGCCGCGTATTTGTGGTGCATGCCCGCAACGCGGTTTTGAAGGGTTTGTCGCCGAAAGAGAATCGCGAGATACCACCGCTGCGCTACGACGTTGCGCGTCAGCTCAAGCAGGATTTTCCGGATGCGGTCATTGTGCTCAATGGAGGCTTGAACGAAGTCGAGTCGACCTTCGCTCATTTGCCGGATGCCGGGGGCGGGCTGGACGGCGTGATGCTGGGGCGTGAAGCCTATCATCGGCCCCGCGTGCTGTCTGAATTGTCTCTGCGTTTGTGGCCAGACACACCGATTCCCGATGATGAGTCGGTGGTCGAGTCGATGGTGGGATACGCCGCGAAACGGATCGCGCATGGTGTGCCTTTGCGGGTGATTACCCGGCATATTCTGAGTCTGGTCAGCGCGCAGCACGGAGCCCGCCGTTGGCGCCAGATGTTGTCCGACAATCGGCTGTTGGCGGATAACAATCCCGATCTTATCCGCCAAGCCTGGCTGCAGGTAGCTGCGGCAGCCAGGCGTGAGGCTGCCTGAACGTATCTGCCCGCGGCGGTTTGCCGTCGAACAGGTCCTTGGAACTGAGCGGCCTATCCCGATGTATTCAGCCTTTGGGCAGAGTAGGGGTGCGTGGAATACTAGCGGGCATATTTGCGATGCTTCTTGCATGATGCCCCCGGACAGGCTCCGTGCCTTGCCACCCACGATGTTCGAGGAATTCCCATGGCCCAGATCGTTTGCGTGCTTGGAAACAAGGGCGGCACGGGCAAAACCACGCTGTCGCACATGATCTCGCACGGCATGGCTTTGTTGGGCAAGCGGGTGGTTTGCGTATTGACGGATGCGGAGCGGGAGCGCCTTTGCAAGGAGGGGCGTAGCTATTTGCCCTTTGATGCGCGCGAGGCGGATGGTCTGGCAACGGTGGTCGGGCGCCTCAATAAGGTTCAGGACTGGTTCGGCGTGATCGACGGTGGCGGCAACAGGTCCGACATGGATAGCCAGCTGGCCAATGTTGCCGATCTGGTCTTGCTGCCGTTTCGCGATTCGCACGAAGATATCCGCACGGTATTGCGCGATCTCGAATGGATGCCCGATGCCTGGGCTTTGCCGTCGCAATGGCCGATTGATGCCGCGACCCGCCTCACAGCAGATATGACTGTGGAAACCATGATGGCGGGATACTTGCCACGGGTGTTGGATCCTGTTTTCACCCTGCCTAGCAGCAAATTGCTATTGCAAGAGCGTGTGCCGGACCGCCTGCCGCCCAGCTTGAACAATATATGCCGCGTCTTGGCCATGGAGGTGTTCGAGCGGCTGGATGTGGAATACGAAAGCGGCTATGACACGGCAGAAATCAGGTCAATACTTTACCCGGGTTCATCAGCCCTTGCGGATCCAGCGCCTGTTTGATTCGTCGCATCAGATCCATTTCAACCGGGCTCTTGTAACGCAGTAGTTCATCACGTTTGAGCTGGCCGATGCCGTGTTCTGCACTGATGGACCCGCCGTGGGTATGGACGCTGTCGTGCACCCATTGGTAAATCTGCTCCTGGCGTGCCAGGAAGTCGGCTTCAGGGATGGAGTCGGGGCGGGAAACGTTGTAGTGCAAGTTGCCGTCGCCGAGGTGCCCAAAAGTAATGTTGCGTACTCCAGGGATGGCTTGTTGCAGCAGGGCATCAGTGTGCGCCACGAAGGCCGGAATGCGTGAAATCGGTACAGAAATATCGTGCTTGATGTTTTTGCCTTCGGCGGCTTGAGCCATGGATATGCTTTCTCGCAGATGCCAGAGCGCCCGGCTTTGCGCCAGGTTGGCGGCAACGACGGCGTCTTGTACGAGGCCTTCGTCTAGAGCCGATTGCAGGACTGAGTGAAAACGTTCTTGCGCATGGGATTCGCTTTCGCTGTCTGACAACTCGAGCAGGGCATACCAAGGCGCTGGGGCTAGAGGCAGCTTCTGGTCTGGAAAGTTGCGGGTGACGACTTCCACACTGGTATGCGACATCAGCTCAAAACCGGTCAGGGCTGCGCCAAAGCCTGCGCGGGCCTGCGATAACAGTGCCAGCGCATCGTCGACGGAGGCCAGGGCGGCCAAGGCGGTGCATTGGGCGACCGGTAGCGGATAAAGCCGCAAGGTGGCGGCAGTAATGATACCCAGAGTTCCTTCGCTGCCTACATACAGGTCGCGCAGGGCGTAGCCGGTATTGTCTTTGCGCAGGCCCCGCAACCCATCCCAGAGCTCGCCGGTAGCAGTCACCACCTCCAGGCCCAAGACCAGTTCGCGTGTGTTGCCGTAGCGGAGGACCTGCGTGCCTCCGGCATTGGTGGCCAGGTTGCCGCCCAAAGTGCAACTGCCCTCCGAGGCTAGGCTGAGCGGAAACAGCCGCTGCGCCGAGCGGGCACTTTCCTGTACGGTTTGCAGAATGCAGCCCGCTTCGACAGTGATGGTGTCGTTGTCGGTGTCTATGGCGCGGATGCGATCCAGGCGTTTGAGCGAAATCAGCACCGCTCGTCCGCTGGAGTCGGGCGTGGCGCCGCCCGCCAGGCCGGTATTGCCGCCTTGCGTCACCATGGGTAGTTGATGCCGCAGACAAATCCGCACGATTTGTGCGACCTCTTCGGTGCAAGCCGGGCGGACTACCGCCAGCGCCGCACCTGTATACCGGCCACGCCAATCCGTCAGATAAGGGTCGGCGTCTGCGCCGGTGAGTACATGCGCGGTGCCTAGTGCTTGTGCAAACTCTTCGAGGACTGTCATGGGAAGCTAGGTGGCTGGACTCAGGGGTTGGGCTCGGCTGCTTTGGCCGTTTTTTTTGCTTGTTTGGCGGCACGCTTTGCCGGAGCCACATAAAGTACCGTACACCAGAAGAAAATAGTGGTCAGCAATACTTCAAACCAGGCGATCGTTGCGGAAAATCCGGGGTCGCTGGTAGCTCGCACGATGCCTTCCATGAAGTAGATCAGGATCAACATCGATGCCCATTGATAGGTGTAAAGCTTGCCACGCAAGATACCGCGCAGCGGCAAGGCCAGGGGCAGGGCTTTCAGGATCAGCATTGATCCACCTGGGCGCAAGGGCGCCAAGATGGTTTCCCAAAGCAAGCACAATATGATCAGGGCGATCAACGAGGCGCTGGCGCCCAGGCGCAAAGCCCGGCTGAGTTGGGCGGGCCGGGCTGGGGGGGCGGTAGTAGGCGTGCTCATGAGTGTGCGGAAGATGTTTTATGGCCGGCGACCAAGGCGCGGGCGGTTTGTGCGAGGCGTGTGCCGAGTGCCTGGGCAAGTTGCTTTTCGTCAGGGGTGAGCGGGTGACTGTTATCTACGCCTGCGACGTGTGATGCGCCATAAGGGGTGCCGCCGCGTTGCGTGCTCATCAGGGCCGGTTCTGTGTACGGCAGGCCGACCAGTAGCATGCCATGGTGTAACAGCGGCAGCATCATGGTGAGCAAAGTTGTTTCCTGTCCGCCGTGCATGGATCCGGTCGAGGTGAAAACCGCTGCCGGTTTACCCGAGAGTGTGCCAGCCAGCCATTGCTGGGTGGTGTTGTCCAGAAAATGTTTCATGGGTGCCGCCATGTTACCGAAACGGGTGGGCGAGCCCAGCGCCAGACCAGCGCATTCCTGCAGATCGATGGCTTCGACGTAGGGCGGCCCTGAGTCTGGAATCGCTGGCGCAGTGGCCTCGCATAGGGGGGACACGGGGGGAACGGTGCGCAGGCGCGCCCTTGCGCCAGGCACGCGCTCGACCCCGAGGGCAATTTGTTCGGCAAGATGGCGGGTGGCGCCGTAGCGGCTGTAATACAAGATCAGGATATCCATAGCCTGTATTATCTCTTGTCATGGCCGATACCACTTCAGTTTCCTCCGTCAAGAACGCCGCGGCAGACCAGACCGCGCCTGTAACCGCGTCACGGCTGTCTCAAGCCGCCGCTTTGCGGCGACGTCTGATGGCTGACGAATCATGGCCGAGCCGGCTCGGGCGCTTGCTGCACTTCGCCTTGAAGCGAGCGGGCGAAGAACGTATTACGCAGGTCGCGTCCAGTCTTACATTCACGTCGGTGCTATCGATGGTGCCTTTATTGGCCGTAGCGCTGGCCTTGTTTACGGCATTTCCGCTGTTTCGCGAATTCCAGGCGGCGCTTGAACAGTTCATGGTGACCAATTTGATGCCGCCGTCGGTTGCCGACAGCATTATGAATTACCTCAATCAGTTTGCGCAGAAGGCGACCCGTTTGACGGCGGTGGGCGGTATCTTCCTGATGATTACGGCGATATCGCTGATGTTGACCATAGACAAAGCGCTCAATGAGATCTGGCATGTGCGTAAGGGACGCCCTTTATCGCAACGGGTACTGATCTACTGGGCCACACTGACGCTGGGCCCGGTGTTGATGGGAGCCAGTTTGTGGGCGACCTCTTTCCTGGCGCGTGAATCCTTGGGGCTGGTGGGCGATGTGCCCGCGCCTATCGGCGTGGTTCTGTCTTTCGTGCCCATGGTGTTGACCGGGTTCGCTTTCGCTGCCTTGTTCGTCGTCGTACCCAATCGCCATGTGGACGCGCGCGACGCGATGATAGGTGGGTTCGCGGCGGCGGTGGTGCTGGAAGTGATGAAATCGGGGTTTGCGTATTACCTGACGCATTTTCCTACCTATACCGCGCTATATGGCGCGTTCGCCACGCTCCCTATCTTTTTGATGTGGGTGTATTTGTCGTGGCTGGTGACCTTGTTCGGCGCAACCTTGGCCGCTAGCCTGCCTCTGATCCGCATGGGGCGCTGGGCCACCGAGCGCAGGCCTGGGGCCAATTTTGTGGACGCTTTGGCTATCTTGCGTGCACTGAATGCGGTGCGGAGCAAGAACCCGGCCGGTCTGAGCACCCGCGCCCTGCGTAGCCGGATGAACCTGCATCACGATGAATTGATGGTGGTGCTTGATGCCTTATCCGCAATCGGCTATATCGCCCGCATCGGCGACGCGGGCGGAGCGCGTGAACGATGGGCTCTGGTGTGTGACCCGCTGGTGGCCACTTTGGATCCCGTGGTGGACAAGCTGCTGCTTGATCGCGATCATCTGGCCAAGGCTGGCGATCCGGCACTGCAGCATGCGGTGGAAGCGGCATGGGCCGACGGTTCAGTCACGATTGCGCAAGTGCTTGGGCAAAGCCAGGCCGAAATCGAAGCCGAGCTGGCATTGGATCGCGAACTTGAGCTGGAACTGGAGCCCGAGGCGGATCCATCAGGCAAGGCCAAAACGCCGTACGAAGAGGCCGGGCTTACCCCTGAGGCTGAGCGGACGCGGCTTTCTTCATGAAGCGATAAGAGCAGAGAAGGGAGCGATGGTGTCGGTGCAGCCCACCTTCGCCGCAACAAGCGCTCTTTCTTTCTCTATTCCAGACCCCAGTACACTCCCCCCATACCGCAACGCATCTGAACCGACGGTACATAGAACACGGTCTCGGCCTTGGGTTTGCCTTTGACCGCAGCCGCGCCCATCGCCACCAGCCAGGCCAGCAGTTCGGCCGCGCCGCCGTCGCCGCCGCTTAACAGTTTCTCGAAAGTCACTTCGCGTTTGACCCGGTCCTGGTCACCGCTTTCCATTAGCTCCAGGAACCAGCGGTCGAAGTCTTCATGGACAGTGAAGTAGTCCTTGCCGCCAGGGTCGTGCGACAGTCCGCCCGTGGCCATCAGCACGACTCGCTCGTCGGACGGGTAGTTGGCGACAATATGCGCGATTTGCGCACCGACTTCCAGGCATCGTGTCGCCGAGGGAACCGGCGGCACGATGGGGTTCATGTGGATGGGAACGAACTTGACGTCGTAGCGAGGGAACAAAAATTTCAGGGGCACGGACCAGTTGTCATCGAATAGCAGCTGGTCGGCGAAGGCATGATTGATCCCGGCGGTGGCCGACTCACGAACGATGCTTCGGCCCAGGTCGCGGTGGCCCTCTATTTGGTAGTCGGCCACATTGAGCCAGTCTTTGAACCAGGGCGCGGGGCCTTGCCAGTGATCGCCTATGCCCACGCAGAAGTCAGGCAAGTTATCGAGCGAGAAATTCAGAAGATGGTCGTTGGCCACCCCAATGACCACATCTGGACGTAGCTCATCCATGAGCCGCGCGAACTCCGCATATCCCGCCAATACACCGTCCTGCTCGTGTTGGGGTGATTTGTCTATCCAGCCGGTTACGCCGGGGGCGTGAGCCACGCCTAAACTTGCAATCAGCTTTGCCATAGGGCCTCCGGATCAATCAGAGCGAGTCAGTGCCTATACGCATTTTCTCTGCGTACAGGCGAGCGGCGTCGCTATCGTTGTGGTTGCGGCTGCCGCCTTTGAACAGGCGGGCTATCTGGGGCAGGAAGTAGGGATGGACGCCGAGCGCGCCCAGGGCCTCGATATCAATGTCGCGCCAGGCCTTTTTCTCGGCATCGCTAAGTTTGAATTCCGTCATGGTTTTTTCCAGATCGCTTTTGAAGGCGGCATATTTGCTTTCGTCGCGTCTCAACTCGAACACCATTCGGTTCGATGGCAGTGTCTTGTCGGTATCTCGAATGCCCATGGTCAGGTCTCGCTATGGAAAGAAGAGAGCTAATCGCCAGCGGCAAAGAGCTGCTCGGGAGTCAGGCGTGAGCTAGATAGGCCTTGCTCGTGGTGGTAACGGATAAACGTGTCGATAGTGTCGCGATTGGAGGGTAGGCCGTAGGGCCAATAGTCGTCCCCCATCAGGAGGCGGGCTTCTTGGTGTGCGTCTACCAACCAGGGAAGGGTGCAAGCGGGTTGGCAGATGTCAGCCAGTTCGCTCATGGCGATGGCTTTGGCTTGCAGAAAAGCGCGATAGATGGCCGGCACAAGCCAGGGATGTGCTTGATGCAGGGATTGCCGTAGGCCCAAGACATGCATGATCGGAAAAATCCGGGTGTGCTGGAAATAAGCTTTTTCGGCTGCGGGGTAGTCCGCGAACAATCGTCCGATATGGGGTGCCGCCGAAGTAAAGCAAGAGGGCACCCTTGCCCCCATGATAGCGTCGAGTTCGCCGTGTTGCAGCATGGCGGACAAGTTGTCGTCGGCCCCAATGTCGCGCACCTGGACGTCGGTGGGAGGTGGGGGCAGAGCGGCAAGAGGGTCGTCGGCCTCCATTTTCCCACGTACCCATTTCATCTTCGTCCAGGCCAGGCCGTAGTGGTCGTGCAGGATACCGCGCAACCAGACGTTGGCGGTGGTGTTGTAGTCGGGAACTCCGATTGTTTTTCCTTGCAGATCGCCGGGGGTTCGAATGTTCCGGTCGGTGCGTATGTAGATGGCGCTGTGCCGGAACGCGCGCGACAGAAACACCGGCAAGGCAATGTAGGCGTTCGTGCGGTAATTGAGCGAGCCCAGGTAGCCGCTTAGCGAAAGCTCGGTCAGGTCGAAGTGTGCTTTCTTCGCCATGCTGAATGATTGCTCAGGGTGGAGCGTGGCAGCTTGCAGTGTCACGCCGTCGATGGCTATGCGGCCATCGACCAGCGCCCGTGTCCTGTCATAGCCAGCACAGGCCAAAGTCAAGTTCAGCATGATGTCCGCATGGTGTAAGCCATCTGAAAATAAGCTGCTATTTTTTGGCAATGCCGATGGCATCGATGACTTTTTTCCATCGTTGGGCTTCTGATTTGATCAAGGCGGAAAACTCTTCCCGGCTCGTGTTGCCTGTCAGCATGCCCATGTCTGCATAGCGCTTCTTGATCTCGGGGTCGGCCAGCGCATTGCGCACCACGGTGTTCAGCTTGTCCAATATTTTTGGATCGGTTCCTTTAGGCGCAACCAGCCCGATCCAGCTGCCGGTTTGAAGTTCACCAAAACCGGCTTCCTGAGTAGTGGGGACATTGGGCAGCAGAGCCAAGCGTTCTTTGGCGGCAACGGCGATGGGGATAATGGACTCGCTTTTCAACCGGGGGGCAATGGGTCCAGCCGTATAGAAAGCGACATTGACGTCATTGCGTAGCAGCGCCAGCACTACAGGGGGAGATCCATTGAAGGGGACGTGCGTCATGGAAATACCGGCAAGACGGGCGAAGAGTTCGCCAGCCAGATGCGGTGGCGTGCCGACTCCGGGCGAGCCGAAATTAAGTTTGCCAGGATGCGCTTTGCCATAGGCTGCGAGTTCACTCATCGTTCTTACCGGCAGGGCTGGATTGACGACAACGATGGTGGGGGCATTGCCTACCAACGCGATGGGTTCGAAGGCGGTGATCGGGTCGAAAGTCATGTCCCGATACAGGTACTGGTTCGTGGCGAAATTATTGACTGCGCCCAATAACAAGGTATGGCCGTCGGGGGCTGCGCGAGCCACGTCAGAGGCACCTAGATTGCCGGATGCGCCCGGTTTGTTTTCGATGACGACCGGCTGCCCCAATTGCTTTTCGATCATGGGGGCGATGAGCCGAAAAGTCACATCGCCGAGCCCGCCCGCACCGTAGGGGTTGACTACGTGTATGGGGCGGGTGGGGTAGTTCTGTGCCCATGTCGGGCCGATGATGAACAGCAGTGAAGTACAGGCAATCTTGGCGAGGCATTGATAGAACGACTTCATGGAAGTTCTCCTTTGGATGACCGCGTTATCTCTCCTGTTACTGCCGGCCTTCCGGTCTGGCTAGAGCTGATTGCGCCTCTAGCCAGATCCGCCCTGCATTGTCAGGGTTCGCCGTAAAAACTTGCTGCGTTGTCATACAGCATCTTGCGTTTCTGTTCTTTGCTCAAGTCATTGCGCTCTATGATTTCCATAGCTGCGTTATCCCGTCCTTCGCCGTGTGGAAAGTCTGAGGAATAAAGCAGTTGACCGTCTCCCAGTAGGGCCATTTCCTGCGGAAGCATGGCGTCGCTGGCTTCGGGGCCCATATAGATGCGGCCGGATTTAACGATCTCTTCGACTGAATTCTTGGGCAGCATGCTGGGGTCCGCCATGCGTCCTTTATTGATTTCCGCATAGTGCTGCATGCGACCGACGGAATAGAAGATCCATTCTCCGCCGAATTCCAGAAAAGCCATTTTCAAATCGGGGTATTTTTCCAGCATGCCGTGGCCTACCATCGATACGAAGGCCAACTGAGCCGGCATGGCCTTGCCTATCATGTTGGCGTCCTGGATCGATTCGCAGATTTGGGCCAAAGCGGGAAAGCTCATGGCCATGTGTACGCACAGCGGCAGGCCCGTGCGGCTGAAACGGTCCCAGATCGGAGTGAAGCTGGGGTGCGACAGCATTCGTTCGCCAACCGTGCCGAAGACCACTGCGGCAGCCGCCCCCATGGAGACCATTTCATCCATCGCCAATTGCGCTTGGACCGGGTCCCGCATGGGTAGTAAACCTGCCCAACGCAGGCGCTTGGGTGCATCTTTGCAGCGCGCGGCGATATATCGGTTGTAGGCGCGAAACAATTCGCCTTCCAGTGTTGCATCGGCCGCGATGGTGGCATAGACCGTGCTGGGAAATAGCACCTGGATATCTATCCCCAGCTTGTCCATGGCAGTGAGGCGGTCGCCCACGTTATTAAGGGTGACACAGCCCACCGGTAGTGCAAATGCGGTGAAGTCTCCAGCCTGCGCGCGGTTCATGCCGTATTCCTCGAGCACCATGCCCGGCGTATTGGCCGCGTGTGTGCCTGGTCCGAACGGGTGAGGCTCGATTCTTCCATCCACCAACCAGGCGGTTCCCCAGTTACCTAATTCATGGCCATCCCCAAACTTGACCGGACGCGGGCGTCGCAGCCAATGCTGTTTGGGTAGTGTTTCCCACATTTCCGGGGTCATTAAAACGTGGGCATCGGCGTCGTAGATCTTGAATCCTTCGAGCATGTCTATATCCTTTCACGTAAATGAATCGAAAGCAGCAAGCAATGAATCAGGAACTGCGGTGTGGCCTCCCAATTGAGGTGTAGATAAAGTCAGGAATCGATACCCATCAAGCGCAGGGCAGAGCGCGCAAGCGGGTTGTTGTTATCAGCCAGAAAAGTGATGATTTCGTAGTGATTGACGTTGGCAATGCACTGCAGCTCGGCGTGTTTTCCGTAAATGTTGACGGCGTTTGCGAAGGCTTGTGATTGCCGCTTGAACTCGGGGCTTTCGTGCTCGCCGTAGGCGACAAGAACAGGGCAGGCAAGCTGTTCGATATGGTGTATCGGGCTGTAGCGAACCTGCTCTTCTTTCAACAGTGTTACGTAGGAACTGCGCGCGCTGAGCATGACGGGATGAAGGTCGTACATACCGCTGATCAGGAGGGCGCTCTTGATGATGTCTGGCGGTAGTTTGAAGGCCCGCCAATCGGTGGTTGCGATCACGCCGGCCAAATGGGCGCCGGAAGAGTGTCCTGAGATATGGATGTTGCAAGGATCGCCGCCGTAGCGGTGGACCTCTTTGTGCACCCAGGCAATCGCTTGGCGGATCTGCGCCACCATGTCGGGTATGCGTACGTCTGGTATCAGGGAAAAATCCAGGACGATCAGCACGCTACGCGCGGGCACGAATAAGCGGGCCAGAAAGGATTCGTCGTTCTTACTCAGGTTGCGCCAGCCGCCGCCGTGAATATGGACGTGAACCGGGGCGTCGCCGCCAGCAGCCGGGAAAATGTCCATGACCTCATGTTGGTCCGAGCCATACGCAATATTGAGATGGTGTGTAAATTCAGCCCGGGTCCGGGCACTTTCGTTTGCATACCAGGCAAGCAGTTCTTCACGGTTGTCTACCCAGGCACGCTGGTCATAGGCGCGGTCCAGGTCAGCTTGGCTGTAGTTCAGATAAACAGCCCGTGAGGTATCGCTGTGTTGCCAGATCCCTGCGATGTCTTCGCGGGTGGTGACGTCTCCAAGGAGGAAACGCACATTATTCAAGGTGGCTTGGTGGGCGGGTTCGGTGTGAGATGCAACGCAGTCTTGCGGGACCACACAGTAGAAGCCCAGGGAATGCGCGTGCCTGAGCGTGGACTCGATGCAGATGTTGGTCTGTACCCCGGCAAAAATCAGGGTTTGTATTCCGCGCTTGTGTAGGTCTTCCGCCAATGTGGTTCCCACGAAACCATCGTAGCAATATTTATCGAGCACCAACTCGTCGGGATGAGGCTCATCGCGATACCAGGCGTAGCCCCAGGTGCCGCGCTCGCAGCACAGATCAGTAATGTTCTGTTCTTGGAGTTTTGCCCTCATGGGGGCGGAAAGATAGGTGGTTTCGTAGCAGGCGCGCAGCCAGATCACTTCGACCGCGTGTTGACGGGCATGTTCGATCAACTTGCCGATGCCGGGTGCAACGGCTGAGCAGGCCGAAACGTCTTTTCCGATAACACGTTCGACATAACCCCCTGGGGCGCAGAAATCGTTCTGCATATCAACCACCAAGAGAGCGGTATGTGCGGGATTCAGCCGAGCGGGCAGGGACGCCAGAGGGGCATCGCCCGGGCTTCTCGGATACTTGTGCTTAGGTGCTTCGGACACGCTCCCCCCGCTCAAGGTTTAATCGATTATTTAAATAATCATCGATTGTTGTGTGGTTTGTTTTTTATCATCGATTATTGTCTGATGCAAGGATAATCGTTTATTTGGAGTGCATGCTACGATCAACGGCACTAACCGAGGATGGCAATGAGACTGGCGTCAGCACCCCCCACTCGCTTTATCGACTCCGAGATCGCGCAGAACTTTGCCAGCGCCATCGCAACAAGGCTACGTAATGACATCGTCTCGGGCCGCCGATTACCGGGCTCCAAGTTATCGATCGAGGAGCTGAAAGGGGATTTCGGGGTAAGCCTTTCACCGTTGCGCGAAGCCTTGGCTCGGCTGGCCACGGAAGGCTTCGTCGTCAACGAAGACAAAAAGGGCTTCAGGGTCTCGCCGGTTTCAAGAGAAAACCTGGGCGAGGTGGCCCGCCTGCAATCCACGCTTGAACCTATGGCTTTGCGCGAGGCTATCCGTAATGGAGATCGCCAATGGGAAGAGGGAGTCGTGCTGGCTCACCATCGTCTTTCCAGATACGAGCGGCCCGAACACAAAGATGGTGGAGGCGTGGATGAATGGGAAGCCCACCATCGCGAGTTTCACCTGGCTTTGATTGCCGCGTGCAAGATGCCTCTGCTATTGGTGATCTGCGAATCTTTGCAGCACTTCAGTGCGCGCTATCGTCGGCTGTTTCTGGCCTACAAGCCCTTCGACCAGGATGTAGCCACTGAACATCAAGCCTTGGTGGACGCGGCTTTGGATCGGAACGAAGATGTTGCGGCTCAATTGTTAGGGCAGCACATCGATAGAACCGCGAACAATATTTTGCTGGCCTTGGATGGAGCTGCGCCGTAAGTCTTTTAGCGATATGTAAGATCGGACCCGGCGCAACTAAACGCACGCGGTCATATTCGCACCAATAAAAAACTAGCTTTGCGCAGCCGCAAGACACTGCTCGCGTAGCCACGCCAGTGCCGGCTCCTGAGTTCTTGCCGAGCTCATCAATAAATCAATACTGATCGACTCCAGCGCCACAGGCATTTTTACGGTACGCACAGTTCCTTCCCCCGCATGCAGGCGGTACATGGATTCGTCGATAACCGCTACCAGGTCGGTGTTGGCGACAAGCAAGGGCGCAGCAAGGAAATAAGGAACGGTCAGTACAGTATTGCGGCGTATTCCTATATCAGCCAAAAGCTTGTCGAGGCGGCTGGCCGATGAACCTGATGAGGAAATGGCCAGGTGCGTCAAAGCAGCAAACTCCTCTAGTGTTTTTGGCGGAGCAAGCACGGCCGGATGATCCCGGCACGCGATACAAACGTAGTTGATGGTATGAGCGGGGGTTTGCGCGATTCGTGGTGGTGTGCGCACCGGCGGCATCACTGCAAAGGCCAGGTCTACGTCCTGGCGGTCCAGAGCTGGAATGACATCGACCGCGCCCATCCGGCGAACGTGCAGCTCGATGTTCGGAGCTTGAACGCGCAGTCGCTTGATCAGTTTGACGAGGATGGGGGTCGCTCCGTCGCTCAGGCCGACGATAAAGCGGCGCGCCTGCCGCGGGTTGAACGGGTGCTCAGGTGCGAGCAGGTTTCTGACTCGTTCGAGAACGTCGGAAATATCCGGTCCAAGCATAAGGGCGCGCGGTGTCGGCTCAATGCCGCGCGGATGGCGCACAAACAATGGGTCATCAAGTTGTTCGCGCAATCTGCTCAGGGCGTGACTGACGGCAGATTGGCTGAGATTGAGCTGGTCCGCCGCACGGCCAACGTGCCGCTCCCTCATCAAAACCTCGAAGATGAACAGCAAGTTGAGATCGATCCGACGAATATCGAAACTATTCATAATGATGCTGTAAATAATGCATTAGATAGCAGACATCTCAATACCTATAATTTTTCTGACTGCTCACTCTCTGCTTAGGGTTGGGTTGGTTAACGAGCGAGAAGCCCTCCGTACAAACGTCGATCATCATCGCTGCTTTGTTGGGACGTGCTTCCCAAATACCTTGGAGTGTAAGAGATGCCGCTCAGAATAGGGATTGGTGGTGGTGGTGTGGGAGGATTATCCGCCGGAATCGCACTGCACAAGTTTGGCCATGATGTCACTGTTTTTGAACAGGCCAGGGAGTATCGGCGCGTTGGTGCTGATATCAATCTGACACCCAATGCCGTTCGTGCTCTTGAGGGGCTGGGTGCGCTGCCCGCCTTGCTCGACACGGCAGCCCGGCCCACGTTTCGCATTAGCCGGGTATGGGATAGCGGCGAAGAAACTTCACGCCTCGAACTCGCGGAAACGGCTGTCCGTAAATATGGCGCTCCGCAACTTACTTTGCATAGAGGCGATCTGCTTGATGCGCTTCTGGCGCAGATCCCGGCTGATTTGATTCGGCTCGGTCATGAGATTGCGCATGTCGAGTCCAGCCCGGAAGCAACAACCGTCAACTTCTCAAACGGTGCGCAAGACACCTTCGATGTTTGGATCGGTGCGGATGGAATCCATTCATCCACGCGTATCGCATTGTTCGGCCGAGAAAGCGCCAAGTACACGGGAATCGTATCGCACCGCGGCATTTTCGAACGCTCCCGGGCATCGCTCGGCGACATGGATGCGTTCGTGAAATGGTGGGGGCCGAGTCGGGAAATCCAGCTCGCCACTTTTCCCTTGAGCAAAGGGAGAGAAATTTTTGTCTTTGCTACGACGGCCGAACCGGACTGGCGTAACGAGTCTTGGACGGCGCCTGGTGACGTCGATGAGGTAAGGCGAGCCTTCGCTGGTTTTCACCCGGAAGCACGCGCCTACATTGACGCCTGCTCTGAAATGACCAAGACCGCTTTGTACTACCGTGATCGCCTGCCGCGGTGGATATCAGGGTCGGCTGCCTTGTTGGGCGATGCTTGCCACGCCATGCCGCCCTTCATGGCGCAGGGCGCAGCGATGGCAATCGAGGATGCCGTAGTGCTTGCTCGGGCATTGAATGAGGCTAGGCGATCTGAGGTGGCGAAGGCATTAATCGCCTATGAAAAAACGCGCAAATTACGCGCCAGCGACGTGCAACAACAGTCCTACGACAACGAATGGTTGAAAGTGGGTGGCAATGCCGACTGGCTGTACACCTACAACGCATGGACGGTAGAACTTCAGCAAGGGAGCGGCACAAGTAATGGGTAAGTTGTGTCCGTGCAAGAGATAAGAAGTGGTCGTTGATGAGGGGGCACCTGACAGCAGTGTAGCGCCCACGTTCATCTAAATAGACGGTGTTGACTCAAGGAGACAGACAATGAACTCAATACAGGTCAGAGTAAAAAAATACTTGGGAGGCTCGCTTTGGGCAGCAGCTGCCGCGCTTGCATTTGCAGCGCCAACGCAAGCACAAGTTGAATCCAGCGAGCTCACTACAATCATCGTACCGTTCCCCGCCGGCGGCGCACCGGATATTGCTGCGCGTGTCCTTGCGGACAAACTGTATGGGCAATTTGGGCAGACGGTGGTGGTTAAAAATAAGCCCGGAGCGAGTTCGACGGTTGGCACTCGCGAGGCGGCGCGCGCGAAGCCCGATGGGCATACGCTGCTGTTCACCACTATATCCACGGTGATAGCTCCGTACGTCATCGCGCAGGGCGCTGCTTCAGATATCGACCTGGTCCATGATTTTGAGCCGATTGTCGCGACGGGTTTGACCCCCATGATTATCGTCGCCCAAGCAAAGCTGGGTATAAAAACGCTGGGGCAACTCATCAAGCTTGCAGCTTCCAGCAATCCCTCACTCAGCTACGCAAGCGCAGGGGTTGGTTCGGGTACCCACTTTGCGGGTGAAATGTTCAAGTTGGCTGCGAAGGCCAATTTATTGCATGTCCCTTACGGAGGCGTGGCGCCGTCAATTCTCGGAACCATACGCGACGATACCCCCGTGCTTGTCGCGCCGCTGGGAGCCACGTTGCCGCACATCGAGCAGGGAAAGCTGACTCCAGTAGCGCTGCTTGAGAGCCGCCGGTCACCCTTGTTGCCTGATGTTCCAACTGCTGCCGAGAGTGGCGTGGATGTAGAGATGCAGGCCTGGTATGGCATGTTTGCCCCGGCAGGAACATCAAGCAGCGTCATTGCTCAACTCAACCGAAAAATCAATGATGTTCTAGCGGCCCCTGAAGTGAAGAGCAAATTTGCGACGGCAGGGATTGAAGTCTTGGGTGGAAGCGCAAACCAGCTTGGCGAGATGGTTAAGCGCGACAAGAAAAGGTATGGCGATCTTGCACAGAAGCTAAATATCAAGACGAATTGAATTTTTTCCGCAAGCATTCTCTTGCCTCGGCCATTTAATCTGCTTAAGTCCAACGGAGGTCTTCATGCTTGAGCTATACCACGCGATAAATTCTGTTTGCGCGCAAAAAGTCCGACTCTCGATCGCAGAAAAAGCCGCCGAGGTGCAAGAGCATCTTATGAAGCTGGACGGTGATCAATACGCCCCCGATTATTTGAAACTGAATCCTAATGGGGTTGTGCCGACACTTATCCATGACGGACGCGCGGTCACGGAATCAACGATCATTCTCTACTATCTGGATGACATCTTTCCGAATAAATCGCTGATGCCTGGCGATCCAATCAAGCGATCCCAAGTGCGTCTGATGGACAAAATGGTTGATGATTCCGTCCATCACGCCTGCATTGTCCTGACCTTTGCCATTGCATTCCGACCAGCCTTGCTGAAGATGTCTGAAGCAGAGCGCGAGGCTCGCTTTGCAAGCTCACCGATCCGAAACCGGGCCATGTACAAACGCGACGTTATCCGGAATGGGCTGGACTCAGAGTTCGTGGGGGACGCATTGCAGGATATGTTGAATTTTTTGAAGGCCATCAACGAAGGGCTAAAAAATGGGCCCTATATCGTTGGGGATAGCTACTCCAATGCGGAAGCCTCCGCAATTCCTTACGTATTGCGACTGGAACTCCTTGGATTGTCCAGGCTTTGGGCCGGCTTACCTGCCGTAGGAGAATGGTGGGCTCGTGTCCGGGCGCGAGAGTCCACACAAACGGCCATTTTTTCGCGCATGGGAGATGCCAACTGGGCACCGTTCAAAAACTTGTCTCCCGATACTTGGCCCAAGGTCGAGACATTGATTGCTACTGGCAATTCTTGAGTCGGCAATCGGGGCGCGACATAAGGGGCTTGATCAAACACGCGCTCAATACCCCCGTCCCGCTCTATATCGGTCAGGCTTTGATCTGCTCCTCACTTAGCCTTTTGCCTGATTTTTCGTGAGACTCCGGCCAAGGCGATTTATGTCAGATGGCGATTGAACCACGCTACCGTGCGTTGCCATGCCAACTCGGCAGCGTTTTTGTCGTAACGGGGTGTGGAGTCGTTATGGAAGCCGTGATTGGTTCCTGGGTATACATGGGCTTCGTAAACTTTGCCATGTTGTTTCAGGGCAGCTTCATAAGCAGGCCAGCTTGCATTGACTCCGGGATCTGTCTCGGCGAAATGCATTAATAGCGGGGCTTTGATTGCAGGAACCTCTTCCGGCTTGGCTTGCCGGCCATAAAATGGCACGGCGGCAGCCAGCTCGGGGTAAGCCACTGATGCGGCATTGCAGACGCCTCCGCCGTAGCAGAAGCCGGTGATGCCAACTTTGCCGTTGGTGTTGTCTTGGGTTTTCATGAACTCGATGGCGGCAAAGAAATCGTTCATCAATTTGGCGGGGTCTACCTGCATTTGCAGTTCACGGCCTTTTTCATCATTGCCGGGGTAGCCGCCCTTGGATGTCAGCCCATCCGGGGCAAGTGCCACAAAACCCGCCTTGGCCAAGCGCCGGGCAACGTCCTCGATGTAGGGATTCAGCCCCCGGTTTTCGTGTACCACCACCACCGCAGGAAGTTTGCCTTTGGCTTTTGCCGGTTTGGCCAGGTAAGCGCGTACTTGACCGTTCCCTTTGGGCGAAGGGTAGGTGATGTATTCACCGACGACGTCGGGATCGGTAAAGAGCACCTGCTGAGCCATGGCGTAGTTCGGGCTGAGAGACGCCAAAATGCTCGTTGCCGTCAGGCCTCCAACGGCGAATTTGCCGGCGCGGGTCAGGAATTCGCGCTTGCTGATTTTGCCGTGGACATAGAAGTCGTACAGTTCGAGCAGTTCTGGGGAAAAATCCTGGGCGGTGAGTCGGGTCATGGCAATTCCTGGGATCTAACTCGGCTGAAAATCGTAGGGGTGGGGTTCGATTGGCACTACGAGAAAGAATGCCACAGAGTCGATATTTCCGACATGTTTTTAGTGATTGGCGTATCCGCTTAAAGGTCCTGTCGGGTAAGTTGAAAACGCGGATGTGAGGCAGGCCCGGCCGGGAGTTAGGTCCTGCTTTGATAACACTTCACCATGAGGGTGAGGCCCAGGATGCACGCTGGAAATTCCTCAGTGGTACAGGCCAGGGTGCGCATGCCGCGTTGACGAAAAAAAGCCCACCGCGGAATGACGCGCGGTGGGCTTTTTTGGAACAGTAGCCTTAGATGTCGAAGAACACCGTTTCGGTCGTTGCGCTACCTTGCATGACCACGTTCCACTCGTACTTGCCATCTCCGGTTTTGCGGGCGATTAGCGTCTGGGCGCGTGTGCCCAGGGTGCTCAAGACAGGGTCCTGCTCGACGCCCTGTGTGCCTTCGAAATAGCACCGGGTAAACAAATGGCGGAGCAAGCCGCGCGCAAAAATGGTGACGTGCAAATAAGGGGCTTGCTCGCTGCCATCGGCAAGCTTGAGACGACCCGGAACTATGGTGTCGATCGTGAAGTTGCCGTTGTCATCGGTAGGCGCGCGCGCGAATGCCGCTGTCCCGTCTTCATGAACGGCGCCATTGGCCAGTTTGCCCTCGGCATCCGCTTGCCAGACTTCCAGGAACGCATCGGGAATCGGTTCGTTGGCGCCGTCGGTGACCTTGCCGGTGATGATGACGCGCGCACCTGGGGTACTGCCGAATACTTTGCCGGTGCTGTCCCACTTCAGGCCATGCTTGTAGAACGGGCCGACCGTTTGCGAAGGGGTGGGAATGAGTTTAGTCATGTCGCGCTCTCAATCGGGTTGTTCAGGAGTGGCGTCGGGGCCGTCGAGCACGATGTCGAAGCGGTAACCCAGGGCCCATTCGGGTTCGGTTATAGAGAGTTCGAAGCTGGAAACCAGCCGGTCGCGAACTTTGTCCGAGGGCAGTGCACCGAAAATGGTGTCGTAGCCCAGCAGCGGATCGTTAGGGAAATACATCTGGGTAACCAGGCGCTGCAGTGCCGTGTTGCCATGGACTGAAAAATGGATATGGGCCGGGCGCCAGGCGTTGGGGTGATTCTTCCAGGGGTAGGCGCCGGGTTTGATGGTGGTGAAGCGGTATTTGCCGTCGGCGTCGGTCATGACGCGGCCGTTGCCGGTGAAGTTGGGGTCGAGCGGCGCGTCGTGCTGGTCGCGGTCGTGGAAATAGCGGCCGGTGGCGTTGCACTGCCAGATTTCAATGAAGGCGTTGGGGATAGGGTCGCCTTCTCGGTCGCGCAAGATGCCTTCGACAATGATGCGTTCGCCGATTGCTTCGCCCTTGCTTTGTCGAGTCAGGTCATCGTGGCTGGCAAACAATACGGAACGGTCAAAGCGAGGGGCGGCGAGTTCGAGCGGGCCTTCGGGGATGCGCAGCAGCGGTTGGCGCGGAGCGCGCAACACCGTACTGGTGTAGCCGGGGGCGGCACGGTCGAAATCGATCGTGGGGGGTGTCTCCCAGGGTTTGGTCATGACTTGGTTTCCTGTGTTGGTGATCGGTCCAGCCGGGTCCTTGCTTACGGGCAATAAAAATATTCATGTCCTATTGCCGTGGAAAGGCGGCGCCGCGATCTGTGTTTAAGGATAGGCGAGACAGAATTTCATTTCAAATGAATAGTCAGCCATCATTTATGTTTGAAATGACATAAATGATATGCTGCTTTCCTCAAATTTCTTTTTACCGGTTTCTAAGAAATGATGCGTTCGACCAGCGATTGGATTCAACACCTGAAGTTGCGTCACCTGGAAATCCTGGTGTCGATCGGTCGCACGGGCAGCATGAGCCGTACCGCCGACCTGATGGCAATGTCGCAGCCAGCATTGTCGAAATGGTTGAAAAGTCTGGAAAACTCGCTGGGTGTGACCTTGTTTGAACGCACCACGCGGCGTGTCGCCTTGACCGACTACGGTCGAATCGTGTTGCGTCACGCGGAAAGGGTATTGGGCGATATGGCGCGTACGCGAGCTGAAATCGACTCCACCCAACAGGGGCTGATAGGCCGCATCGTGGTGGGCGCTTTGCCTGCGGCGGCGCCGGTCTTGCTTCCGGGCGCCCTGACGCGCTTGCATCAACCCCGCATCGAGGCCCAGGTTCAGGTGCACGAAGGCACGCTGGATCGTCTGCTGCCTCTGCTGCAGCGCCGTGAACTGGATATCGTCATAGGTCGCATCGAAGGCGACGCGCTCAATTTAGGCCTGGCTTGCGAGGTCTTGTATCAGGAACCCATTTGTGTGGCGGGTAGGGCGGGCCATCCCCTTTCCAGAAAGCGTCGCCCTAGCTGGAAGGACGCGGCCGCTTATCCCTGGATCGTGCCGCCCTGGAATACGCCTATGCGCATCAGCCTGGATTTGGCGTTTTCGAGGGCAGGTTTGCCCTTACCGCAGGCTCTGATGGAGTCGGCCTCAATCTTGACCAACCGTGCCGTTGCGCAACGTTCGGACGGTTTGTTTGTGGCATCAGAGCAGGCGGTCGCGAGCTTCGAAGCTGAAGGCCTGCTATGTCGTTTGCCGTTGACCTTGACCGACGTGCCGCGTGATATCGGCATGTTGTGGACCGATACCCCATCGCCCGCCATGAGTAAATTGATGCAGGCTTTACGAGATGAAGCCGCTTGTATCCAGCGTGAGCGCCCTTCGAGTTGAAGCCTCGGGGCAAGCGCGTTAGGATATCTACATCGCGCATTGCGAATTGATACCGAATATCGATAACGCTCGGTATTTGTCCGAGGAGGCCACTATGATTAAAGTCAGCGAAATGCTGCGCGTCAAAGGCGACGCGCTATATACGGCCAGCCCCGATACTTCGGTGCAGCAGGTTGTCGATACGATGGCCCTTAACGATATTGGGTCCCTGGTCGTCATGGAGTTTGGCGAACTTGTAGGCATGCTCACGTTTCGGGAGATCATCAAGCATCTCCAGGCAAACGGCGGCTCGCTGGGAACTACAACTATCCGCTCCATTATGGACGACGCACCGGTAACGGTGTCTCCCAATACCGAAGTGAATGAAGTGCGCCGGCTGATGCTGGACAAGCATGCGCGCTACATCCCGGTTATGGATGGGCGGGTGTTGCAAGGGGTCATTTCATTTTATGACGTAGCCAAAGCCGTTCTGGAAGCGCAGGGTTTCGAAAATCGTATGCTCAAGGCCTATATTCGCGATTGGCCTGATGAGCAAAGGGAAGCCGAGGGCCAGCTTTGACTTGGTAAGCGCTTTTGCCGACCCTGGCAGCAACGCCGGGGTCGGCCTTGATGTCGGTTTTGCTAATTTCAGCTGTATACGGCGGGCGTGTTTTTCTCGCTAGCTTCTGCCGGTCGGTGCTGGAGTCCGGTTTCGGACGTCGAACTGTCTGCCTTGGCAAAGCAGTGCGATAATTCCCCCTTCAGCTAATCAAACTGTTCCGTCGTAGCGGAACCCGGAATCACCATGCCAGGCAGCACCCTCGGAGAATTGTTTCGTGTCACTAACTTTGGCGAATCGCACGGGCCGGCTGTCGGCTGTGTGATTGACGGCTGTCCGCCGGGCCTGGACCTGACCGAAGCTGATATCCAGCTAGAGCTGGACCGCCGCCGCCCGGGTACGTCGCGTCACGTTACTCAGCGCCAAGAGCCGGATCAGGTAGAGATCCTGTCCGGGGTCTACGAAGGAAAGACCACCGGTACCCCCATTGCACTGCTTATTCGCAATCAGGACGCGCGTAGCAAGGACTACGGCAATATTGCCGAAACCTTTCGTCCGGGGCACGCCGATTACACCTATTGGCACAAATTCGGTATTCGCGATCCTCGGGGGGGCGGCCGTTCGTCTGCGCGCCTGACGGCGCCCACGGTTGCTGCCGGGGCCGTCGCCAAGAAATGGCTGGCACAGCGTCACGGGGTGCTGGTGCGTGGTTACATGAGCCAGCTGGGCGACATCCAGATCCCCTTCGAGTCCTGGGATGCCGTGCACGGCAACCCTTTTTATGCGCCGGGCGATAGCCGTGTGGCTGAACTGGAAGCCTATATGGACCAGCTGCGGCGCGATGGCGACTCAATCGGTGCGCGCATCGAGGTCGTTGCCGAGCACGTGCCCCTGGGCCTGGGTGAGCCTGTCTATGGCCGTCTGGACGCTGATATTGCCTATGCGATGATGGGCTTGAACGCAGTCAAGGCGGTTGAAGTCGGAGCCGGTTACGCCAGTGTGGTGCAACGTGGCACCGAACATGGTGACGAACTGACACCCGAGGGTTTTCTATCCAACAACGCGGGCGGTATCCTGGGTGGAATTTCAACCGGCCAGCCGATTACTGTTTCGCTGGCGATCAAGCCCACTTCCAGCATTCGAAGTCCACGTCGCTCTATCGACAAGAGCGGAATGCCTACCGTGGTCGAGACGCACGGGCGCCATGACCCTTGCGTGGGTATTCGGGCTACCCCGATTGCAGAGGCTTTGCTGGCCCTGGTGTTGATCGATCACGTCTTGCGCAATCGAGCGCAATGCGGAGACGTATCTGTTTCCACGCCAAACATTGCCGATGCATCGCGATAAAGAAAGTAACAAATAAATCGGGCAGAATGGGCCTGGATTCACTCTCGCGCCAGGGGCTTCAATGAAGCATAAGACATTTTTCCCTTTTGCCCGTCACGCCACCCGGGCATTGAGTTTGACTGCTTTAGTGGTTATTGCCGCCTGCCAGTCGGTCAATACTACGCAGGGTGGAGCCATAGGCATTGATCGCACTCAGCGTATGTCCAGCCTGGTGCCCGAGGCGCAACTGGATCAGGAAGCAGTCAAGCTGTATCAACAGACTCTGTCTCAGGCGCGTGGCAAAGGGCAGCTTAATACCGACGCTGCCCAACTCAACCGAGTACGCAATATTGCCCAGCGCCTGATCGCCCAAGTCGGGGTGTTCCGCCCGGACGCCAGGAGCTGGAAGTGGGAAGTCAACGTTATCAACAGCAAGGAAGTCAATGCCTGGTGCATGCCGGGTGGCAAGATCGCCGTATATAGCGGCCTGATCAACACGATCAAACCTTCTGACGACGAGCTTGCCGCCGTGATCGGGCACGAGATCGCGCATGCGCTGCGCGAACACGCACGAGAGCGGGCTTCGCAGCAAATGGCCACCAGCATGGGCTTGAGCGTGCTGTCAGTCATTACCGGCTCGCAGGCCACCGCCGATCTGGGCGGCACCCTGGCTTCAGTGATGTTCGGCTTGCCAAATAGCCGCTTGCACGAAACCGAGGCAGACCGGATGGGTGTCGAATTGGCTGCGCGCGCGGGCTACGATCCGCGCGCGGCGGTTTCCTTGTGGACCAAAATGGGTCAATTGGGTGGGGCTGCGCAACCCGAGCTGCTTTCCACTCATCCTTCCGCAGAATCGCGTATTGCCGACTTGAAACAGGCTTCGCAGAAGGTATTGCCGCTATATCAGCAGCGCAAGTAGTCCCTCCTTCTTCGGCGGATGCGGGCCAGAATCGGTCCCGTGCCGCCCGGCGCGGTCCTGGGGCGGCACTGGCGCCTGTGGCATAATCAAAAGTTCACTTCACCCGAGCGGGTCCGTCGTGGCTGGTTTGACGCGGTTTTCATGTGTCGACTCCAGCTGTGTGACATGAGCCCGTTCACGTTTTCGACCGGAATCATGGCTCAGACCCTTTACGACAAGTTGTGGGACGCGCATGTCGTCCACCAGGAAAATGACGGCACCTGTCTGATCTATATCGATCGCCACCTGGTGCACGAAGTGACCAGTCCGCAGGCCTTCGAAGGGCTGAAACTGGCTGGCCGGCCAGTGTGGCGCATCAGTGCCAACCTGGCTGTGGTCGATCACAATGTGCCCACGCACAATCGCGCCAATGGTATCGAGGACCCTATCTCGCGCCTGCAGGTCGAAACCCTGAGCGCCAACTGCGACGAGCACGGCATCGTCGAGTTCGGCATGAATGATCATCGTCAGGGCATCGTCCATGTGATCGGGCCCGAACAAGGCGCGACCTTGCCGGGCATGACCGTGGTGTGCGGCGATTCGCATACCAGCACCCACGGCGCAGTCGCCGCGATGGCTTTCGGTATCGGGACTTCCGAGGTCGAGCATGCGCTGGCCACCCAGACGCTGCTGATGAAAAAAAGCAAGAATATGCTGGTGCGTGTCGAGGGCGAGTTGCCTGCCGGCTGCTCGGGCAAGGATTTGGTCCTGCACGTGATCGGTGTTATCGGCACTGCGGGGGGCACCGGGCATGCCATAGAGTTTGCCGGCAGCACCATTCGCAGCTTGTCGGTGGAAGGCCGCATGACGGTTTGCAATATGGCGATCGAAGCCGGCGCGCGGGTTGGCCTGGTTGCCGTGGACGAAAAAACCATCGAATATTTCCGTGATCGCCCGTACGGGCCCAAGGGCGAGATGTGGGAGCAGGCCACCGCGTATTGGCGCACGCTGCACTCCGATCAGGGCGCGCATTTTGATCGCGTGGTCGAAATCAATGCCGCTGATATCCGCCCGCAAGTGACCTGGGGTACTTCACCAGAAATGGTGTTGCCGGTTGACGCCAATGTGCCGGACCCCGCAAGCGAAACCGACGAAAATCGTCGCGATAGCGTGACGCGCGCTTTGGCTTATATGGGCTTGCAAGCCAATATGCCGATCACCGATATCAAGATCGATAAGGTGTTTATCGGTTCTTGCACCAATTCCCGTATTGAAGATCTGCGTTCGGCCGCGGCCGTGTTGCGGGGCAAGCATGTTGCTCCCAATGTGAAGCTGGCCTTGGCGGTGCCGGGCTCTGGCTTGGTGAAGGCGCAGGCCGAGAAAGAAGGCTTGGATAAGGTTTTCCTTGACGCTGGTTTCGAATGGCGCGACCCGGGCTGCTCGATGTGCCTGGCCATGAATGATGACCGTCTTGAGTCCGGCGAACGCTGCGCCTCGACCTCGAACCGCAACTTCGAGGGGCGCCAGGGGCAGGGTGGGCGTACCCATCTCGTCAGCCCGGCCATGGCTGCGGCTGCTGCGGTGGCAGGTCATTTCGTCGATGTTCGCACCATCAACTAAGGCAAGGAATCATCATGCAAGCATTTACCGTACATGAAGGTTTGGTGGCGCCGCTTGATCGCGAAAACGTCGATACCGATCAGATCATTCCCAAGCAGTTCCTGAAAGCCATTCATCGCACCGGCTTCGGACCGAATCTGTTTGATGCCTGGCGCTATCTGGATGAAGGCCAGCCGGGTATGGACAACAGCAAGCGTCCGCTCAATCCGGATTTTGTGCTTAACCAGCCACGCTACCAGGGGGCGTCGGTTCTGTTGGCGCGCAAGAACTTCGGCTGTGGCTCGAGCCGGGAACACGCACCATGGGCGCTTGATCAATACGGTTTCCGTACCGTTCTTGCGCCGTCGTTCGCCGATATATTCTTCAATAACTGTTTCAAGAACGGCGTCTTGCCCATAGTGTTGCCGGAAGAAGAGATCTCGCGTCTGTTCGACGAGGTTCACGCCCATGAGGGCTATACCCTCAAGGTGGATCTCGAAAGCCAGCGGGTCATCTCGAAAGATGGCCGCGAGTTGCCATTCCAGGTGGACGAGTTCCGCAAGTATTGCTTGCTCAACGGTTTGGACGATGTCGGCCTGACCTTGCGCAATGCGGACAAAATCCGTGCCTTTGAACAAGAACGTTTGGCCCGTCAACCTTGGCTGAAGGCCAAGGGGCTGGCCAAAGCTTCCTAACTGATCGCTGATTGGCGTTATGACTCAACATATTGCAGTGCTGCCGGGTGACGGCATCGGCCCGGAAATCATTGAACAAGCCGTTCGTGTATTGAATGCCTTGGGCGAATCCTTTCAGATCGAGCATCAGCCGGTCGGGGGCGCGGCCTATGAGGCATCAGGGCATCCTTTGCCTGCGGCCACGCTGGAATTGGCCAAGAAAGCCGATGCCGTTTTGTTCGGCGCGGTAGGCGACTGGAAGTACGATGCGCTTGAACGCTCACTGCGTCCCGAGCAGGCGATCCTGGGTTTGCGCAAGCAGTTGGGTTTGTTCGCTAATTTGCGACCGGCCATCTTGTATCCGGAATTGGCCAATGCCTCTTCGCTCAAGCCTGAAGTGGTTGCCGGCCTCGATATTCTGATCATCCGCGAATTGACCGGCGATATCTACTTCGGTCAGCCCCGTGGCGTACGTACTGCTCCGGACGGAGCTTTTGCGGGCGAGCGCGAAGGCTTCGATACGATGCGTTATGCCGAGCCGGAAATCCGGCGCATTGCGCACGTAGGGTTTGAAACCGCTCGCAAACGTGGTCGCAAGCTTTGCAGCGTGGATAAGTCCAATGTGCTGGAAACCTTCCAGTTCTGGCGAGACATCGTTACCGATGTGGCCAAGTCCTATCCGGATGTCGAACTCAGCCATATGTATGTCGATAATGCCGCCATGCAGTTGGTGCGTGCGCCCAAGCAGTTCGATGTCATCGTCACCGGCAATATGTTCGGCGATATCCTGTCTGACCAGGCCTCGATGCTGACGGGTTCGATCGGCATGCTGCCTTCGGCCTCATTGAACGAGACCGGCAAGGGTTTGTATGAGCCCAGTCACGGCTCGGCGCCGGATATCGCGGGCAAAGATATCGCCAACCCTCTGGCCACGATTTTGTCGGCGGCCATGATGTTGCGTTATTCGCTAGGCAAGGCGGCTCAGGCTGATCGTATCGAAGCAGCGGTGAAGAAAGTGCTGGCGCAAGGTTTGCGGACAGCGGATATTTATGAGACAGGCACTACCCGGGTGGGTACTGCCGAGATGGGCGGCGCCGTTATTAAAGCGTTGCAATAGTCTCCGAGCGCGTCGTGCCCCCCGGGTGTGATGCGCCCGGTAAAATAGTCTGAATGCACAATATTGGCTAGGGGTAAGTAATGAAAGCAGTTGGTTTGGTCGGTTGGCGCGGCATGGTCGGCTCGGTGCTGATGCAGCGCATGCGCGAAGAAAATGATTTCGCGTTTATCGAGCCGGTGTTCTTTTCTACCAGCAATGCCGGCGGCGCGGCACCCGCGTGGGCGCAAGGCGCGGCGGCGTTGCAGAACGCATACGATATCGATGCGCTGAAAAAACTCCCCATCATCCTGACTGCTCAAGGAGGCGACTACACCTCCGAGGTCTATCCCAAGTTGCGTAGCGCGGGTTGGGATGGCATCTGGATCGATGCCGCCAGCACGCTGCGCATGAAGGATGACGCCATCATCGTGCTTGATCCGGTCAATCGTTCGGTTATTGACCGCGCCTTGTCGCAAGGCGTCAAGAATTACATCGGCGGAAACTGCACGGTCAGTTGCATGTTGATGGGCCTGGGCGGCCTGTTTCAGAGCGGTTTGATCGACTGGATGACCAGCATGACTTACCAGGCGGCCTCTGGCGGGGGCGCCCAGCATATGCGGGAACTGCTGACCCAGTTTGGCTTGCTGCATGGCCATGTAGCCGATCTATTGGCAGATCCTGCGTCTGCGATTCTGGAGATCGATCGCTCGATTCTTGGCAAACAGCAAGACGAAGCTTTGCCGCAAGACCATTTCGGCGTGCCCTTGGCAGGCAACCTTATTCCCTGGATTGACAAAGACCTGGGCAATGGCAGCTCGCGTGAAGAATGGAAGGCAGGGGCTGAAACCAATAAAATTTTGGGCCTGGGCGAAGGTTTCGGCGGCCAGCCGATTCCCATCGATGGCCTGTGCGTGCGTATCGGCGCCATGCGTTGCCACAGTCAGGCGCTTACGATCAAGTTGAAGAAGGATGTTCCGCTTGACGAGATCGAGGATATGCTGCGCGCCAATAATCCTTGGGCCAAGGTTGTTGCCAACACCCGTGAAGACTCAATGAAGTCGCTGACGCCGGTAGCGGTAACCGGTACGCTTTCGATCCCGGTTGGCCGCATGCGTAAGTTGGCGATGGGTCCGGAGTATCTGAGCGCGTTCACGGTGGGTGATCAATTGCTGTGGGGCGCGGCCGAACCCCTGCGCCGCATGCTGCGTATCGCGTTGGGCGAACTCTGATCGGCAAGGCCCGGTCCTTATGCTTCAGAATGTGCCCGGGCTTGCCCGGGCACAGGGCTGGTGTTATGGTCCTTCCCTCAAAAATGGGGGAGATAAGGTAGCGTGCTGCCCAACATCAATCGCGGTTTCCCGCGGCGTCCTGAAATTGAAAAACCCACCTCCGACTCTGCTCATCAGGGCGTAAGACGCCGTGGTTTGGCGGCTTTGGGGTTGTTGGCGGCTGCGGGCAGCGTTGCCGCCGCCGATCTTGGCGGCTTGCGTGTATTGTCGGCGTCAGGTGAACCCCTACGCGCTGAAATCGCCGTTACGGCGTTGACGCCCCAAGAAGCCGGGACTTTGAAGGTTGCCTTGGCATCGCCTGAGATCTATCGCCAAACGCAACTTCAGTACCGGGATGGCCTGGATCGACTGCGGTTTGCTATTGAAGATCGCGAGCAAGGGCGCAAGGTGGTTGTCATTTCCTCGGCCGTGCCCGTGGATGCCGATGTGCTTGACCTGTTGGTCGAGTTGACCTGGAATATGGGCCGTTTTATCCGCCAATACACTTTTGTGTTGAAGGCTGCGCCTGTAGCGGCATCGGCTCCTGTACTCGAGCTGCAGTCTCCAGCATCGGTAACGGTTGCTCCCGGCAATACCTTATGGGCAATTGCTCAGCAAGCACGCCCGGAGGGAGCATCGATCTATCAGACGCTGGCGGCGTTGTTGCGAGCCAACCCCAGCGCCTTCATCGATGGAAATATGAATCAGTTGCGCGCCGGCGCCTTGTTGGCACTGCCCTCGGCAGAGGCCGCCATGGCGACGGACGAGGCGCAAGCCAGAGCCCTGTTCAGCTCTCAGGCGGATGCTTTTGGTGCCTATCGTCAACGTATCGCCCAAGCAGCGGCAACCGCCAAAGAACAAGGGGCAAGCGCAGCTAATGCCGCGGCTGGCAGTATCCAGTCCACCCCGAGCGATCAGGGCCAGAGTTCGGCCCATGCCGAGGATGCGCTCAGGTTGTCCAGCGCCAATCCGGATGTTTCGTCCGGTGATCGGGCAGAGCGGGCAGTGAAAGATCGCCTTGAGGAAGAAAGGCTCGCCACTGGCCGCGCAGTCGAAGAGGCCGAGTCCCGCATGCGGGCGCTACAAGGCAATATCGAGGCGATGAAAGGCCTGTTGCAGGCGCAAAATGAGACCCTGGCGGAGATGGAGCAACGTGCGCAGGAGCGTACCGAATTGGCGCAAGCCGACTCCGCACAGCCAGCTCCGGTCGAGCCCGCGGCTCCTCATGAGTCCACTGATGATTCGAAAACCACGGCAGCCCCTGTCGAGCCGCTATCCGACGCGGGTAGTGCTGCTGAGGGAGCGGCAAAGGATGATTTGGTGCCCGACGCCGGGGCTACTTCGCCTGTAGGCTCAACGCAAGAAAATTTATTGAGTCGGCTGCGCGATAACAGCATCACGGTTCTGGGTGCGATCTTCGCAGTCTTGCTCGCTATTCTGGCGGCATTGGTGCTACGCCGCCGTGCGGATACGCAGGCAAAGGCGGGATCGGGTGCGTTTACTGACGCTGAGGACGAACCGCATGAGCAAGAAGGCAACGGTCAGCCGAATGCGCTGCTTGAACGAGCGTCTGGTCCGGCTCAAGCTGAAGTTGACAAAGATGCTGCGGCCCGGCCGAATCATCTCAGCGATTGGGATGCCATTCCCCCTTTCCCTCTCGGAGGCTTTCAGCCGCCGCCGGAATCTGACGGAGATTACCCCGATGATGACGAAGCGCCGGCGGATGCTGGGACTGAAGCTGTCGAGCCGATTCACTTCGGCTTCGATTTGGATCTGGATAAGCCCTCCGATCCCAAGGCTGCGACGGTTGCGGCCGGCCTGAGCCTGGATACCAAGCTGGACCCAGATCTAGTTCAGCGCCTGGACGCCAAGCTTGAGGCGGCCACGGCATTCATGAAAATGGGTGACTCGGGCGGTGCGCGAGAACTGCTGGCCGAGGTCCTTCGCGAAGGCGATCCCGGGCAGCGCGCGCGGGCGCAGCACATGCTGGCCAATTTGTAGGCGCACCCAGGAAAATGTCTCGTATCGCTTTGGGCTTGAGTTATGACGGAGCCCCTTGGCAGGGCTGGCAGACCCAGCCGCATCGTTGCACGGTGCAAGATCGGGTGGAAGAGGCTTTGGCCGCTTTTGCGGGGCAGCCTGTAGCCACGATCTGCGCCGGCCGCACAGATACCGGGGTTCACGCAGCCCAGCAAGTGCTGCATCTGGATGCGCCGGTCGAGCGAACCGAGCAGGCATGGGTTCGCGGGGTGAACGCGCATTTGCCACCCAGCATAGCCATCCGTTGGGCGAAGAGGGTTCCCGTGGATTTCCACGCCAGGTTCTCAGCGCGTTCGCGTGCTTACGTCTATCTTTTGCTGGAAGATGCGGTGCGTTCACCCTTGTGGTCCGGCCGCGCCGGTTGGAGCTTTCGGCCTCTGGACCTCGAGGCGATGCGCGGCGGAGCGCAGGCTTTGATCGGCGAACACGATTTCAGCAGTTTTCGTTCTTCTCAGTGCCAGGCGGCTTCGCCCGTGCGGACCATGCACGCGCTGGATATCGAACGGCGCGGCAGGATGATCGTGCTGACCTTGCGCGCCAACGCCTTTTTGCATCATATGGTGCGCAATATTGTGGGTGCGCTGGTCTACGTAGGACAGGGACGTCAAGAGGCGGGCTGGGTGGCCCAGGTGCTGGCTGAGCGCGATCGCACGTGCGCGGCACCCACTTTTTCGCCTGCGGGCCTGTACCTGACGGCGGTGGCGTATCCAGCAGAGTTTGGTTTGCCAACTACCGACGCGACGGACGAAATTCGCCTGTCCCTATAGGAACAGGAACGACTCTTGAGGCGTGCGCTACTAGTCCGAAGAGGGCATATAGGCTGTGCAGGCCTTATCATTACGGTATGTCTCGTACTCGAATCAAGATTTGCGGTCTAACCCGCGAACAAGACCTGGAAGCCGCCGTTGCGGCGGGAGCCGACGCGATCGGCCTGGTGTTCTATCCCCGTAGCGCCAGGGCCTTGACTGTCGCCCGGGCAGCGCAGTTGCGCGCTTTAGTGCCGCCTTTTGTCAGCGTAGTGGCTTTGTTCGTCAACGCCACCGACGACGAGGTGAGGGAGGTGTTGGAGGTGGTGCAGCCCGACTTGCTTCAGTTTCATGGCGATGAAACGCCAGAGCAATGTGAACGATACGGCCATCGCTACCTGCGCGCCTTTCGCGTTGGCGGGCCTGATATGGATACTTCCCAGGCTTTGCTAAAATCATGTCAGAAATACAGTTCTGCCGCCGGTTGGCTGTTTGACAGTCACTCCGATGGGTATGGCGGCAGTGGGAGAGCGTTCGATTGGTCACTGGTCAGCGGCGCCGGCGCGCGTCCGGTCGTTTTATCTGGTGGGTTGCATGCAGAAAATGCGGCAGCCGCGATTGCGGCTGTGCGCCCGTTTGCCGTTGACGTAAGCAGCGGCGTAGAGCAATCGCCGGGTATCAAATCCGCCGAAAAAATTGCCCGATTCGTGGCCCAGGTGCGACGGGCCGATGGTGCTTAAGCCACCGTCTTCAAGCAACACTCTCCGGCCTGCGCTTGGCGCGCGTCCGGTTTCCCCAGAGATAAGCTCGTGAAACCTTATGATTTTCCAGATGAACACGGCCATTTCGGCCCCTATGGCGGCGTTTTTGTAGCGGAAACGCTGATGCACGCGCTCGATGAGCTGCGTGAGAACTACGCCCGCTACCAGCATGACCCGGATTTTGTGGCCGAGTTTAATTACGAGCTCAAACACTTCGTCGGGCGCCCGAGCCCGGTCTACCACGCTCGCCGCTGGTCCGAAGAGCTTGGCGGTGCGCAGATTTGGCTTAAGCGTGAAGACTTGAACCATACCGGCGCCCACAAGGTGAACAATTGCATAGGGCAGGCTTTGCTCGCACGCAGGATGGGCAAGCGACGCGTCATTGCCGAGACCGGCGCCGGGCAGCATGGCGTGGCGACCGCGACGGTTGCGGCGCGATACGGCATGGAATGCATCGTTTACATGGGTAGCGAGGACGTCAAACGCCAGGCGGCCAATGTCTATCGCATGAAACTGCTGGGAGCTACCGTGGTGCCGGTGGAGTCCGGTTCGCGTACGTTGAAGGATGCCCTGAATGAAGCGATGCGGGACTGGGTTACCAATGTCGAAAGCACCTTTTACATTATTGGCACCGTAGCCGGGCCCCATCCCTATCCGATGATGGTGCGTGATTTCCAGACGGTGATAGGCAATGAATGCCTGCAACAAATGCCTGAGGCGGCAGGTCGCCAGCCCGACGTGGTAATTGCCGCCGTGGGTGGTGGTTCGAACGCCATGGGGATTTTCCATCCTTACTTGCCTTACGAGAATGTACAACTGGTTGGCGTGGAAGCCACCGGCGACGGTCTGGAGTCGGGTCGTCATGCAGCTTCCTTGGCCGGTGGTTTTCCTGGGGTTCTGCATGGCAACCGCACTTATGTCTTGCAAGATGAAAATGGCCAGATCAGCGAAACGCATTCGATTTCAGCCGGCCTGGATTACCCCGGTGTCGGTCCGGAGCATGCCTGGCTCAAGGACATCGGGCGGGCCAGCTATGTCGGGGTGACAGATGAAGAGGCCTTGGCGGCTTTCCATCGTTGCTGCCGCACCGAAGGCATTATTCCGGCGCTGGAGTCGGCGCATGCCATCGCTCATGCGGTGCGGCTGGCCCCGACACTTTCCAAAGACAAGATCCTGCTGGTCAATTTGTCCGGGCGGGGCGACAAAGATATGCACACGGTCGCCGAACGATCGGGCATCGTGCTTTAAAGGCGGTCAATATGTCATCTTCTTCTCGTATTGCCTCCGCTTTTTCCCGTCGCGCCGCAGCCCCTCAAGGGACTTGCGCGTTGATCCCCTACATTACGTCGGGCTACCCATCCCGGGCGGCCACGGTGCCTATCATGCACGCACTGGTGCAGGCCGGCGCCGATGTGCTGGAGCTTGGCGTTCCGTTCTCGGATCCCATGGCTGACGGCCCGGTCATCCAACGCACCAGCGAACGTGCCGTGGCCCAGGGGGTAGGTCTACGCCAGGTGTTGGAGATGGTCGGCGAGTTTCGTCAGACCGACACGCAGACGCCCGTGGTGCTGATGGGCTACGCGAATCCGGTCGAACGCATGGGGCAGGCAGTCTTTGCCAAAGCCGCGGGCCAGGCCGGGGTGGACGGCGTATTGGTGGTCGACTATCCCCCTGAAGAGTCGCAGGAGTTTGGCCGTTTGCTGGAGCAAAACGGAGTAGATCCCATTTTTCTACTGGCGCCGACCTCTTCCGAAGCTCGGGTCCAGGCTATTGCCCAGGTGGCACGCGGCTATGTCTACTATGTGTCATTGAAGGGCGTGACGGGCGCAGGCCACCTCGATGTCGATGACGTGGCCATGCGCGTTGCGCGGATTCGCCAACACGTATCCATACCGGTAGGTGTAGGATTCGGCATTCGGGATGCGGCCAGTGCCCAGGCCTTGGGCCAAGTGGCGGACGCCGTAGTCATCGGGACTCGACTGATTCAGGAAATCGAGTCAGTCATAGAAAACGTGCCTGTGGAACAACTGCCGGAAGTCTCGGCTCGTGCAGCGGGCGATTGGTTGCGTACAATCCGGCTGGCGCTCGATGCATTGCCGCCGGGCGGCGCGACTCGTGAAACAAGGAAATCCGCATGAGCTGGATCGAAAAACTGCTCCCTCCACGTATCAGGACGACCGACGGCGCTGCGCGTCGGGTTCCGGAGGGGCTTTGGGTAAAGTGCCCATCATGCGAGGCTGTCCTCTACAGTGACGACCTCGACAAGAACTTGAATGTCTGCCCCAAATGTGATCACCACATGCGTATCGGCGCGCGCCAGCGCATCGATGCACTGCTGGACGCAGAGGGCAGATACGAGATCGGCATCGGTACCTTGCCGATTGACAGCCTCAAGTTCAAGGACACCAAAAAGTATCCAGACCGCCTGCAAGACGCCATGGCGCAAACCGGTGAAACCGATGCGCTGGTGGTGATGGGTGGAGCCATACTTTCCGTGCCTGCCGTCGTTGCCTGCTTTGAGTTCGAGTTCATGGGCGGCTCTATGGGCTCGGTCGTGGGCGAGCGCTTTGCGCGCGGAGTTCAAGCCGCCATCGAGCAGAAAGTCCCCTTTGTTTGCGTAACCGCCTCGGGCGGCGCACGTATGCAGGAAGGATTGCTGTCGCTGATGCAGATGGCCAAGACCACGGCCTCCTTGACCCAATTGGCAGCGCGTAAGCTGCCCTTTATCAGCGTGTTGTCCGACCCGACCATGGGCGGGGTCTCAGCCAGTTTTGCTTTCATGGGCGATGTGGTGATCGCTGAGCCCAAGGCGCTGGTTGGGTTTGCCGGGCCGCGAGTAATCGAACAGACAGTTCGCGAGAAACTGCCTGAAGGTTTCCAGCGCGCCGAGTTCCTGCTCGAAAAGGGGGCGATCGACATGATCGTCGATCGCCGAGCGATGCGCGAGGAAATCGCACGCTTGCTTGCCTTGTTCATGCTGCAGCCCGCTGATGTCGTGACCACATCCTGATTTAGCCGGCCGGCGCTTCATCCCGTTTGGCCTGGGCTAAGGTCTGTATCGCCGATGCCACATCGGCGATTTTTTTTCGCCTTGAGGTTTATAGTGGGTGCTCGTTACTACCGACTTGAGACCTTTGTCTGTGGCGGGTTCGACGGCGCTGTTATGAGCAGCGCGTTGGCAGACCAGCAAATGCAGCGTCTTGAAAATGACAGGCTTCGTATCTATGAAAAAACCAGTTGTGCTTGCAGCATTGTTGATATCGATGGGCGTGTCAGGGGCATACGCTGCTGATCCTTCTGCAGGCTGGCAGAATGGGGGCTGGAGCCTGCAGTATGGCGAGGGCGAGGGCAATAACCGTCTTACGCTCAATCGGGAAACCGCGCCGCTCTGGCAGCACAACTTCACTTCCAGTCGCATCGAAGTCGTAGCTGAGTTGGGCATATCGTATTGGTGGACCAAGCGAGCCGCCTTGCGCGGCTTTCCACGCAATATGTGGCAGATCAGCGCTACGCCATTGGTGCGCTGGTGGCCCACTGACAAGTTCTACCTTGAAGCCGGAATCGGAGTTTCTCTGCTTAGTGAAAGGCAACTGAAAGATGAGCGTTACGGAAGTAACTTTCAGTTTAGCGACCAGGTCGGTATCGGCTATCAGGTAACGAAAGCCACGCGCATCGGCTTGCGAGTCTCCCACTTTTCAAACGCGGGCATGAAGGGTCCAAACCAGGGTTTGGACCAGGTCCAAGTGCACTTGGCGACCACGTTCTAAACAGCTTGGGGTGGCTTGCTCAGCCCCCTATATAGCTCATTTCGATCTTGCTGCTACGCGGGGTATCGGCGGTGCGGCGTTCTGAGTAGTTGTCTGTTCGCCCCTGCCAAACCTCGGCAATGGCGCCGGCAATATCAAGATCGCTGGCTTCCCCTCTAAGCAAGGTGCGCAAGTCATAGCCCTGCTGGGCGAACAGGCATAGGTATAACTTGCCTTCGGTAGACAGGCGCGCCCGCGTACAGGTGGAGCAGAAGGCCTGAGTGACGCTGGATATCACCCCGACCTCGCCGCCGCCATCGCGATACCGCCAACGTTGCGCGACTTCGCCGGTGTAGTGGGGCTCAAGCGTTTCCAGCGGCCATTCCTGATTGATGCGTTGCAAGACTTCGGCCGATGGCAGGACTTCGTCCATCTTCCATCCGTTGGAGGCGCCGACGTCCATGTATTCGATAAAGCGAAGGATGTGGCCGGAGTTCCGGAAGTGGCGGGCCATCGGCAGGATTTGTTCGTCGTTAACCCCTTTTTTGACCACCATGTTGACCTTGATGGGGCCCAGGCCGGCGGCCGCAGCGGCGTCAATGCCGCGCAATACGTCGGCGACTGGAAAATCCACATCGTTCATGCGCTGGAATAAAGCATTATCCAGGGCATCAAGGCTGACCGTGACGCGCTTCAAGCCGGCTTGTGCCAGCGCAGTGGCTTTTCGTGCCAGCAGTGAAGCGTTGGTAGTAAGGGTGAGGTCCAGCGGTTTACCAGTAGCGGTACGCAATTCGGCCAGTTGGCCGATCAAGACTTCGATATTCTTGCGTAGCAGGGGTTCGCCGCCTGTAAGGCGTATTTTCTCGGTGCCGTGCGAGATGAATATGCGTGTCAGGCGCACGATCTCTTCAAAGCTCAAAAGCGAGGCGTGCGGCAAATAGGGGTAATCTTTGCCGAAGACCTCTTTGGGCATGCAGTACACACAGCGGAAATTGCAGCGATCGGTAACCGATATCCGCAAATCGTGCAAAGCGCGCCCGCGCGTATCCGCCAAGCGGCCCGTAGGGGTAATAGGAGCCGCGGGTATTGCCGGTACGTTCTTCAACGAGCGATAGTCGGTTAGGGGGACGACTTTGATGGCCACAACACTTTTCCGAATGAAGAGCCTGGCGCCCCGTGGCAACGGTGGCCAGACTGGCTTCGAATACTAAAACAATGAATACACAGCATACCTCTTTCCCTACACGGGGGGGCGCAGCTTGGTACGCTGTAATGCGCTGGCTAAAAAAAGCCGCGCCGATTACAGGCAAGAAGCGGACCATGGCATGGTGCTGGATGGGCTAATCGAGCAAGCGTTTGCCTAATGTAGTTGAGCAGAGCGGTGTGGGCCTCGTGTAGCTTCGACACAGGCCCATCCGATGTTATTGCTGTGGCTCGAAAAGCCGCAGGCGGGCCATCACCTGCTGCGCGCAGGCCAGGAAGTCTCGAGTGGCTTGGCATCGGGTGTCGTAGTCCAGCACGCTCTGATCGAAAGCCAAGGCTTCGCAGACGGCCTGGTCATGACGTATCAAGCCGACGACACGTTCGCCGAAATTGGCACGCATAACCTGGGAGACGTCTTGGCTGAGTTGTCGAGACAGGTCAAGCTGATTGATGACGACTGCATAATCGACGAAACCTGGTCGGCCTGTGCAATAGGTTTGCATCAAGCCTTCCATCATGGGTAGTGTTGCGTAAGACGCTGCGTCGGCCAAGGTGACGATGATGACCATATGCGCCACCGATAGAACTTGGCGCATATAGATGGACGGCCCTGGAGGCGTATCGAGCACGACCAGATCGTCGTCACCCAGCTTAAGGGCTTGCAATTGGGTCAGCAACCAATCCGGATGTGCTTCCAGATGCCGTTCGAAAGCGTGGCGGTCTTGCTCGTTGACTGAACCGTAAGGTAGCGTGTAGATGCCAGCCGGGTTCTTGAAGCAGGCCTCACGCCAATTCTGATTGGACAAGGTCGCACGGGATATGCCGTTGATCGTATTCGGATCAATACCCAAATGAAAGCGCAAAGCGTTTTGCGGGTCGATGTCGACCGCAAGTACGGTTTGTCCGCTGTGGTTGAAGGCTGTGCTCAGATTGGCGGCGACTGTGGTTTTCCCAACCCCACCCTTGGCTGAAACAATGGCAATTATTTTCACTTTCTACTTAGTCGCTGGAAGAGCGTTGCGCCTTTATCTTGTTGTTCATCGGCGGGTTGCTGAGCTAGACGGGCGAACAGTTTTTGTAGATCTCCTGTCTGCGGGAGCGGCGCTGCGGATTGGGTAAGCGGAGCTGCTGCGGCGAGCGGCTTGACATCAACTGGAGAGGGCTGGGTCGTCGGGAGGTCGATAGGGGACAGTGGGACTTCCGTAGGTGAAAGCGGTGCGATGGATTCAGAAGCTGGGCTGGCGGCCACCGCCGGCTCGGCGAGCTCCGTTAGTGCAGGCGGTGTGGGCTTGGGGTTGACGTCCGGAACGGGTTTGCCTGTTTGTTGCGCTGGAGGGGCAAAGTACGGTTCGACTCGGGGACTCTCTGGCATCAGATAGTTGCTGGATACGATTGGGTCGGCTGAATGGCCCGCAGGCACAGGGATGTCGAGTGGATCGGGACTGTGCACCGATGGTACCAGGGGCGCTTGTTTGGCCTCTACAGACGTGAGCAAAGGCCAGCGTTTCCGCGATTGCCTGGCTTCGTTACTGCGCCCGATTTCTTGGTATTGCCCGGTTTCTCCGTCAAAATGTTTGAATAGATTCTCGATATCGTCAGAATCTTGCATGCTGTTAACTCCTATATCCGTCATGTCCAGCCGCTTAGCGGCTCAGCCGGAACTCTACGCAGCCCAGCGTATCCGCGTCGGAGGACTGTTTGACGTCCAGGATCTGGCCAGCCCCCATCTGATGAAACCAGCGCTGATAGGCGCCTTCGAGAAAAGCCGGCGTCCATGCCAGGCTATCTGTGCCGAAGGCCGCTTTGATAGGAGCGCAATTGTGCCGGATGGATAAGTGGTCATCTTTTTCTTCAAGCGTGACCCAGCCCCAATCCTGCTCCATCCAGATCCCGCTGATGGCCGTCTGGAGATCTGCAATGCTCTGGCAGTTGCTTACGGGGGCCAAGTCGGCAAATCGCGCGCCAATACGCTGCATCAATAATCGGAGATCGGTTTCGGGTAATTGGGCGGAAAACTCTTGAGCCATGGCGCCTAGAAAGCCCTTCCATTGGCGGGAGCATTGTTGATTGGACAGATATTCTATGAACGTTTGATCCACGCTCTAATCCCCGATTGGATTCAAAGCCGATTAGAATAGCCCAAGGCTAGGGGCGCCGCGCGAAACAATTGTTAACACAGCGGGAATATTTCAAAATATATACCTATAAGCTAGAAAGCTTACTTAGATCCCAGTGGGTTGATGGTTTTGTACAACGGTAATCAGCGCTTATTTGCATTATTCAGATAGAAACTGCTACCAGTGGACACCCACACGTCGCGTATATTCGCGTATATATATGCAATATGTAAAGCGTGGGATATTCTCGTGTTTGTTGTAGTCGTCCACTTGATTCACTTATTGATTCGTAGCACTTGATGCCTAATTCACTTCATGCGTCGAGCGTGGCGCAACAACTCAGTGCTGTCACCGAGCATGCATTCCTGTTGCGGGAGCTTTCAGCCTTGATTGCCGGGCGGGAGCATGCCGCGGTATTGGCTATTGCTGCGCCCCAGTTGCTTGAGTCGGTGCGCCTTGACGAAATCGTGTGGCGCATACGTCCGCTGGTGCGAAGCGACGATCTGATCTGTCTTCTGGACGACGGTAGCCTGGTCATATTGCTGCGCGACGTCGCAGACAAGGCAAATGCAATAGGTGCGGCCCAACGTTTGTTTCAACGCTGTGCAGCGGTTCAGACTGCAGGGCTGGCAGAAGGCGGCAGCGCCTTATCTTTCGGTATCGTGATGTTGCCTTGTGATATGAGGCAGGCATCCAGTGTGCTGCTACAGGCCCAGCAAGCGGCGCGTTACGCGGCGCGTACCCACGCCCGCTGGGTATGCTGGAGCGATGGCCAAGACGCTACGGAAGGCGCGGTCTTGTCGCGTGAAGACGACAGGGCGGTTCATGCGATACAAAGCCTGGATCGAGGCGAGTTCGAACTGTTTTATCAGCCCCAGCTTGATATGAAAAGCGGAGCCCTCCGAGGCCTGGAGGCGCTGGCCAGGTGGCGGCGGGACGGTCAATTGATCATGCCGTCCATCTTTGTGCCTGAAATCGAGGCGGCTGGCTTGAGCTCTGCGCTGGGAGCATGGGTGCTGCGCGAGGCGTGTCGGCAGATCGCCGAATGGCGGGAACACGATGTCGCTTGTCCCCGGATTGCCATCAACCTTAGCGCCAGCCAGTTGCGGGGCGATTTGGTCGATGTGGTCAAAGGGGCTTTGTCCCAATACGACGTTGCCCCCAATGCCTTGGAAATCGAAGTCACCGAGTCGGCTGAAATCAGTCACCCTGAAGAAGCGCTGGCGGTCAGCCGCGAACTGGCGGCTCTGGGCGTCACTTTCAGCCTGGACGACTTTGGCAGCGGTTATTCGAATTTCTTGCGCTTGCGTTCAGCCCCGTTTGCCGCAGTCAAGCTTGAGCGTCGCTTTGTCGAAGGGGTAATGCACAACGACTATGACCGCGAGATGTTGACCACCGTCATCGATTTTTGCCGCCGAGTAGGTATTCAGACCATTGCCGAAGGCATAGAAAGCCAGGGCCAGCTCGATTTGCTGCGCGCGATGGGATGCAATGCCTGGCAAGGCTATTTGTGTTCGGTGCCAATGAGCAGCGCGGCCACCACACAGTTTTTGGCGGCGTCGGTGTTAGCCTAAGCCATCGCCGACTTTAAGCGAGGGGTTTGCCAAACGGCTGTGATTCTTGCCGCTGCGTTTGGCTTCGTACATCGCATCGTCTGCAAGTTGAATCAGGCTATCGCGCTTGCTGCCATGCAAAGGATAAAGCGCAACACCGATACTGGCGCTCACCTCGGCTGTGACGCCTTGCTGAGTACCCGGCAAATGGTAGGGAGCGCGCAGTAGTTTGCACAATTCATCGCATTTGCTAGTTGCGATATCGGGATCGGCTACTCCGGCCAATATTGCGGAAAATTCGTCTCCACCCAAACGCGCCACGACATCATCGCTACGCAGGGCTCTGCGCAGCCTTTGCCCGATGATTTGCAACAAGGCATCGCCTGCTTGATGACCATGGTTATCGTTGACGGCCTTGAATCCATCGATGTCGATATACAGTACTGCGAAATGGCTAGGCGCCCCTTTTTTATTTTCCAGAAGCTTGTCCAGCGTGTCGATAAACAGCGCGCGATTGGGTAGGCTGGTCAGCATGTCATGGGTGGCCAGATGCCGTATTTTGGCTTCGACGCGGCGACGCTCCGCGACTTCGGCGCTCAATTGCCGATTGCGTTCTTCCAGGCTGGCCAGCGCGTAAGTCAGGCGCATGCGGCTAGCGTGTAACTCCAAAAATACTTTCACCTTGGATAACAGGATCATGTCGTTGACCGGTTTGGCGATGTAATCCACGGCCCCGCTTCGATAGCCCTTCAGGCGATTGAGGTCATCTGCATACGCTGCCGTGACGAAAATGACTGGGGTTTCGCGATTCAAGGGTTCATCGTCTAACAAAGCCGCTACCTCGTAGCCGTCCATGTCGGGCATGTTTACGTCGAGTAGGATCAGGGCAAAGTGTTGATCCAGACAAAGGGCCAGCGCTTCATTGCCTGAAGTGGCTTCGACGATCTGCGCATCGGCTTGCGAGAGCAGGCGCCGCATGGCGAATAGGTTCGCCGGGGTGTCGTCGACGATCAGTATCTTGGGTTGAGCGGGTGAGGTATTCACGATAGGCATATTCGGTTGATTTCGGCGGCAATCGCCGCCAGGTCCAGGCATTGGTCTGCGCCAGCGTGCTCCAGCGCGGCCTGCGGCATGGTGGAAAACTCGGCGTCGGCAGGGTTCTGCACTATGGCCAGGCCGCCCTGGCCACGAATGCGTTTCAGGCCTTGCGCTCCGTCGTGGTTGGCGCCGGTCAGGACAACGCCTATCATTTTTTCACCGTAAACATCTGCGGCGGATTCAAACAAGACGTCGATGCTGGGGCGCACAAAGCAGACTTTGGAGTCGACCGATAGCAAAAAGCGTTGGGAGGAATCGATCAGTAGATGGTAGTTCGTGGGTGCTACATAGACTCTGCCGGGCTGGATGGTCTGGCGCTCGCTAGCCTCGCACACGGGCAGCGTTGAATGGCGGGCGAGAAGCTCGCATAGTAAGGACACGTCTTCGGAGGCCGTATGGCAGACCACGACCAGGGCTGCGGGCAGGCTGGGGGCTAGCCCCCGTAGCAGCGTTTGCAAGGCGTGCAGGCCGCCTGAAGAACAACCGATCGCAACAAGATCCATGGCTTGGTCAGACGCTTCGGGTTGATCGAAAGATGCGCGCCGGTAAGTCAACAGGGATGAACTCTGTAGCGCGAGATACTTTGGCTGGGGTTTCTTTGGTCCCGAGGCAAAGGAAACCGCCACGCACCAGGCTGTTCGAAAACAAAGAGAGCGTGCGCTCTTGCAGTGCATCGGTGAAATAGATCAGCACGTTGCGGCAGAGAATAAGATGCGCCTCGCAGAAGACGCCGTCGGCCACCAGGTTGTGGTTGGCAAAAGTAATATTGCGCCGCAGTGAATCGTTCATCTTGATGAAGTCGTAGCGTGCGTGATAATAGTCGGACAGTGAATGCTTGCCGCCGGCTTGCTGGTAGCGTTGGGACGCGCTGCGTGCATCACGCGTTGAAAAGATACCTTCGCGTGCGCGCGCCAGGGCTGCATCCGAAAAATCGGTGGCATAGATGTGGCAGCGGTCGTAAAGACCTGCCTCTTCCAGCAAGATAGCCAATGAGTAGACTTCTTCCCCGTGTGCGCAACCGGCCTGCCAGATGTTGATGTTGGGATAAGAGGCCAATAAAGGCAAAACTTGCTGGCTCAGGGCAAGAAAAACCGAGGGGTCGCGAAAAAACTCCGAAACCGGGACCGACAGGCCTTCGATGATTTGTGGCAGGAAGTCCGGCTCGTGCAGCAGACGGGAGGTCAGTGCGCTGATGTGTGCCGCCTGATGGGTGTGGGTGAGCCCCAGCACCCGCCGCTTCAAAGAGGGTCGGGCATATTGGCTCAGATCGTAGCCATAGCGCCTGTGCAAGGCTTGGATGAACAGGTCAAGCTCGATTTCCTCGAGTGGCTGAGGCATCGTTGCTTTCATCGATGCAGCCATACCCGCATCATGGACAACAGCTTGGCGGTGTCTATGGGTTTTGAAAGGTAATCGTTGGCGCCGGCCTGCAGGCTTTTTTCTCGATCGCCCTGCATGGCTTTGGCCGTCAATGAAATGATGGGCAGGGTGGCGAATTTCGGATTCTTGCGGATCTCGCGTATGGTTTCGTAGCCATCCATGACCGGCATCATGATGTCCATCAGAACCAGGTCGATGCCTTCGTTCTGCACAAGCTGTTCGAGCGCTTTTTGCCCGTCTTGGGCCAGGCTTACTTCCATGCCTTTGGCGCGCAATACTTTGGATAGCGCAAAAATATTGCGCATATCGTCGTCAACCACGAGGATTTTCCGCCCAGCCAGGTCACGCCCATTCTCCGCCGCGGCGTTCTGGACCGGAAAGTGGATGCTGTGCAGAAAGAGGCTGACTTCATCAAGCAAACGTTCTTGTGACCGCTCGCCCTTGACGACGATGCTGTCGGTAAATTGTCGTATCCGCAGGCTGTCTTCACGCGAGAGCTCTCGCGCTGAATAGACAACCACTGGTGTCGTGTCCTTGGCTGCCGCTAATCTGTCCAAGAACTCGAATCCGGACATGCCAGGCAAGCTAAGGTCGAGCACGATGCAATCGTACTTCTCGCCTTCAAGCCGAGTGAGCGCCTCTTCTGCGCTGCCTGCCTCGAAAATAGCGACGGTGTCCGAGCCCACCAATTTGCGTACCGCCGACCTGGAAACCGGGTCGTCGTCGATGACCAGCAGCCGTCTTCCCCCTTCTGTGGAGAACTGCAATAGGCGCTCGAAGGCGCCGTTCAATGCGGCCGCCGTTACCGGCTTGGTCAGGAAGCCGGCCACGCCTTGCTCGCGGCCACGGACACTTTCATCCAAGGCCGAAACGATGTGAACCGGGATGTGCCGTATCAAAGGATCTTGTTTGATCCGTTCAAGTACGGCCCAGCCATCCATGCCGGGTAGTTGTATATCGAGCAGGATGCCATTGGGCTTATACCGGCGCGCTAACTCCAGGCCGGATTCGCCCGTAACGGCAGCCAGTGCGCGATAACCTTTGCGATGTATGCGTTCGATCAAGATGCGCGCAAAGTCAGTGTCGTCCTCGATCAGAAGGATGCAGGTGTCGCCAGGGCGGAGCAGATCCCGATCATCTTGCGGCGGGCTGAGCCGCGATAGCTCTGGGAGTCCCGCCTGAGCTGCCTCGGTAAAGGACTGGGCGGGCATCGGCTCGGGGAGGCTGGCAGGCAAAGCTGGTGTCTGGGGCAGAAGCACAGTGAAAACGCTGCCTTGCCGTTCATTGCTATCAAGAATGATGTCTCCATGATGCAATTGGGCAAGTCGGCGCGAGATCGTCAGCCCCAGGCCGGTGCCGCCGAATTGGCGGCTGGTGCTGGCATCTACTTGCTCGAAGGCGCCAAAAATGCGCAGGCGCTTTTCGGGGGGGATACCGATACCCGTATCGCTGACCTCGATCGCAATGGTTTGTGCCGCAGGGAATTCCATAGAGTCACGGGTCGGACGGCCCACACGCAGGCCTACCGTGCCGACCCGTGTGAATTTGAACGCGTTGCTGAGTAAGTTGCTGACGATCTGGGCCAGCTTCGTACTGTCGCCGACCAGGGTGGCAGGCAGGCCTTCATCGACGGCAACCGTGAACTCGAGTTGTTTCTCGCGTGCGACGGCCTTGAAGGTACGTTGCAGATTGGCCACGAAACGCTGCAGGTCGACTTGCTCCAGCAGCAGGTCCATTTTGCCCGCCTCAATCTTGGACAGATCAAGGATGTCGTTGATCAGGCGCAACAGGTTAGTGCCGCTGTCATGAATGATGCGTGCTGATTCGATCTGCTCATCCGACAGATTCCCGCTTGAATTTTCGGCCAGATCATTGGACAGGATAAGCAGACTGTTCAAAGGGGTGCGCAACTCGTGCGACATATTGGCCAGGAATTCGGACTTGTATTGATTGGCGCGGGTCAGTGCCTCCGCTTTTTCCTCGGTTTCCCGCTGCAAGCTTTCCAGAGTACTGTTTTGCTGATTCAGTGCATCCGATTTCTGACGCAACTCTTCGTTGGAAGCTTGCAGTTCTTCTTGTTGGGTTCGCAGCTCTTCTTCGGAGGAACGCAGGTCTCCCGCCTGAGCCTGGGTCTGTTCGAGCAACTGGCGCGTATGCACCGCTCTCGAAATGTTTTCCAAGGTAAGCGCCACAAGCGGGGCCAGCGTATCAAGCAAGAGCGTCTGGCGCTGATCCAGTGTGTTCAGGCAACCGAGCTCCATGACCGCCAGCAGCTTGTCTTTGGACTGAATCGGAAACAGGGCGAGCAGGCGTGGCGCGGCTTCGCCAATGCCTGAACTCACGCGCAGGTAATCGGCCGGAACCTGCTCAAGCAAGATTGCCTTGCGCTGCGCGGCGCATTGGCCTACCAGGCCTTCACCTAGCTTGTACGAAGTATCGAAGCCGGACAGTTGTTTGAAACCATAGCTGCCCGTTAGATAAAGCCTGTCGGTGTCGCTGTCGTAAAGATAGAAAAGTGCGACTCCGGCATTGACCAAGGGCGAGATTTCAGCCATCAGCGCATCGCCAAAATCGCGATGGGTTTCGACCTGCTGTAAGCGATTCGACACGGCGGCGGAATTGGTCTTGATCCAATTTTGGTCGAAGGTCTCGATGGCCATTTTCTTGAACTGAACCAAGGCTCGGCTGATCACGCCGATTTCGTCACGCCGCGAAGCCTGAGGAATGTCGATGTCATGGTCGTGGGCGCTGAGCCGCGTCATCAGCTGGGCCAAGTGGTTCAAGGGGCGGGTGATCAGCCTGGCCGAGAGTAAAAGGGCAGCAAGACCGCACAGCAAAGCTAGCGCCAGGGTGCCATATAACAACTTGGCGCGCAGGTCTTCGACGTCGATCAAAGCCTGAGTGCGTTCAGTCAGTTTGAGCCGCACATTATCAGCCAGCCTATCCATGGCTTCGATGATGTCTTGCGATTTGACGCTGCCGCGAGCGGCAAAATCCTGGAATATGCGCTCGCGCTCGACAACGCTGACCGACGCGTCACGCTGCCAGGCCTGCCGCAATGCCGAAATAAGGGGTAAGGCCGAAGTATCCAGCCATTGCTTGTTCATATCCTGGATCTGCTCAATTCGCAAAGGCTGAACCAGGTCGATGTTGCCGGGAGCGACGATGCTGTCGAGATAGCGATCCAACGAAGCATTGGCGAGCTCGAAGCTGGAGCTGTTGGGTTCCCCCGTGAAAAACAGCATCTGGCGCAGCTCGTGTTGTCGCTGGAAGATGGATCGAGTGGCCTGGTTGATATTGCGCAGAAGTTCGGTGGTACGCAAGGACGCGTTGCGGTTTTCTCTCTCCTGCTTGAGTACGATCGAGGTCCCAAGGCTGGATAGAATGAATAAGAGAAGCAGCGATCCGACCGTCAGAAGCACTTTGCCCATGAGCGGCAGATTGCCTAGCCATGAGTTTTCAATTTTCATTCTGCGCATGGACTGGCGTTCCGAAGGTACGGAAAAGGAGGGAGAAGAGTGAAGTCCCATTCTAGTGCAGGTAGGGGAAATTACGCAGACTGATAATGCTTTGTGCACACTCATCCGCTGTTGGACGGCAAAAAAATGCCGCACCATTGGTGCGGCATTTTTAGGTGAGACGGGACTAGAGCAGTCTTACTGCCCTTGGTCGCCTCGTGTTTCAACCTGAACCAGGGTTTCCTGGGTGAGCTGCGCACGGGGGCGCGGCTCGCGGCCGACCCGCTTGGCAGTGTTGCTTGCAATTGACTGCTGGGTGGCGGCGTACTTGGCGCTGTCGGTTTCCACCCATTGCATGCCGGCCTGCTGAACCATCTCCAGTAGCGTGTCTTTGGACTGCGTAGCTGGTTTCAGGACGATCTGCTCGGGAGCATCCGCGGACGCCTGCGCTTGGGGCGCTTCGGTCTGCGATGCGGCTTCCGCGCTTGCTGTAGCCTCGGTTGCAACAGCCGGCAGATCAAGCTCAGGGGCGGGTGCCGGTACGGTTTCTGCCACACGAACTGTCGTTTCCACCTGTGCCAGCGTTTCCGTGGGAGCTTGCGCTTCCACTTTGGCCGGGACTGGAGCGGCGGTGCTGGCTTCCACTTGCGCGGCGGGTGCCGGTGCGGCTGTTGCTTCGGCGGCAGCTTCGTTGCTGCTGACGGGAGCTGTCGGCGTGAGGTTCGCAGACAGGACTGCCGGGGCTGCCTGAACTGCCGGGCTGGCGACTTCAACGGGAGCCGTCGGGACTTGAACGGCTTCGCTGACCATCGGAAGGGGAGCTTGCACAGGTATGGCTGGCTGTCGCGCTGCAATGGGTTCCGACACCGTGACCAGAGGGGCTACGGGTTCGGCAACGGGAGCCGCTTGGACCCGTGTCGGTTCCACTGGAGTGTCGGCCATAGCTGGTTGCTCTTCGTCGTCACTGAAGGCGTCGTCGTCCTGCGCGCTGCCATCGTCCAGCGTATTGGCGCCGGCTTCCGTACTGCGGCGGCCGCGGCGGCCACGGCGCCGGCGGCGCTTGCGTTCCGGTTCACCGTCGGCGCTGTCATCGGCGATATCAATGGCAGGAGTCAAATCGGTATCAAGCAACTGACCAAGTTCTTGGGGAGCCGGGACGGCGTCGGCCAAGGGGCGAGCTTCGGTGCTGGCTTCGGCCATGGCTGCGGTGACCGTGGCGAGAGCTGAGACTTCCTCTACTTGCGGCTCGTCGCGCTGGTTGCTACGGCGACCACGGCGATTGCGCGAATTGCGGCCTTCGCTGTTTTGTTGGTTGTCGCGTTCGTCAGAGGCAGGTGCCAGGTTACGCACTTCTTCCGATTTTTGGCGATTGTCCTGGCGCGGACGTTCGTCGCGGCGTCCGTCTCGACGCGAACGGCCATCGCGTGCTTCTCGGCGATTATCGCCTTCGCCATCTTGGCGTTCCTCGGTCCTTTGTTCGCGGCCCCCTTCGGAGCGGCCACGGCCACCGTGGTTCCCGCGGCGGCGATTACGGCCGTCACGGTCACTACGGTTCGAGTTCTCGCCCGAGGGGCGGGCGCGGCTGGAGGCTGGGGTGGCAGGCGCGCTTTCTGCGCCGCGCAGCCAGCCTAGAACTCGGCTGATAAGGCTGCTGAACAGATTGGTGGCGGCGGGTTGTGCCGAGGCTTGCTGGCTGCGGCTCTTGCGAGCAGCGGCGCTGGCCGACGGTGCGGTCGACACAGGAGCAGGTTGCGCAGGGGTAATGCCCTTGACGATGGCTTCGGGCTTGGCCTTGACTTCGTATTCTTGGGTCGAATACGCCAAATTGGTTTCCGGTGCCTCGGCCAGCTCGAAGCTTGCCTTGGCGCTTTCCAGCCGAGGGTCATCATGGCGGATGCGCTCGAGGCTGTGGTGCGGCGTCTCGATGTGCTTGTTGGGGATCAGGATCAGGTTGACCTTGAGCCGCTCTTCCATCTTGGCGATATCGGTGCGCTTTTCATTGAGCAAGAAGGTGGCGACTTCGACCGGCACCTGGGCGTGGACGGCCGCGGTACCTTCCTTCATGGACTCTTCCTGAATCAGGCGCAAGACCTGCAGGGCGCTGGATTCGGTATCGCGAATGACGCCGGTACCGTTGCAACGCGGGCAAGTGATGTGCGAGCCTTCGTTGAGGGCGGGGCGCAGGCGCTGACGTGAGAGCTCCATCAGGCCAAAGCGTGAAATCTTGCCCATTTGTACGCGGGCGCGGTCAAAATGCAGGGCCTCGCGCAGGCGCTGTTCGACGGCGCGTTGGTTCTTGCCGTCTTCCATATCGATGAAGTCGATGACGATCAGGCCGCCCAGATCGCGTAGACGCAACTGACGGGCCACTTCGTCGGCGGCTTCGAGGTTGGTGCGCAGAGCGGTTTCCTCGATGTCGCTGCCTTTGGTGGCGCGGGCCGAGTTGACGTCGACGGCGACCAGTGCTTCGGTGTGGTCAATGACGACTGCGCCGCCGGAGGGCAGCGGCACCGTGCGCGCATAGGCGGTTTCGATCTGGTGTTCGATCTGGAAACGCGAGAACAGCGGAACATCGTCGCGATAGCGTTTCACCCGCTGAACGTTGTCAGGCATGACTACGCTCATGAACGCGCAAGCCTGATCGGCGATGTCGTCGGTGTCGATCAGGATTTCGCCGATATCGGGCGAAAAATAATCGCGAATGGCGCGGATGACCAGGCTGGATTCGAGATAAATGAGGATGGGGCCTGCGTTGTCGCGGGCGGCGCCGTCAATGGCGGTCCACAACTGCATCAGGTAGGACAGATCCCATTGCAGGTCGTCCACATTGCGGCCGATACCGGCGGTGCGGGCGATGATGCTCATGCCGGTGGGAACCTGAAGCTGCTCCATGGTTTCACGCAGTTCGAGGCGTTCTTCGCCTTCGACCCGGCGCGATACGCCGCCGCCGCGTGGATTGTTGGGCATCAGGACCAGGAAGCGGCCAGCCAGAGAAATGAAGGTGGTGAGCGCGGCACCTTTGTTGCCGCGTTCTTCCTTTTCGACCTGGACGATGAGTTCCTGGCCTTCGCGCAGTACATCCTGGATGCGCGCGCTGCGAACGTCGACGCCTTCCTTGAAGTAGGTGCGGGCGACTTCCTTGAAAGGTAGAAAGCCGTGCCGCTCTTCGCCGTAATTGACGAAGCAGGCCTCGAGGCTGGGCTCTACCCGGGTTATGACCCCTTTATAGATGTTGCCTTTGCGCTGTTCGCGCCCGGCGGTTTCGATATCGAGGTCGATGAGCTTTTGCCCATCGACGATGGCAACGCGCAGTTCTTCCTGGTGCGTTGCATTAAACAGCATGCGCTTCATAGATGAAGGTCTCCGTGGTCATGTCGCGCCGAAATCGGCGCGCAGCCTCGGGCCGTCAGGAAGAATACGTAACGCAGTGCAAGTAGAGGAAATCCGGTGCGCGAGAGCCGCACCCCGCGGTTCAGGTCGATACGACCAGCCGGGCGAGGAACGCGCAAGGTCGGGGAAGAGCGCATGCACCGTGGATGCCGGAGTCATCGTCCCCGCACCGCAGTTTGCGGTAGGGATAATCGAGAATCGCGGGATCAAAAATAGTTTTATTCACGGATTTTGCGAGCCAGACGGACGCGCCTGGTGGGCGCGCCTTTGCGTATACGACGGTTTCGGACTACTTGCATCTACGGACGCTTACTCTGTTGTTGAACGGCTGGACCCGGGATAGAAAGGGTCTGCGGTAGCAACAACAGGCGACCATGACGGCCCGAAAGAGTCTGGAGGGAAGGGCGGGTACAATTCCGGCACACTTACTGCTTGTCCATAACCGGCTGCGTGTTCTGGTGGGAGCACTGTCAGATTTTGCCGAACGATCTGTACGGCAGTACTGGAAGCTCCGACCCGGCTCGCTTGCCAGGGTTTGGAAAAGATCAATAAGCGCACACTTGGCGGAAACGCCGCGAAAAAGCGCGTCTCGACGCCAAAGGTGCTATCAACCCACCTGACTCGATCAGGCTTCTGGATTATATGTCGCTACCTCTATTGCGCAAAGCGAAATCCTTGCCACCGGCAAGACCGGGCAAATCTGGGCCTGCGCGGCCTGCTGCTAGCGCGGCGCCGTTAGTCGTGCGGCAGGTCGAAGTGGACGAGGCCCATGACGGGCAGCGGCTGGACAATTTCCTGCTGCGTCTGTGTAAGGGCGTGCCCAAAAGTCATATCTATAAGGCTATTCGCGGCGGCGAAGTACGGGTCGACCGGGGGCGGGTAGCGGTCGATCACCGCGTGGCGACGGGGGAAGTTGTCCGCGTGCCGCCTTTTCGACTGCCCGAGCAGCGCGTCCATTTCGTACCGGCGGGCGAGTTTCCCATCGTTTTCGAAGATGATGCGATGTTGGTCATCGACAAACCCGCCGGCGTGGCGGTGCACGGGGGCAGCGGCGTCGACTTCGGCGTTATCGAGCAGTTGCGCGCGGCGCGCCCGCAAGCCAAGTTTCTTGAATTGGTGCATCGCCTGGACCGAGACACCTCTGGTCTTTTGATGGTGGCCAAAAAGCGCAGCGCACTGGTCGGATTGCACCAGTCCTTGCGCGATGGGGCATGGAGCAAGCACTATCTGACGCTGGTGGTGGGCGATTGGGTCAATGACCGGCAACATGTGCGCAAGGCCTTGACCAAGTGGACCACCAAGTCGGGCGAGCGCCGGGTGCGCGTCGATCCCGAGGGCCAAGTCGCACACACAATTTTCACTTTGAAACAACGTTTTGGCCGTTTTAGTCTGCTTGATGCCGAATTGAAGACGGGGCGTACCCATCAAATTCGGGTTCATCTGGCAAGCTCGGGCTTTCCGATAGTCGGCGACGACAAATACGGCAGCGAGGAGGTCAACGCTGCGCTGGCGGCGAGTGGTTTCAAAAGGATGTTCTTGCATGCTCATACACTGAGCTTATTGCACCCCCTGACCAGCGAGCGCCTCGAGTTGGAGGCGCATTTGCCTGAAGTTTGCGTCAATTTCCTGCAGGAGCTTGAGGCCCCATGAGTTTGTGTGCCGCCCCATATTCCCTGGTCGTCTTCGATTGGGATGGAACCTTGATGGATTCCACGCCGTCCATAGTCACGGCTATCCAGGCGGCTTGCCGCGACCTGGGTTTGCCGGTTCCGCCAGATGAAGCCGCTGCTTGGGTGATTGGTTTGAGTTTGCAGGATGCCTTGATGTCGGCGGTGCCGACCTTGACTCAGGATCTGGTGCCGAAATTCATTGAACGCTACCGTGTCCACTACCTTAGTCGCGATCTCCATTTGAAGTTGTTCGAGGGCGTGCCGGAAATGCTGACCCAGTTACGCCAGGGCGGTGCGCGTTTGGCGGTGGCAACCGGGAAAAGCCGGCTTGGCTTGGAGCGTGCACTCGAGACAACAGGCTTGAGGGGATTTTTCGAGTCGACCCGATGTGCCGACGAGACTTTTTCCAAGCCGAATCCCGCAATGCTGCTCGAAATCATGCAAGAACTCGATACCGAGCCGGTTTCGGCGGTCATGGTCGGCGACACGTCGCACGATCTGAATATGGCGCGAAACGCGGGCATTCATGGCGTGGGAGTTACTTACGGAGCCCACCCCGTGCGTGAATTGGCCGCCTGCGAGCCGGTAGGGCTGGTCGATAGTATTGGCGACTTGAAGGCATGGCTGCAGTTGCGGGTTCAAGCGCCGGCAGACTGAACTGCTTACTTATCGCTCGCTGAGTTTTTCGCCTGTTTTAGGCAAAATGGCTTATCCGGCCACTAATTTCTTTCTGTCATAGCGAACCCTTACTTATGTCTCAGGATGCTTTGCCCGCCTCATCGTCGCCCTCCGAAGCGCCGCCCTCAAGCTCGTCCGGCGTGGCGCAAAGCCCTGCCACGGCTGCGGGCTGGGAGCGGGATGTCTTGGAGAAACTGGTTTTTGCATCGTTGAAAGAGCAGCGTGCCAAGCGTCGCTGGTCTATTTTCTTTCGATTGCTTGTTCTGGCTTTGATCGTTCTGGCTGCTCTGATCCTGAGCGGTGCCTTGTTTAGCGGTTCTACCGCGAGCTCGCCCAGCCATACTGCCGTTGTCACCCTCAATGGGGTGATCGACGCCGAAGGCGAAGCCAGCGCTGAGAAAATCGTGGCTGCTTTGCAGGCTGCCTTCGAAGACCCCGGTTCCAAGGCGGTGGTGCTACGCATCAACAGCCCCGGCGGCAGCCCGGTGCAGGCGGGCATCATTTACGACGAAATCGGGCGTTTGCGGGCAAAAAACCCTGAAAAACCCCTCTATGCGGTGGTCGAGGAGATTTGTGCTTCGGGTGGGTATTACGTGGCGGCGGCGGCCGACAGTATTTATGTCAATAAAGCCAGCGTGGTGGGTTCCATCGGCGTCATCATGGAAGGTTTCGGGTTTAGCGGCCTGATGGATAAGTTGGGCGTCGAGCGCCGGCTGGTAGTTTCCGGTGAAAACAAGGCTTTGCTGGATCCTTTTTCTCCGCCTAATCCCAAACAGCAAGAGTATGCGGCCCAGTTGGTCGGTGAAATCTATCAACAATTCGTCGCGGACGTGAAAAAAGGGCGAGGCACGCGTTTGCATGAAACGCCTGAAATGTTCAGCGGCCTGATCTGGACTGGCGCCAGGAGCGTAGAGCTTGGGCTGGCGGATGAGCTCGGCACGGTCGAGAGCGTGGCGCGCGATGTCGTTCATGCCGAAACCCTGATCGACTACACCGTACGCGAAAATCTGGCTGAGCGGGTTGCCAAGCGGGTTGGGGTCGCCTTCGGAGCAGGAATGGCCAAGGCGGGTCTTGGTGTCACACAAAAAGGCTGGCACTGGAAGTGAGCCGGCTTCGCGCCCTCGGCGGTGTTCATTGAATGGGTGCTGCCGAGGGGGGGGTGTCAGGCTATTTCCTGGCTAGAAACAGGAATAGGGTTGGCTGTTTGTCCAGTTCCGGTGGGGTCCGGTTTTTCCACGCCGAAATCGCATAAGTGCGTACCCATTCCTGTTCGGTGGTCAAGGCGCGTGCGACGCAGAGCAAAGTGTCTGGACGCAAGCTGTTCAGCAAGGTAGTGAACAGGGCTGTGTTTCTGTACGGCGTTTCAATAAAGAGCTGAGTCTGGTTCAGGCGGGCCGAATTTTGCTCCCAGTCGCGTAACTGTCGTGTCCGTTCGGCGCTCTCGACTGGCGCATAACCATGAAAAGCGAAACGCTGGCCGTCCAGGCCACTGGCCATCAGGCCAAGCAATATCGATGAAGGTCCCACCCAGGGCTGAACCCGGATGCCCAGAGAGTGAGCCGTCCGAGCAACTTTGGCTCCAGGGTCGGCCACGGCGGGGCAGCCCGCCTCGGAGACCAGGCCGATTTGGGCGCCGGCCGCCACCGGTTTGAGCCAGGCGGCGATATCTTCCGGCCGGGTTTTCGCGCTGAGGGTATGGATGGTGATTTCCTGAATCGGCCGTATTGTCCCGATCGCCTTCAAGAAGGCTCGGGCGGTTTTGGCGTTTTCGGCGATGTAAGTATCGAGTTGCCCGGCAAGTGTGCGAACTTCATTGGGGAGCCAGCGCTCGGGCGGTGCCTCGCCCAGAGAAACGGGGATCAGGTGCAGGATGCCGGTCATGATGGAGTTCCGGGGAGGTGGTTGAGTGGATCGAGTCCAACTTGGGTCAGTAGGCGGGTCAGGGCGATCAGAGGCAGGCCGATCAAGGCGGTTGGGTCGTCGCTGTCGATGCGCTCCATCAGCGCGATGCCCAGCGCCTCTGCTTTTGCGCTGCCGGCTGTATCGAAGGGGCGTTCAGCCAATAGATAAGCGCTCAGGGCTTGGTCATTCAGGGGGCGTAGGGTGCAGCGGGTCAGCACGTTCACGCTCGCTAGATGCGGCCCATCTGCAACAGCCAGAGCTGTATAAAAATCTACGGTGCGGCCTTGCATGGCGCGTAGCTGCGCCAAGGCGCTGTCGAAATCCCCGGGTTTGCCAATAGGAGTGTCGCCCAGCGTGGCCACCTGATCTGAACCGATCACGACCGAGCCCGGGTGCAGGCATGCAACGGCCTGGGCCTTGGCGCGAGCCAGGCGTAATGCCAGCTTGGCCGGGCATTCGCCAGGGGCGGGGGTTTCATTAACATTGGGCGCGACAACCGTAAAAGGAAGTCGCAAGCGCTCAAGTAGCTCGCGTCGATAGGGAGAGCTTGAGGCCAGAATTAAGGTTCGAGGAGGTGGGACAGGGCTCGTCATGCTTGTGTTGGGTAGGGGTAAGTGTTTGACTTGCTTGGATTTTCCACGCTATTATCCAACGTTTTCCCGGAAGACTTTTTGCGACTGCCTAGGCTAGGCGCGGTGTCCGGTTTGAAAAAAGACTGCGGTTTGAAAAAAGACGGTGCCTTCAGCTTATCTGGGGGTGGGCTTGCTGCTTGGCGAGACGAGACGACCGGTATAAGTGAATAAGGCGGACGGTGAATAAGGCAGACGGTGGGGCAAGCGCAGGGGAAGACGCGGGGGTAAACCCAAGCAAGGCGGGCTCTACAGATGTTAATGCTGCGGCCTCCGGTTTATCGAGCGTCCCGCGTTATGTCGATGCCTTTGAGTTTGTCAGGCTCGGTAGAACTCTGCAAGGCACGATGCCCGTTGTCGACTGTGAGCGACTGATTTCGGATCAGCCCGAACAGGACGCCGCTGAGCAAGTGCAATGGTCTGCGGCGGCGGGGCGTGGCCCTTTGGGTGAGTCTTTGATCCGGCTGCATGTTCGGGCTTTGCTTACCCTGCGTTGCCAGCGCTGCTTGGGCCCTTTGCCGGCGCTGCTGGAATCCGAGGTAGCTTTGCAGGTGGTCGAAACCGAGGCCGAGCTGGATGATCCGGATAGCTTCGATCCTGCGGAGCTCGATGACATCGACGCCGAAGCAGATTTTGAAAAAGTACTGGGGTCGCGTAAATTCGACTTGCATGAGCAGGTCGAAGACGAGTTGATTCTTTGCGTGCCATATGTGCCCAAGCACGATGTGTGCCCCGCTGCGAATGACGCAACGAGCTTGCCCGTTGAGGGTGGTAAGCGTCCTTCGCCTTTTGCCTCATTGGCCGGACTGAAGTCCGAGCCGGATGAAGGCAAATAAACGACAGATTTTGTGTATATTCGCAGCGTGTGGTTTTTCGGGGTCCCCTGAAAACATCGTACGATGCGGATGGTTGTGCAGTAGTAGGTAGTAAACGTAGTTTCGTAGTGTGGACGGTGTTTCGGGCAAGCCTGCGCAGGCCATCGTCATCATTTTTAAAAAGCAGGTTTTAGAACTCGCGGCGGCATCGCGTAAGCATTTGGCTTACAATGCGCGCGCCGTTCCTAGGAGTCCATTCACATGGCCGTTCAGCAAAACAAAAAGTCGCCTTCCAAACGTGGCATGCACCGTGCTCACGATTTCCTGACCAACCCGCCCGTCGCGGTTGAGTCCACCACTGGTGAGATGCATTTGCGTCATCACATCAGCCCCAACGGTATCTACCGTGGTCGCAAGGTCATCAAGACCAAGAACGACGAGTGATACAAGGCGACCCTGGTTGGTGTAGGCCCTGGGGTCGTTTACTCAGGGGTGAACTGCGGATCGTCTCAAGATTTGTGTATCGGCATTTCACCCCTGGGCACTTGCGGAACATTTTTTCCGGTCTTGTCTGTCTTTTCGAGCCGACCTTGTCGATGATTCATACAGCTTTTGCCTGTAGGGATTCTTTCGACCGTTCTGCTCGGCGGCAGGCGCTTCTGTGTCCATGGCTATGATCCGAATTGCGATCGATTGCATGGGGGGGGATTTTGGCCTGCCCGTGACAATCCCGGCCGCCTTGGCATTTTGCGACCGTCATCCCGACGTGCGCTTGCTGCTGGTAGGTCTTCCCGACCAAGTCGAGGCGCGCTTGCACCTGTCCGGTGCAACGGCGGCTCAGCGTGAGCGGCTGCAAGTCGTCGCGGCTTCCGAAGTCGTGACGATGGACGACAAGGTCGAGGTCGCCCTACGCCGCAAGAAAGATTCTTCCATGCGCATCACCGCCGAACAGGTTCGTGATGGGCATGCGGACGCCTGCGTGTCGGCCGGTAATACCGGCGCCTGGATGGCTATTTCGCGCTATGTCCTCAAAACTCTTGACGGTATAGATCGGCCGGCCATCGCCAAGGCAATCCCGAATCAGCTCGGGAAAATGACCGTTATTCTCGATCTGGGGGCGAATGTGGATTGTTCGCCGGAGCACCTTCTGCAGTTTGCCATCATGGGTTCCGCCCTGGTGTCAGGGGTGGGGCATCGCGAACGTCCTAGCGTGGGGCTGCTAAATATCGGCGAAGAGGCCATTAAAGGCAACGAGGTGGTAAAGCAGGCTGCGGAACTGCTGCGTGCAAGTCCCCTCAACTTTTACGGCAACGTTGAAGGTAACGATATATTCAAGGGTACTGTCGATGTCATCGTTTGCGATGGTTTCGTCGGTAACATCGTTCTCAAGTCCTCTGAAGGTCTGGCCAAAATGCTGGGCGTTTTCATCAAGGAAGAGTTCAAGCGGAACCTGTTTACGCTGCTGATGGGCGCGGTGGCGACGCCAGTGCTCAATCGTTTTAGGCAGCGTGTCGACCCGCGTCGCTACAACGGGGCTGCATTGCTTGGTTTGCGCGGAGTTGTCATTAAAAGCCATGGTTCGGCCGACAGCTACGCTTTTGAATGGGCCTTGCAGGATGCATATGACGCGGTTGCTAGCGGCTTGCTTACCCGTACTGCCCAGACTATTGCCCAAATCACTAGCGTACAGGCTGTTGAGGTGGGAAGCGAAGCGGACGCTCAGTCTTTTTCGCATGGAGATATTGCATGAGTGCATCTACCCAAAATCAACCGGCAACGCAGCGTCCCCTGCCTGCCGCGTGGTCCAGGGTGATCGGTACCGGAAGCTGCCTGCCAGAGCGGGTGGTTAGCAACGATCAATTGGCGGCTGAACTGGCTGAGCGCGGCGTCGAGACCTCAGATACCTGGATTGTCGAACGCACGGGTATCCGTCAGCGGCACTTGGCAGAGCGTGGCACGACCTCAAGCAGCTTGGGTTTGGAGGCCGCGCGGCGGGCCTTGGACAATGCTGGCGTCGATGCGATGGATCTCGATCTGATCATCGTAGCCACTTCGACCCCTGATTTTGTGTTCCCCAGCACCGCATGCCTGATTCAGGCCGGTTTGGGGGCTTCGCGCGCGGCGGCCTTTGATGTGCAGGCCGTGTGCACCGGTTTCGTCTACGCAATGGCGACCGCCGACAGTTTTATCAAGAGCGGCCTTGCCAAGACTGCTCTGGTGATCGGCGCGGAAGTGTTTTCACGCATTCTGGATTGGAGCGATCGCTCAACCTGCGTGCTTTTTGGCGACGGCGCAGGTGCGGTTGTCATGAAGGCTTCCGAGGAAGCCGGCGTCTTGGCGGCTCGCCTGCATGCCGACGGCAGCCAGATGAAGATTCTGTGCGCTGCGGGCAATGTTGCCTATGGTGAAGTTACCGGGGATCCTTTCCTGCGGATGGAAGGGCAGGCGGTATTCAAGCAAGCCGTTACTGTTCTGGATCAGGTTGCACGCGAGCTGTGTGACGATGCGGGCGTATCCATGGAAGCCATCGATTGGCTGATTCCCCATCAGGCGAATATCCGGATCATGAATGCGACGGCGCGCCGGCTGGGCATTCCAGCCGAGAAAGTGATCGTCACGGTTGATTCGCACGCTAATACCTCGGCCGCGAGTGTGCCCTTGGCGCTAGACGTGGCGTGTCGTGATGGGCGTATCAAGTCGGGTGACCTCATCATGCTGCAGGGTGTGGGCGGTGGGTTTACCTGGGGCGGGTTGCTGGTTCGAATGTAGAAAATAGCGAAAACCTTTCATGAAAATAGCTTTTGTTTTCCCCGGCCAAGGTTCGCAGGCCGTGGGTATGCTTGGTGGCTTTGCCGGAAACGCAGCAGTTGCCGATGTGGTAGCGCGCGCTGGTGCGGCCTTGGGCGAAGAACTGGCGGGCCTGGTGGCCAATGGACCGGCCGAGCAACTGAATCTCACTACTAACACTCAGCCTGTCATGTTGACGGCGGGGGTGGCGTTTTATGCTGCCTGGATCGCCGCGGGCGGCCGGGCCCCCGAGGTCGTGGCCGGCCATAGCCTGGGCGAATACGCTGCCTTGGTTGCAGCAGGGGCCCTGACATTGGAAGACGCGGTTCGGCTAGTGCGTATCCGCGCCGATGCGATGCAATCGGCTGTACCTGTCGGGCAGGGCGGCATGGCTGCGATTCTAGGCTTGAGCGATGACGCCGTGCGCGCCGCTTGCGCTGCTGCGGCGCAAGGTGAGGTGGTAGAGGCGGTCAATTTCAATGCGCCGGCACAAGTGGTGATTGCCGGGCACAAGGCTGCGGTTGATCGTGCCTGTGAAGCCGCCAAGGCTGCCGGCGCCAAACGGGCCTTGATATTGCCGGTTTCCGCCCCATTTCACTCAAGCCTGATGAAACCAGCGGCCCAGGTGCTGGCGGAAGCCATTACCCGGGTCGATGTCAAATCTCCGCAGATTCCTGTGTTGAATAATGTGGATGTTGCTGCCCCGGTTGCGCCCTCCGCCATTGCCGACGCCCTGGTGCGCCAGGCCTGGCATCCGGTACGATGGGTAGAAACCGTCCAGGCCATGCGTGCCCAGGGTATAACCCACATTATTGAATGTGGCCCGGGTAAAGTGCTGGCAGGTTTGACCAAGCGTATCGATGGCGAACTGACCGGCCTGGCGATTACCGACCAGGCTTCGCTGGAATCTGTATTGGCGGCAGTGGCTTGATAGTTGTGTGAACGACGAAATCGCTATCGGTCCGCCGATGGTGTCTCGGTTCGCCCAGTCTCGAAAAATATAGGGAAAGATGATGGAATTGCAAGGTAAGGTTGCGCTGGTGACGGGCGCATCGCGGGGCATAGGCAAGGCAATCGCCGCCGAACTGGCCGCTCGCGGAGCAACCGTAATCGGCACTGCCACCAGCGAAGCTGGCGCGCAAGGCATCACCGAGGCCTTGGCCGCCCATTCGGCCCAGCCGGCAGGGCGTGGCGTGGTGCTGCAGGTCAATGATCCCGCGGCTATCGATGCCTTGATCGACGCCATAGGAAAGGCTGAGGGCGGTCCTCACATTTTGGTTAACAACGCCGGCATTACCCGCGATACACTCGCGATGCGCATGAAAGACGAGGATTGGTCGGCGGTGATCGATACCAACCTGAATTCGGTATTTCGACTGTCTCGCGCTGTCATGCGGGGGATGATGAAAGCAAAATGGGGCCGTATCATCAACGTAACGTCGGTGGTAGGAGCCAGTGGCAACGCAGGCCAGGCCAATTACGCCGCCGCGAAAGCGGGCGTGGCTGGTATGACCCGTGCCTTGGCGCGCGAACTCGGCAGTCGCAACATTACCGTAAACTGCGTGGCGCCCGGGTTTATCGATACCGATATGACCCGTGCCCTGGCAGATGACCAGACCAGCGCATTGCTGGGGCAGATTCCTTTGGGTCGCTTGGGCCGCCCGGAAGACATCGCCCACAGTGTGGCGTTTCTGGCTTCTCCTGGCGCGGAGTACGTGACCGGTACTACCTTGCACGTCAATGGCGGCATGTACATGAGTTGATTTCCGGCGTATTGCAACCGCGATATGCATTTGTCCGGCCGGCTCGTATTCAAACAAGCGAGCTTGGCTATAATTCAGTTATATATAGACCCTTTTGGAGGATCTCCATGGATAGCATCGAACAGCGCGTAAAGAAGATCGTCGCTGAGCAGCTCGGCGTCAACGAAACCGAGATCAAGAACGAATCTTCTTTTGTCGACGACCTCGGTGCGGATTCGCTCGATATGGTTGAGCTCGTGATGGCGCTCGAAGACGAGTTTGAAACCGAGATTCCCGACGAGGAAGCCGAAAAAATCACGACTGTGCAGCAGGCGATCGACTACGTCAGCGCGAACAGCAAGAAATAAGTCGGTCATTGCGATGACTGGGGGCGGCTCAATGGCCGCCTTCATTTTTTGAGTTCGGCGGCTCGGCCGCGCGCGACCTGGCTCTGTTAACGACAGGGCAGGCCGTCGCCGAATACGCTTTTTTCTCCGCGCACTTGAGGAGTAGTCAGTGAAGCGACGCGTCGTCATCACCGGTCTCGGTATCGTTTCCCCCGTGGGCAATGACATCGCCACCGCATGGGACAACATCGTCAACGGCCGTTCAGGCATAGACCGCATTACACGTTTCGACCCGACCGATTTCAACTGCCATATCGCAGGCGAGGTCAAGGGTTTCGACGTGACTCAGTATATGCCCGCCAAAGAGGCCCGGCAGATGGATACCTTTATCCATTATGGCGTGGCTGCTGGCGTACAGGCCTGGCAGGACAGTGGTCTTGAAATTACGGATACCAACGCCGAGCGGGTGGGGGTCATTATTGGTTCCGGCATCGGTGGCTTGCCCCGCATCGAGGAAACCCAGACCGAATATCTGCAGCGCGGCGCACGGCGAATATCGCCGTTCTTCGTACCGGCTTCGCTTATCAATCTGATCTCCGGACAGCTTTCCATCCGGTTTGGCATGAAAGGCCCGAGCTACGCTGTGGTGTCGGCATGCACGACCGGTCTGCACAGTATCGGGGATGCGGCACGTCTGATTGAATATGGCGATGCCGATGTCATGATGGCAGGTGGGGCGGAAGCCACTGTTTCGCCTCTGGGTGTTGGTGGTTTTGCCGCTATGCGTGCCTTGTCGACCCGTAACGATGATCCGAAAACCGCATCGCGTCCCTGGGACCGCGATCGCGATGGTTTCGTGCTGGGCGAGGGTGCCGGTGTGTTGGTGTTGGAAGAGTACGAGCACGCGAAGAAGCGCGGCGCCCGTATTTACGGTGAATTTGTCGGCTACGGCATGAGCTCCGACGCCCATCACATTACCGCACCTGATCGCGACGGACCACGTCGCGGCATCGTTAACGCCCTGAAAAATGGCGGCTTTAATGCCGATCAGGTCGATTACGTGAACGCGCATGGCACGTCGACCCCCTTGGGCGACAAGAACGAAACCGAAGCGCTCAAGCTGGCATTTGGCGAACATGCCCGTAAACTGGTGATCAATTCCACCAAGTCGATGACGGGACATTTGTTGGGTGCGGCAGGGGGCATCGAGGCGGTATTCACCACTTTGGCTGTTTACAACCAAGTGTCGCCGCCCACGATCAATATCTTCAATCAAGACCCCGAGTGCGATCTCGATTACTGCGCCAATCAGGCGCGGCCAATGAAGATCGACGTGGCCGTATCGAATTCCTTCGGGTTCGGTGGGACTAACGGCACGATGATCGTGCGTAAGGTCTGATTTGAGCGATATAGCGGTTCGTGCCACCGGTCTGCCGGTTCATGCCAGGCTGCAGCGTTCGCGTTGCGCCTGGAGGCTCGAACTGGCTGCGGTGCTCGTCTCGGGCGGGGCAAGCGCTTTGGGCGCATGGTGGGCGCTGGCTGGCGGTTTGGCAGCCTGGGCTGCCATGTTGCTGATCGCGCTGGCCATGTTCGTCCAGCTTTACCGCTTATCGTTACGCGATCGAGTATGTAAGGGCGTCGCAGTCGATGCTGGGGGCAGTTGGGCGGTGAACACCGCCTCGGGTTGGGTCCGGTTCGTACCCGATCGTATTTGGCGCTCGCCTTTGGGCTGGATGACCTTGCAGGGCAAGGTGCACGCCTTGCCGGGTGCGGGACGCTCTACTGTTCCTTCCTCTACGCTGACATTCACGCTTTGGTACGACAGCGTGTGTGCGACGGATTGGCGGCTTTTGCGTGTCGCGGCAAACTGGACTACTCAACGTGGACAGGGCTTGCTGTTGCGCCCCGAGGCCCAGGACCCTCGCCTGGGGGGTGTATGACCAGCGAACGTGAAATCGACGCTGAGCTCGTCGCCCGGGTCCAGAGGGGAGACAAAAAAGCGTTTGAGCTGCTGATGCTGAAGTATCAGCGCAAGATATTGCGATTGCTCTCCCGCTTTGTGCGGGATCCGAGCGAAGTCGAAGATGTTGCACAAGAAGCCTTTATCAAGGCGTACCGAGCCTTGCCGCAATTTCGCGGGGACAGCGCCTTCTATACTTGGTTGTATCGTATAGCCATCAATACCGCCAAGAATCATTTGGTGGCGTCAGGGCGGCGTCCGAGCTCCCCATCCGAGTACGAAAACGAGGATGGTGAAACTTTCGACGAAACTGACAACCTAAGCGATATCAACACTCCGGAATCGATGCTCGCCAGCCGCGAAATAGCGGAGACAGTCAATCAGGCGATCGAGGCGCTGCCCGAGGAATTGCGGACGGCTATTGTGTTGCGGGAAATTGAAGGAATGAGCTATGAAGATATCGCTCAATCCATGGAATGTCCTATTGGTACAGTGCGATCACGTATATTTCGAGCGCGCGAAGCCATAGCATCGAGGCTTAGGCCTTTGTTGGGTACTCAGGAAGACAAGCGGTGGTGAACCGCTTAGGTAGGATCAGGTCAGACATGAAGTCCAGGCAAATAGGTAGCCGTGCCGTCGGCGGCCGCGGAGGTAATGAAATGCAGTTGACATCGCATCGGGGCAGTGCTGCTGTTCCTTTTACCGAGAGCGCAATGGCCGTGCCTTCCTTAACGGAAGGGGGCCATGGGCTACCGGGGTCGTCTGCCGAATGGCTATCCGCGTATATGGACGGAGAGTCCGGCGACGACGCTCTTGCGCCGGATTTCCTCGCGACACCCGCGGGCGAGGCTAACTGGGACCTCTATCATTTTATCGGTGACGTGGCGCGCAGCCCTGAGCTTGCGCTGCCAGTTTCATCCGCTTTTCATGCGCGCTTGGTCGATGCCTTGGCTAAGGAAGCGCCTATTATCGCCGCTCCCCGCCGTCTTCCGCCCCACCGCTTCATGCGGCGCTACGGCTTGCCCGGACTCGCGGCGGCTGCCGCTGTAGCCTCGGTAACCTGGATGGCACAGCCTTATTTCGGCGGCCTTAACGACGCCGATTTGCAACTTGCGGGGCAACTGGCCGCGGCTCCCGCGGCCAGTGCCGTCGTCAATGTCTCGACACCGCTGGTGGCAAGAAAGCCGGTTGCCAAACCCGATCTAGCCGCGCTGGGCGAGTATCTCGATGCCCATCGCCAAATTGCAGGACGTAGCGCGGTCAGACGCGTTTCCGCTGATTCTTATGCAACCGAGGCAGGGCAACGTTGAGGGAAAGTCTTGTGTTCGGTGTAAGTCGATACGCGCCGCCAATGTTTTCTGCCCGTCCGGTCGTGTTTGCGTTCATGTGCCTGTTGGCGCTGTCCGCCCAGGCTCAGCAGCTTCAGCCCCAGCAGTCGGGCACTGCTCCGGCGGGAGCGGCGCTGCTTGAACGCATTCAGACTTCGGCCAGGCAATTGGATTACGCTGGCGTTTTCGCCTACCAGCAGGGGGCGTCGATGCAATCGTCGCGCGTTACTCATCTGGCCGATGCCAAGGGTGAACACGAACGCCTGGAAATATTGGATGGCCAGCCATTAGAGTTCTTGCGCAACAACGATGAAATCCAGTGCCTGATTCCACCACAGCGAACCATCCTGGTTGAAGAGCGCAAGTCACGCGACCGTTTCCCCGGCTTGATGCTGGGTAATGCCGAGCAACTGCTGCAGCACTATGACGTCAGCGTCGAGTCTGAACCAGAGCGTGTCGCCGACCGGGATTGCAATGTGGTTGCCCTGCGTCCCAAAGATGAACATCGTTACGGCTATCGTCTGTGCACTGACAGCAGTTCGGGCTTGCTTTTGCGCGCCCAGACCCTTTCAGCCGAAGACGAGGTGGTCGAGCAGGTGGCGTTCCTCGCCCTTGAAATCGGGCCCGGCGTGGATCGCAAGCAAATCAAGTCGCGTTGGAAGACGCGAGGTTGGCGAGTGGTTCGCACGCATCTGAGCCCAGTCAATCTGTCTACCCTTGGGTGGGCCGTAGGAGAGCCAGTCGGCTTTCAGAAGATGATGGAAGTGCAGCGCACCATAGGTGGCAAGCCGGATGTCAAGCAAGTGATGCTCTCCGACGGATTGGCGGCGGTGTCGGTATTCATCGAACCCTACAAGGAAGGCAGTCCACAGCAAGCAGGCCCAGGTACGCGCGGTGCTATCCATGTGGTCGGTCGACGATTGGGCGATCACTGGATAACGGTTTTGGGGGAAGCACCCATGGGTACGATCCAACAGATTGCCGATTCGGTGGCCTACACCCCGGTTGCGCCTCGGCCCTGACCGCTCGCACGTTTCTTCAATATTTCCCGGAGTTCCCACATGCCACTGTTGTCCGCACTGCTTCCGGATACTCGTAAGACATTTCTGGCAATATTCGCTGCGCTGGCCTTGTCCTTGGGTAGCCTGCCCATGGCCCAAGCCCAGACGCGCGGTCTGCCTGATTTCACCGATATCATCGATAAGGCCGATCCGGCCGTCGTGAACATCCGGACCACGGCGCGCGCGGTTGCCAGGGGGCCGGTGCCTGGTGGGCAAGACCCTTACGAGTTGTTCCGCTGGTTTTTCGGACCGGACTTCACTCCTCCGGGCGGCGGCGGACGTAACCCCAAGGCTCCTCAGCAACCCCCTCGCGGTGGTGGAGAAGGGCAAGAAGTACCTCGTGGTGTGGGATCGGGGTTCTTTATTTCAGCCGATGGCTATGTCCTGACCAATCATCATGTGGTCAATGGCGCCGATGATATTTACGTTACCTTGACTGATCGCCGGGAGTTCAAAGCCAGGGTTATCGGCTCTGACGAACGCACGGACGTGGCGTTGATCAAGATCGATACCACTGGAGCAAGCGCGCTCAAAATCGGCGACCCCAACTTGCTGCGCAAGGGTGAATGGGTAGTCGCCATCGGGTCCCCCTTCGGGTTGGACTCCACCGTGACTGCCGGAATCGTGAGCGCCAAGGGCCGTGATACTGGCGATTACCTTCCCTTCATCCAAACCGACGCCGCCGTCAATCCAGGTAATTCAGGCGGGCCGTTGCTCAATATGCGCGGCGAAGTGGTCGGTATTAATTCCCAGATCATTTCCCGCAGCGGCGGTTTCATGGGCATTTCGCTCTCGATTCCTATCGATGAGGCGATGCGTGTGGTCGAACAGTTGCGCACTTCGGGCCGAGTCATTCGCGGACGCATCGGGGTCCAGATAGGCGAAGTGAGCAAGGAAGTGGCCGACGCGATCGGCCTGGGCAAGACGACCGGGGCATCGGTTGGCTTGGTCGAACCCGGTAGTCCCGCTGAAAAGGCGGGCATAGAGCCAGGCGATGTGGTCTTGAAGTTCAATAACAAGCTTATCGAACGCTCTTCCGACCTGCCGCGCGCGGTGGGTGAGACCAAACCGGGAACCAAGGCGAATATCCAGGTGTGGCGCCGCGGAAGCACGCGCGACCTGAGTATTACCGTGGGTGAGCTGGATGCTGACAAGAGCGCAGCCGCCAAACCAGAGGAAGAAAGCAGTCAGGCCAAAAAAACGAACGCCTTGGGCCTGGTCGTTTCTGAGGTGCCTGCCGCTCGGCGCAAGGAGTTGCGTATTCGCGGCGGAGTCCAGGTTGACGTTGCGGAAGGTCCCGCTGCTAATGCCGGGATTCGGCCTGGCGATGTGTTGTTGGCTGTCAACAACACAGAAATCACCGGCGCGGCGCAGTTCAATGCCTTGGTACAAAAACTTGACCGTAACAAAGCCCACGGCGTATTGGTCCGCCGTGACGATTTGACCCAATGGTTGCCAGTACGTCCAAGCAGGTAATTCGGGCACATATCGGCGCCCGGCTGTAAAATGCCGGGTCGCGGCAAATCAGGCCGGTTTCTGCTGGGTTGTTACGCCCAACCGGCCGCGGGCGGGGCGCGTTGCGCCCCCTTTTTTCGTTCAGGCCGGGGCGTCTTTCATTATTAACGGATCGCATGCAGCACATTCGCAATTTTTCCATCATCGCCCATATCGACCATGGCAAGTCGACACTTGCTGACCGCCTGATTCATCGCTGTGGCGGTCTGTCCGACCGCGAAATGGAATCCCAGGTGCTCGATTCGATGGATATCGAGCGCGAACGCGGCATTACCATCAAGGCGCAAACCGCGTCGCTCAGCTATACCGCGCGGGATGGCAAAGTCTATAACCTCAACCTGATCGACACCCCGGGGCACGTGGACTTCTCTTATGAGGTCAGCCGGTCTTTGTCGGCTTGCGAAGGCGCGCTGCTGGTTGTTGATGCTTCGCAAGGCGTGGAAGCCCAAACCGTGGCCAACTGCTACACGGCGATCGAACTCGGCGTAGAGGTTCTTCCCGTTCTGAACAAGATGGATCTGCCGCAGGCGGATCCCGAGGGCGCCAAGCAGGAAATCGAAGAAGTCATTGGTATTGACGCCGATGGAGCTATTCTGGCCAGCGCCAAAACCGGAATGGGGATAGACGACATCCTCGAGGCCGTGATCGCCCGCGTGCCGCCCCCCGAGGGCGACCCGACCGAGCGTTTGCAGGCACTTATCATTGACTCCTGGTTTGATAGTTATGTCGGCGTCGTGATGCTGGTGCGGGTGATCAATGGGGTGCTCAAACCCAAAGAGAAAATCCTGCTGATGGCCGCCGGCGCTACGCATTTGTGCGAACACCTCGGCGTATTCACCCCCAAGTCCGAACCGCGTACGCACTTGTCGGCGGGTGAAGTGGGTTTCGTCATCGCGGGGATCAAAGAGCTGCAGCATGCCAAGGTGGGTGACACGATCACCCATGCGGGCAAAGCCGCTACGACAGCGCTGCCGGGCTTCAAGGAAGTCAAGCCGCAGGTATTCGCCGGTCTTTATCCCGTCGAATCCAGCGAATACGATGCTCTGCGCGATTCTCTGGAAAAACTCAAGCTCAACGATTCGGCACTGATGTACGACCCCGAAGTGTCGCAGGCGTTGGGCTTCGGCTTTCGTTGTGGTTTCCTGGGCTTGCTGCACATGGAAATCGTCCAGGAACGCCTGGAGCGCGAATTCGACATGGATCTCATCACCACGGCGCCATCGGTGATCTACGAGGTCGAGCAACGGGATGGCTCGGTGGTGATGGTGGATAGTCCATCGAAAATGCCCGAAGTGGGCAAGATCATGGAAGTGCGCGAACCCATCGTGACTGTGACCTTGTTCATGCCGCAAGAATATGTGGGGCCGGTCATCAGCCTTTGCACGGTCAAGCGGGGTATACAGATCAACATGACCTACCATGGTCGCCAGGTTCACCTAACTTACGAGATTCCTCTTGCTGAAATCGTGCTCGACTTCTTTGACAAACTGAAGTCGGTATCGCGCGGCTATGCCTCGATGGACTATGAGTTCAAGGAGTATCGCAGTGCGGACGTAGTGCGTGTTGACCTGCTGATCAACGGCGACCGGGTCGATGCGCTGTCCTTGATCGTGCACCGCGCCAATGCTCGCTACCGCGGGCGCGAAGTGACTTCCCGCATGCGCGAATTGATCCCGCGCCAGATGTATGACGTCGCGATCCAGGCGGCTATTGGCGCCGAAGTCATCGCGCGCGAAAACGTGAAGGCCTTGCGCAAGAACGTGCTCGCCAAATGCTACGGCGGCGATATTTCACGCAAGAAAAAATTGCTGGAAAAACAAAAGGCAGGCAAGAAGCGTATGAAGCAAGTCGGAAGCGTCGAGATTCCGCAGGAGGCGTTCCTTGCCATCCTGCAAGTGGATGACAAATGAGCCACGCAAAGAATAGCCAATTTGTCCGGAGCGCCGCATGAGCCTCAATTTTGCCTTGATCCTTTTTCTGCTTCTGGTTTTGACGGGCGTCGTCTGGGCTTTAGATCGCTGGTCGCTGCGGCCCCAGCGCATGCAGCGCATGAACCGCGCAGCAGCCGAATTCGATGCCGGCCGGGCGCAATCCATCCGTGCCGCCAGCGGCGAGCAGGAAGTTGCTCGCCAGCGTCAAGAGCTTGTCGATCAAGCTGGCAAGATGCCCTGGTGGGTAGAGTATTCGGTCAGCTTCTTTCCGGTGATTCTGTTCGTCTTCATGCTGCGGTCTTTCGTGGTCGAGCCTTTCCGGATTCCCTCCGGGTCCATGATCCCCACCTTGCAGATCGGTGACCTGATTCTCGTCAACAAGTTTTCATACGGCCTGCGTTTGCCTATTGTCGACAAAAAAATAGTTGACCTTGGCGAACCCAAGCGGGGCGATGTTATGGTATTCCGCTACCCAGTCGATCCACAGGTCGATTACATCAAGCGGGTGATTGGCTTGCCTGGCGATGAGGTGGCCTATCTCAACAAGCAATTGACTATCAATGGCAAGCCGGTTCCTACCGTTGCCAAGGGTGAATATTTCGATCCTGACCGGGTGTCGTATGCCGCCTTGTACAGTGAAGACTTGAGCGGTAATTCGCACGAAATTCTGGTAGAAGAGAGACGTTCGGCGGAAATAGAGCCTTTTGCGGACTTTCCCGGCAAGAATCTCTGCCAATATTCGCGTGAAGGCGTACGCTGCAAAATCCCCGAAGGAAATTATTTCGTCATGGGCGATAATCGGGACAATAGTGCAGATAGCCGCTACTGGGGTTTCGTTCCCGAGCGGAATATCGTTGGCAAGGCGTTTTTCGTCTGGATGAATTTCGGAGACTTGAAACGGATTGGCCGCTTTAATTAATCATTCCAGCGCCATTTCTGGTGCGCCCGCGCGATCGCGCTAAGGCCCATGCATGAGCTTGAGTACGCTCGAAACCAGTCTGGACTACGGCTTCAGGAATAAAAGCCTGCTTGAGCAGGCCCTGACGCATCGTAGCCATAGTAGTAAGCATAACGAACGGCTTGAGTTTCTTGGGGACAGCGTATTGAATTGCGCTATCGCCTCTTTGCTTTACGATCGTTTCAGCCGGATCGATGAAGGCGATTTGTCGCGCCTGCGCGCCAATTTGGTCAAACAGGCATCGCTGGCCGAAATCGCCCAGCGTATCGAACTATCGCGTTTCCTGCGCCTGGGGGAGGGCGAGTTGAAAAGTGGCGGCTTCCGACGCCCTTCGATTCTGGCCGATACCTTGGAAGCCGTTTTCGGCGCGATTTACATGGACACCGGTTTCGTTGCAGCCAGCGCCGTCATCGCGCGCTTGTACAAGCCGATCATGGAAACGGTTGATCCCAAAACGCTGGGCAAAGACGCCAAGACCTTGCTGCAGGAATACCTGCAGGGCCGAAAAATCGCACTGCCGGTGTATACCGTCGTGGCCACCCATGGCGCGGCGCATAGCCAGGAATTCGAGGTCGAGTGCGCGATTCCCAAGCTCGACGTCCAGGTGGTGGGCATAGGCGGCAGCCGCCGTGCTGCTGAGCAGGCTGCCGCCAAGCAGGCTTTCGAGGCCGCTTTGGCCGCCAATCCTACGCCTGCCAAGCGAACCCCGCGGGCGCGTAAAGTGGCGCAACTGTCGCTGCCGGTGGCTGTAGCCCAGGCAGCGTCTGAAAAATCCGGCCCCGCGCCGCAAGAACCCAGCAAGCCATCGTTGATGTCCTTGCCTTCTAAAAAGTGAACATGCAGTCTGAACCCTCTCCTGTGAATCGTTGCGGTTTCGTTGCCATCGTTGGCCGGCCCAATGTGGGCAAGTCCACCTTGTTGAATGCGTTGATCGGTGCCAAGGTAAGCATCGTGTCGCGCAAGGCGCAGACCACACGCCATCGTATCCATGGCGTGCTCACGCGTGGGGCCGAGCAGTTCGTTTTCGTCGATACCCCGGGCTTTCAGACCCGGCACGGCGGCGCCATGAATCGCATGATGAACCGCGTGGTGACGCAGGCCTTGGCCGATGTCGACGTTGTGATCCATGTGGTCGAAGCAGGCAAGTGGTCAGACGGCGATGCGAATCTGCTGCCTTTGCTGCCCAAAGGGGGGCGCACCATCTTGGCTGTGAACAAGACCGATCTGCTCAAAGACCGCGACGCCTTGTTTCCCTACGTTAGCCGTATTGTCGAAAAGCACCCCTTCGATGCGGTGGTTCCGGTCAGCGCGGCCAAGTCCAGGCAACTGGACCACTTGCTGGACGAAATCGGCAAGGGCTTGCCCGAGGGCGAACCCATGTTCGAAGTCGATGCCTTGACCGACCGGCCCGTGCGTTTCATCGCCGCCGAACTGATCCGCGAAAAAATCTTCCGCCTTGTGGGTGACGAACTTCCCTATGGTTCGACGGTGGTGATCGAGCAGTGGGAAGAAAGCCCCAAGCTTGTGCGTATCGCGGCTTGTGTCATTGTCGATCGCGATAGCCACAGGCCGATTCTGCTGGGTGCCAATGGCGACCGCATGAAGCGTATCGCCTCTGAAGCGCGGCAGGATATTGCCAAGCTGCTGGATACCACCGTGCATCTGGAAATCTACGTCAAGGTACGCAAAGGTTGGGCCGAGCGCGAAAGCGCACTGCGCGACCTGGGTTATGAATAAACAACGAGATCTTGCGGCGCCTGACGAAACCTCGCCGGGCGCTGCCGGGCCTTTGTTCGGTACCCCGGCGCAAGCGCCGCGCCGCGCAATCAAAGCGCGGCGAGTCAGCAACCGGGTTGATGAGACGCCTGCATTTCTGCTGCATAGCTATCCTTATCGCGAGACCTCGCTGATTCTGGATGTGTTCACCCGCTCGCACGGACGCCTTGCCTTGGTGGCGAAGGGCGCCAAGAGGCCTCATTCGGCTTTGCGGCCGGTATTGATCGCCTTTCAGCGCCTCAGTCTTTCCTGGAGTGGGGCGGGAGAGATCAAGACCTTGATCAGGGCGGAGTGGTCGGGTGCGCCGCAGCGCTTGCAGGGGTCAGCCGCCATGTCGGCCTGGTATCTGAATGAATTGCTTTTGCGCTTGTTGGGCCGAGATGATCCCCATGAGGGGCTGTACGATGCCTATGAGGAAGCGCTGGCGCGGCTTGCCGCACAACCCCGCTTATCGGCTGCGCTGCGTGCTTTCGAGTGGAAGCTGCTGGGCGAGATAGGCTATGGCTTCGAGGCAGCCCTGACGGGCGATGGCATACCGGTCGAGGCGGATGCACCTTACCGGGTGCCCCTGGAAGGTGGACCCGAGCTTGACGAGGACGACGAAGCGCACGAGCCGTCGAGATATCGTGGCGCCGCGACGTGTGTATCGGGCGCGGCTCTGCTGGGGTTGGCCGACGGCCGGTTTGACGATGCAGGCATTGAGCCCGAACTACGCAAGCTGCTACGTGACCGCCTCGACTATCATATGAGTGGCCGCCCGCTGGCAACACGGCAGGTGCTGCGGGATTTACAAGAATTCATTCCCTGAAAGTGTTCACATCATGATTGATCTGGGCGTCAATATCGACCACGTTGCTACCTTGCGGCAACAACGCAACGTCTCTTATCCGGATCCGATCCGCGCGGCTTTGCTAGCCGAAGAAGCGGGCGCCGACCTGATTACCCTGCACCTGCGCGAAGACCGCCGGCACATACAGGATGCGGATGTTTATGCCATGCGCGGGCAGTTACGTACACGCATGAACCTGGAATGCGCGATAACCTCGGAAATGCTGGATATCGCTTGCAAGGTGAAGCCCCAGGATGTTTGTCTGGTTCCCGAGAAGCGCAAGGAACTTACGACCGAAGGCGGCTTGGATGTTCTCGGGCATTTCGACGTGGTGCGGTCGGCCGTCTCGCGTTTGCATGATGCGGGTATTCGGGTTTCCTTGTTTATCGATCCCGAGGCGGCGCAAATCGCGGCAGCTCAACGCGCCGGCGCTGAAGTCATAGAACTGCATACCGGCGCTTATGCCGAGGCGGCTTCGGATGCAGCCCTGCACGAGTTGGCTCGTATCAAGGGCGCTGTGGCGGTTGGCTTGCAGCACGGTTTGCGGGTGAATGCCGGACATGGTTTGCATTATGAAAATGTGCAGGCCATTGCCGCACTCGATGGCATCGCCGAATTGAATATTGGCCACGCCATCGTCGCCCAGGCAATTTTCAGTGGCTGGACTACCGCGGTGCGCGACATGAAGGCCTTGATGGTTACGGCCCGCCAGCAAGCGCAACGCGGTGTTCTGTTGCGCCAGGCGCCTCAATGAGCGAGACACCGCGCGCTGGCGCTGCGCCTGCGATGGCCGCCAGCCCCATGGTTGGTGTGAGTATTGCGGGCATAGGCATCGATTTGCAACGTATCGATCGTATCGAGCAGGCGCTGGCTCGGCGTGGCGATCGCTTTGCCCGCAAAATTCTTGGCCCGCAGGAATGGGAAAAATTCCTCGCTCGGCGCAGCCGCGATCCTCAAAGGGGAGTGCGCTTCCTGGCTACCCGCTTTGCAGCCAAAGAAGCGTTCTCCAAGGCGATCGGGTTGGGAATGCGCATGCCCATGACTTGGCGTCGCATGCAGACTCTCAATGCCCCGGGGGGGCGCCCGGTAGTGGTATTGGACGAGTCGCTCCAGGCTTGGTATTGCGAGCGCTTTGGGGCGGCGCATGTGTCGCTGACAGACGAAATCGATATGGCCGCGGCCTACGTGGTCGTGGAGACCCGTAGCGGTAAATAGTGGATGGTTTCATGACAAGTTCTTCCAAAACCGCGCTCGCGCGTCGTTCTGTGCCGGCGCTTGAACGCGGGCCAGTCATGGTTGATGTGGCGGGCACTAGTTTGAGCGCGCGCGAACGCAAACGCTTGCGTCATCCCTTGGTGGGCGGCGTCATCTTGTTTGCACGCAACTTCCAGAATCGTAAGCAATTGACTGCTTTGACGCGCAGTATCCATGCCGTGCGTGATGCCCCTTTGCTGATCGCGGTCGATCACGAGGGAGGGCGCGTACAGCGTTTCCGCAGCGATGGCTTTACCGTTTTGCCCGCTATGCGCACGCTGGGCGAGCTGTGGATGCAAGATCCGCTGATCGCCATGCGCAGCGCTACCGAAGTGGGCCTGGTGTTGGCGGCCGAATTGCGTGCCTGCGGCGTTGACTTGAGCTTTACGCCTGTACTCGATCTGGATTTTGGCGAAAGCCGCGTGATCCGCGATCGCTCTTTCCATAGCGATCCGCGCGTAGTTACGATGCTGTCGCGCGCTTTGATACAGGGGTTGGCCTTGAGAGGCATGGCCTCCTGCGGCAAACATTTTCCCGGCCATGGCTACGTCGCGGCTGACTCCCATCATGAAATTCCGGTCGATGAACGCAGCCTGGAAGCCATTTTGGCTGAGGACGCCATGCCCTATCAGTGGCTGGGCGACACTGTCCTGGCTTCGGTTATGCCTGCGCACGTTATTTATCCCAAGGTCGACAAACACCCCGCCGGTTTTTCGCGCAAGTGGGTAAGCGGGGTGTTGCGTAAGCGCCTGCGTTACGACGGGGTCGTATTTTCGGACGACTTGACAATGGAAGGGGCCTCGGTCGCAGGCGATATCCTGGCGCGGGCTCAGGCGGCCCTGGGCGCGGGTTGTGACATGGTGCTGGTATGCAATAAGCCAGAGATGGCTGACGATTTGCTGGCGCGCCTGGAAATGGCAGTCAATCCAATTTCGGCCGCACGTCTACAAGGTCTGTTTCCGACGGCCCAAGCCCCTGGGTGGGATGCCTTGCAAGCCGATGCCCGTTACCTGAACGCACGCAAGTCCGTACGTGCGTTGCAGCGGGCGCAAGCCCAGGCCTGAGCGCAGGCCGCCGCATGAGCCGTAGCAAGAAGATAGCCGCCGATCCGCTCAAGGACGCGGGAGCCGTCCCGGCTGAAACAGATAAAGCCGGTAGCGCCGAGCTGGAAAACCCCCAGGCTGTAGCCACCGAACGGCCTAAGGCCAAGCCCAGGCGAACAGCCGGGTCCAAGCCGCTGGAGGCCGCCGCGCCCGCGCCGCTTGGCGGGCCAGAGCTGGTTTCAACTGAGCTTGTGCAGGCTGGCGAGCCGGGTTCTGTCTCTGCTGAGACTCGGCAATCCGGGGTGGCAACTGATGAGGCTGTCGGAGAAGACACGGCCGGTGCCGTGAAAACCCTTTTCGACCCTAAGCCTTTCTTGGCGCAATTGCCGAACTTGCCGGGCGTCTATCGCCATATCAATGCGGAAGGCGAGGTCATGTATGTGGGCAAGGCACGCGACCTGAAGAAACGCGTGTCCTCGTATTTCCAGAAGCAGGCCTCCAGCCCTCGCATCGCCCATATGGTGGCAAGAGTGGTCAAGGTCGACGTCACGGTTACCCGGTCGGAAGCCGAGGCCTTGCTGCTGGAAAACAACCTCATCAAGTCTTTGAGTCCTCGCTACAACATTCTGTTTCGCGACGACAAGTCCTACCCCTACCTGAAAGTCAGCGGCCACGCTTTTCCGCGGATTGCCTACTATCGCGGCTCCACCGATCGCGCAAATCAGTATTTCGGTCCTTTCCCCAATGCAGGGGCGGTGCGCGAGAGTATTCAGATATTGCAGAAGGTGTTTCGTTTGCGCACCTGTGAGGACTCGGTGTTTGCCAATCGTTCGCGTCCTTGCCTGTTGTATCAGATCCATCGCTGCTCGGGGCCGTGCGTCAAGCTGGTGTCGAGCGAGGACTATGCGAGCGACGTCGAGCGCGCAACCCAGTTCCTGCGCGGCCAGACCAAAGACGTCATGGGAGACATCGAAGCACGTATGCTGAGCGCTTCACAGGCTATGCGTTTTGAAGAGGCAGCCGTCTTGCGCGATCAGCTATCGGCGCTTTCGAGCGTGCTGCATCAGCAAACCATGGAAGGAGAAGGGCAGGACACCGATGTCGTGGCGGTCGTCATGCAGGGTGGGCGGATATGCGTCAATCTGGCCATGATACGGGCGGGCCGGCACTTGGGGGACAAGCCTTTTTTCCCCACGCATACCAATGGCGATACAGCAGGTCTGGTGCTGGAAGCCTTTCTTTCGCAACATTATGTCGATCGCGCGTTGCCTGCGGCCATCGTCGTCTCACATGCTTTGCCGGACCCCGATCTGGCCCAGATGCTGGCCGAGCAGGCCGGTTCCAGGGTGGCCATCATCAAGCAGCCCCAGGGCGTGCGCCGTAGTTGGCTGGATCAGGCCAAGAAAAATGCCGAACTCGCCCTGGCCAGGGTCTTGGCGGAAGCCGGGTCGCAACAGGCGCGAACCCAGGCACTGGCCCAGGTGTTGTCCATCGAATCCGATGAAGCTGCCTTGGAAGCCCTGCGCATCGAATGTTTCGACATCAGCCATACCGCGGGGGAAGCGACTCAAGCTTCGTGCGTGGTGTACCACCATCACGCCATGCAGCCCAAAGAGTACCGACGCTACAACATTACCGACATCACGGGTGGCGACGACTATGCGGCGATGCGCCAGGTGCTGACGCGACGCTATGAAAAAATCGCCGATGGCGATGGAGTCATGCCTGATATCGTGCTGATTGATGGCGGCAAGGGGCAGGTAGCCATTGCCCGGCAGGTGTTTGCCGAACTTGGCCTGGATATCAGTCTGCTGGTCGGTGTGGCCAAGGGGGAAGGCCGCAAAGTCGGTTTGGAAACCCTGGTTTTTGCCGATGGCCGCGAGCCGCTCCTGCTGGGGGGCGAGTCCGCCGCATTGATGCTGGTGGCGCAGATTCGCGACGAGGCCCACCGTTTTGCGATTACCGGCATGCGGGCAAGGCGCGCCAAGGCGCGCAATGTGTCGCGTCTGGAAGAAATTGAAGGGGTCGGAGCCAAGCGCCGCCAGCGCCTGCTGGCGCGTTTTGGCGGTTTGCGGGGGGTGGTGTCGGCTAGCGTAGAGGAATTGGCGGCAATTGACGGGATATCCTTGGAGCTGGCCGAACGCATCTATCGACAACTGCACTGAAGAACATTTCTCCGTAGCCTGTTAGCATTCGATAATGCCTCTCAATCTGCCGATAATCCTGACCTGGGTGCGGATCGCAATGATTCCGCTGGTGGTCGGTGTCTACTACCTGCCTGAAAACATGCTGAGCCTGCACATGCGCGACGTGCTGGCGACGAGCATGTTCATCTTCGCTGCCGTGACCGATTGGCTTGACGGCTGGTTGGCGCGTCGTTGGAACCAAACCTCCTCGTTTGGCGCCTTCCTGGATCCGGTCGCAGACAAACTTATGGTCAGCGCGGCCTTGCTGGTCTTGCTCAGCTTGGGGCGGGTGGACGCCATGATCGCGTTGATTATCATCGGTCGTGAAATCACTATTTCGGCATTGCGAGAGTGGATGGCCAAACTGGGTGCGAGCACCAGTGTGGCGGTTCATTGGCTAGGGAAGTTCAAGACTGTCGCGCAAATGACGGCGATACCGTGCTTGTTATATGGCCAAAAGCTGTTTGGCACCATCGACACCCTGTGGTGGGGGTCCAGGCTGATAGAAATCGCGGCGGTGCTGACTGTGTGGTCAATGATGTACTACCTGCAGCGTGCCTGGCCGGTTATCAAGCGGTCGGCATAAATAGGCCTAGAGTTCAGGAGATGAAGTGCAACAAGTAGCAGGCGCGCCCGGGCAGTCCTTTGCCAGGCGCAAGGTCGACTGGAAAGTCATTGGTTTGGTGGGCGTCGCACATTCATGCTCGCATTTTTTTCAGTTAGTCATACCTTCGTTGTTCGTGCCGCTGGGTACTGAGTTCGGGCTGGGTTTTGCAGAGCTGGGCATGTTGGTGGCTGTGTTCTATGCCATTTCGGGCATCGGTCAGGCTAGTTCGGGCTTTGTCGTGGATAAGGCTGGCCCGACACCCGTATTGTGGTTCGGCTTGGGCAGCTTCGTCGTGGCGGGATGCTTGATCGGTTCGGCCACCAGCTATGGATGGCTCATGTTCGCCGCTGGCGTGGCTGGTGTGGGAAATTCGGTTTTTCATCCTGCCGATTACTCGATTATCAATCGTCGAGTCAGCACCCCCCGCCTTGGCCATGCTTTTAGCACCCACGGTATTACCGGCAACCTGGGGTGGGCGGCGACACCGGTGTTCATCACGGCCTTGACCTATCTTTTCAACTGGCGTGTCGCTGCTTTTGGAGCCGCTCTGGTTGTGGCACTGGTGTTGTCCCTGACGATTGCCGGCCGCCGACTGCTACAGGTGGATCTGAAACGCATGAAGCCCAAGCGTCCCATCGCCAGTTCGGCAAGTGTCCGTGGTGCGGCAGCGGGGACGTCTCTTGGGGCGCTGTTGGCCAACCCCGTCGTCTGGGGCGCTTTCATGTTTTTCCTGTGCTCGTCGGTAGCCATCTCGGCTGTTCAGAATTACACCTTGCCGATTTTGGGAGGTGTCTACGGTATTTCCAACGTCGCGGCCAGTACTGCCTTGTCAGGGTATATGGTAGCGGGCGCGATTGGCATGGTAGGAGGCGGTTTCCTGGTATCGAGCGGGCCGTATAACGAACGCATCGTGGCCTTGTCTTTCGTGACGGCGGGCGGCTTGCTGGCTGCCTTGGGCATGGGGTGGTTGCCTGCGTCCGGCGCAGTGCCGTGTGTCGCGCTGGCCGGTTTGTGCGCTGGTATGGCAGGGCCTTCGCGCGATATGCTGGTGCGGCGCGTCACTCCCAAGGGCGCCACCGGCTCGGTCTATGGTTTGGTGTATTCCGGTATGGATAGCGGCGCGGCCCTGGGGCCATTGATCTTCGGCGTGATGCTTGATGCAGGCTTCCAGCAAGGCCCCTTCCTGGGTGCTTGCGTGGCGTTCTTGCTCGCGGCCCTGTTTGCTGCCTTGATCGCAGCCCGTGCTCGCAGCTTTGCCTGATATATAAACGGCAGCGCTTTGCGCTGCCGAAAGCGGGCCGGCGAAAAAAACGGCGTACCCTGATGTTTCAGGTGGCCAAGTCTACCAAGTGGCCCCAGTTCAGCCGCGACTGCAGGTGGAAATAAGTCATGGCCAGCCATCCTTTTTGCGCCCACTCCACCAATGTTTGCGCTGGCAACTGGTTGAAGCGTTCTTCGTCCACTACGTAGAAGCCTTCAAGGGTGACCCGCTCCCCCGTTTTGAGTTCTACCACGGCATTGCGCGCAATCAGCAGGTTTTCCCGCAACAAGGCGGCCACGTATTCCTGGGTTCGTGCAAAACCCGCCTGCAGTTCTCCAAGAAAGGTCAGCATTTCACTGACGACGGCGGTGGGTGTATCCCCCTCAAACAGGGCTTCGCCGTTTCCGCCATTGCTTCGGAGATGCGGGGCTGCTTCGTCAATACACAGCGCGAAGCGTTCGCTGCCTTCGTGCTCTTGCAAAATGAAGGGGTAGCGGCGCAAGTGGGCGGGTATGTAGCGGCTTTGCCGCCAGGCGCCATTGCCGTCTATCAACAAGTTTTGGCCGGCGCGTATGCCGATCACTGCCATCGGCATGCGGGTTTCGCCGGCAAAGACTATGGGCAGGTCGCGGGCGGCCATGGCGAATTCGGTCGCAACCAAGGGGACGGCTGTTTGAGTGCTTGCAAATGCGTATCCCGCATTGCGATCTAGTCGCAGGTGCTGGTGCCGGGCGGGGTCAAGCGGGTGCGCCTGTTCGAACATGGTGGCTGTTGCGCCCGTGTTCTGTTCTTGTCGGGTCATGAATATCCTTGCTATCTGGTGCGGCCCCGGTTGGTGTTTGGCCGGAGCGGTCGCGGCAGCGTCTATCGTACCGCGGCGTTGATGTGTCGTGGCGGCACTTGCCCGGTTTGAAAGGCCGGGCAAGTGCCAGGCGAGTAGTACTCTACCGGCCGATATCCCTGTTCAGAAGGCGTTCCGCCGATTTCCCCGCGTGCGGAGAAAGGCTGATGTTTGATCTGGGTCAAGACTGGAAATAAGCAGCTGGGGCAAACTGTTAGTCGTGAACACTATCGCCTTCGCCTCTACCGACCAGACCGACCACCTGTCATCCAAGACAAGCGGGCTTGCAAACTGCTATCACTGCGGGCAGGAGGGCGAACCGCATGGCGGTTTGACGGAAGACATCGACGGGACGTCGTACTGGTTTTGCTGTGCCGGCTGCGCCACGATTGCGCAAACCATCCACGGCACAGGCTTGGGCAGCTTCTACCGCCACCGCGCCAATCTGCGTGCACCTGTAGAGGAACTCGACAGAGATGCCGCATTGGCGCACGCGGTTTACGATCAGGACGACGTTCAGCGCCACTATGTACGAACTGTAGATGCCGAGACGGTCGAGGTGACTCTGATTGTCGATAATCTGCGATGCGCCGCCTGCGTTTGGTTATCGGAACAACATCTCGAACGTCAGCCAGGCGTGCTTGCCGCTCACGTCAATTTCGCCACAGGCAGGGCGAGAATACGCTGGCGTGTGGCGGATATGGCCTTGTCGGGCATATTGGGGGCATTTGCCCAGATCGGCTATCGCGCACTGCCTTTCGAACCGTCGGCGGCCAATCAAGTGGCCAAGCGCGAAAAAAAGCACCTGTTGATGCGCATGGCAGTTGCCATGTTGGGCATGATGCAGGTCATGATGTATGCATTGCCGGTGTATACCCACGAGTCCAGTATGTCTGCGGAGCATCTGCACTTGTTGCGCTGGGCCAGTTTGGCGCTGACTTTGCCTGTCGTGTCCTACAGTGCCTGGCCGCTCCTGACGGGGGCCTGGAATAGCTTGCGCAACAGGCGCCCGGGTATGGATGTGCCGGTGGTGATAGGAATACTGGCTGCCTTCGGTGCAAGTACGATAGCGACGATACGAGGGGTAGGCGAAGTCTATTTCGACTCCGTCACCATGTTTGTGGCGCTGTTGCTGGCTGCGCGCTATATCGAATTGTATGTAAGGCACGAAGCGCAGGGCGGCAGCCAGGCGCTGACCGCGCAATTGCCCGCGGTGTGCGGGCGCGTGCCGGATTATCCGAGTGACCGCGAGGTGCAGATGGTGGCGGTGCTCCAGTTGCAAGTGGGCGACGTGTTGCGGGTGCGGCCGGGTGAAGCCATTCCTGCCGACGGGGTCGTGCTGGAAGGGTACGCAGATGTGGATGAAGCGATCCTTACCGGCGAGAGTCATCCCGTCGCGCGCACAACCGGTGACAGGGTCCTGGCGGGCAGCTATAACTGCAGCAGCCCTTTATGGATGAGAGTGGAGCGCGTCGGCGCGGACACTCGTCTTGCCCAGATCGTGCAGACGCTGGATCGCGCGCTTGAAGAAAAGCCCCGTATTGCCGTGTTGGCTGATCAGGTCGCAGTCTGGTTCGTGGCGGCTTTGGTCCTTTTGGCGGTATTGGTGGGAGCCGTGTGGTGGTGGCTGGATCCGGCGCGTGCATTGCCGGTGATGGTAGCGGTGTTGGTGGTGAGTTGCCCCTGCGCTCTGTCGCTGGCAACCCCGGCTGCCCTGGCGGCGGCTACCGCGGCGCTTGCGCGCAAAGGGGTCTTGATCGTAAAAGGCCACGCTTTGGAAACGCTGGCGCAAGTAAGCGATGTGGTATTGGATAAAACGGGAACCCTCACCAAAGGGCGCTTCTCTTTAGAGCAGACCTTGATCGCGGCGGATGTTTCCCCAGAGGTTTGTCTAAAGCTTGCTGCCGCAATGGAGCAGGGAAGCTCGCATCCTATAGGGCTAGCTCTGCTGGCGGCCGAAGAAGAGGCAGGGCGGGCGGGCTTGGACGAGATGGCCGGAGTCACGGCGGTGCGGCATCTTCCTGGTCAAGGTGTCGAGGCCACCTGGGGGGACACACCCATACGCTTGGGTAGTCGCAGTTTCGTCAGCGCGTTTGGCAAGGCCGCGCCCGACGTGCGGGCCAAGGATGAGTACGCTGCAAGTGCGGACCTAGGGCTTGCTGACGACCTGCAAGCGGCGACCTTGGTCTGGCTGGGAACGGAAGCGGGGCTTTTGGCAAGGTTCACGCTGCGCGATACTTTGCGTGACGATACTGAGCGCATGGTCAATGCTTTGTCGAAGCAGGGGCTGAGACTGCATCTGGTTTCCGGCGACGACTCGTCCACGGTTGCCTATTGGGCACATCGATTGGGAATAGAACGGGCGGTGGGCAATGTCAGCCCCGAAGGCAAGAAAGAGTACGTGGCGCGCTTGCAGTCGAATGGTGCGGTTGTGTTGGCGGTGGGGGACGGGGTTAACGATGCTCCTTTACTGGCCTTGGCGCAGGTGTCCGTGGCCGTGGCCAGCGGTACGCCACTGGCGCGCGCCAGTGCTGATGCCGTTTTGATGGGGCAAGGCATTATGGGGGTTGCCCACGCCTTGAAAACCGCCATTCGCACACGCAGGGTAGTGCGTCAGAATCTCGGCTGGGCATTGGCCTACAACCTATCCTTCATACCCCTGGCGGCCGTTGGTCTGATTTCTGCCTGGATGGCCGCCGTCGGCATGTCCTTGTCCTCGCTACTGGTGGTGGGCAATGCCTGGAGGCTGCGGCGCTGATGGAAACCTTGTATCTGCTGGTGCCGCTCAGCCTGCTGTTGGTAGTTTTCATCATCGGCGTGTTGTGGTGGGCGGTGCAGAATGGTCAGTACGACGATATGGATAGCGCTGGCCATTCGGTGCTTATGGATGACGACAGCCCTGGGGGGCATGGGGACGGCGCGAAACCGCCGTCGGTCCGTTAGCCGGTCTGCTGGGCTTGGCCGCACCTGTTCGCCGTCCTGCGCACGAAAGCGCAGGCATTTGATTTGGATCAAGGCGGAGTGAGCCAGTATTGCGGATGATGGCATCCTCGAACGTCACTACAAGGATAGGCCATGGATGCCTCCGCAAGCGCCGCCCCTCCTGGCGAAACATTCAACTACAAGGTCGTACGACAATTCACCATCATGACGGTGGTGTGGGGGATCGTCGGCATGGCGGTGGGTGTGCTCCTGGCTGCGCAGCTTATCTGGCCCGACCTTACCTTCGGCGTTCCCTGGCTTTCATATGGGCGCCTGCGGCCCTTGCATACCAATGCCGTTATTTTTGCCTTCGGCGGTTGTGGGCTATTCGCCACTTCTTATTATGTGGTGCAAAGAACCTGTCAGGCACGCCTGTTTTGCGGCCCGCTGGCTGCCTTTACGTTCTGGGGCTGGCAACTGGTGATCGTAGCCGCCGTAATCACTTTGCCCATGGGCTACACCACCAGCAAGGAGTACGCCGAACTGGAATGGCCGATCGACATTCTGATCACCCTGGTCTGGGTTGCCTATGCCGTGGTGTTTTTCGGCACCATCGTCAAGCGCAAGACTCGCCACATCTACGTGGCCAACTGGTTCTTCGGCGCCTATATTCTGACGATCGCATTGCTGCATATTTTCAATAACCTTGAAGTCCCCGCCACGATGTGGAAGTCGTATTCGGCTTATGCGGGGGTGCAGGACGCGATGGTGCAGTGGTGGTATGGCCATAACGCGGTCGGATTTTTCCTGACAGTCAGCTTTCTCGGCATGATGTATTACTTCGTGCCCAAGCAGGCGGAACGCCCGATTTATTCCTATCGTTTGTCCATCGTGCATTTCTGGGCGCTGAACTTCACCTATATGTGGGCGGGCCCCCACCACTTGCTGGGCACCGCCTTGCCTGAGTGGACGCAGTCGCTAGGCATGGTGTTTTCGCTGATTCTGCTTGCTCCGTCTTGGGGCGGCATGATCAACGGCGTCATGACGTTGTCGGGGGCCTGGCACAAGCTGCGCACCGATCCCATCCTGAAGTTTCTGGTGACCGCGTTGTCCTTCTACGGAATGGCGACTTTTGAAGGTTCGATGATGTCTATCAAGACGGTCAACGCCTTGTCGCACTACACCGACTGGACCATCGGCCATGTTCATTCCGGCGCCTTGGGCTGGGTGGCCATGATCACCATCGGATCCCTCTACTACATGTATCCGCGTTTGTTCGGCCGCAAGGAAATGTATAGCGTGCGCCTGATCGAAGTTCACTTCTGGGTCGCCACCATCGGTGTCGTTTTGTACATCGCCGCGATGTGGATTGCCGGGGTCATGCAAGGTTTGATGTGGCGCGCTACCGAGGTCGACGGCACGCTTACCTATAGTTTTGTCGAGTCGGTCAAGGCGACTTATCCGTTCTATGCGATTCGTCTGTTGGGCGGTTTGTGTTTCCTTGGGGGCATGTTCGTCATGGCCTGGAATTTCTTCAAGACCGCTCAGGGTCATCGTGCGTTCGATGCGCCGATACCCGCTCATCCGATGCCATCCCAGGCTGCTGCCGCCGCCCTGGCAACGAACTGACGGAGACGCAGCATGCAAGAAAAGAAATCTTTTTTCAGACACGAAACGCTGGAAAAAAATGTGGGTTGGCTGATCCTGGCCACCGTCCTGGTGGTCAGCATAGCGGGCCTGGTGCAGATCGTGCCTCTGTTCTTTCAACATTCGACGACAGAGCCGGTTGCCGGCATCGAGCCCTATGACGCTTTGCGTCTGGCCGGGCGCGATGTGTACATACGCGAAGGTTGCGTCGGTTGCCATACTCAGCAGATCCGTACCATGCGTGCCGAAGTACAGCGCTATGGCGCCTATTCGGTGGCTGGCGAAGGTGTTTACGACAGGCCCTTCCTGTGGGGTTCCAAGCGCACGGGTCCGGATCTGGCCCGGGTTGGCGAGCGTTATAGCGACGAGTGGCATCGTATCCACCTGTTCAATCCGCGCGATGTCGTACCTGAATCGAACATGCCGGCGTATCCGTGGTTGCGCAAGACGCCGGTGTTCCAAGATGACATCGAAGCCAGAATGAAGGCGCTGCGAGTAGTTGGCGTGCCTTATACCGATGCGGATATCGGCGGTGCGCGCGACATGCTCAAGGGCAAGTCCGAAGAGGACGCTTTGATTGCCTACCTGCAAGGGCTGGGCACCGCCATGCGCAAGCAGACGGAGGCTCAATAAGATGCAAGCGCTGTTTGTAAAAGCCGATAGCCCCTCGATGGGAGAACTCTCGTGATTGCTTTGGTCTCAGTGGTAACCGCACTGTCGTTGGCGACATTCGTCGGCGTTGTGATTTGGGCCTGGTCAGGTAGCAGGACCGAAGCGAATCATGCATCCGCCATGCTGCCTTTTGATTTACCCGATGAAAGCACTGTGGCGAGACTTGGCAAGGAAGCAGAACAATGAGCGATTTTCATTCTGATATCTGGGGTTACTACATCGCCGCCATCGCCCTGGTGGGGATTGTCTGGTGCTTTTGGCTGTTGATGTCTCAGCGCAAAGTCACCGTAAGGAAGACCGCAAGCGGCGAGGTTGCCGCGGATACCGGCCACGTATGGGATGAAGATCTGCGCGAGCTGAACAATCCCCTACCGCGCTGGTGGATGTGGATGTACATATTGTCCTGTGTCTTCGCTGTCGCCTATCTGATTTTGTATCCGGGTTTGGGGAAGTTCGCCGGTGTCCTCGGGCATACGGACACGGGCGCCTTGGCTCAGGATCAGGATAAGGCGCGTGCGGCGTTGCAACCGCTGTACGCGCGCTTCGCAGCCATGCCCATCCCGGCCATTGCCGACGACGACCAAGGCCGCGAGATTGGCCAACGCCTGTTCTTGAACAACTGCGCCCAGTGCCACGGGTCCGATGCGCGCGGCAGCAAGGGCTTCCCCAATCTTGCGGATAGGGACTGGTTGTACGGGTCGCATCCCGACGTTATTCGCCAAAGTATCGAAAAGGGTCGCCACGGCGTAATGCCTGCTTTCGGCGATCAGCTCGATTCGCGCAGCGTGACGGATGTCGCCCAGTATGTGCGCTCTTTGTCGGGGCTGGCGGCAGATCCGATCAAGGCCGCGCGCGGCAAGGCGCCGTTCAGGGCGACTTGCGCGGCATGCCACGGCGTGGACGGAACCGGCAACACCTTGCTGGGCGCGCCTAATTTGTCAGACAAGATATGGTTGTACGGCAGTTCGGAGGCGACGATTATCGAAAGCATCCTGAAGGGCCGCAGCAACGAGATGCCGGCGCACGATACGATCCTGACCCCGGATCAAATCCGTATGTTGACTGCTTATGTCTGGGGATTGACCCGGCCTGAGGTGGAGCCTAAATGAATAAGGCAGCGCTTGATGACGAGTTGAATGGCGGCGCGCAAACCTCGGAGCAAGCGCTGTATGAGATCCGGCGCAAGATCCATCCGCGCTCGGTTAGCGGTGTCTTCGCCTACTGGCGCATCGCGATGGTCATTGCGACACAAGTGCTGTTCTACGGATTGCCGTGGTTGAACTGGAATGGCCGGCAAGCGGTGTTGTTCGACCTGGGTGCCCGCAAGTTCTACCTCTTCAATATGGTCCTGTGGCCGCAGGACATTATCTATCTGACGCTGCTGCTGGTGGCCAGTGCTTTGGCGCTGTTCCTGTTCACCGCGGTAGCGGGGCGTTTGTTCTGTGGCTACGCTTGTCCACAAACGGTCTATACCCAGATCTTTATGTGGATAGAAGAAAAGGTGGAGGGCGATCGTTTCGCTCGTATCCGGCTGGATAGCGCGCCGTGGAGTCTCCGTAAAGTCCGCCTGAAGGCCACCAAGCACAGTTTGTGGCTGATGGTTGCGCTCTGGACCGGGTTTACCTTCATCGGCTATTTCAGTCCGATCAGGGAACTGGGCGTCGCGGTTTTGGCTGGCGCCTTGGGGCCGTGGCAGTGGTTCTGGCTGCTGTTCTACAGTTTCGCTACTTGGGGCAATGCCGGCTTCCTGCGCGAGCAGGTGTGCAAATACATGTGTCCCTATGCGCGCTTTCAAAGCGTAATGGTGGATCGCGATACCTATGTCGTGACCTACGATCACATCCGCGGCGAACCACGCGGCGGTCGGTCACGCAAGATAGATCATCAGGCTGCGGGCCTGGGCGATTGCGTCAACTGCAGCATCTGTGTGCAGGTGTGCCCCACCGGCATCGATATTCGCGAAGGCTTGCAGTACGACTGCATTGGTTGCGGAGCATGCGTTGACGCCTGCGACCAAGTGATGGTCAAGATGGACTATCCCAAGGGCCTCATCCGTTATACGTCCGAGCGTGCAATTGAAACCCGTGCCGATGCGCGGCAAACGCGTCGTCGACTATGGCGGCCGCGCGTCATCATCTATAGCACGGTGTGGTTGGTACTAATAGCGGTACTGTTCGGTCTGTTGATGAACCGGGCGCCGCTAAGGGTCGACGTGATCCGTGATCGCTCCGTACTGGCACGTGAAATAGAGGGCGGGCTGATTGAAAACGTGTATCGCCTGCAACTAATGAACACCACCGAGCAAGCCATGTACGTAACGGTGCGCGCAGAAGGACTGGAGGGTTTGAAGGCGGAAAGCGGCAATTCGGGCGGACCAGTGACGCTTGAGCTTGCGCCAGCATCCAATAGCCTATTGCCAGTACGTTTGATTTTGCCGGTTGATGACGCGCAACCCGGTCCGCACGCGATCCGCTTTGTGGTAGATGCCAACGCCCGAGGCAAAAAGACGACCTTGGATGAAGCATCAAGCTTTATCGTGCCGCGCTGACGCCGATTCTAACGGCGCCCCGTGAAGCATTTTTACCGGAGACATCATGCAAAAAAAGATTGATGCAGGTCCGTGGTGGAAAGAACCGTGGCCATGGTTTTTGATGGCAGGCCCAGCAGTGGCGATCGTGGCGTGTATCGTGACTATCGTCATTGCTTTTAAGCACGCGGACGAGCCCATCATTCGGGATGTCGTCAAACGCGGTCTGGTCGTACAGCAGGCCGCGCCGGGGCAGCCCGCCGCCGATAGGCAAACCCCATGAAAGCGCGCTCGCTGATGTGGGTGTTGTGGCCCTCCTTCTTGACCAGCGCGGCGGCTTCTCTGGTCGTTTTTACACTCATTGACCCGGAAGGTTTGAGCGTCTTCGGCCATGAGGTCGAGATGCGGCGCGAGGCCTTCTACACCTTGGTGTTTTTCGCGCTCTGGACGATTACTGCGGTGTCCAGCACGATCACCCTATATCTGGCGCCCAATACCGTGCATGAATGGGGCGATGGCGAGGCCGGATCGTGAGCCCGGCGGGCCGGGAGTCAGCACTTCGTGCCGAGCACCTGCTTGAGGCCTTCCATATCGATGATCTGGACCTGTTTTTGTTGGATGCGCAGCAAGCCCGCCTTGGAGAACCGAGAGAACAGGCGGCTGACGGTTTCCAGTTTCAGCCCAAGGAAGCTGCCGATTTCTTCGCGGCTCATGCGCAGCACGAACTCCGAGGACGAATAACCTCGTACCGAAAGACGCTGCGACAGGTTCAGCAAAAAAGCCGCCAGGCGTTCCTCTGCGCGCATCGTGCCTATGGTCAGCAACATTCGTTGATCGCTAATGATTTCCCGGCTCATCAGCCGCATGAACTGCCGCTGCAGGGACGGCAACTGGCTTGCCAGATTGATCAAATCATCGACCGGAATAGTGCAGACCTCGGTGTCTTCCAGCGCAATCGCGTTGGAGGCGTGCGAGGCTTCGCCTACGCCGTCCAGTCCGACGATCTCGCCAGGCAGGTGGAATCCGGTAATTTGTTGCCGGCCATCGGCAAGTGCGAGCGAGGTTTTGATTGTGCCGAAACGGATACCGTAGACCGCATCGAGGCGTTCGCCGACACGGAACAAAGCCTGTCCTTTTTCAAGGCGGCTACGATGCTGAACCAATTCGTCCATTTTGCTGATATCGCAGGCGGCGATGCCTACGGGCAAGCATATTTGGCCGAGGCCACAGGTAGAGCAGCGGACGGACTCAGCAGTAAGAGGAATGCGTTTGAGCATGAGTGGCCCTTAAGTACCCGGGGGCCTCTATTGTACGGTGAGAGCACGGCTTTGGCCCGCCGCCTTCGTCAGGCCAAGAGTCCATGAACGCTTGGCCGGTGCTTTCCAGTGTTTTCCTGCTGGGCTTACTGGGTGGTGTGCACTGTATGGCTATGTGCGGCGGGTTGACCGTAGCCGTAGAGCAGCGCCACAGCCCGCGCTTGATGGTATTGCGTCGCAGCTCACCCCGGCGTTTGTTCTGGGAAACTTTGCTTATGCACCTGGGACGCATCACCACCTACGCTATGTCTGGCGCCATAGCAGGGGGCTTGGGGGCGTCGGCATGGAGCCAGCAATGGCTTCCCACGCAACGCGTGGTGTTGGCGCTAGGTGGCGTGCTGCTGTGCTGCTTCGCTCTGATGACCGTGCTGCGTTCAGGGGTCGTGCCTGCGCGGCTGAGCTCCTGGAGCAATACCTTGATGCGTATCTGGGGAAGGCTACTGGCGCGTGCGATGCAGTTCGCCCCGGTACGGGGTTTGCGACAGTGGCTTTCGGCGCGGCCGTGGTTCGAGCGTCTGGCTACGGGTTTGGCCTGGGGGCTGGTGCCATGCGGTATGTCCTTCAGTGTCCTGGCTCTTGCACTGCTGGCGGGTAATGCTGCGTCTGGGGCCTTGGTAATGTTTGCTTTTGGCCTGGGCACCTTGCCCAATCTGCTGGCCATGTCAGGCATCGTCGGCAGTTTGCGCCGATATGCCCAGCGTCGAGCCTGGCGCGTAGCGGCCGGAGTCTTGGTGGGCGGTTTTGGCTTGTTGAGCATTTATCGGGCTTTGACGCTGCCAGATACTTTGTTGGGCCAGGGTTTTTGTCTCGTTTGGTAGGGGCGGACTAGGCACGCTTGTCTGGGCTGTCAGGGCATGGCGGCCCGGGTTTAGCGCCGGTGATAAGCCGGATCGCGATAGGTTTGGCGCAACATGTCGATGAAGACCCGTACACGCAAGGCAAGATGCTTGCGCTGGGCAAAGACAGCATAGATGGCATTCGGGGGGGCGGCGAAATCATCGAGCACAGTGACAAGGCGCCCCTGGGCCAGATCCTCTTCGACCTCCCACAAAGAACGCCAGGCCAGACCGTGACCCGCCAACGTCCAGGCATGGAGCACTGCGCCATCGGTGCATTCGAGCGAGCCCGAGACGCGCTGCGGCGCGACCTTGCCGTCGATGGTAAAGAGCCAGCCTCGCGCCTGATTTCCACCTATGCCGAACGATAGGCAGTTATGTTGGGCCAGATCGACAGGATGTTGCGGCGTGCCGTGGGCGAGCAGATAAGCGGGAGCGGCCACCACCATGCGGCGATTGTCAGCCAGACGCACGCTGACCAGGCTGGAGTCGGCCAGGTCCCCAATGCGAATGGCGCAATCGAAACCATCATTGACCAGATCGACCAGCCGGTCGCTCAAGTCGAGCGTGATGGTCATGTCGGGATGGGTTTCGAGCAATTGCGGAAGTAGTGGCGCGACATGACGCCTGCCAAAGCCTGCCGGTGCCGTAACGCGCAAATGTCCCTTGGCGGTTTCACCTCCGGCCGAGACCGTGCTTTCAGCGTTCTCCAGGGTTTGCAAAATTCGCTGGCATTCTTCGAAGAAATCGGCCCCTTCCACGCTGAGTGAAATCTTGCGCGTGGTGCGTATTAAGAGTTTGACGCCCAGCCGCGCTTCAAGAGCGTTGATACGGCGCCCGATAATGGCGGGAGCAACACCTTCAGCGCGCGCAGCGGCCGATAGGCTGCCACGGGTAACGGCTGAAACGAAGGTTTCGATCTGCTTGAAGCGGTCCATTGGAGGGGAAAATGTGGCTCTGAATATGACGCGTTCTAGTCTGCTGCGTTTGTGTGAAAAAGTAAATAATCGAGCAGGTTCTAGCCGATTAAGCAAATAAATGTATTCAATTCATTGAGCACGCATAAGAAGAGGCGCCGAGTCCAGCTTTGCCGTGGTAGCGCCTTAGCCTGCGTCTGCGGCCGTTTTGCCACCGTCTTGTCGTGCCAGCGCTTTACACTTGCACTTGCTTAGTCAGTTTCAGCGGAATCACTGTCATGTGCCAATTGCTAGGCATGAACTGCAATACCCCTACCGATATCGTTTTCAGCTTCACGGGGTTTGCCACGCGGGCGGGCCGCACCGGAGAGCATATCGATGGTTGGGGCATTGCATTTTTCGAGGGCGCGGGCGTCAGGCACTTTGTCGATCACCAGGCTGCGCTGGTCTCGCCAGTTGCCGATCTGATCCGTCACTACCCGATTAAATCCAAGAATGTGATCGCGCATATCCGCAAGGCTACGGTAGGCCAGGTAGCGCTAGAGAATTGTCACCCGTTTGTGCGAGAGCTCTGGGGACGTTATTGGGTATTTGCCCACAATGGTGATCTGAAAAACTACCACCCCGAGCTTGACGGACCTTATCACCCCGTGGGTTCGACTGATAGCGAGCGTGCCTTTTGCTGGCTATTGCAGTCCCTGCGCTCGCGGTTTGCCGACTATCCCGGATGCGGGGAGTTGGCCAGTGTCCTGCGTGAACTAGCGCCGCAAGTGTCTGCCTATGGCACCTTCAATTTCATGCTGTCGGACGGCACGGCGCTGTTCGCGCATTGCTCGACGCATCTGCATTACTTGGTGCGGCAATACCCTTTCGCCACTGCAAGTTTGTCGGATGAAGAAGTGAGTGTGGATTTTTCGCAGGTGACGACACCGCAGGACAGGGTGGCGGTGATCGTGACTGAACCATTGACGGCCAACGAGACCTGGCACGCATTCCAGCCCGGTGAGTTGAAGGTCTTCATGGATGGGGCACCGCTAGCTGTCGCCGCGCCTAACGCCTAGCGGTCACGCGGCGTCAGGGCAGGGTTTTGTGGTTCAGACTTGTATGGCTTCCAGTTCTTCTTGTATCTCCAGCCACTGTTCCTCGATCTCGGATAGTTGCTTCAATACCTCGCCATGTTCGGTCAAGACGCGTTTGCATTCGTCTTTGCGGCTGTCCTCGTACAGGCTTGAATCGGCAATGCTGGCGTCCAACTCGCTCTTGCGGCCTTCTAGCGCATGCATGGTTTGTTCCAGCTTTTTCAACCGGCTTTCAAGCGGTTTGCGCAAGGTGGACAAACGCTGTCGCGTCTCTGCTTCCAGACGTTTCTGGGCTTTGCGATCAAGTTCGCTGCCGCCTTCGTCCGTCCCCTGGCTGGCTTCAGCCAGCGCCGGCGCCGCACCGCTCTGCCGCGAGTTCAGCCAGTCGCGGTAGTCTTCCAAATCGCCGTCGAATTCCTGGACATTGCCGTCGCTGACGATCCAGAAACTGTCCACGGTAGTGCGCAGCAGATGGCGGTCATGAGAAACCAGCAGCATGGTCCCTTCAAATTCTGCCAGGGCTTCGGTTAATGCTTCGCGGGTATCGACATCCAGGTGGTTGCTGGGCTCGTCAAGCAGCAGCAGATTGGGTTTTTTCCACACCACTAGCGCCAGGGCCAGACGTGCTTTTTCACCACCCGACATCGGGCCGACCTTGGCCATGGCGAAATCGCCCGAAAAACCGAAGCCGCCCAAATAGTTGCGTAACTCCTGCTCGCGGCTCTCGGGCGCAATGCGCGCCAAGTGCAGCAGCGGAGTTGCTTCGGGATCAAGGATATCCAATTGATGCTGGGCGAAATAACCCACTTCCAGGCCTCGCGCCGCTTTGCGCTCACCAGCCAGTGGAGCCAGTTCGCCGGCCAGGGTTTTGACCAGCGTACTTTTACCCGCGCCGTTGGCGCCCAGGATACCGATGCGCGCACCAGCCCGCACCGATAGCTTGACCCCGCGCAAAATGGGCGGGGTGCCATAGCCGGCCTCGACACGATCAAGCGAGAGCAGCGGGTCCGGCATCTGGGTGGGTGAGGGGATGCGGATATCGATACCCGAAGCTGCGCGTACCGGCGCCAGTATTTGCATACGGGCCAAAGCCTTGACGCGGCTTTGCGCCTGCTTGGCCTTGGTCGCCTTGGCTTTGAAGCGATCGATGAAGCTTTGAAGGTGGGCAGCTTCACGGGTCTGGCGGTCGTAGGCGATCTGAGTCTGGCGCAGACGTTCAGCGCGCTGAGTCAGGAAGTCTTCATACCCGCCCTTGTAGCGGATCAGCTTTCCATTATCAAAATGCAAAATGGTTTTCGCTACCGAATCCAGAAATTCGGTGTCATGCGAGATGACTAGGACGGTGCCCGGGTAGCTGCCGAGCCAACGCTCCAGCCACAGCATGGCATCCAGATCCAAGTGGTTGGTAGGTTCGTCCAGCAATAGTAAATCGGAGGGCGCCATCAGGGCCCGAGCCAGATTCAGCCGCATGCGCCAGCCACCTGAGAAGGTCGCTACAGCGTGCCTGAACTCGTCTTCTGTAAAGCCCAAGCCGACCAGCAGTTGCTCGGCGCGTGATTGGGCCGAAAATGCGCCGGCATCGAACAGTTCCGATTCCAGTTCAGCCAGACGCATGCCGTCGTGTTCGGTGTCGACTTGGCTGCGCTCAGTTTGCAAGCGGCGCAGCCGCGTATCGCCATCGATGACGAACTCCAGCGCCTGGCGGTCAGTGTCGTCGATTTCCTGGGCGATGGATGCAATATGCCAGCCCGGAGGCATCACGACCTGACCCGCGTCGGTGTCTAGTTGGCCATTCAAGAGGGCGAAAAGGGTGGACTTGCCCGCGCCGTTAGCGCCTACGATGCCCACGCGTTCGCCCGGGTGAACTACGAATTCTGCGTTTTCCAGCAGTACTTTCGTACCGCGACGCAAGGTAATGCCTGATGCGCGTATCACGAAAAAAACACCTTCTTGCTCATATCAACTGATCTTGGCGCAACAGCAGGACTTGGTCGTCACCGGCGGAGGTGCTCAGCCAGACCGGATCCAGATGGGGAAATGCCTGTTCAAAATAGGGGCGTTCGTGGCCGATTTCCAGAACCAATATGCCTTCGGGCTGCAGATAGTTGGCGGCCTGGGCCAGTAAGGTTTTGATCAGGTCCATGCCGTCGGCGCCGCCAGCCAGAGCTAGTTGCGGTTCATGCAAGTACTCGGGCGGCAAGGCCGCCATCGAATCCGCGTTGACATAAGGTGGGTTGCACAGAATGAGGTCGTACTGAGCCGGGGGCAGCCTGTCGAACAGATTCGACTGGTGCAGCGCCACCCGTTCCTGCAATCCATAGTTGTCCACGTTGATGCGAGCCACCGCCAAAGCGTCCGCAGACAGATCCACGGCATCAACCTGCGCATGCGGAAAGGTTTCGGCCGCGACGATAGCCAAGCAGCCCGAACCGGTGCACATATCCAGTACCCATTCGACAGAATAGGGGTCTTCCACCCAGGGAGCCAGAGCGTCCTCCAGAAGTTCGCCTATGAACGAGCGCGGCACGATGACGCGGGAATCCACATAGAAACTGCGGCCGTGCAACCAGGCCTCATTGGTCAGGTAGGGAGAGGGAATACGCTCACCGATTCGGCGCTCGATAAGTGCGACCACGGTTTGCCGCTCGCTGTCCAGGATGGCGGCATCCAGGAAAGGGTCAAGGCGGTCAATAGGCAGATGCAAGGCGTGCAGGATCAAGTAGGCGGCCTCGTCAAAAGCATTCAGCGTGCCATGGCCGAAGGCGATGCCGGCAGCATTGAAACGGCTGACAGCGTAGCGCAGGAGATCGCGCAGGGTGCGCAATTGACGCAGGTCGGTAGGGTCTTGGGAAGTGGTCATGTCTACGGGCTTCTGGGGTTCTTGCTGCGTATGAAATGCTGGGATGTCGCGGCCGGTACTGTTCGAAGCGGCACAGCTTGTCCGGCAAGTGGAGATCAAGGAAATGTCTGTTGTTCAGTTCTCGCGGGTATGCGAGGGATATTCAGTAAACGTTTGGTCGGCTGGCTTCCAATCTTCGCGCCGTGGCACCGTATCGGCCCTTACTTGTATTGGCGGTAGCCTGATCAAGGCGTAGTTTAGCTGGCCTGGAGCAATTTCAAACGGCATCAGCCGAAAGCCCACCCTTAGGC